>JANNZM010000056.1:0-47463 GCA_031410595.1 Actinomycetes bacterium | reverse complement strand
GTTTCGTGTACGACGAAGACCGACAGTCCGAGACCGACTCCGGCGTATGAGAGGCCGAGTAAGAACGGTTCTGGGCGTAGCCCGGCGTGATGGGCGATGTACCCGGTGACTAGAGCGGTGCCTGCGACCGCGCCGTAGCCGGCGGCTTCGTTGAGACCCATGGCGAACCCGCGGCGGGCGGGGCCGACGAGGTCGATTTTCATGATCACCGTTGTTGACCAGGTGAGGCCTTGGTTGATGCCGAGCAGGATGTTGGCGAAGATCACCCATCCCCACGACGGCGCCCAGATCAACAGCGGCGGCACCGGTAACGCGAACAGCCAGCCGGCGATGAGGACGGGTTTGCGTCCGTAGCGGTCCGACAGGGTGCCTGCGAAGAAGTTGGTGGCTGCTTTGACGGCGCCGAACGCGGCGATGAACGTCAATGTCGCGGTGAACGCGGTCAGCCCGAACTCTTGCTTGGCGAGGAGGGGCAGGACGGTGCGTTCCTGGCCGATCATCCCGCCGACCAACGCGTTCACGCCGACCAACGCGTTCACGCCGACCAACAGGGAGAACTGAGCGAGGTTCGCTTTCAGTCCGAGCCGTACCGGTGCGTTTGTCGTAGCGGCGGGGGCCGAGGCGGTTCACCTCGGGGAGCCGTGCGAAATAGGTGGAGAAGGTGCCGAACCTGGCTACCAACCGTCCGACGAATTCGGCCTCGCCAGGTCGTCGCGAACAGCGGGTTCGTCGTGCGTTCGTGTCCGAGGGTGCTGGTGCGTTGTGACGTGCTGGTGCGGCGCAGAACGACCCTGCGCCGAGGGTCGGGTACACGGCGACGTCGTCGGGGAGGTCGTCGAAGCGGCGGAGGGAGTGGAACATGTCGTGTGCCAATGGCACGGCCAGATCGGGGCCGCACAGGTCGGTGCGCCCGACGGTGCCGACCATTAACGAACCCCCGGTGAACAAACCGACCGGCCGGCCGTGAGCAGCGAGCAGGTAGGCATGATGATCAGGGGTGTGGCCAGGTGTGGCGATCGCGGTCAACGTGATGCCGTCGGTGACCTCAACGCGTTCGCCGTCGGCGATGGGGTGATGGTCGGTCGCCAGCCGTGAAGCGGCGGGCGCGACGAACGTGCGGTCGCCCCGGGCAGCAAGACCGGGGCTGCCGGTGACGTAGTCGGCGTGCGAATGGGTGTCGAACGTGAAGGTGCCGGGTCGGTCACCGTCTCGGGGCCGTTTACCGCCGGGTTCACCGAGGGCGCTGCCGCGCTTAACAGCGGCCGGGCTACGAACGAATTGCACGTGAGAATCGTCAACACCTCTGGTGGGCCGGTGCGGCTGTCGGCCGACGACGACCAGGCAACTCGATTGGTGATCGACTATCGAACGGCCTCGCCGAACGTTCCGTGGGGGTTGGTCGGCGGGCATGGCGATCATCTTTCGATCGAGGGTGAACCGTTGGGTTGGGTGCTTGACGGCACCACGCTTCGTCGCGTGGTAGATGCCGTCTGGTCGCCCGGCGATCCGCTCGATTTCACGATCGAACTGCACACCTCGGCGCTGGCCCATCACGCCCAATTGATCCTGCGCTTCGAGGATCTGCCCGATGGTGACGACACCGAACTTGTACTGCTGGTCGACGTCGGCCCGCTCGCCGTGCACGCGCATCGCACGGCGACGATCAATCCGATCGAGATGTGGGGCGGGGCCGCCCAGATCGACTTCACCACCGCCGAGCCGTCGGGCGATCTCAACATTGCGGCCCGAGCCAGTGTGCTGGCCGCCGGAAATGGTGCCTTGCGGGTCGCCGCCGAGTGGCTGCAGGTCGTGGACCGTTCGCTGGTGCGTTGGCAGGAAGTCAATCCGGACCGTCGCGCCGGAGACGAACCCTCCCTCGAACTCCGGGTGTCCGAAAGTGCCGCTCGCATCGAGAGTCGCGGCGCCCTACCGCTGCGGTTGAACGCTGACGGCAACCCGGTCACCATCGGCTATTTCGCCGCTGGAGAATCACCAGCCCCTCCACCCGCCAAGGAGGGCGTGGTCAATGCCGACACGTGGCGGGCTGCCGCGCTCACCGTCTCCGACACCCTGCGAGTGAGCGGTGGAACGCATGACGGTCGCACCGCACAGATCCAGATCGCTGTCTATTCGACAGCGGTGTCGATCCAGACCGACATGCAAGCGCCGCTTAGGATTAACCCCGCCGGAAACAGCGTCGAGATCGGCTCGCGTCCCCAAGCCCCGGCGCTCACTGTGCGGGGCCAACTCGATGTGGTCGGCCCCTTGCAGGGTTGGAAAGGCACGTCGCTGGTGATCCACACTGACGACGACTACCAGGATTTCCAAGTCGCCCTCGGCGTTGACACCGGCTACGGCTGGATACAGAGCCGCTGGTCCGGGGCTGGCTCCACGGCTCCCGGCACGTTCCTACTCCGTCAGACACCGTTGCGAATCAACCCCGGAGGGGGCAGCGTCGGCATCGGTGAGCCGAGCCCGATCGAAGATGTAGCGCTCACCGTGGGCGGCCGAACTGTCATCATCGATCGGTCGCGCGAATCAGACAATCAGATCGGCTCGCTCGCCATACGCAAGATGGCGAACGATGAGTGGAACGAACTGCGGCTCGGCATCGCCGACGGCTACAGCTGGATCGCGGCATCTCAAAGCGATCCCGTGTTGCGCATTAACCCCCGTGGTGGCCGGGTCGATATCGGCCAGCGCGAACAAACGGGGGAGACCGGTGGCCAGCTACCCATGGACGGGCGTGACATCACCAATGGATGGCCGGCCGCGCTCGCCGTTGGGGGACCGATGAGAATCTGGAACCCCGCTGGGGAAGAGTTCGCAGGTGTAGGACTGGCGATCTTTGACCCGGAGGATTCGAGCGGACTTCAGATCGGGGCTAACGCCAGTGCGGCATTCATCCAGTCAAGTGACAAACCGCTCGCGTTGAACCAAAGTGGCCACGATGTAATCATCGACTTCGCCAATCTGCGTCTGCGAAGATACGACTCGGGCAAATATTCGCTCTGGAAGTTAATACTTGGACAGTGGAATATCGTGCAGTTGGTGCAGGCATGACATCCCCCAACGAGCGACCGCGCCTCGCCGCCAGGCTCGCCGAGCTAGAAGCCGAGCACGCGTCCGGCGAAGCGTTGCTCCAGCACCTCGCCGCCGAGCAACAACGAGTCCGCGACAGTCTGCTGCGGATCAACGGCGCCATCCAGGTCTTACGCGAACTCCTCGCCGACGATTCCCATCAGGATAGCGGACCGGACCACCCAGCCTGACGGCCCCGGTTGAACAGCCAGACGCATCTCGGGACTTAGCCGCAATCGTGGGTAGCCCAAGCCAGTGGCTAGGAACAGCGCGATCTCGTGCGCTGGTGGGTCGACCTCGGTCGTCCCGGCCTGGCTACGTCCCCTGCGGTGTTCCTCGCCCCAGGCGATTCGGTTTCGCTCGACGGATGTATGCGCTCTGTGCGTGCTGACGACCCGCAGGAGCTCTTGTCCTGGCCGGGTTTCGAGGACTACTGAAGGAGGGCGGTACGACAAAAGGGAACAGTTCGGCCGGCGCTCAAGGAACCCACCATTGCACCGTTGTCGTGCCTCCGACCTTGTTGATGTGGTGAGGCTGGCGCGGCTGTGTTGCTGATCCTCGATGTCGTCAGATCGGATGGTCTTACTGACGTCCTGACGTGCCGATGTAGAAATGGTTATGGCGATAGAAGTATTCAATCCCGATGGCCTGCCGAAGCCGGATTCGTACCGCCAGGTTGCTGTCGCTTCGGGAAGCCGGCTCGTATTTCTCGCGGGTCAAGTCGCCCGCGATGCCGATGGCGCACAGATCGGAAACGGCGACCTTTCAGCTCAGAGCGCCCAGGCGCTTCGCAACGTTGTGATAGCCGTTGAGTCCGTCGGAGGATCGTTCGCTGACGTCGCCAAACTCACCGTCTATGTCGTCGACTGGAGCCTCGACAAGATGTCATCGATAGAGGCCGGATTTGCAAGGGTGTCGGAGGAATTGGGCATCGACACGCGCAAGGCGATGACGATGCTTGGCGTCGTGACGCTGGCCGAGCCGGACATCCTCGTGGAAATCGACGCCGTAGCGGTTCTCGACTGACCGTTGCGTCGACCGCTGGCAGGGATGAAGACTTCCGTCGGGCTGCGTCTCGGACCATGATGTTGGCATGTCGACATACGTTCTTGTTCACGGAGCCTGGGGCGGCGCGCATACCTGGAAGCTGGTGCGTCCCGGGCTGCAAGCCGCCGGTCATCAGGTGTTCACGCCCGGCCTGACGGGGATCGGCGACCGGGTCCACCTGGCCAGTCCGCAGGTCAATCTGACCACGCACATCGATGACGTCGTCAATCACATCCGGTACGAGGACCTGACCGACATCGTCTTGCTCGGTTTCTCGTACGGCGGGATGGTGGTCACCGGTGCGTTGGCCCATATCGCTGATCGAGTCCGCCATCTGGTCGTGGTGCGCCTCACGCCACATCCATCAAAATGTTTCAGCGAACGGGTGCGTTTACTCCAGCCGATCGAGGACTACGCCTTTGGTCGCACCTACGTCAAAGCGCTCGACGATCCTCGCACGACCGGCGCGGCCAACCCGTTCTGGGATGTGGCGGACCGGGTCCGTGACCATTCCTCGTGGAACTATCACGAGGTCGACACGAATCACATGATTCCGCAGAACCGGCCTGCCGAACTCGTCGGTCTGCTGCTCGACGTGGTGGGGTAGGGCCGCGCTGGACACTGGTCCGCTTGAAGGCGCCATGCTCGAAGGCGTCTGGAAGAACGGACCGCGCCGAGGGCGTCGATTACTCAGTGGCCGAGTCGTGCCCGGACGACTTTGGGAGTGAGGCGACGACGATGTCGTAGGAGGCGGTGATCATCGCCAACGTTTCGTCGAGTGGGACCGCTGCGGTGTCGACGGTGTTCCAATGCTTCTTGCTCAAGTGGTAGCCAGCGGTGATGCCCGGGTACATCTGACGCAACGCGATGTTGTCGTCGGGGTCGCCTTTCAACGAGATCCTCTGACCGGCATCGTCGACGATCGCGAACACTTTGCCCTCGACTTTGAACACAGCCGCACCCGGCCCGAAAGGGTACGACTCACCAGCACCGATCTGCGCCGAAAGAAAGGCACGCGCTTCCTGGAAAGTCGTGCTCGACGTAGGCGCGGTCGACATGTTCAGACCGTACCTCCGCGGCCGACGTTGGATTCGCCGGGCTGTCGTGTCAGGTGAGTTCGGCGATGTCGTTGATCAACGCGTTCAACCCGGCGACAGCGATCAGCAGCCACGCCGCCCGCACTACGAACGAGAATCCTGCGGTAGCGCGGATGGCTCGAACACGACTGATATCGCCGATCGTCGTGGCGATCGCGGTGACCGCGGTGATGACGGCGACGATGACGATGGTGGGCGGGAAGCATGCGATCGCGACGAGTGGGACGAGCCATCGTCGCCGCCCGACCATGGTCCAGGAGTCGGACTTGTCGGCCGCATCGACGGCTGCACCGATGAACGTCCCGAATACCGCGGGTAGGGCGACGAACAGTCCGATCGCCAACCATGTCGGTTTCAGTTGGGTGAAGTCGATGCCGTTGGAATGAACAAGCATCGATCCGACGACCGCACCGGCAGCGAGGCCGACGGTGACCCGTCGAAACCAGTTCGGGCCGATCAGCCGTCGAGCGACAAGCAAGTACGCAACAGCGCCGATTATTCCGAATCCTGCGCCTAGGAGCAACAGGTTGTAAGTGCCGGCGAGAGTGAACCGGCCGATAACGAAATCGTCGTCACTCTTCACGCCGATCACCCGCTCGGGTGACGTCAGGCGGAGCAGCAGCATTGCCAGGCGGCTGCCCACGCCAGCAACGACCACCCCATAAGGGATACCGGCAACAACGATCACCCGAACCGTGTCGACGGTGCGTCGAAGCGGATCTGTGGCAGGCACCGACTGGTCGATCACCACCGGGTCAGTGGCTCGCGGTGCGATGCGTTGAGCGTTGGGCGATCCCGATCGTTACGCCGACGGTGATCAACGCGACGCTGGTGACGAGAGACAGCATCATCAGCGCCCAACCCGCACCGGGAAGGTCCCGGTTGTTGTACGGCGGCACGTTGATAACGACGATGACAGCTATGAGCAGGGCGACGCCGATGAGGAGGAAGGTGCGCCACCGACTCGCCGTGGCCTTGCCGAGTTCTCCGGCGGTGCGGGCCGCTTTCCACGAGAGGGTGGCGACGACGAGCGCGGCGACGGCGATGAGTAGGAACACGCCGACGACCGGCCCGGTGCCGGCGATCACGGCGAGAATCAGTGCTGCGACAGTGATGCTGGTGGCGATCAACGCGACAGTGTGCGGGGTAGGACGGTTCATGTGGACCTCCAAGTGTTGGGTGGGGACAGTGACAATCAGGTCGTGGATCGTCGAGAACCACACGCGGCCGGTGCCCTCATCGTCGAGTTGCTCGGCGAAGACCGCGACCAAGTCGTCGCCGTACTCGTCGCGGAACGACGTCGGGTAAAGCTTGGCGAGTTGCCGGTACGTGTTGATCTGACGGTCGGTGTTCATGCCGGTGCTCCCCAGATTCCCGGGATCGAACGGAAACGTTTGACAAGGCTGCGCAACCTGTCGAGTTCGACCAGCGCGACGCGGGTGCCGTCCTGAGTGAGCCGATAGAAGCGGCGTCGTTCGTTACCGGCGCGTTCGGTGTCGTCAGTGGTCTCGATGATCAGATTGTCGGCGAGTAACCGGTTGAGCGTGCCGTACAGGGTGCCCGGACCCATTCGCACGGCACCCGCGCTCTGCTCATCGACGTGGCGCATCAACGCGTACCCGTGGTTCTCCCCGTCAAGCAATGCCAGCAGGAGATACATGGATGCGGCGGGCATCGGTTTGTCGGTGCTACGACGAGGCATACTCGAAGTATGATATATCGAGATACGATAGTCAATAGAGTTTTGTCGCGTCGACGATCTGTACGTGTCCGACGATCGCAGCGGAAAGCTCGAACACCGACGGCGACACGTTCACACCGGTCGACTTTACGACCGGCCGTTCGGCTGCCGGTACGGTGGCGCCAGGGTCGCCACCGGAAACCGACCTCGCTACGAATCAGACCCTCCGTCTATAGCAGCAGCAAGGCAAGCAGCGGTGCCGGAATGGCCCAGGTGGGGTGGTCGGTGTTCAAGATCGACTTGGTCGCGAGGATGCCGGCGCCATATTTCGCTTCGACCGTTTTGGCGTCGCTGCGCCACTGGTCATCGACCCATTTGCCTTCGATCGGCACCGTGCGTGCGGCGCCGGCTGTGCTGCTCACCGAAACGGGCGCGAGGTCGATCTCGTTGCCGGTGCCGGTTCGTGCGTACCCGATGGTGTCGTTGACGACGAGGCGCCCTTCATCGAGGTTGTCGATCGCTCGTGCCGGATGCATAGCGATGGTGGTTTCGGTGAGCATCGTCATTTCGGGTTCGCTGCATCCGGGTCGCAGCCAGCTGGGAAGCCAGCTGAGGATCGGGTCGGCGAGGTACAGCTTGGGTTGGCTGCCCCGCACGATGCGACCGTTGTCGTCACGTTGCGGGCACCAGATCGCCCCGAAGTTCCGGAGGAGTTTCGCCAACCGAAGCGAGAGCGAGTCATAGGTGTACCCGAGATCTTCGGCTGTTCTGCGCTGGTTGAGCGGGCTTGTCGATCGTTGCCAGAGGCCATCGAGGAGCAGCGGAATCGATTCGGACGGGGCGTCGCGGTCCACGTCACGCCGCAACCATGCCGTGAGGTCGTGCAGGAAACCGTTGCTGACCGCTCCGACCCGGGTGTGCTCAACACCGCTCGGGGGAACCCGCCGCAGGTAAGGTAGTCCTGCCACGCGAAGTCGTACGCGTCGACATCGAATCGAAGGCCATCGACAACGTGTGCGACCTGTCGGGTCTGCAAGAGCGAAGGATGCACGACATCGGGTCGGGCAAGCTCTGGCCGTGTCGTCGCCAGGAACACTCGGAACGACATCGGCAACAGATGACGCACCCGTCGTGACGCGGCACGACCGGCACGACCGGCGAGAAGGTTCCCTTCGACATCGTCGTTCGCGGACCAGCGGCTCCCGGTCGCTACCACGGTGTCGGTGCCGAAAGCGGTGCCATCTCGCGCTGATTTCAGTACGGTGGTCCACCCGTCGATCGAGGTGACCTCGTCGAGCAGCCAGACCCTCGGCATCGACGGAGGTTGGTCGATGTTGCGGGTGAGTTCTCGTCCCAATGTCAGGGCCCGTCAAAGGTCGCTGGTTGCGAACCCGTCGCATGGGAGATCGATGACCTGACGGGGATCGATGTCGGCCCGGGCGCACAACGCTGCCACGACGTCGAGGAGCGCGACCGATTTCCCGGCCCGGTGCGGCCCGGTGAGCACCACCAAGCGGTCATCGATCCGGGGCACCGTTGCGATGTCGTCCAGTACCTGAGCCCGGTAGCCGAGATCGTGGTCGGCGCGGTCCACCAGCAGCGGATGCCCGCTGACCCAACCGAGCGGATCGGCACCGAGTGAGGCGGCACGCCACCACGGGTTGGCGTCCGTGAGGGCCCGTCGAAGGTCGTCGTCTCGCACGACCACCAACTGTAGCCCGCAGAAGGTGGGGGGTCTGGACCGTCGTGTGCCCGCAAAAGGTGGGGGGTTAGCACCATCGGATGCCTGCAGAAGGTAGGGGGTGACGGTACGATCGGCCTTTCGAAAACCGACGAGATCTCAACGAAATGTCAACGGAACTGCCGCCAAAAAAACAGCGGTCTACGAGGCTCTAAAAGAGTCGCAACAGCCGTGATAAAAGGTACCGTTAACCGGCACGACAGCCTCCCAGCGCCTACCTACAGCCTATGGCGACCTCCGGTCTCATAACCCGAAGGTCACAGGTTCAAATCCTGTCCCCGCCACCAAAAAGCCCTGGTCAGCCACTACGGCGGGCCAGGGCTTTCGTCGTTCTCAGGCCCGGTTCTACCAAGACTTGACATTTGTCATCGCGGTTCACGCTGGAATTTTGGCAAGCCCGAATTCTTGTCATCAGGGCGCCGCTGGTGTGGCGCCCGGAGCACTTGTGGTGACGGGTGGCGAAATTCGCCGGCTGAGTTGTCGAGGTGCGGTGGGGGGACGGCTGGGCTGGTCGAGGGAGCGTCAGCAGCGTCCTGCTCACGGTTCCTGCTCGGCGTGTCTCGTCATGGCGACCCAGCCGTCGGGCGCGTTCGTGCCGAGCCTCAGGTGAGGCTGGCGCTCGCGTGGATGGCCGCAAGAAGGTCGGTCGGTTCGAATCCGGGAATCGTCGCTGCTGTGATCGGCTCGAGCCATGACATGCGCGTCGACTCGGGGTTTGCCCACACTTCGTCTCGGAGGACTTCGGGGAACAGGTGTGGGAAGTCGTGACGTGGCCAACGATCGAGCACGGTTCGAACGAAACCGGGGTGCAGCACTTCCGCACCGGTGCCGCGTACGTCGACCGAGGTGCCTCGGCTTGAGTAGCGGGTCTCGGGGCTCTTGTGTCGTGCGAGCGCGTTCGACGCGTGCATAGCGATGCAGTCCCAGACATTGTCGACTCGATCGCGTTCCATTTCGTGGTCGAGTAGCAAGGCTCGCACGATGTTGGCGCCGCGGACCTCGAAGCGGGCGTTTCGGTCGCCGCCCGGACTGAACCCGACGTCATGGAGCAGTGTGCCGAGGTAGAGGACTTCGTCGTCGAGTTCGATGCCGTCGGCTTGAGCGAGCGCGGCGGCGAACTGGTAGCTGCGATAGCAGTGCGCTCTGACGACGGGTGCATGCTGGTCGAGCAGCTGGTCGATCTCGACAGACAGGACGGTCGCGGGTGGTTGGATGAGGGCATTCATTCGGAGGGCTCCAAGCTGGTGATAAAGTGATCGACGTGGCGTGCAAGTTGCTCGGGTGCTTCGAGTGGCGAGAGGTGCCCGGTGCCCGGTGCCCGGTGCCTTCGATGATGGTCAGGCGTGCGTGTGGGATGAACGGCAAGAGGTCGACCTTCAGCGACGCGGGCGGATCGACTCGGTCGTGTTCACCGGCGAGGACGTCGACCGGTACGGTGATCCGTCGGACGGCTTCGGTGATTTCGTCGGTCATTCCGTGCAGCGGCCAGGCGAGTGTGGCCTCGCGGCTTGCGGCGAGGCTGTCGGTCAGCACTTGTTCGCGCAGGTCTAGGGCAAGCGGCTGGTGGGTCAGTGCACGGTCGAGTGCTCCACGCACGGTGTCTGGGTGTGTTGTCGTACAGCGATGACGAGCCCGACGATCAACACGATCGGGATGAGGTTGACGGCCCACGCGAAGTATGTGGGCGTGCCGATCGAGAGGAATAGCAGACCACTGGCAACGCCCAGACTTCGGTGGCCGATGATGAGCACGCCGGCGAGCCCGGCGCAGAGCGGCAGCACAACGCTGGCCACTCCGACCCACAGTTTGGCGTCCGCGTTGACATCGCCAAGTCCACGCAGGGCGATCACCAGGCCAACCACGCCCCACAAGATTGCTCCGAACCCGACCCAGCGCAGCATCATTGATTCCTGGTGGTTGATTGCATGAACGTGCGACATATCGTGCATCCCTTTTACCCGAGGGACCTCCATAGCAAACATCGATGAAGCCACCGAACTCAGCGCCGAGATGCGAGGCAGGCGCCTTGCGATCTGTAGCACACAGAGTCGGGAACCGAATCGGCCTCGCCTTCAACCCCGCGTCCGCCGCGGGGCATTTCTAACGATCAGGCCATGATGAGCGCGCCCATGCAGCGCCTGCCCCTGATTTACGGCCTACAGCGTTATCTGCCGGTGTAAGAATCCGCCTCGGCGTCACCGGTCATCGTGGGCGACACCAGACCACGACCGCGTGGTGCTGTCCGGAGCCGTTGGTCTTGGTGTCGAGTAGTCGGGCCGCTTTGGGGAACCGTTGCAGATAGGTCTCTAGCAGCGGGGCGATCGTGTCCGGATCCTCGGAACCGACGACCGCTCGGCCGACCATGGCACGCCAGTCTCCGGCGACGAGCACGTCGATGTCGCGGTCGTGTCGAAAGTTGCGCCACCACTGCTTGCTGTCGGGTCGACCGACGAAGATCACCAGCCCGTCGCGGTAGGTGGCGTACTGGGTTGGTGTCGTGACCGTCCGGCCCGACCGACGGCCCTGATACCGGATCACATCGGTCGACCCCGACATCAACCGATGCGCCGGCGACTCCAACAACGTGCAGACGACACGGTTCGCGAAGCTCATCCACCGATCATGGTCAAAGACACTAAGGCGCGGTAGGGGCAAAGGTCATCGACTGCGTCAGCCGATCACCGCCCGGGATCCATGCGCAGGCAGATGCGGTGGCGCTCAGGGCTGGCATGCCGTGGGGGTCGCGGCCAGGCAATAGATTGCGGGTGTGGACGCGTGCTGCGATCGTGGCTGGCCGGTCGAACGGTGGTCGTGGTGGGTTGTCGCTCCGGCGGCGGTGATGGTGGGGCTATTGCTGGCGTCGGCTGCTCGGTACGGCTTCCATCGTGACGAGCTGTATTTCATCGAGTCCGCGAAGCACCTTGCTTGGGGTTATGTGGACAACCCGCCGTTGACTCCGCTGCTGGGCCGGTTGTCGCGTGGGATCTTCGGAGATTCCGTGTTCGGGCTCCGGGTCGTCCCAGCCGTTGAAGCAGGCCTTGTCGTGGTCGCCGTCGCCGCTCTGGCACGCGAGCTCGGCGCACGAGTAGCCGCCCAGCTCCTCGCCGCGATCCTGACCGCCACGGCATCGTTCGTGCT
The DNA here is from genome assembly GCA_031410595.1 of Actinomycetes bacterium. GTDB lineage: Bacteria > Actinomycetota > Acidimicrobiia > Acidimicrobiales > Ilumatobacteraceae > JANMCE01. Next base: position 35,678 of record JANNZM010000056.1, on the reverse strand, counting down.
GGCGATCGGCCACCTGCTGACCACCCCAACTCTTGACGTACTCGTGACTGTGCTGGTGGTGTGGTGCCTCGTGCGGATGGTGCGGACCGGCGATCAACGCTGGTGGCTGCTGGTCGGTATCGCTGTCGGGATCGGCTTGGAGAACAAGTTCACTATCGCGGTCAGCGTCATAGCGCTGGTGGCGGGCGCGGTGGTGACCCGTTCGTGGCGTCCCCTCGTGTCAGTGTGGACACTCGCCGGTGCCGCCGTGGCGGTTGCGGCGTGGGCACCGAACCTGTGGTGGCAGGCCCGTCACGGCTGGACGTTGCTCTCGTTCTCCCGGGCGATCGCCCGCGACCAGGGCGCCGACAACCGCGCTCGACTGATCCCCTTCCAACTGCTCGTGCTCGGTCCGCCGGTCGCGCCCGTCCTCGTGGCGGGCATCCGGGGCCTATGGCGGAGGCCCGCCTGGCGATCGTTGCGGTTCCTCCCGGTCGGTTACGCGATCCTGCTCGTGCTCCTTGCCGTGTCGGGCGGGAAGGGGTACTACGCCGCCGGGCTCGTCCTTCCGTTCGCCGCGTCGGGCGCGATCGCGACCGTTGAATGGATGGACCGCAGGCGACGAGCGCTCGGCCACGTGCTCGTCGCTGCGGCGGTCGTCGTCAACGCCGCGGTCGGTGCCATCATCACCTTGCCCGTTCTCCCGCAACGTCTCGTCGGGGGTGCCATCGCCGGTGTCAACCACGATGCGGCGGAGACGATCGGGTGGCCAACGTTCGCCGACCAAGTCGCCGCGGCCGTGGCGACCTTGCCCGCTGCCGATCGATCAACCGTGGTGGTCCTCACGGCGAACTACGGCGAAGCCGGAGCCATCGATCGCTACGGACCCGCCCGAGGGATCGGACCCGCGTACTCGGGCCACAACTCCTATACGACGTTCCGCGTCCCACCCAGCACCCAAGGCCCCGTTGTGGCGATCGGTTTCGACGACCTCGCCCACGATGTTGCGCTCGGTGATTGCACGACCATCGCAACAATCCACACCCCCGCAGGGATCGACAACGACGAGAACGGCACACGAATCTGGCGCTGCACCGGACCCACCCAACCCTGGTCCAAGCTCTGGCCCAGCTTGGCCCACGAAGGCTGAACCGTGTCGCCCGCCCAGGCCAGGGTGCACATTTCGTGTTCGGCGTGGCGGGCGTGGGCGGCGAAGATGCGTTCGCCTGTCGGGGACCGCATCGTGCGTAACCAGTATCGGACCGCGAAGGTCCCCGCAACGGTTCCATCGCGGCACGAATCTGATCGGCCCGTACCGCCACCAGAACCAAATCGTAGACACCGGCGGTATCGGAAACGACGACGACAGCGCAACGTTGGGGTGTTACTTCGTTGACGTCCTGGCAGACAAACCCGTCTTGCTATCCGTTCCTGGCCGTTCAGAAACGTCCACCGATGCCGACGCCTTGGGGCAGCCAGCACGAATCTGACAATGATCTGTTTACAGATGATCTGTGTACAGATAGTATTGGCCTATCCACCACGAAAGGTAACGATCATGTATACCACCAACCATTCTGCCGATACCCAGGCTTCACCCGAGCAGGTTTGGGCCGCAATCAAGGCGTTGCACTCGGGTACCCGTTTGAGCGAGCGCAGCGACGTCTTCGAGTTGCACGGCCCGTTCGAACTCGGTACCGAGTTGTCGGTCACCCCGCAAGGTCAGGGCACGTTCCGTTCGAAGATCGTCGAGTTCGTCGAGCATCGCGTGTACGCCGACTGCACCGAGTACGAAGGTCTCACGTTGTTGTTCCGACACACCCTCACGCCGAACGCTCACGGCACCACTGTTACCCACGAACTGGTTATCGACGGTCCTAGCGTTGATGTCATGGGCCCGATTGTTGGTCCTCAGATCAGTGATGATTTCCCGGTTGCGATGGCCGATCTGTTCGCCGCCGCTACACACCTGGAAGTCATCGCAGGTCGGTGACACGGTTCGAGGCCGGCCCCGGTGACAGTCCTGGGTTCCTGCTGTGGCACGTCACGCTGCGTTGGCAGCGTCACCTCACCAGTGCGCTCGCACCGGTCGGGCTCACCCACACCCAGTTCGTGTTGTTGGCATGTACCTGGTGGCTCAATGAGCAAGGCGTGCATCCGAACCAGTTGACCGTCGCGACGCAAGCCGGCACCGATGTGAAGATGGCGTCAGAGGTGTTACGGAGACTCGAAGCCCGCGGCCTGCTCGCCCGCCATGCCGACCAGCACGACAGTCGTGCCCGAGCGCTCGCGGTCACGCCCGTAGGAGCTGAACTTGCGGTCCAGGCGATCGTCATCGTGGAGGCAGCCGACCAGGCGTTCTTCGCCGGCCAATCCCAAGCACTGACCGAAGTGTTGCGCCCACTCGTTGCCGAGCGCTCTGCAGTCCCAGCTCCGGCACCGCAACTCAACGTCCGCACGTCGGCGGTTATGCCGTCGAAATGACGAGGGCGCGCAGCATCGCCGGGTATCGCAGCGGTCACGACATCTTCGATGAGCGCTCGCCGCTCGGCCAGCAGCCTATCGGGGCCAAGCGTCGCGTCGAGTGGGAGCAACTGTCAGCCGAAGTCGACGGGGTCAGGGCCGTGGTGCACCGATATCGAGCATGCCCGGACGAGTTTTCACGGTGGACCTGATTGAGAGGTCTGAGGCATTCGCCGACAGGGTAGAGCGATAGAGCCGCAGTACCGAATCTGAGGCGAACCAAGGAAACCCCGTGTGTCAGGGGGATCGGATATGGCTGGTTGCCCCCTATGGGGCCGTGTCGTGGTTGTTGAATGCTCGCGCTTCGGGCCAAGTTTCGCTTCGCCATGGGCGATCCGAGCACGCCTACAAGATTCGAGAGGTCACCGCTGGCGAGGCTGGGCCTATCCTCAAGCACTATGTGGAAGTGGCCAGCGCCACGCGTTCCTACTTCCGCGCAGGAGTCGGTGCGCCCTCAAGCGAATTCGAAGCCGAAGCTTGCCTCCACCCCGTCCTCGAACTTACCGAACCAGTCAACAACCGGCCTGTGAAAGGCTTCGGAATTTCCGACCAATCCGCGCGGGCCATGTACTCGGGCGGTCGAGGCAACATCGCAGCGCGACGTTTCGCCCGCGTATGGGGGACGGTGTTCGCTCTGGGTTTGGTCCCGCGGCGCTGGGTCACGCTGGAGGTGCCCGGGCGCCGAACTGGCCGACTGTGCCGGTTCCCGCTGGGAATGGCTGATGTCGGTGATCGCTGGTTCCTCGTGTCGATGCTCGGCGAGTGCGACTGGGTACGCAACGTCCGCGCAGCCGAAGGTCACGTGGTGTTACGACACCGACGGGCCCGACAATGCACGTTGACAGAGGTACCCGTCTCCGAACGGGGCCCGATCATTCGCCGCTACGTCGACAAAGTTCCCGGAGGTCGACCCCACATCCCCGTGCAGCGCGGTGCACCACTCGAGGCGTTCCAAGCGATCGCTGCGTCACACCCGGTGTTCGAGATCAACCTTGTCGCATGGCGAACTACTCAGAAGCTCCCCTTAGCGATGGTGAACGAGGTGTCGTTCATTGCCACCGTCTTGCTGGTCGTGGGGGCGCTGTTATCCGAGCGCGCCGCGAAGCTGCCTTGTCCCAACCGCACGCAACCATCACCGAGATTGCCAATGCCACCCATCTGATCCACGCCGAGACGCACACGCCGCCCGCGCCCGTGGGTCCCTGCCAATACCCCTCCTGACGCGGCCTCCCATGATCGCCTCCTTGGTGGTTGAGTGGTGCACAGCAAGCAGTCGAGTGAGACATGGAGGAAATGTGATGAGAGCAATGATCTTCAACGGGCCAGGGGTGATCGAGATCGCATCCTGCACGTCGACCTTTACGGCACCGCAGTCATCCTCGAGGAGTTCGGCAATGTGATCGCCGTGGGCGGTTTCGGGATCGTCATCGCGTCGCAGTCCGGGCATCGTCTCGGTGCCCTCACCGCCGCCCAAGACACGGCGCTCGCAACGACAGCGGCGGACGAGTTGCTCGCCCTCCCCATGCTGCAACCCGATCAGGTCACCGACTCGCTGCACGCCTACCAACTCGCCAAGCGCGGTAACTCGCTGCGAGTAAAAGCCGAGGCCGTTCGTTGGGGCAAGCGAGGCGCACGCGTCAACACGATCAGCCCTGGCATCGTCATGACCCCACTCGCACGAGACGAACTGAGCGGACCACGCGCCGCGGGCTACCTGCGCATGTCATAGGTGGCCTGACCATGTTCTGTCACGGCAACGGCATCGAAACCCGCCCGAGCAGCGTGCATCATCTCGTCGAGCCCGGCCCGGAAGCTGCCCCGCACCGTTTCACGATCGACCAGCTCGTAGTACGGGACCGTGACCACCGACTCCGGAAAACGATGCGTGAAATCGTCCGCAAAGTCCCTGTACGTGAACTGCTGCGTATAGGTGAGCTTCATCGTTCCCCCTTTGAGCGCGCGACCCCCGTCGAACCCAACTCAGAGTAGAGCATCGGTGTGGTGGCGAAGCACCGCATCGCTAACCTCTGGCTACTGCGAAGCGATCGTTTAGCACTTTACATTCCCATATGGGTATGTATGATGAATGGCGTGGCAAGGGCAGCGACGACAAGCGACATCTTCAATGTCCTTGGTGATGAGAACCGTCGTCGCATCGTTCAGGCCATTGGGGCCGGCGAGCTGACCGTTGGCGACCTGGTCGAAGCGCTCGGCCTTGGCCAACCGCAGGTCTCCAAGCACCTGAAAGTCCTGCGCGACGTTGACCTGCTGCTGGTTCGAACCGTGGGTCGCAACCGGCTGTACCGGCTCAACGCCCCTGCGCTCGATCCGCTGCAACGCTGGCTCAGCGATCTAACGGCCTCGATCAATGCCCGATTTGACCGGCTGGATTCCTACTTGGCCGACCTGCAAACCCAATCCGACTCACTGGAGGAATGACCATGGCAACCCGACACGGATCGGCGACGGTAACCCTGCCGTCCGATACCGAAATCCTCATCACCCGAAGTTTTGAAGCCCCTCGCGACCTCGTCTGGCGGTCTGTGACGGAGCCGAAGCACATCTTGAACTGGTGGGGACCGTCGTGGTGCCCGATCATTTCGTGCGAGGTCGACCTGCGGGTCGGCGGTGGATTTCGCTATGTCTGCCGAATGGAGGACGGCACCGAACTGGGCTGGCACGGTACCTACCGGGCTGTCGAGATCGGTTCCAGCATTACCGCGACCGAAGTCTTCGAAGGCTTTCCCGATGCGGAGTCCGTCAACACCATGACCCTCACCGAGATCGACGGCGTTACGACGCTGCAAACGTTGGTTCGCCACAGCAGCAAAGCCTTCCGAGATGGTCACATCGATTCCGGCATGGAAACCGGCATGCAGGGGACCTTTGACCGCCTCGATGACTTGCTGGGCGCGTCCGCCGATTCGACCGCGGCTCAGTTCCGCCGGGTTGCCGGAGCGTTCGGCGACGTCGTTGCCCGTGTTCCCGCCGATGCCTGGAACAACCCCGCCCCGTGCGATGGCTGGGTCGCCCGGGACGTCGTTCGACACCTCGTCGAATGGGTGCCCGCCGTGATCGGCCGCAGCGGGCTGGCCTTCCCGCCCGCCCCCGATATCGCCGTCGATCCCGCCGGTGCGTGGGCCGCGTTGGCGGCGACGTTGCAAGGTGCGCTCGACGATCCGACCGTCGCCGCCAAGACATTCGACGCGGGCCCTCCCGGCCAGATGTCGCTCGAGCAGGCCATCGGCATGCTGGTCACCGGTGACGTGCTCATCCACACCTGGGACCTTGCCACCGCCGCCGGCTTCGACGTCCGCCTAGACCCCACCCTGGTCGCCGGCATGTACGAAGGGATGCAACCCATCGACGAGATCCTTCGGTCCAGCGGCCACTACGGCCCCCGCGTGCCCGTCGCCAACGACACGGATCTCCAAACCAAACTCATCGCCTTCACCGGCCGCAACCCGTTCCCTGCAACCTGAAGGCTGAGGGGCACAGAACCTGTACCTCGGGTCGGTGATCGAGAGGAGGCGTCCGGTCGGGGGATCCGCCGTATACGTTTCGGCACCTTGCCAGATGGTGGCGGCGATGTGGAGGTTTCGGCGATCGGGACCTGCGGGGGCGTACCAGACGGCATCCTCGCGGTCCATGCAGATGCCGTCAGGCGTTCCTCTACCGAGATCGGCCCAAACGCGGCGGCCCGAAAGGGAGCCGTCGGGTTCGATCGTGAATGCGGTCAGGCGGTTTGCGTGGGATTCCGCGAGGACAAGGGTGGACCCGTCAGACGTGACCGCCATACCGTTCGGGAAATGAACGTCGTTCGCGACTTGACGCACGGAGCCGTCGGCACTGACCAAGATGACTGTGCCTGTGCGCGGGGCCTCGCCGGCCATCATGTCGTACCCGATGGTGTTGAGGTAGATGTTGCCTCGGCCGTCGGCGACCATCTCGTTGCAGCCTTGCGGCGCGACTTCTCCGAGTTCGGTGTGAACCGACACCGTTCCAGTGCGACTGACTCGCATCAAAGAACTCTTGCCGCGGGGCACTATGAGCATTGTTCCGTCGGCGAGCCAATCCACTGTCCATGGAATCACGTCGCCCAGCCCTTCGACGGTTTCTCTATCGCCGCCATCCCCGATCGCGAGGAGCTTGCCGGCTCCCCAATCACAGAGCCAAGTTCGCTCGTCGTGCCAGCGCACGGACTCGCCCATGCCGAGTCCGTCGGCTAGGACCTTCACGTTGTCGGTCATCGCGACTTCTCGTCATATGTTGGTGCGAGTCGGCTCTCGACCATGTCCGTCAGGTCCTCGACCACCCGATCTGCGTGTTGCCTCATGCGAACGTCTTTGATGCCGGGGCTGTTTGCCGGTTTGAATACCCGCAGCCGGGCGCACCGAAACATCCGAGTGGCCGGCTCGTACGCCGTCGGTTTGAGTTCCGAGTGCAACGGGGTATTGCCTCGTGGGGTCGAGCGCTTCGATCACCTTCGACCGCCAAGCAACGGAGTTACCCGGTGAGTCTTCCCCCCGTCGTTACCCAAGCCGAATGGCTGACCGCCCGCACCGCCCTGCTGACCAAAGAGAAGGAACTGACCCATCAACGCGACGCTTTGAACACCGAGCGGCGCAACCTGCCGATGGTCGAGATCACCAAGGACTACACATTCGAGGGTTCCGACGGCCAAGTCGGCCTGCTCGGCCTGTTCGATGGGTGTCGCCAGTTGATGGTCAGCCATTTCATGTTCAACCCCGAATGGGACGACGGATGTCCGAGCTGTTCGGCCGGAGCAGATGAGCGTGCCTCGGCCCTGTATGAGCATCTCAAGGTTCGAGACACCTCGCTCGTGTACGTGTCGCGTGCACCGTTGGCCAAGATCGAGAACTACAAGCAGCGCAATGGCTGGACCTTTCCGTGGTACTCGTCGTACCGCAGCGACTTCAACTACGACTTCCATGTCACCATGGACGAATCGGTCACACCGATGATTTACAACTACCGCACCAAAGCCGAACACGAAGACGCTGGCACCGGCTACTACTTCGAGGGACCACAACCCATCGAGGAGCCCGGGCTGAGCTGCTTTCTGCGCGACGGTGACCGGGTGTTCCACACCTACTCCGTCTACGGACGCGGCGCAGAGATGACCGGCGGTTCGTACTACTTCCTCGACCTCACCGCGCTCGGACGCCAAGAAGAGTGGGAAGAACCCAAGGACCGGTCAGACGACGCGCGAACCGCAAGCCCAGACTTCGCCCGGTGACCCAACGGACTCGCCTCCTATTGAATCGTCCGCGATGGGCAAACACCAGCACTGCTTCACACGAGTCTGCTACGCCTCCAGACTGACGAGACTCAGGTGTTGAGGTAGCGGAGCACCGCGAGAACTCGGCGGTGATGGAGGTCGTCGTGTGAAAGGTCAAGCTCGCGATAGATGTTCGAGGTGTGCATCACGACGGCCTTCTCGCTGATGCAAAGTCGGTAGGCGATTGCGGCATTCGACTGGCCCTCTGCGATCAGGGCCAGCACGTCGCGTTGGCGGCCGGTGAGCCGGTCGAGGCTGTCGCTCACCGTGTCGGCTCGCCGCACCATCAGGTCGACGACGTCCGGGTCGAGGGCGGTGCCGCCGTCAGCCACGCGCTGCAGGTCCTGCAGGAAGGTCGCCGGGTCGCTCACCCGCTGCTTGAGTTGATAACCGACGCCAGCGGGATTGTTCCCGATGAGTTCGACGGCGTAGCGGCGCTGCACGAACTGCGACAGGACCATGATGCCGAGATCTGGTGTCGCCTGGCGGATGGAGATTGCGGTGCGTAGTCCGTCGTCAGTGTTCCCCGGCGGCATGCGGATATCGGTGAGCAGTAGGTCGGGCTGTGTCTGCTCCACTGCATCGGCCACGTCTCGGGCGTCGCTGACCGTTGCCGCCACGTCGACGCCGGCATCGTGCAGCAGGGAGGTCAGACCGTGGCGCAGGAGCGCCTCGTCCTCGGCGATCACGATGCGCACGGCAACTCCACGGTGATGACGGTCCCGCCGCCCACGGGGCTGTCGATGCTCAACGTTCCGCTCAACGCCTCTACTCGTTCGGTGAGGCCGACGAGGCCGGTGCCCGCAGTGGCGGTCGCGGTCGCTCGTCGGGTGGCACCGCCACAGCCGTTGTCGGTGACCTGCAATCGGAGCCGATCGCGCTCGCGTGTCAGGCTCAAGTTCAGACGCGTGGCGCTGGCATGTTTGACCGTGTTGGCGATCGTCTCCGAGAGGCAGAAGTAGCAGGTGCTGGCCACCGATGCGGGGATCTCGGTCGTCGGGTCGCCTTCGTGCAACCGGACATCGATGGCCAGAGGCACGCGGTCGAGGAGGTCCTCGGCGGCCGCGAACAGACCTCGCTCCATGAGCAGCGCTGGCATCATGCCCTGCACGAGACGTCGCAGCTCGGCGATGGAGTCGTTGAGGTCGGCGCGCAGATGAACGACGGCCTGGTGCAGGTCGAGCGGAGAGTCGGCCGACCCATTGGGCCCCGTGCCGGCGGCCACAAGATGAACACCCGGGTTCGTTGCAGTGGCACTCACCAGGGTTCCGGCGCGCAGCGCAACAAGCACGAGACGCGCCTGCAGACCGTCGTGCAGTTCCGAGGCGATCCGGCGTCGTTCCTGCTCGGTTGCCTCTACCAATCGGGCCCGCGAGGCGCGTAGATGCTCCCGCTCTTCGAGGAGCTCGACGGTCAGCCGGTCCCGTTCCAACGCGAGAGCTGCGACCTTCCCGGCGGAGAGCACGAGGCGGGGGTTGGCGATGATCGTGGTGTCGTAGTCGATGGCTGCCACCCACCCACGGCTTCCGGGTATCACGACCAGGCCGCGATCTCTGTCGGTTCCGGGTGACGCGCCCCGTAGAGCGGATTGCGAAGCGGTGCTGTCGCCGTCCGCCGAAGGCAGGGCCATCAGGTTGCCGTCGAGGCCGTTCGCGAACTCGGCTGGGGCTGGCGAGCCGTCGGGATGGAGCCAGCCGGTCGGACCGACGAACAACATCGTCAGACTGGGATCACCCAACGTCGCGGCGACGACATCGCGCAGCACGGCACGTGCCGGCGTGTGCCCGCCGAGCCAGGCACCAAGCTCCTCGACCTGGCCGCTGCGAGCGAACCCCCCGCGCAGGATGCCCCCAGCGAACACAAACGGCATCATCGCCAGTGGCACCAACTGGGCCACGAACAAGGTGACCGCCGACCATCCGAACGCGGGGGCCAGGAGGTTCGCCGATGCCGGAAAGAAGCAGAGCACCGCGATGCCCCATACGTAGACCGCGGTCAGGGCGATCCGTTCACCACGGTCTTCATTGCGGCGCCTTACCGTTCGAAGGCGCCCGATCAGCAGCAGGCTCGCGATCACGAGGACAATGGCGCCCAGGACGTGCTGCACCGTCTTCAGTGCGACGTTCAACTCGGGTCGGGCCCAGCTCGCGGGAAGCGGACCGTCGGGCAGCACGAAGACGCGCGCCAAGTCGATCCCGACGGTGACGACGTACCCCGCTATAGCCAGAGTGCGAGCCATGGGCCGGAGCCGCCCCGATGGGAACGCCAACAGCACATGGAGAAAGGCGGCGATCGGCGCCTGGCTGACGACGAACCCCACCGCGAACAACGTCCGGTTCGGAATGTTGGAAGTCGCTGCAATCAGAATTAACAGCCCGGTCACGCCGAGCAGCAACCCGACATGATTGTGTGGACGCCGCACCCAGGCGAGGATGCCGATCCAGATGTCGGCGAGCCCGATCATGCAGAACGCCGCCAACGGCACCCACGGCTCGACTCGGAGTCCGGCGAGCACGGCCACGACGCAACCGGTGTACGCCGTGCTCGCAGCTCCGAGCAGCAACAGGGCCGAGCGCAACGGTCGCCCGGTCCAGGCAAGGTCGGTGGTTACGCCGGGCCGATTGTCGATCGCAGCTGCCCCGCGCGGCGGGGTTGGCCGGTTCACCCGCTGAACCGGCGGATGCACCGGCCACGCATCCTGATCACACTCCTACGGTATCGCAATCAAAACAGCTCCCGTTCCAGTGGTGTTTGGAAGCGCCGGTATGACGTTCCCGCTGCCGCTGTACGACCCGTCACTGAGCGGAGCGCTCGTGTATCCAGACACCTTCTGGCGGACCGGCGGCGTCGGCCCGGGATAGGGCATCCACCGCGTCTGGTGGCGCAATTGGCTGCGACGCGGGATGCAGAGCCAGGTCCTGTCGGCTTTGGATGACGATGATGCCGAGCAGTGTGACGGCCGCGCCGGCGAGTTGGATGTTGTCCAATGCCTCGCCCAGCCACGCCCATGCGATCGCCGCTGCTATCAATGGTTCGCTCATCCCCACGACCCCTTTCGCAGTGGGTGTGAGGTGATGGAGTGATGTGATTTCGAGTAGGTACGGCACCAGCGTTCCGAGGAGCACGACCCACACCACCGCCGTCCAGAGCGGCAGATTCGTCCCGTTGAACATCCCGAGCAGCGACGCATCTTCGCCAAGTACCGCGAAGTCGAACTTCCACCACGGCGCTGCGGTGGCCCAGAACACCGAGGCAATCGCAAACATCCAGAACGACATCGTGAGCGGATGGTGCCGCTTCAAAGCGTTCTTTCCGATAATGAAGAACGCGGCCAGGCAAGCGGCGGCGCCGAGGCCGGCGGCGACGCCGATCAGATCGAGGCCCGTATCGGTCCAGACCATGGCAACCAGCGCAAGCCCGCCCATGCCGAGCGCGATCGCAAGCCAGCTCCTCGGGTCGGCCGGATGCCGCAGGACCAATTGGGAGTAAGCGGCGATGAGGAACGGCGCGGTGAACTCGAGCAGTAGCGCGATCCCTACCGGCAAGCGGTCGATAGCCGTGAAGAACAGGAATTGCACCAACGCAGCGGCCGTGAGGCCAAGCACGATCAGCACGGGGAGGTCGGCACGGCGGATGCGTAGAAGCGATGGTCTCGTCACGAGGATCACGATCAACAGGCCGATTGCGGTACCGGTGCACCGCAGTGCGGTCAGGCGGATCGGATCGAGCCCTGCGTGCAGGGCGACTTTCGACACGTTCGCTCCGAGTCCGAAGAAGGCGGCGGCGGCGATGGACAGCACGGTGCCGAGGCCGTTGCGGTGAGCCGACGGGCGTGTGGTGGAGGTGGCGAACTCTCGGTTCGTATCAGGTGCAACCGTTGTTATGCTCATGACGATACGATGAACCGGTGTCAGGAGTCAAGTGGGAATAGATCATGACAGCGTGTTCGCCCTCGACGATCTCGTGTGGCTGGTCAACAGCGACGACCCGAGCAGCGGCGAGGAGCGCCTGCCAACGCCTGCGGCCCTTGCTGAATGGGTCAGGGTGCGCCGTATCAGCGGATCGCACGCCGGCACGACTGCCGAGTTGCGGGCGATGCATCGCCTGCGTGCGCAGCTTCGAACGGTGTTCGATCTCGCGGCTGCCGGCAACGAGGCCGGGGTCGTCGACACGCTCAATACCTTGATCTCGGAAAGCGGCGCGACTCCTCGGCTCGTCCGCCACGATCAACTACCGCTCCACCTGCACTTCACCCCGAATGACGCGCCGCTGGATCGGCGACTCGGTGCTGAAATCGCTGTCGCCGTGGCGATCTTGGTGCGCGACCTCGGGTATCAGCGGCTGCGTCTGTGCGCAGCCCCTGGCTGCGGGCGTGCCCTGGTGGACCTCACAAAGAACCAGTCACGCCGGTACTGCGATACTCAGTGCGGCAACAGGGTCCACGTCGCCGCCTATCGAAACAGGCCACGGCCAAGCTGGTAGAGGAACGTCGCTCAGTACATCGTCCACCGCAACCTGACGGGAGCATCACATGTCTATAGCACTGGCTTTCAGATTGAGGTTGGCTACGGCGCGCGCGAGGTCGATACCGACTGGATCGAGACCCCGGGCGTACGACTCGATAAGCCAATGGGGCCAGCAGCCCGTCACCCGTGGCGCCTGACGGTGGCGAACGAATCAGAGTTCTACGACGTTGCGATCGTCGGCTACGGCCCGGTCGGCCAGGTGCTTGCGGGGCTCCTCGGCAGCCGGGGACATCGTGTTGCGGTCATCGAGCGGCATCACGAGTTCTATCCGCTGCCACGCGCTGTTCGCAGCGACGGTGAAGTGCTACGGGTGATGCAGAACCTCGGTGTGATGGACGACATCGCCCATGAGTTGCTGCCTGTTTCGCAGTACACATGGTTCGGTGCCGACGGCGACCCGATCATGCGTATCGATATCCCCCCACACCCATCCGGATGGCCTGATGTGTTGTTCCATCAGCCAACGCTGGAGACCGCGTTGCGAGCCAGAGTCGACCGCGAGTCAAGCGTTGACGTGATGCTGGGCTGGATGGTCGAATCAGTGTCCCAGGCCGGCGATGAGGTTGCGCTCACCGCCGTATCGTGAGTTCCGGCGACCCACTCGACCAGGCCGAGCCAACCTTGCTCGCGTGGTTCGTATCCATCGGTGGCACCGTCGCAACGCTCGATTCCACAGTCGTTGGACATCTCACCGACACCGACGGCGTCTTCACCCAGTGGCTCCAGGCGCACAACGCTAGCGGTGTCATCACCCGGCCGGATCAATACGTTTTTGGCTCAACCTGCGGATCGCGCCGCGCAGCCGAGCTCCTCGATCAACTCCGCGCGGCCCTCGGCTGAACGCCGCTGCGATCCGCGACAACGCTTCGACGAGCCTTCGTCTGGTACAAGACCGTCGATGAGATCCTTGACATCGTCAGGGTCTGTCTGGAGGGTGAGCGCGTTGGCGCGCAACTGGACGTTGACCGTGGTCAGCGGGCCGGTCGGCTGGTCGCGATGGACTTGAGCGATGCGATGTAGAGCGAAATGCCGGATGCGGCGATAGTGCAGGCGGACAGGATGGAGACCGGCGTGGTTGGTGATTGGCGTTCGATCACGACGGCCACGCTTGTTGCGCACACAACCCAAACAAGGATGGATGCCACGACGGCGAGGCGCTCGATGCGGGTGAATTCCCGGTCGTTGGCGATTGAGTTCACGGTCGCGCCTTCGGCTCGTAGGAGCCCGGAGATCCATCGCACCGGTGATGACACTGCGAACACCATCGTTGGTGCCCACACGGCAAAGACCCCGGCGAGCCACAACTCGGCGCTCGCCGCAAGTTGCGGCTGGCTCTGTGCGGCGGCCGCAGCGGCGAACACGGCGAGTGCAGTGGTCAAGAATGCGAGGAGGGCTTTCACATAGCGCAGCACGATCACCTGTAGACGCAGAAGGTGTCGCGCTATACCCAGTTCGACCTTGGCGATCTCCTCGGCCGGCGTGCGTGAACGAGATGCGACGAGTTCGAACAGCCCGTTGACCCGTCCGAGATCTCCCGGCTGGGCGTTACGGTTCAGTCCGCCGTACGCGTCGAGGCGTCGGTCGATTGCGTCACGTGCCGGCTTGTTTGGGGGTACGACAACCGAGCACCTCACGCGTGACGCGATCAACCACGACAAGGGTCATGGCGCTAGCGAGCCGCTCATCAAAGTACGGGTGGAACACCTCGGGAAGGTACCGGTTCTTGGCTGGGTGCAGTTCCCAGATCGCCGGATCAGCGGCCGCCGCAGTGATCGCCTCACGGTCCTGCGCCGTCAACGGACGCAACTCAATGGTCGGACCGTCCAGCGCGGGTTGGGCATCGAACACATCGACGACGTTATGCCATACCCCCGCCTTCAGCGCCTCCGGATTACCATCTCCAAGGTTTACAGAGTGCTCGCGTAACTCACTGGGAACTCTCAGGTTTGTTGATAACTCTTTGCGAATGCGATCCCGTACTGCTGTACCTGTCCTGATCTTGGCCACCCTTGCTGTGGGTTGTGGATCCTCGAAGACGACGTCTGCGTCCTCGTCCTCGTCCTCCGCAGTGTCGGCGACCAGCGCTGTTGCTGCGTCGTCGACTGCCGCGCCGGCGTCGTCCAGCGTTGCGTCCACACCGACGACGGCGGCTGCTGCTGCCGCGGCGACATCGGGGGCGGTCACGACAGCGGCTGCGCCCGCAGTGATTGCTGGTGACACCACGCCGGCGATCGTGGCGGCGACGAACGCCTTTTTGGCGACGTTGACAGACGTAGAGCGTAAGGCGGTGTCGTTCGAGTTTTCGAACACGGCGCAACGGCAGAAGTGGTCGAATTTGCCTGAGGGCATCTATCAGCGGTCTGGTTTGATGTGGGGCAACCTGTCGGACGCGTCGAAGGCTGCGTGGTTGACGATCATGCAGACCACGATGAGCAAGGAAGGTTTCGACCGAGTGATGGGCGAGCAGAATGCTGACGGCGCGCTTGCCGCCCAGCCGTCCGGCGGCGGTCCGGGCGGGTTGAAGTTTGGGGTGCAGTACTACTGGGTGGCGGTCATCGGGACTCCGTCAGCCACGACGCCGTGGCAGTGGCAGTGGGGCGGGCATCATGTAACGGTGAACGCGACGGTGTCGGGGTCAAGTGTGTCGTTGACTCCGAGTTTCATAGGTGCACAACCGGCTACGTTCGATGCGTCTGGCGCAAAGGTCCGACCGATCGGCGATATCGAGGAAGAAGCATACGCGCTGGTGAACTCCTTGGATGCGGCCCAGAAGTCGAAGGCGGTGCTGGGCACGAAGTTGATTGATCTGATCCTTGGGCCCGGGCAGGATGGCAAGAAGGTCGCAGCCGAGGGTCTTGCCGGCGCCGACATGACACCGGCGCAGCAGGCGGCGATGTTGCATTTGATTGCTCACTACGGCGGACTGGTCAATGACGAGGATTCCGCCGCCCGCCTGGCTGACTTGAAAGCGAACCTCGTAACCACTTCGTTCGTTTGGTACGGGCTGACGACTGCTGGCAGCGGCATGTACTTCCGGGTGACCGGTCCAACGGTTGTGATCGAGTATTCCGGCCAGAGCATGGGCGGCGACCCGTCCAACCATATTCACGGCATCTACCGTGACCCGACGAACGACTACGGCGCAGCGATCGGTGCCGGTCTCAAATGACGCAACGGCTGGCGGGTGTACTTCAAGCGGCCGGTTCTGCCTGGCGTGCATCGGCCTGCCTTGTCGCGGCAGTCTTGGTGATCGCAGCAGTCGTGTTTACATCGGCGGGCGCGGCGTCGGCCCACAACGTTGATGAGTTGTTACAGCAGATCTATGTCACGCCGATGCTGCAGGGCGTAAACGTCAGCGTGGAGATGACCCCGGGGTCCCAAGTTGCGACAGGCTTGTTGTCTCTGATCGATAGCGACGGGAATCAAGTCATCTCAACCTCAGAGGCGGCGGCGCACACGGAGACGGTTCGTTCCGCGTTGACGTTCACGACGGATGGACGGCCGGTAGCTGCGCGTTTGGTGCACACCACCTATCCGGACGTGCCCCTACTGGTAGCCGGTGGCGGTACCATCATCCTTGATTTCTCAGTCGATATCCCAGCTACCACGCAGGCTCGAAGCGTCCGAATCTCCAACGGCTACGCGCCAGCGGCAGCGGCCGGTCCGCTACTCACGAAGGTTCAGGCGAACCTGACACCGGACACCCTCGTTCCGGTGACGATCGAAACGATGACGCATGACGATGACGGCCGCACGCTCGCGGTTCGGTACTCGCCAGCGGTCGCGTCGACCCCAGCCACAGTCGCCGCGAACAACACGCCGCTCAAGGGGTCGACGTCGATCTCGCCAATCCTGTTCGTCGGCTCGGCTCTCGCAATCGGGCTCGCAGCGCTCCTCCTCAGGTCACGCCGTCCACATGCACTGTCGACCTGACGACGCCGGTTTCGCCTCCAGCATCCCGGCGGGGTGGATGAAGATGACGAGACGACGGTCGATGGGTCTGGTGTTCGCGTGTCTTGTCACCCTGATTGTCGCCGCGTTCGGCCCTGGTGTCGCGCAGGCGCATCCAACGGGCACCACGCTGTTGACCGTGACCCGTTCTGGTGGGACGGTCAGTTTCGATGTGTTGATCCCGCTCGACAAACTCGGTGTAGCGGTGGGTAAGAACATGACAGACCATCCGGCCGATGCGATTGCCGAGCAAACCCCGGCGTTGCGGGACATGTTCACCAACGGGGTCCAACTCGGCGTATCAACAGGTAACGCAGACGACAGGTGGCCGGTCACGGTCGAGACGCTGGAGTTGGGCAATTTCGAGGGTGCCGATCAACTCCACGCGCACCTCACGGCACTTTCGAAGTCGGGGCCTATCCCGGACACGTTCGTGCTCACCTATCACGTGCTCGTTGATGTGCTCGCCAATCATGACGTGTACGTCGCCGCGAAGACGAAGAGCGACGGCTCGGCCGACCTGCTGGGCACGATCAGCAAGCGGCACCCAAGCTTGGTCATGACGCTCGCCCGGCCGACTGCGATTGATGTCCGTTCGATGATCGGGCACGGTCTCAATCACTTCCGCACAGGTACAGACTACATCGTCTTCCTCGCGTTGATCGCAGGGAGCACGGCGTTCGCCCGGAGCACGGTGTTCGCCGGTAGCCGCAAACGTCGGCGGGTCGTTGATCTCGCGTATCGGACGACAGCGTTCACGATCGGTCATTCGATCAGCCTCGCCCTCGCCGCCGGTGGTGTGCTGTCGCCACCGTCGAAACCGATCGAGACTGGTATCGCGATCACGGTGTTGTTGAGCGCCGTGCATCTGGCCCGGCCGATCGCGCCGAAACGATCCGAACCGGTCATGGCGCTTCTCTTCGGGCTGATTCACGGGTTCGGGTTCGTCGGCACCCTCGGCGCTCTCGGGTTGCGGGGTAGCGAGTTGTTTATCGCCACGCTTGGCTTCAATATCGGCATCGAGATCGCGCAACTCGGCGCCGACCTCATCATCGCCCCGCCGCTCTGGTGGCTCGCCCGTTCCCCGGCCGCCCGTTACGTCGTTGCGTTCCCGGCAGCAGTGGTTGCGGTGGGCTGGATCGTGGAACGCACCGTCGGGGTCGTCAATCCGCTCGAATCGCTCGTGGCGTTCGTTGCCGGGGTGCCCGAGCGGCTGGGCCTTGCACTGCTCGCATTGGCAGGTATCGTCGCAATCGTGCGCCGATATGGTCGCCGCCCTTCGGTACTACCGAGCATCCGACGTCAATCGGATTTGGCGTAACCATCGCGTGTCAACCAGTCTCGCATCAGCATTGCTACGTGATGCGAAGGAGGACTGGCTGATGAATCTCGGTGAATCACCACGGGTTGTCGAACTGCGTGCTCGGATCGAATCGTTCATGGACGAGTACGTGTACCCGAGTGAGTCCACGTACTTCGAGCAGGCGATGACGCTTGGACCCTGGGCGGTGTGGCCCGTCGTCGACGACCTCAAAGCACACGCGAAGTCGCTCGGCCTGTGGAACCTGTTCCTTCCCGACGCCGCGTTCGGCGCCGGTCTGAGCAACCTTGAATACGCGCCGCTTTGTGAAGTGATGGGACGCTCCTACGCAGCCCCGGAGGCGTTCAACTGTTCCGCACCCGACACGGGCAATATGGAGGTGCTCGCTCGCTACGGCACGCCGGAGCAGCAGGCCAAATGGCTTGCGCCATTGCTGGCTGGCGAGACCCGATCGGCGTTCGCGATGACCGAGCCCGATGTCGCCTCCAGCGACGCCACCAATATCGCCACCAGCATCCGGCGCGACGGCGACCAGTACGTTATCGACGGACACAAGTGGTACACGACGAACGCGACCGACCCCCGCTGTGCCTTTTTCATCGTGATGGGATTGTCAGATCCCGATGGTGAGAACCGGCATCGCCGTCACTCGATGATAATTGTGCCCCGTGACGCTCCGGGCGTCGAGGTGGTGCGTCCGCTCCCGGTCTTCAACTTCTACGGCATGCCCGATCGGGCGTCCGAGGTGATCTTTCGCTCGGTGCGCGTACCGGTTGACAACATCGTGCTCGGTGAAGGCCGAGGTTTCGAAGTTGCACAGGGTCGGCTCGGCCCTGGACGGATTCACCACTGCATGCGCCTCGTCGGGCTCGCCGAACGTGCACTTGAGATGATGTGTCGGCGCGTCGAGCACCGATCGACGTTCGGCAAACCGGTCTCGGAGCGCACGGTGACCTTGGAGCGGATCGCGGAATCGCGGATTGCGATCGAACAGGCTCGCCTACTGATCCTCAAGACGGCGTGGATGATCGATACCGTCGGGAACAAGGCAGCGCGCCGGGAGATCGCCATGATCAAGGTCGCCACGCCCAGCATGGCGTGCAAGGTCATCGACTGGGCTATTCAGGCGTTCGGCGGTGCCGGTACGAACAACGACTTCGGGCTCGCAGCGATGTACGCGACGGCGCGACTCCTGCGCATCGCGGACGGCCCTGACGAGGTCCATCGCAACCAGATCGGCAAGATGGAACTCCGAAGTCACTCGGCCGCTGGCCCGGTCGAGCCGCGGCCGGCGTTCGCCCCGACCTGGACTTCGCGCCCCGCCGCAGCCTTTGCTCAGAGCGGTGAGCCGTAGCGGATGAGGTTGCCGTCGGGGTCGACATAGGCGCCTTCACGAAGGCCGTAGGGGGTGTCGGTTGGTGGGTGGAAGCGCCCGCTGACGCCTGATGTGGTCCATCGTTCGTGAATCGCGTCTGCGTCGGTGACGTACAAGTAGGCGGCGATGTTTGACGTCGCCGGGTCGAGGGGGTCGGCGACGGCGAGGTGCAAGTGGGCGGCGCCGAGTTCGAGGAAGCCGTAGATGTAGGGTGCCTCACCGTACGCTGTTGCGGTGAACCCGAGCGCTCGATAGCGGTCGAGAGCGGCGG
The DNA here is from genome assembly GCA_031410595.1 of Actinomycetes bacterium. Taxonomy (GTDB): domain Bacteria; phylum Actinomycetota; class Acidimicrobiia; order Acidimicrobiales; family Ilumatobacteraceae; genus JANMCE01. The sequence goes on along the minus strand of JANNZM010000056.1, from coordinate 16,430 downwards.
CGACGTCGGTGGTGAGTAGCACCGGCACGGCCTCGCTGGCCACGACCCGCTCGCGGCTGGGGGCGAACTCATACCGCCATGCCTTTTGGGTGGATCGGTAAGCCACCCACACTTGGCCGGTCATCCCCGAGGTAAGGATCTGCACGACGGTGTCGGCCATGTACGAGGCGGGCGACCAATCGTTGCGGGTGGCGAGGTACTCGGGCGAGATGATGCCGGTGGCGACCGCACCCGGGCAGAGCGCGTTGACGCGGATGTTGCGCGGAGCAAGTGCCGGGCCGAGCGATCGGGCGAAGCCGACCATCGCATGTTTGGTAAGCCCATAAAACGGGTCGTCGGGAAATGGCACAAGACCGGCGACGGAAGCGGTGATCACGATATCGCCACCCGAGGCCTCCATATGCGGGATGAGCGCGATGGCACCGAGAGCCGGACCGTCGCAGTTCACCCCCCGGATGCGCCGGTAGCCCTCGAAAGTGAGGCAGTCGGCGACATCGGCGCTCTCGTCGCGGCCCTCCGACTTGGTCATGATGCCGGCGTTGAGATGAGCGATGTCGATCCGGCCGTAGGTATCGACGATGTGCTGCAGCGCCGCGACCCACGCGTCGGGATCGGACACGTCGAGGCGGAGCGCATGCGCGCCGGTGGTGTCCGCCAGCGTGGCGAGCGCCCCCTCATTGAGATCAGCAGCGACGACGGTGGCCCCCTCCGCGAGCAGTCGTTCCACCGTCGCCCGCCCGATTCCCGACGCGCCGCCGGTGACGAGCGCAACCTTCCCCACGAACAGACCAGTCATCCACCCGTTGTATCAGACCGATAGATAGTGCAATCGGAACCGTTGAGCGCGCGCGGGCAGCAGCGCACACGGAGGCCGACGCGTCAGTCGCTGGCGTAGAGGTCGGTTAGGTCGACCAGGATCAGATCGGTTCGATGGTCTCGTGCACATAGCGCTTCGGGCTCAAAACCATTCGCCGAAAAGAGCATGAGCTTGATCTCATCGATGTCAAAGTGAGCCGACTGTGCCGACACGACGAGGTCCCGAATGTCCTCTAGTCGTTGCACATCACCCATGCCCCGAACGTCCGACGTGTATTTGGCTTCGCCGATCGCCAGGATCCGCGGTCGTTCGTTATGGCCACGAGAGATGGCAACGGCATCCAGTTGTCGTTTCCGTTTTAGACGAGCATCGCTCAGGACCGCGGGGGCAACTCGGCTTGGTGTGCCTCCGAGCGTCTCGGCCGAGGCAAAGGTCCGCACCCAGGCCCGGCAGAGGTGTTCAAAGTGTGGTCCGAAGAGGCCGGCCGACATCGCCGGGCCTCGCTCGGCGACGACCTCGGCCCACCGATGTTGCTCAAGTCGATCAACCGACGGTCGCGTGATCAATTGGCAAAAACGGACGAGCGGGTCGGTCAGGCGGTAGATGGGGCGCTGATCCCGTAGTGCATCATCAATCGACTCCACGAATCCCGCCCGCACGAGTCCGTTGAGTGAATGGTGGAGGCTTCTGGCGTCTCGGCCCAGTGCGGCAGCGATGGCGGACGACGTTGTGGCGCCATGAGCGACCGCTCGAAGTATCGACAGGTAGTGGGCTCGGTCGTTGAAGCCGGCTTCCTCGCGCAGGAGGTAGTCGTCTTCCGAGAACAGGACGTGAGCCGGGTTCAGTGGCCCGGTCGCCAGCCATTCCCCAAGTTGATTGAAATCGGTCGGCAAGCGCCCATCCATGAGTTCCCGGTAGCCGGGAGCGCCACCGAAAATCGCATCAACGACGAATGCGACATGCTCGTTCGGGGTTTGCCAGTAAGCAGCAGAGGTTCGGTAGTCAAACGGAGGCATCGAGAGATCAAGGGTCGCTCGGCCGTGGAGGGGGCTCGCGGCTCCAAGAATGGCGGACATTACCGACAGCGACGAACCGCACAGAATGAGGCCGTTGGCTGCGCCGATCTGGCGCCAACCGTCAATCAGTAGCTGCACTACCGACAGCAACTCCGGCGAGGACCGGAGGAGGTAGGGGAACTCGTCGAGTACGAGCAGCGCAACGCCATTCGTGAATGCGGCCCGGAGCGCCTGCTCCCAATCCTCGAATCGGGGTGGCGCGGGCCAGCCATGACGTTTGGCCAGCGACCTGGCAAACCGGTCGAGCGCAGTCCGTCGATCGACCTCGATCGCCTGGTGATAGATGCTGTCCGAGCGTCCGGCGGTCAACTCGCGGAGCAAGAACGACTTACCATGCCGTCGACGCCCGGACACGACGCCAAGGCCCTTCGTAAAGTCGGCGATCTGCTGCCACTCCCACTCCCTGGCGAACACCTTCTCCGGTCTCAACATATAGCGAAGTATACTTAGACTAAGTCAACTTCGCTATATGTCTCTGACTTCGTTGGGCAAAAGGCCATGAAGCCTCGGCCGTGCTGGTCGGCACGTAGGGCCGGCTGGCTCAGAGGTGGGCCAAGGCTCGTGCGGCGGCGTTGGCGCCGCACATTCCGTGTGCTCCCGCGCCGGGGGGTGTGGATGCCGAGCACAGGTACACGCCAGGCACGCCGGTGAAGTACGGGTCGAGCGCCACCCGCGGGCGGAAGAGGAGCTGGGTGGGAGAGGCCGCACCGCCGATGATGTCGCCGCCGATGTAGTTGGCGTTGTACACCGACATCTCGGTCGTCGTGCGCACTGCCGTGCCGACAATGCGCTCGCGGAACCCGGGTGCAAACCGTTCGATCTGAGCGATGATGGCGGCCGTGGCGTCGCCGGTATAACCGTGGGGTACGTGGCCGTACGTCCACAACGGGTTGACGTTGCCGACGGAGCGGCCCCGGTCGGTGAGATATTGCTGCCCGACGAGCACGAACGGCCGGTTGGGCATCTCGCCTCGATGCATGGCGAGTTCGCTGGCGACGATTTCGTCGAAGGCTCCGCCTACGTGCACGGTGCCGGCTTCGCGAGCAACCGTGGCCGTCCACGGAACGTCGCCTTCGATAGCGAAGTCCACCTTGAACGCGCCCGGTCCGTGCCGGAAGCGGCGATACGCGCGAGCGACTCGTGATGGGAGCCGGTCGCCCAGGATGTCAGCCGCGCTTGACGGCGAGATGTCGAGCATCAGCACGTCGCTCGGTGGAAGGTCCTTCATTGACGTGACGCGTTGGCCGGTCTCGATCACCCCGCCGTGTTGACGGATGTCGGCGGCGAGGGCATCGGCAATGGCTTGCGAGCCGCCCTCGGCGATCACCCAACCTTCGGCATGGCCGGATACCAGGAGCATCAGCCCGACCGCCGTTGTGAATGGACGGTCGAGTCGATGGAAGGTGTGAGCGGCCACGCCTGCCCATAACGCCTTGGCGTGCTCCGTCTTCCAGAGGCGCGCGAACGCTGTGGCCGGCAACATCGCTCCAACACCGAACCTGACGAACCCCAGCGGATGGTGGGGCAAGCGAGCGAGTGGTTGGGCGGCATCGGCGATCAGGTTGTCGAACTGCGCAGCCATCGGCTCGAAGACCTGACGCCAACGGGGGCCGTCAAGCCCTAGCCCGTCGACCGTCCGTTCAATCGATCGATAGAACGCACTGGCCGTCCCATCGTCGAGCGGGTGGACACAGTCAACGTCCGGCTGCAGCCACCGCAGACCTTGGACACTGAGTTGCAGTTCGTTGAGGAACGGTGAGCCAGCCGCGATCGGGTGGAACGCCGAGCAGTGATCATGCACCAGCCCTGGGACGATCATCTCGGAGCTACGCGTGCCACCACCGATCGTTTCGCTCGCTTCGAGCACCGTGACGGTGAGCCCGGCACGCGCCAGCCGGGCGGCGGCAGCGAGCCCGTTTGGCCCGCTGCCGACGACGATCGCCGACGTCACCCCCTCACCGAGGCGCTGTCACGTTCGGCCGCCGGTACCCGGGTGCGGCACCCCGGGTGCCACGTAACCCGGCTTGGTCCAGGTGACCGTGTGCGGAATGGGACCGTTCGGTAGCCATGGTTGCTCGTTGTAGGCGTCGTCGTTGTGATACCAGCCCTTTTCGACCGTGCCGAGCGCCGCATCGATCACCCGGTACTGCACCTTCTTGGTGAAGGCCGGCTGCGACTCCGTGAAGGCAATCACGACGTCACCCGGCTCGTACTGGCAACGTTCCTGCATCCCCGCGATCAGCCGCTCGTCCAGACAGTGGCCGTCGCCGAAGTTCCACCCGGTGAGGACGTTGCTGACAAACTCACCTTCGCGTTGAATCCGGGTGTCCATGGACGGCACGTGGCGCATCAACGCCGACATGTGCATACGGCCCATCGGATGCATCATCCGGAACGCAACCGCTTTCTGCACGAAGATCTCGGAGATCTCTCTGCCGAACAGCGGCTCGAGCTGGTCGATCTGGTTATCGGCGGCCTTGACGATCTTTTCGTTGATCCGGTCCTCCATCGACTTGTCGCGGAACGAGAAGCTGGCCGATGCCCAGTTGCCGGCGTACTGCTTCATCCCGACCAAGAACGAGACGTACTGGGGTTTTAACGCCCCCAGCACGATGGGGAACAGGGCGACGAATACCACGATCACGAGCAGCACCGGTGTCATGTCGCCGACGCCGTAGCCACCACTGGCGCGGAAGTTGCCGAAGAGGAACGCGACAGCGAACATGAAGAACACGTTCCACTCCAGCGGCACCGCGATCGGGATCGTGGAGATGATGAACGAGTGCAGCATCCAGATCGACACGATGGCGATCCAGGTCGCCCACGTCCACGGGGAGAACAGCAGCACCAGCGGCATGACCAGTTCGCAGGTGGTCCCACCGATGTGGGCCAGCAGGTGCGTGAGGCGCGATGGCCGAATGTCGTTGGGGTAGTCCTTCACCGTCCGCTTGCGGATCTTGTCGGAGGTCATCCACGGGGTGTTCTGGACCATGATCGCCACCGTGCTCGAGAAGCCGTGCTGCAGTTTCGAGAACCCGGCGCCCATCCAAATCACGACCATGAAGATCTTGGCGGCGATGATCATGTCGTGGAAGTTGGCGAACAATCCGAAGCAAAGCATCGTGGGCACGTACTGCTCGGAGCGCGCGGATAGAAACACGATCTTGTCGCGCAGGCCCATCAGGATGATGAGGCCGCAGTAGGTGACCAGTGCCCACTTCGGCATTGTCCCGGCGCTACCCTCCGGCATGCCAGCGACCGGGTTGCCGGACAGGAACAGCATCATCACCAGCCAAAACACGATGAGCTTGTAGAGACCGGTGTCCCACGGCGTGCGCCGGCTGCCCTTCGTGAACGGGACATGGTTGGGATAGGGCGGGACACGCAACGTGTCGTTCTGCCACCAGTACAGGATGCCGCCGATCGGGGGGTCGAAATGAAACGCCAGCGGGCCGCATGTGGCGGCCAGCCCCATGATCTCCAGCAAGATGGTCCAGACCATCAGCTTCTGGTACAGGATCGGCTGATCCCACCAACCCGCGATGTTGTTGAACTCGAGCCCCTTGGTAAAGGCACCAGCGATGATCAACCCGAACAGCGCGTAGTAGAAGATCTTCCATACGTAGAAGGTGATTGTCTGCTTCGGCGTACCAAAGCCCTGCTCGACCCAGTGGAGCTGCAGCATCTTCATCCGCTCGAAGAACGGCATTTTTCCGAACTCGTCGAGGTCGACCGGTGGCAGTTCGGCGGTTCTGTAACCCATGTCAGTTACTTCCTTGCTCGCATGGCGCGGTCGCGCCGCTCTTGTTCTTTGTCGAAGTAGTACTCATCATCTTCTGCCTTCCTGGTGGAGATGATCCTTCCGGTCAGCCGAGCGAGGTCGCGCTCTCGAACCCGCAGGCGCCGCCATGCCTTGCGCTTGTTCTTGCGGCGAAGCCGTTCGATGTGGTCTTCCTCGGTCTCCGACGTTCCTCGCAGGTACAACTCCTCGATCTCGTCGAGACGGGCTATCGCTTCGTCGGCGGGCAACTCAAGCAGAATCTGACCGCGAGCCATGAGGTACATGCGATCGGCGTACTTCAGCGCCTTACGCGCATGCTGCTCGACGATCAGTGCGCCTGTGCCTTGTGTGTCGGCGGAGTTGCGGACTGCGCTGAGCAGCCGGTCGACGACCATCGGAGCCAGGCCGAGCGACAACTCGTCCGCAAGCAGGAGCGACGGCTTGCGGCTGAGTGCCCGAGCGAGGGCCACCATCTGCTGCTCACCGCCAGACAGCATCCCGCCGCGTACTGCCAAGCGGGGTTCAAGCTCGGGGAAGAGCGCCAATGCGTCCTCGACCGATCCGCCGCCAATGCGCAGGTTGTCGCGGGTAGACATCTTGGTGAAGACGAGTCGTTCCTCGGTGACCATGGCGATACCCCCACGGACCCGCTGGTACATCGGGGTGAACGTGGGCACGTTGTCGAACATGACGATCCCGTCGACCGGCACGAGTTCGCCGGCGATGGTAAGCAGCGTCGTGCTCTTGCCGGCACCGTTGGGGCCGAGAAGGCAGACGACCTCGCCCGGCTGCACTTTGAGATTGACGCCCTGCACCACGGCGCGGTTCATGTACCCGGCCTTCAACTGGCGCGTCTCGAGGAGCGGCCTCATACGGCACCTCCGGCGACCACTGCGGTCCTTGTACGAACTGCTTTCACGACCGACTCGTCATCGGTCTCGGTGCCGAGGTAGGCGGCGATGACCGCGGGGTTGGCTCGGATCTCGTCGGGTGTGCCCGAAGCGATAAGCCGGCCGAAGTCGAGCACCATGACCTCGTCGCAGGTTTCCATCACGAAGTTCATGTCATGCTCGACGACGAGCACTGCCATACCCCAGTCATCGGCGAGACGGCGCACGACCCGAGCCAACTCGGTGCTTTCGGCCGAGCTGAGACCAGCGGCCGGCTCGTCGAGCAGCAGCACACTCGGATGCATCGCGACGGCGCGGGCGATCGCCAGCAAGCGCCGCTTGCCATAGGAGAGATCTTTGACGTCGCGGTGGAGGTCCTGGTCGAGTTGGAACTCGATGACCGCCCTGACGACCTCGGGCGGGAACGGGGGATTGACGGGCCATACCAGGTCGCGCAAGAAGGACCCGAAGTCCTGTGGATCGGCGGCCACGCTCAGGTTCTCGAACACGGTCGAGTCCTCGAACAACTCAAGCGACTGAAACGACCGGGCGACGCCGCCGCGGGCGCGCCGTACCGGCGACTGTCTGGTCAGATCGACGTCGTCAAGCATCACTCGGCCCTCGGCCGAGGTGAAACCGCTCAACGCATCGATCAGCGAGGTCTTGCCGGCCCCGTTCGGTCCGATGAGCCCGGTGATACGGCCGGGCGCGAGCCGGTAGGTGACATTGTCGACCGCAACCACCGCTCCGTAGCGGACGGTGAGGCCTTCCATGGCCAAGGTGCGCGGTTCGACGCGGGAATGGTGATCGGTGGTGAGGTCGGCGACGTCGGCAAGTTCGATCACGTATGACCGGCCCCACTTTTTTGTCCTCTTGAGGAACCGAAAAATCTTGGCCCATTCAGCGGCCACGCCGTCCTGGTAGTTGAGCACCGTCAGCAGGATGGCGACGCCGCTGATCAGCTGGATCCATCGCCCGACGTTGCCCCACGTCGCTTGGAGAAGTTCCTGGTTCACCCCGGCGGTCGCCATTGTGCCCCCGACGAACGCACCGAGGAGCTGGCCCACCCCGCCCACGAGTGCCAGGCCTACGAACGTTACCGACGTGAAGTTGGTGAATGACTGGTAGCTGATCGAAGTCGAACGGAACGCGAGGAGTATGCCGCCCAGCGCGGCGATCGCGGAGGCGAGCGCAAAGGCGAACAGCTTGGTCATCATGACATCGATGCCGAGCGCGGCTGCGGCTCGTTCGTTGGTGCGCACGGCGATCATCCGGCGACCACTTCGGCCCCGTCGTACGTTCGCGACGATCCACACCGCCAGGATCGACATGGCGACGACGAAGATACCGTAGCGCTGCGGATGTTCGATCGATCCGATGTCATAGCCGAATAGGCTCGGGGTGTCGATCAGCGTGCCTCTCACGCCACCGGTGTAGTTCCGGTTACGGAACAGCATCAGTTCCATGGTGGTGCCCAAGCCGAGCGTCACGATTGCCAGGTTGATGCCGCGTGTGCGCACCGCCGGAAGGCCGAACAGCACGCCGAGCGGAATGGCTGCAAGAACACCGACGACGAGCGCGAGGAGGAACGATATGTGAAAGACGGCAGAGAGTCGACCCGAGACATACGCGCCGAAGCCGGCCATCGCGTATTGCCCGAGTGACAACTGTCCGGCGTAGCCGGTCAGCACCACGATGGAGAGCAGCACGATGCTGACGCCGAGCGAGACCGTGATGGCGTCGACCCATTTCGACGGCTTGGTCACGATGAGGAAAATCACACCGCCGAACCCGAACAGCATCCAATCCCACGAGATGCGACCCTTGCCGAGTGTCGGCATCTCGCGCAGGAAGTAGTCACGCAGTGGCAACGAACGCCCGCGGAAGACGAGGAAGACGATGATGACCAGGAACGGGAGCGATGGTCCGAGGCCTTGCTGGTGCGCGAACCGGCCAACGATGGTTTGGCCCACGCCCAGCGCTACGCCGGCAGCGGTGGCGATCGGGAACGACCGAAAATCTGCGACCAGCGCAGCCGCCAGGGCCGCGAGCACGAGCTCGGTCATTGACGTGACCTGCAGGGTGATGATCGGTACGACGAGGATACCCGCGATCGCCGCGATGGCCGAACCAAGGGCCCAGTTCAACACCGCGATGCGATTCGGTGATACGCCAATCGCGGAGGCTTGGCGCTCACTTTCCGACACCGCCTCGGTGGCGAGACCGAACTGGCTGGAGCGGTAGAGCAGCCACAGCCCGAATGCCGATACCGACGCGATACCGAGCAGGATGAAGCGGTCGACCGTGGTGCCGACGTCGCCCCACAGCGTCACCCGGTTGGTCGGAAGCCAGCTAGCGACCTGGCGAGCATTCGATCCGTAACGGATCACGACCCCCGCCTGGATCGTGACGAGCACGCCCAGCGTGGCAATCACACGGACGAGCGAACTTGCCCGGTGCAGCGGACGCATGATGACCCAGTGGGTCAGCACCCCGAGCAGTGCTGACAGCGAGACACCGAAGAATGCAGCCAGCAGGAACGGCAAGCCGTGTTGGTACTGCAACTCCCACTGCAGGAATACTCCGGCGATCGCCGCCGCGCCCAACGAGAAGTTCAATACGCCGGTGCCGCGGTAGATCGCGATGAGGCCTTGCGACGCGAAGGCGTACAGCGCTCCGACGCCCAAGCCTAAAAGCGCAAATTTGATGACCTCGTTCATCATCCCCCTATGCAGATCGCTCCGTCACAAGACGACCGCGACAACGCATGGCGACGTTACCTCTCCTTTGGACTCACCCGCGCCATCGCGTCGGTTCGCCGTGAAGTGATGCTTGGCGCGTCGGCACTCGGCAGTGTGCAAGAGTGGTCCGATCGGGCGCACCAGGGGCCCGCCAATGCAGGTCAGGGGGATTCACGTGAGTACAACTACCAAAGCGTCGTCGAGTCGGCGCGTCCGAAGAGTGACCGCTGCCGCGATGACAGTCATCGCACTTGCTCTCGCAGCATGTGGTAGCTCGACGAAGACCACATCATCCATTGCCACGACGGCGAAGGCCGCCGCGGCAGCCACGACGGTGGCGGCGGCCACAACGGCGGCGGCGAAGGCAGCTCCGGCGGGTGATCCGATCCAGGTCATGACGGTGACCACGCTCAACGCCGCCGGCCCCACCTACAAAAACATCGCCAACACCGCCCAAGCCTATGAGAAGTACATCAACAAGCGTGGCGGTATTGCCGGTCACCCGCTGAAGGTCACGGTCTGCGACGAGCAGTTCGACCCGGCCGTTGCCGCCACCTGCGCCCGGCAAGCTGTCGACGGCAAGATGGTGTCGATCGTCGGCTCGTTCACCTACTTCGCTGAGAGCATCGTGCCCGTTATTGCCAAGTCGAACATCACCTGGTTCGGCGAGTGCTGTCCGATCACGCCGTCGGAGTTGACCGACCCGCACTCGTTCCCGGTCGGCAACCAGCCAATGTACGCGGTGGGCGCAGTCAAGCGAGCGGTCGAGGATGGCTGCAAGAACATCAACGCCGTCATCATCGACGGCGCGCAGGTTTTTATCCCGCCGATGGAGAACGCGATCAAGGCGTTGGGCAAGAGCTTTGGAGCCCAAGTGATCCTGCCGCCGACGGCCAAGGACTACTCGTCCGAGGTGGCTCAGGCGACCAAGGGTGCCGATTGCGTGATCAGCATCATGTCCGAGACGCCGTTCATCACCTGGAATACCGCCTGGACGCAATCGGGCACAACGGCTCGCCAGTACGGCCCGCAGGGCAACCTTAACGAGGTGTCGGCGAAGGGCAACGAAGCGTCGACCGATGGTGATATTGCCGCCGGCATGTACCCAGACATCTCGACCCCGCCGTGGGCCGAGTACCTGGTTGCGTTGAAAGAGGGCGGCTACAACCTGGCTGAGCTGGACTACAACAGCCTTGGTGGAATGGGCACGTGGGCCGCTTTCGTGGCCTTCGAGAAGGTTGCGGCCAGCGTCAGCGGCGCTCTCACCGCCGATTCGTTCTACGCCGCCGCGCAAAAGACCTCCAAGCTCGACCTCGGCGGCATGGTGCCGGTGCTCGACTTCACCAAGGAGTGGACCGACGGCCTGAAGGGCTACAACCGCCTGTTCAACCGCAGCGTCGTGTTCAGCAAGCTCGACAAGGGCAAGATCGTTCCGCTGACCACGAAGTTCGAAGACGTGGGCAACCTGGCCACCGGCAAGGCCTGATCACCTGACGTTTGGCCCGACCCGCGGCGCTTCGGCGCAGCGGGTCGGGCGTTCGCTCCCTTTGTGGAGTGCTACGTTGCGAGACCTTTACGACACCGATCGCCCGGTGCCGGACCAGTACGTGACCCGCACCGCCTTCTTGTCGGGCTTCCCGACGGGCGTGAGCGGCAGCGAGTCCACATAGTCGATCGACTTCGGCGATTGCTGTGAGCCCTTGGCGTCCTTCACCAACTGCTGCAATTCGCGGGTGAGCTCGGGTGATGGGTCCGTCCCCGGCTTCAGCACAACGATGGCCTTGACGGCCTCGCCCCACTTCTCGTCGGGTACGCCGATCACCATCACCATGTTGACGGCAGGGTGCGTGGTGAGGACGTCTTCGACTTCGCGAGGAAACACGTTGAAGCCGCCCGAGATCACCATGTCCTTCGTGCGGTCGACGATGTAAAGGAAGCCGTCGTCGTCGAATCGGCCGACATCGCCGGTATGCAGCCAGCCGCCCGACAAAGCCTCGGCGGTTTCGTCGGCAAGGTCCTTGTACCCGTTCATCACGAGCGGGCCTCGGGTGCAAATCTCTCCCGACTCGCCGTGCGCCACGGGCCGATTATCGGCATCGAGCAGGGCGACGTGCATCCACGGCACCGGTCGGCCGCACGACGCGAGACGTTGCGGGTTGGTGAGATCGTGTTCGCCCTTTTTCAGGTGGGCGAGCACCATCGGTGCCTCGGTCTGCCCGAAGAACTGGAAAAAGATCGGACCCCATTGCTCGATCGCCTGGGCTAGCTTAGCCGGGCTCATGGGCGAGGCTCCATAGAAGATCGTCTTCATCGACGACATGTCGGCCGTGTCGTAACGAGGGTGGGCTTGCAGGGCGTAAAGCATGGCGGGCACAAGCATCGTCGCTGTGATGCGGTGTTCGGCGACGAGGTCGAAGAATCCGTCGGGCGTGAACGCGTCCATGACGTAGAACGCTCCACCAGACAGCAACACCGGTGCCACGAGCGATAACGCGGCATGTGACAGTGGCGTGGCGATGGCGATGCGCAGCGGGTCGGGGAACTCCCACTCGGTCATCTGTATCCACGTCATGGCCGCCCATACCCGATGGGTCATCAGCACACCCTTCGGGCGCCCGGTCGTGCCACCGGTGTACACGACCGTGCACAGGTCCTCTGGGCCGACGTCGGGAGCGACGAGAGGCTGCGGCTCAAACCCGTCAGCCAGCGCCAGGTAGTCGTCGTCGACTGCGTTCGGACCGAAGCCGAGCAGCGTGAGGTTCGGATACTGCGCCTTCAGTTCACGTGCACGCTCAACGAAATGGTCGGCATCGAAAACGAGGCATTCGATCTCGGCGTCGCCGATGGCATAGGAGTGGTCGTTCAGCGAGCCCATGGGGTGCAGCGGCGTAATAACGCATCCGTTGAGGAGAGAGGCGGTCAGGTTGGTCAGCACCTCGGGACGATTCTTCGACAACACGGCGAGACGAGTTCCCTTCGCCACACCCCGAGCGCGTTGGGCCTGCAGCATCTGGCTCGTGCGTCGACGAACGTCGGCGTACGTCGCGATGCGGCCGGCAAGAAAGAGGCACGGTGCGTCATCATGGGCCTCGAGACTACGTACGACGAGGTGAGGAAAAAGAGGCTGATCGTGCAATGGCGACGTCACGAGGTGAGGTTCTAGACGAGTCGGCTGATCAGGAAGGCGATGAGAAGCGCAGCGAGCAGCGTGATTGCAATCGCGGCGCGGCCGTCATTGCGAACGCGGTCTGGCACGCCGCGTTTGGGTTCGGGTTCCATCTCCGGGGTGGGCGAGCTCACTCTGTAAGCATGACAGAAACTCGCCGGGGTCTCTATGCCGACCGACCCACAACAAGCCGAACACCATCGAAGCCATCATCGCGATAGGGATGCTCGTCTGGGGTGTCTAGCGCATCACGATATTGGCGATCGGTGCTGGTTCAGGGTTGGGCACCGACCAATCAAGGCCGCCCTCACGCCAGATGAAGTCGTCAACCCCAAGCTCGACAAATCGCTCATGGATCCGCTCTTCGTAGCTTGCGGCAAACAGCCGTACGAGGCGTTGAATATCGGCATTCCGCCGCCGTTGGGTGTTGCTTCCCGTCGTCGACAGGTACTGGATGTAGCCGAATCGCTGGATGTGCACCATCGGTGTCGAGAGGAACGTACGAATGCAGAGTTCGTAGTCGTCGGCGACATGGACTTCGCCCGAGTAGCCACCGATAGCGTCGTACGCCGACCGACGCCACGACCGCATATGGTTCGGCATGCCGACGATGTGTCGCACCGTCTTGGCGTTCACGGACGGATAGTTGGAGACGAGGTAGTTGCGATCGTTGTACCGCTCGTTCCGGTATGACCCAAACCCAAATCCGTAGCCGTCCGGGTAGTGGGCGTTGTCGCCATTTTCAAACACTTCGGCACAATCGGTGAAGAAGAAGCCGGCCTCGGGATAACGGTTGTAGGCCTCGACAAGGTCGGCAAGGCAGTGGTCGGTGAGCTGATCATCGTGGTCGAGTTCCGCAATGAGCGGGCCACGCGACAGGCCAACAGCCCGCCGCTTGACCTCGCCGATCGCACCGCAGGGCGCATGGGATCGGAACACCTTGATGCGTGGATCGTTTTCGGCCAGCTGCGTCGCGAATTTGAAGGTCTCATCGTCGGGCGAATCGTCATAGATGACCCATTCCCAGTTGTTGTACGTCTGACCGACCAGCGACGTGTAGGGCCGTAGCAGCCGATCACCGGTGCAATAGCTCGGGGTATACACCGACACGAGCGGGATCTCGGGGAATCGGTCCTTGAGCGCCACATCGAGGAATACCTGCACGACACGTGATGCGACGTCGCCAAGCGGTGCGTCCCTGTCGTCGAGGTGGATCCATCGACGGCGATACTCAAGCGGGCAGCGGGCCACATGACCGAAGTCGGCCAGATCGCCGAACGTCACGATCGCATGTGGTCGGGCATCAGCCAGCCTGGCCAGAAGGTCACGGTCGTCAGCCCAGACGTGGACGGCGAAGCCATCGGCTTCGTCCGGTCGCACATCGATCAGACGCATCTTCTCGGCGGCCTCAGAGTCACGATGGCCGATGAGGACAGCAGTGATGAGATCGAACGCCATCGACGCAAGCTATGAGCGATAGAGCCCGCGCTGCTCCGACCGTGCACGCGGACCGAGGCGAAAAGGCCTCGCCGAGTCGACGCGGGGGAGCAGAGGATCGCCATACGGTTCGCTGGTCAGTTGCGCGCCCGCCCGTCAGCTTAGGGAGATCACCATGACCAACACGCTCGAGACACCTCTTCTGCCGCCGCCACCACCCCTGCCACGACGTCGGTCCAAATCAGGCCTCGTCGCGGGCGGCATCGCTCTCGCCCTCGCGGCCGCCGGTACTGGCGGCTTTCTGCTGGGGAACCGGGACGAGAGCCCTGCGGTCACACGCGAAACGACGGTCGCCTCAACGGGCCCGGGGTCATCGGTTACCGCCGTGAAGCCGGTGGCAGCATCGGCCGTGCCATCCCCCGTTCCGACATCAGGCACCGTCGAAGACTTGCTTACTGCGGCGCTCGCATTCCATGTGAAAGGTCAACTTGCTGAGGCAACGACTGTGTATCAGGCCATTCTCAAGAAGGATCCGAACCACCTACTCGCCCATTACAACCTCGGGCAGATAGCGCAGGTCGGCGGCGACAACGCTGCGGCTCTCGCTCAGTATGAGAAGGCACTCGCTACGAACGCCGACTACACGCCGGCGATTTACAACTCTGCGATTGCCTACGAGGCTGTGGGCGACGCCACGAAGGCCATCGAGTTTTACCGGCGGGCTCTGACGCTTGACCCCAACAGCGCACCCGCCATGTTCCGGCTTGGGTCGTTGCTGGTCGCCCAGGGCAACCCGGAGGAGGGGCAGCCGTTCGTAAACCGTGCGCTCGTTCTTGACCCGGCACTCGCCTCCGCTCGTCAGTAAACAGAGAGTTTTCATTTGATCTGGTAATTATCAAGATGGGACGGCGTTTCTATTCTCAGGACTGTTACCTACCGACCGGGTAGTTAGGCCAGCGACAACGGGTTGCTGAAAAGCCGGGAGAGGCAACCATGAGGCACATCCGCCGGAACATTTCACGAAAGAACCATCGCGCGCTTGCGGCTGGCCTGGCCATCCTGGGCGTTGCGGCTCCTACCTTCCTTGCCGCACAGCAAGCGGCGGCCGCTACCGCGCCGACATCGTTCGTCGCCATCAATCCCGTTCGAGCGCTCGACACTCGGAGCAACAACACCAAGTTCGCCGCCAACGAGACCCGTACGGTCGACTTTCGTAGCCTGGCCGGCGTTCCTGCGAACGCTACTGCCGTCATGATCAATGTCACTGCGGTTGGTGGGGCGGGAACAGGTTTCATCTCGCTCTGGCCGGCAGACGTGCCCTCTCAGGGGTCATCAAACGTCAACTTCGTCGGCAATCAGGCCAGCTCCAACGTGAACTCGATCGCACTGAGTGCCGACGGGGCCATCAAGGTGCTGGCAGCGAGCAGCCCAGTCAACATTGTGATTGACGTGCTGGGTTACTACGTGCCGACGCAAAGTCTGGTCGGTCCGCAAGGTCCGGCGGGTCCCCAGGGCGCGGCGGGTTCGCAGGGCGTGACCGGGACCACGGGCGCTACCGGCGCAGTCGGCTCGCAGGGCGCTACCGGTACGCAAGGCGCGACGGGCGCAGTCGGCTCGCAGGGCGCGACCGGCGCAGGTTCCCAAGGTGCTACCGGGTCGCAAGGTGCTGCCGGAGCCAGCGGTTCCCAAGGCGCTACCGGGTCGCAGGGCGCTACTGGTTCGCAGGGCGCAAATGGTTCGCAGGGCGCCACCGGACCCCAGGGCCCGATGGGTCCCCAGGGTGCCGTCGGTTCTCAGGGTGCGAGCGGCGCGACCGGTGAAGCCGGAGCCGCTGGAGCTCAGGGTTCGACGGGCGCGGCTGGTGAGGCTGGAGCGCAAGGTGCCAATGGTTCGCAGGGTGCGGCTGGTGAAGCCGGTGCCGCTGGCGCTACTGGTTCTCAGGGTGCGACGGGCGCGGCTGGTGAGGCTGGAGCGCAAGGTGCTAATGGAGCGCAGGGTGCGGCTGGTGAAGCAGGTGCCGCTGGCGCTACTGGTTCTCAGGGTGCGACGGGCGCGGCTGGTGAGGTCGGAGCGCAAGGTGCTATTGGAGCGCAGGGTGCGGCTGGTTCGCAGGGTGCGGCTGGTTCGCAGGGTGCGACGGGCGCGGCTGGAGCGCAAGGTGCCAATGGTTCGCAGGGCGCGGCTGGTGAAGCCGGTGCCGCCGGTGCTACTGGTTCTCAGGGTGCGACGGGCGCGGCTGGTGAAGCCGGACCTCAGGGTCCGATGGGTCCGCAGTGTGCCGTCGGAGCACTAGGCGCAGCTGGAGCCGCTGGAGCTGCTGGAGCACAGGGCGCAACTGGTGCCGCTGGAGCTCAGGGCGCGGCTGGAGCTGCTGGAGCACAGGGCGCGGCTGGAGCTGCTGGAGCACAGGGCGCGGCTGGAGCACAGGGCGCGGCTGGAGCCGCTGGAGCACAGGGCGCGGCTGGAGCAGCAGGAGCACCGGGAGCGGCTGGTGCCGCAGGAGCACAGGGCGCAACCGGAGC
>JANNZM010000055.1:0-41185 GCA_031410595.1 Actinomycetes bacterium | reverse complement strand
CGTAACACCTCGCTGCCAGGATGGACGTATGAGCCCTGAGAGGGCGATCGCCCAACTCCCTCGGCGTCAGCACGCCCGGACCTCGAGGCAGCCTTCGATCACTTGAACCTTCATCACCTCATCAGCGGCACCGCGCTGCTGCGTGCGCTGGAGTGCCGCTCGCGGCCGGGTACCCGGAGGGTGACGGTTCTCCGGGGCCTTGTGAACGATCGGCTTATCGGTACGGAAATTTCGGATTCGCAGCTCGAGTCGATCTTTGCTGACTTTGTCCGCAGGTACTCGCTGCCGAACTTCGAGTTCCATCCAAAGCTTCTGTTCGGCCGCCAAAGCTCGGAGCCCGACTTCTGTCATCGCGAGGCCCGAGTTCTGATCGAGATGGACGGCTACGGCACGCACGGTCGCCGACAGTCATTCGAGAGCGATCGACAGCGTGATATCCGTGCTGCTGCTCACGGTTGGCTCACGCTGCGCATCACATGGCGGAGGCTGATGTACGAACCACAGAGCCTTGCGGCCGAGATCCGCAGCGTTTCACAGCAGCGGCTTGCGGCGTAACCTCTCCACATTGCGACAAAACCGGCTGTGTGGCGACCGGCTTTGTCGCAAGGTCTCGTCAGGGTCACGGCAGTTCGTTGTTGTAGGCCCAGGTGGGCCAGGACGGGACGGTGGCGATGGCGCGTGAGACGGTGTCGCGGAGGGTGGAGGAGTGGGAGTTGAAGCTGCCGTTGACGGTGATGGCGTAGGTGAAGCCGTCGGCGCGATGCACCATGGCGCCGCGGGCGCCGTCAAGGCTGCCGCTGTGGCCGAATGATCCCGAGCCGAACACTTCAGCACCAAGTCCCCAGCTGCCGAGGCCCGGTTGCACCGTGGTGAACTGTTGGTAGAGCTCGGGCGTGAGCAGGTGGGGGCCGGGCTTGTCGGGGTCGAGACCGTCGAGGAATCGCACGAGGTCAATGGGTGTGCCGATGAGTGCGCCCGCGCCCCCGATGGACTCCATGAAGTTGCCTCCTCCCGGCACGTCTACTGCGGGAGTCCGATGGGTGACATCGGTCGGTCCGAAGAGATGGCTTCGTCCGACCACAACATCGGTCACGCCGCGCCGCGCCAAGGTCAGGTGAGTTACGGCGGCCGCGAACTTTTCGCCGGTCAGTTCTTCGATGATGAGCCCGGCCAGGCAGTAGTTCATGTTCACGTACTCGAACTGTGTGCCGGGGTCCCGGGCGAGGGGGAATTGTACGAACCACTGTGCTGCTTGGAGACACGATGTCGGGCCTCCGGGGCCGAAGGCATCGGCGACTCCAGGTTCCTCGTTGAAGAACACATCGGGGCTTTGCCGCAAACCTGATGTGTGCGACAACAGCTGGCGAACGGTGATTGTTTCCAGCCGCGGGTCGTGGCCCGCAGGTAGCGAGATCTTTGAGGCAAGAACCGGAAAGACAGGGTCATCGAGCGCAATGCCGCCCGCCTGCACCAGCTGCAACAGTGTCGCTGCGGTAAGCACCTTTGTCATCGAGGCGAAGCGGTAGCGGGAGTTGATGTGCGTCGGGTCCCCGGTGTCGGTGTCCCGCATGCCGTAGGCACGGGCGTACACGATGCGGCCATCTTTGGCGACCGCCACGGACGCGCCAGCCGAACCAGTGGATGCGAGCAACTGCTCAATGACCGCGTCGAACGCAGGCAGAGCGGGAGTGCCGTCGGCCGTTGCTGGTTCGGGCGGTAGGGCCGGGTCGGGAGGGGTCGGTCGACCGATGATGTAGCCGCGTACGACTAGGGACACGTTGACGCGCTGTTGGGCGGACAACGACAAGCGATCGCCTTCGCCGACGGACACCATCGCTGGTGAGACCGTGGTCGTGCCGATTCCCTGCACGGGCAGCACGTTGACATCGGCCTTGGGGGTGCGAGCGGCCGACACCGAAACGCTGCCTGCGTCGGCCGCTTCTGCTGCGATTACGTCGGCCAACACGGCTGCGCCACTCTGGGTCGGCAAGCCGCCAGCGGTTCGCAACGTCACGTCGTGCCGGTAGGGCGGTTCGAGCGCCCCAGCATCAAGCAGGAGCGGTGGGTTCAATGGAACGAACAGACCCTCGCTGGTCTTCGGTGCGCTCGGTCCGGTGAACCAGCCGACGACATCCACGGTGAGGCCCGTAGCCGCGCTCGTCGACAGCGAGATCTTGCCGCCCTCACCGGGTGCGACGATCACGATGTTGGTTGCGGTGTAGCCCGCCGCCGGGACCTGCAGTTGCGACACACCGGGTGGCGTCGGCCCGGCGGGCCAGACCGTTACGAATCCGACCGGGACCGATTCAAACAGGTCGACCTTGAGCGCAACCGCCGTTGCATCGGGTGGAATGGCGCCAACACCCGCGACCGGTACGTCGATTCGACCGCCGGCAGGGAGTGCTCCCGGCGTGGCCAGGGACCGAGTGGAGTCGACGATGCGAGTGCCGGGGCCGCGGACGTATCGTCCTTCAGCTGATCCCGTTGGTGATTGCTTGAACCAGCCGACCACGTCGATCAGCACGTCCATGCCGGTGGTGGACTGCAGCGCGATTTCGCCATCCGTGTTGGGAACGGTGACGATGAGCTTGCCCACGGCGTCACCGGTGCCGGCGACCGCCAAGCTGGGTGATGCCGGTGCGGGCATGCCAGCGGTCCAGACCGCCAGCGTGCCTACATCGTCCGCGTTTATAGCGGTCACGTTGACCGCGACGGCGGCTATGCCCTTGGTTGGTAGTCCGGCAGCGCCCGCCAACGACACGATCCGCGCCTTTCCACTTACCAGGGGCAGCCCGAGGTCGCGGCTGTCCAAGAGTCGGGCCTGGGGAAGCGCTCGATAGGAAGCCGCGCCCGGATCAACGACGAGGGGCGGAAGCGTTGTCGAGGTCGTGGTCGGGGCGCGAGGAGCCGGCGGCGGAACCGTCGTGCTTGGCTCGGTTGGCGCTGCGAGCACGGCACTGCTCGCAGGGGCCGAAGCCGTCACGGCCGGTGGTGCGGCCCGCCCCGTCGTGCAGCTCGCCAACAGGGCTGCTGCGACAAAAAAGGGAAGGCGCCGCACGAAAGAAGGCTAGCTGCGACGAGCATCTCAACCGGGGCAACCGAACACTCAGAACAGGCGAAGCTCGTCTATCTGGAGGCCGCGCAGTTCGTCATAGTCGACCTCCACGCAGCGGAAGCCGCGGGCTTCGGCCAGCACACGCGCTTGAGGCTTGATGACCTGAGCCACGTAGATGCCGCGGATCGAACCGAGTGACGAGTCACGTTCGAGGCGTTCGATGTAGCGGGCGAGCTGCTCCACCCCATCGATTTCGCCGCGGCGTTTTACTTCGATTGCCACCACTTGGCCCGACGCGTCACGACACAACAGATCGACGGGACCGATGTCGGTCGGGTATTCACGCCGCACCAAAATCAGGTCATCCTCAATAGATCCGGGTGTGGCCGCCAGCAATTCCTGGAGGTGCGCCTCCACCCCGTCTTTTTGCAGGCCGGGGTCAATGCCGAGCTCATGGGCGACATCGCTGATGATTTCCTCCAGTGTGATGATCAGCTGCTCGCCCTTGGGGTTGGTGACGGTGAGCACCATGCCCTCATCCACCAGCTTGTTCGGCGCGTTCATCCAGTTGAGGGGCTTGTATGCGCCCCCGTCGGCGTGGATGGCCACACAGCCGTCGGCCTTCATCATGATCAGGCGGGTGGCCATTGGGAGGTGGGCAGCGAGGCGACCCTGGTAATCGACGGTGCATCGGGCGAGAAGAAGGCGCATTTAGGTCAAGTCTTGACTGAAGGAAGAACGGCGGGCACTCACGATCAGGTTGGATTCTTCCGACAATAAAGGCATGCCGCAAGACGATGAACCGTACACCTACACCAGCGGCATTCCAGCCTTCCGGGTGGCAGAACTCTTGCGCACAACGCGCATATCCGCGGGATGGACGGAGAAGGATATGGCCAGGGCGCTCGGCATCCGCGGCCGTCGTTTTCGGCGGTGGGAAACGGGTGATGAGATTCCGTCCGATGTGGAGATGGACGCGTTTGCCGCGGTGTGCGGCATCACCATCGACGACATGTTCCCGCAACGGGATCGACTGGAGTTTGACCCACGCAGCCTCTTGATGCGCGTCGGTGATCAGGTCGTATCCATCGTCGATCCGAACAACGAGATCGTGCTCACGACCTACCTGCGGCTGGTGCGCATCCAGCGTGCTCTCGCACCCGATGAGGCGGTCCATCTGCGTCGTACCGACATCGATCTGCTTGCGGGAGTGCTCGATCTGCATGACCACGGACTGGAGGAGCGGCTGGTGACCCAGTTGAAGATGACCCCGCAGGCCGCCGCCGAACTGCGGTTCAAAATGATCCGCCGCCGCCATCCCTCGCAGGGTGGGGCAAGAAACCTCTAGTTCCGATTCCGCATGCGGCGATTGATCAGATCGCGGCGCTGCTGGAGTTCGCGATACGTAATGCCCGGCACGTCGGCTTCGAGGCCGAGGCTCGCTTTGAAGCCCGTCATGTCGACCTTGAAGGTATCGCCCATACCCATCTCGGCGGCGAGCTGATTGCCGTACTTGGTGGCGAACGTCATGGCAATCGACTGCACCTCGCCGATGAGGTCGAGGTCGGGGGCAAGCGCAGCAATGGCTCCATCCAGGAACACCAGGTTCTTCACGTAGAGCATGAGTTCCTTCGGCAATTTGGCGCCGTAGCCGAGCATGGCCTTTACCACGCGCTGCACTTCGGCGACCAACTCCTCGCCCGACAATGTGGTGGGGTCGATCACGGCTTCATTCAGTCGCAGGTCAATAATTACCTGCTCGATGTCGGTGTCGGTGGGAAGCGCGCCGAGGTCGATGAGGGCCTGAATCTGGGTCTTGATGTCGTTGGCCATGCCGCCGAGCAGCATGCGCAAAAACGCGGTCCGACGGGCGGGTGTGAGACGGGCGGTGATGCCGAAGTCGAGCATCGCGGTGCGGCCGTCGGCCATGACGAAAAGGTTGCCGCCGTGAAGGTCACCGTGGAAGATGCCGTGGATCATGGCCCCCTCGAGGAAGGCGATCATGCCGGTGCGGATGACGGCGTGGGTGTCGATCCCGGCAGCCTTGATGGCGACCGCGTCATCGAACGCGAAGCCGGCCAACCGCTCCATCACGAGGACCCGCTTGGCGACGAGCGTGGGGTGCGGCCGGGGTACCACGTAGCCGCGCTGGCCCAACTCGACGAGCACCCTGGCGACGTCGAGCATGTTCTGTGCTTCGATGCGGAAGTCGAGTTCCTCGGTGATGGTCTCGGCAAACAGCTCGACGAGCGCGGGAGGATTGGCGAGCGCGGCAACCTTGATGCGGCCGATGAGATAGGGCGCCAACCACGCCAGCGTGCGGAGGTCTTTGCGCACCATCCTTTCCACATCCGGCCGTTGCACCTTGACCACCACCGACTCGCCAGTCTTCAACGTGGCGGCGTGGACCTGCGCAATGGACGCCGCCGCGAGAGGTGTACGATCGAACCACTCGAACACCTCCTCCAGCGTCTGGCCGAGGTCTGCTTCTACCACGGTTCGCACATGATCGAACGGTTCGGCCGGAACCTGATCACGGCAACGCTTGAACTCGCTGACGAGTTCCTCCGGGAACAACCCCTGGCCCGACGAGATGATCTGGCCGAGCTTGATAAACGTCGGCCCGAGGCGTTCGACTGCCAGTCGAAGACGCTTCGACACGTCGGCCCGGCTGGCTTCTGGGGTGGATAGCCGACCGGTCTTCTTCAGCACAAACCACGGAGCGAGGGCGGCTGCACCCTGGCCGATGACGGTGAGCACACGAGCGCCGGGCGGATACTTGCCGGGCGTGGTGAGCACGGGCACTAGGGCCTTGGCCTCAGCCCGCAGACGAGGTACGGCCCCCTGCCACCGCAAGGGTTCGCCGGTGATCACCCACGGGGGGTTATCGCTGAACGCTCCCAACTCAAGATCGGTTGCGGTCAATGTGGTCTCGTCCGGCAGCACCCCACCATTCTCGCCGGTTTGCACCGAAAACGTGTTGGCAGGGGTCAAAGGTCACCAACCGAGTACCGGGCCGTCTAGGCCCGGACCAGTTCGAGAAACGATCGGCCGGTGTCGAGCGGCACCGGTGCACGGGTGGTGGCGTCCACGAACGTGAACGGGTCGTATGCAGTGGGGCGGGACCACACGACGGGGACGGCGACGCCGTTGCGATGCACGACACCCGTGCCTGATCCGGTAGTGACAGCATTGGGGGACCGTGCGTCGGCGGGGGAGGGAACGTGGTCGCAGTTGACCTCCACCACCGTTCGGGCCGACAGCTGCCCTCCCGAAACGGTGAGGTGTGGTTGGGCGTCGGTCGATCGAAGATACGTGGCCGTGGCAACGTCCCACGACCAGCTCACATCCACGCCATCCATCGGAACGGTGAACGTCGTGTCGGGCGAGCCGGTGGCCGGGCGGGTCCACGTGGCGCTGATAGGCCACAGCGGTCGAGCCGCACCGCTGCCGCTCGCGGTGTTCACGGCGCACGTCGGGTCGAGCAGCAGGTTGTGGGGGCCCGGTCGTTCGGCCGTGCGCACGTAACAGGGGCTGCTGAGCGCGGTGAAGTTGGTGAGCAACCCCGACGTAGCGGCCGAGTCGACCCAGGCGTTGACCGTGTCGTTGGCGCCAGAGAAGGCGAACACCGGGTGGTTCATGGCAACGAGCAAGTCAAGGTCAGCGGTGCGAGCCGAACGGACCGGACCGACCTCGTTGGGCAGTTGCGTCTGGAACAGCCCAATAAAACGAGTAACGCCCTCGACGTTCTCCTCAATGATCGCGTCGGCGCTGTCCAGCCCCCACTGGGGGCGGGCGATCGAGTAGTTGTCGATCTTGACGGCCAGTATCGGCCGCTTCGCAACCGTCGCGTCAGCCGGCAGACCCGTGAGCGCGGCAACACCATCCAGCGGTGGCTTCACCGAGTAGGTGGGCCACACCGGCACGTCTTCCACGGTGATTGCGCCGGGCGGTCCGGGGCCGTCGCGAGTGTCGGTGCGACGGTTGGGAAACGAGCTGATACCGAATGCGGAAACGCCGTTGATATCCACGATGAGCGCGGCAGACTTCGTTGTGGCGAAGCACACATCGCCGTTGTCGTCGGCTTTCACGATGAGCCGGTTGGATGCAACCGGTGACACGGTCCCGACGTAGTTGAGGTCGGATCGGTTCGGCATCCCATCAGCGCAGCCGTAGGCGGTGACGTAGCCGATGTCGCCGACGCGGTCGGCGGTGAGTTGCCCGATGACGGTCTTGCCGCCGATCGCTTCGGGCACATTCACGCGCAGCACGCCGCCTGCCGTCAGCCGGTCGCCTGCGGGGTCGTCACGCGTGTCGGTGCGACGGTTGGGAAACGAGCGGATGCCGACATCGGCTAGGCCATTGATGTCGACGATCAGCGCAGCCGGACGAAGCGTCGAAAAGCAGACATCGCCGTTGTTGTCAGCCTTCACGATTAGCCGGTTGGACGCGACAGGAAGCACGGTACCGACGTAGTTCACATCCGACCGGTTGGCCATCCCATCAGCGCAACCGTAGGCGGTGACGTAGCCGATGTCGCGAACGCGGTCGGCGGTAAGTTGCCCGATGACGGTCTTGCCGCCCATGGCTTCGGGCACGTTCACGCGCAGCACGCCGCCTGCCGTCACTCGATCTCCGGCGGGATTGTCGCGAGTATCGGTGCGACGATTGATGAACGATTCGATGCCGGTGTCAAACGTGACGGCATTGACATCCACGATCAGCGCGGCCGGTCGCAGCGTGTAAAAGCACACATCGCCGTTGTTGTCGGCTTTCACGATGAGCCGGTTGGATGCCACGGGTGACACGGTGCCGACGTAGTTCAGATCGGATCGGTTCGGCATGCCGTCGGCACATCCGTACGCGGTGATGTAGCCGATGTCGCGGACGCGGTCGGCGGTGAGTTGGCCGATGACCGTCTTTCCGCCGATGGCCTCGGGAACCTTCACCCGCAACACGCCGCCAGCGGGAACCCGACCGTCGGCCACTGATGCGCTTGCTTTCGGACCCGCTGCCGCCAACAGCATGGTCGAGATAAGGCCCGCCACCGCCAGGCATTTCACCTTCGACATCGTCAATCACCGCTCCTTTTGAGCCGTCACGTGGAAAAACACACCTATGACGACCCTGTTCGCCACCCGCTCGATGGCACGACGACCCTACCCCCTGCCCCGTCACCGCGGTCATCAGCCGCTGCGCTTCGCCCGAAGGCGCAAGGGTGCTCGCCGCGTTCGGCCCTGGCTGTCGGTTTTCGCAAGCACGCTTGCTCTCGGAAGGATGACGTATCGCAGGTCGGCATCCATAGCGTCGGCAAACTTTTGAAGCGTGCCGAGTTGAACAGTGTCGCCCCGCTCGGACGCTTCAACCCTCGTGACGGTTGAGGGGGCGACGCCAAGTCGCTGTGCCAGGTCACGGGTACTGAGGCTGCTTGCCTGACGCACTTCGGCTAGCCACCCGGGTGCGGGTCGAGTGGGCCACGTAACGCGGCGGCCCCAGAGGCGCCGTTGCTCGATGAGTCGACGGCGGTTGGCTTGGAGATGGCGGGGCGTGGCCGAATACTGAAGGTTCGTCATGGGTCCATCATGACGAGGGGGTATGACGCGGTTCGTGCGGCTGCGTCGAACCTGGCATCCGGATTGCTTCTTGAGTCCTGACGGGCCGGAAACTATTTCCCTGCTGGCTGTGATGCCTCGGCAGCGTTCACTCGCCGTGTTAGGGGTGCCAGACGGATTGGGCGGCGGCGAGCGCCGCGGTGGCGAGTTCGGGGCGGCAGATGAGGAGGTCGGGCATCCAGGGGTCTGGCTGGTTGTAGACAAGAGGTGATCCGTCGATGCGGGACACATGGAGCCCGGCGGCGGCAGCGACGGCGATGGGGGCGGCGGAATCCCACTCGTACATGCCGCCAGCGTGGGCGTATATGTCGGCCTCACCCATCACTACTGCCATGGCTTTCGCACCGGCCGAACCAAGTCGAACCGCGTCGGCGCCGATCGCTTCTGCGATGACCGCCGCAACATAGGGCGCGCGAAATCGAGAGGTGATCATGCGGGGGCGTCGCGCCGGAACGTTGGGGACGGAGGGCGGGGGATCGGTGCCGAATGCGAGATCGAAGGCGGGAAGCGCTACCGCCCCGGCTGCAAGCCGTCCGTCCTCCCAGAGCGCCACGTGCACTGCCCAATCGCTGCGGCCGGGTTCGCCGTACTCCCGTGTGCCGTCGAGCGGGTCGACAATCCAGACACGTCGGGCTGCAAGACGACGGTGATCATCGGCGCCTTCTTCGGACAGCACGGCGTCGTCCGGCCGAAAGCGGGCGAATTCCATCATGAGGAAGCGGTGCGCCGCAGCGTCGGCAGCATCCATGATTTCCTCGGGCCACGCGCCTTCGGCCTCCATGGCCGCCCGAAGGTTCACAAGCAGCGTGCCGGCCCTTATCGCCAGGTCGAACGACAACTCGTGGTCGTTCACTTGCCTGCCCGGGCCCGCCCAAACGCCACTGCGTCACCGAGCAGCGACCGGACGTCGGCCTCGGCTGCTCCCTGCCCAATCAGCCCGCCGACCTTGTCCTCAATGCGCGCCGCCAGCGCTTCCTCGTCCGGCGTCACCGACGGCTGCACAAACGACGCGACCAACAACACCGTCATGGCGATTGCTGTCATCCACCCGAACGACATCACCCACCCGTTGTTGTTATCGGTCGCAATCGTTGAAGCAATCATCCCCGCAATCCCACACGCACAAACGATGAGCACAACCGACCGCAAGCGCGCCAGGGTCATTAGCGGGCCAGGGGCTTGTATTTGATGCGGTGGGGAGTGTCGGCATCGGCGCCGAGTTCCTTCTTGCGGAAGGCTTCATACTCGCTGAAGTTGCCTTCGAACCAGCGCACCTGACTGTCACCTTCGAAGGCCAGCACGTGGGTGCAGATGCGGTCGAGGAACCAGCGATCATGGCTGATGACGACCGCGCAGCCGGGGAAGTTTTCGAGGGCGCCTTCGAGGGCGCGCAACGTGTCGACATCAAGGTCGTTGGTTGGTTCGTCGAGCAGCAGCACGTTGCCGCCGGTCTTCAACAACTTGGCCAGGTGCACGCGGTTGCGCTCGCCGCCCGAGAGGTCACCCACCCGCTTCTGCTGGTCGGAGCCCTTGAAGTTGAACGAAGCGCAGTAAGCGCGAGCGTGAATTTCTCGGCCGCCGACCTTCATGTGTTCGACGCCCTCGGTTATTTCCTCGAAGACGGATTTGTCAGGGTCGAGGGAGTCACGGCTCTGATCAACGTAGGCCATGTCGACCGAGTCGCCGATCTTGACCGAGCCACTATCCGACGGCTCCTGACCGGTGAGCATGCGGAACAGCGTGGTCTTGCCAGCACCGTTCGGCCCGATCACGCCGACGATGCCAGCTTTCGGCAACGTGAACGAAAGGTCCTCCACCAGCAGACGATCACCGAATGCTTTGGCCAGATGCTCTACTTCGATCACCTGGTCACCCAGGCGCTTACCCGGGGGAATCATGATCTCGAGACGGTTGTCTTCGCTGCGGTTCGCCTCGGCTTCGGTCTGCAGCTTGTCGTACGCGGTGAGGCGAGCCTTGCCTTTCGACTGGCGGGCCTTGGGCGACATGCGCACCCATTCCAGTTCCTGCTGCAGGGTGCGCTGGCGAGCCGACTGCGTCTTTTCTTCCTGCGCCAAACGAGCCTGCTTCTGCTCCAGCCAGCTGGAGTAGTTGCCCTCGAACGGAAATCCCTTGCCCTTGTCGAGTTCAAGGATCCACTGGGCAACGTTGTCGAGGAAGTAGCGATCGTGCGTGATGGCGATGACCGCGCCGGGGTACTCCTGCAGATATCGCTCAAGCCAGGCCACCGACTCGGCATCGAGGTGGTTGGTGGGCTCGTCGAGCAGCAACAGATCGGGGCGCGACAGCAGTAGACGGCACAACGCGACACGACGACGCTCGCCGCCCGAGAGCGTGGTGACATCAGCGTCACCGGGCGGGCAGCGAAGCGCGTCCATGGCGATCTCGACGTTGCGTTCGAGGTTCCACGCATCGGTGGCGGCGATCTTGTCTTCAAGCTCGGCCTGCAACACACCGATCTTGTCGTAGTCGGCATCGGGGTCGGCCCACATGGCCATCACCTCGTTGTAGCGAGTGATGATGCCGTGGACTTCGCCGACGCCCTCCATCACGTTGCCCATGACGTCCTTGGCCGGATCAAGCTGCGGTTCTTGCGCCAAATGACCAACGGTGAACCCCTGGGTGAGACGCGCCTCGCCGGTGAAGCCGTCATCGAGCCCGGCCATGATCTTGAGCAAGCTCGACTTACCGGCGCCGTTGCTGCCGAGCACGCCGATTTTGGCGCCCGGATAGAACGACAGCGAGATGTTCTCCAGCACCGTGCGATCGGGCGGGTAGAAGCGAGCGAGCTTGTAACAGGTGTAAATGTATTGAGCAGCCATGTCGGCCGACAGGCTACGCGAAATGCCCTGCAGAAGAGAGCTTGGCCTTCGAGACTGTTTGCCTCGGAAATGCCACCTGCTCGATCCTCACGTCAGTTGAAACGAAAGGGCAGCGAACGCTCCTGTGCGAATCACCCAAAACTCGGCTACTCGCGATCGCTGCCCATGCTTACTGCAACATCAAGCTACTGATTCACCAGTACTTCATTGTCGGCCTGCCTCTGTGGAGAGATAGACGAGCCGTTCCCGTCGGCTAGGACGCTAGTGAAACCTCAATTACTCGTCAAGTAAAGCTGAGTAAGCCGGTAAGTTAGGGCAGGAGGTTCTTGTTTGGCGGGGGTAGGTACTCCCCCTCGCGACAAAGGTTTCGGATCTCAAGGGCCGACACCGGCTTGCCTATGAAGTAGCCCTGCACAGTCTGACATTCGAGTTCCGTCAGGCGATCGAGCACATCGCGGCTTTCGACCCCCTCGGCGACAGTACCAAGCCCCAGATTGCTCGCCAGATCGATGATCGACCGGACGATACTTTCGTCTTTTCGGGAGTGCAGCATGCCGAAAACGAAACTCTTGTCGATCTTCACACGGTCGATCGGAAGGAATCTCAGATTGGCGAGCGAACTGAAGCCGGTACCAAAGTCATCGAGGGCGATTTGTACGCCGAGCGCTCGGAGCTCCTGCAGCGCGAGCGCGGTCCGTTCGGGGTCGGCCATCACAGTGTTCTCGGTGAGTTCGAGTTCGAGCCACATGGGGTCAAGGTTGTGAAACGTCAGGAGGCGGCTGACGCTCTCGACGAAGCTGCGATCGTGCACGTTGCGAGCCGACACGTTGATGGCAACGGAGAGATAGAGCCCATCACCGTGCCACAGTGCACATTGCTGTAAAGCCTTGTCGAGCACATATTCCGTGAGTGGCTGCATGAGGTCGGTCTGCTCCGCCGTGGTGATAAACGCGTCCGGGTACAGCGTGCCGCGTACCGGATGGGTCCAGCGCACGAGCGCCTCTACGCCAACGATGACGTTGCTGCGGAGGTCGAGCTTGGGTTGAAACGCCAAGAAGAATTCATTGTTCTTGATGGCATGAAGCATCTCCCCAGCCAGAAACATTCGGGCGGGTCCGCTTCTGCTGTGCTCGTCTGAATACAACTGAGGTCCGTCGTGGGACTTCTTTGCTCGATACATGGCGCTGTCCGCGGCGGACACCAGGGTGTCGATGTCATCACCGTGGTCGGGGAAGATGGCTACGCCGATGCTTGCGCCTACGCTCAGGGGCACCATGCTTAGCAGCAACGGACGCTGCAGCTCGGCCAGGATTGTGCCAGCCACCCTCATCGCATCCTGACGATTGCACGGGCTGTTGAGCACAACGATGAAATCGTCTCCGGCGAGACGAGCGACAATGTCGCTGCCGCGTCGGTCCTTCCGGAGCCGGTCGGCAACGGCGCAAAGCACTTGGTCGCCGACCGCTCGACCGAGCCGGTCGTTGATGCCTTTGAAGGCGTCGAGGTTGACTTGCAGCACGGCTAGACCCTCACGGCGACGGCGTGCCCCGGAGATCGCCAGTGCTGCCTGCTCGTAGAGACTCCGCCGATTCGGGAGCGCGGTGAGGAGGTCGTGTGTCGCCTCGTGCTGCTGCCCAAGCGCGAGTGTCGATGTTTTGTGAATCGCCCAGACGATCGCGGCAAGAAGTACCCCTAGAAGGAGCCCTCGAACCACGACGACAGTGAAGACCGGTGCCAGTCCAATGAGCATAAGATCCATGGCCAAAGTTGAGCCAACGGCGCCTCTTATGAGCGCTACGACGGAGATGCGGTTGCTGAGCGCAATGGCGAGGCTTGCAAGAGACATATTGATGACGAAGCCGACGCAACCGACGGCCAGGCTGCCAAGGACCCATCCTGCTGATGGTCCACCGTCCGAATACCGTCCAACTGCCACGTAGCCGGTCGCCTGAACTATCAGAACGCCGCAGAGTAGCGACAGTGGCGGCTGTGCTGTGTTGAAGAGAATTCGCAACAGTGGCTGCCGTTTGACGCAACGTGCGACCAAGGCGATTCCTGACGCAGCAAGCACTGCGGTGGGCACTGGTGCGGTGAAGAACAACCCAAGCAGAAACGTCCAGGACGCGGCGATCTCGCCTTTGTCTGGGCCGAGCCAACTGATGGGCTTCAACTCGGCAGCCAGAGCAAGGGACGCGAAGAACAAGAAGGCGCCGAGGTTGCTCGGGCGCAAGCTGTGTGCGTGTAGTACCAGGAACGCCTGGGTCGCGAACGACGCGATTATGACGCTGACAACATAGGCGAGCAGGACCGGCCGATACGTGCGCTCATTCGGCTCGGTCACGGTTGTGGGGCCGTTCTTGGATGCAGCCTGGGTCGCTGTGTTAGTCACAATTGCTCTGACTCGGGAAGCGTCGGACCGCAGAGGTCGTTGAAGCGCGTCGGGGGACGTCGGGCATGTCGCGCTTCCTTTCGTTTGCACGGGGAGACAGGGCTATCTCCTGTGAGTTCTATGAACGGCAGATCAGCGCAAAAGACGAGGAAAGGGTTCGGCAAGTTCGTCGCGAGGCTGTTAAGTCATCTTCTGCTTCCCGCCGAACGCGGCAATGTCTCAGCGTTTTCGGTGGCGGTGCTACGTTGGCACCAACATCAACATCACGTCCATCGCCCGGGAGACTTTCCATGCTGCTTGCAGTCGACACGTTCTTTAGCCGTTCGGGTTTGGCCGAATGGGGATTCCGTTGGCTTCACATCCTGGCGGGCATCACCTGGATCGGGTTGCTCTACTACTTCAACCTGGTGCAGGTGCCTGCGTTCGCAGAGTTCGAGCAACACGACGGTGGGGCCAGGGCCCGCAACATCACGCTCGACAAGGTGGCGCGCAAAGCCCTGTGGTGGTTCCGCTGGGCGGCAGTGTCCACCTTCGTCACCGGTTTACTGATCGCCGGGCTCACCAAAGATTTCTTCACCAACAACAACGCGGAACTAACCGGCATTTCGATGGGCATGCTGCTGGGCACCATCATGATGCTGAACGTGTGGGGGGTCATCTGGCGGAATCAAAAGATCGTGCTCGCCAATGCCGTCACGGTGCTCGGCGGCGGCGCCCCCAATCCCGATGCGGCCGCGGCTGGTCGACGGGCGTTCATGGCGTCGCGTCAGAACGTCGTCTTCTCGGTCAGCATGCTCTTCTTCATGGTGTTCGCTGCGCACTCTCCGTACGCTCTGGCCGAGATGACGGGCGGCACGAAAGCCGGGTTCTGGATTATCGGTTTGATCCTCGTGGCGATTCTCGAGCTGAACGCCCTCGGCCTGATGC
This sequence comes from Actinomycetes bacterium, assembly GCA_031410595.1. GTDB lineage: Bacteria > Actinomycetota > Acidimicrobiia > Acidimicrobiales > Ilumatobacteraceae > JANMCE01. The sequence goes on along the minus strand of JANNZM010000055.1, from coordinate 26,362 downwards.
CATGGAAGACGGCGCCCAAGAAGGGGCTGAACATGCTCTATGAGACACCCCGCAACGCCATTATCGCCGCGTTCGGACTTTGGGTCGTCTTCCTGATCCTGGCCGAAGTGTTCCTCAACTCGGGCAACGTTCCCGCCTGAGTCATCCGACGTGAACGGGTCGCCCTTACGGCGATCCGTTGGTCGTTTGAGGCCAGATTCTGATCAGGTAACGGTGAGCACGGCGTTCATCGATTGCCGATGACCGGGCACGTCGCAGTACATCTTGTACGTGCCGGCAGTCATCGCAATAACCTGACCCGTCTGCCCACCGGGACCGACGAGAAGCTTCTTGCCGATCTTGTTGCCGGCGCCGTCTTCGATGATCAGGTTGTGGCTCTGCTGGCCCTTGGACAGGTAGGCCAGGCTGACCGTTCCGGCCTTGACCGAGTATTCGCGAGCGTCGAACTTGATGTCGAGGCCGAGAACGGTGAGGTTCGGGCTGGCCGGGACGGTTTCGGCTGAGTTTGTGGCGGTTCCGCCGCACGCCGCCAACCCGGCGACGAGAGCGAACCCCACGACAAGTCGGGCGGTAGAAACACGTCGTGACATCATGAACATTTACGATAGCAAATACTTTCGAAATACACCATGCGGGACCTACGTTTCATCAGGGCTCCGGACATAGACTTGAGAAATGTCCGATGAACTGCCTCAACCGTTCGGCCCCAACGCATGGCTTGTCGAAGAGATGTTCGAGCAGTATCGCTCGAACCCCACCACGGTAAGCGCGGCCTGGCAGGAGTTCTTTGCGGACTACAAGAGCAGCTCGCCGGTGGCCGTGCTGCCCCTTCCGCCGGTTGATGCTGCGCCTGCTGCTCCGGCCGCGGCTCCCGCTGCGCCCTCCGCAGCCGAGCCACCCGCTGAACTCGGCGATCCGATCCGCGGCGTGGGCGCCGTCATCGTGGCCAACATGGAAAAGAGCCTCGAAGTCCCGACGGCCACCAGCTTTCGCAACGTGCCGGCCAAGCTGTTGGAGATCAACCGGAGGGTGATGAACGGCTACCTCGGTCGCAAAGATGGCGGCAAGGTCAGCTTCACCCACATCATTGGTTACGCCATCGTGCGCGCTATCGCCGACACCGTCCCGGCCATGAACCATTCCTACCTGGAGGGTGCCGACGGCAAGCCCCGTATCGTCCGCAAGACCGAGGTCAACATGGGTCTCGCCGTCGATGTGCCAAAGCCCGACGGCTCGCGTGCGCTGGTCGTGCCGGTGCTACGCAACGCGGCCGCTCTCGACTTTAAAGAGTTCCTCGGCGCGTACGAGGAGATCGTGCGCAAAGTGCGCACCAACAAGCTCGCCGTCACCGATTTTCAGGGCGCATCCATCACACTCACCAACCCCGGCACCATCGGCACCGTGCAGAGTGTGCCGCGCCTGCAGCAGGGGCAGGGCGTCATCGTGGGCGTCGGCACCATCGACTACCCGGCCGAGTGGCAGGGCGCCGATGAGCGCCAGCTCGCCGACATGGGCGTGTCGAAGGTGGTCACCATCACCAGCACGTACGACCACCGCATCATCCAGGGTGCAGAGTCGGGGCTCTTCCTGAAGCGCATCCACGAGCTGCTCGTTGGTGATCACGGCTTCTATCACGACATCTTCCGCAGCCTCGGTGTGCCGTACGAAGAGGTGCAGTGGCGGCGAGATGTCAGCCCGCTCAATCGGGAAGAGGCCATGCTGGCCAAGCAGATGCAGGTGGGCCAGCTCATCCGCACCCACCGCGCCCGTGGCCACCTCATTGCCGATCTCGATCCGTTGAGCTGGAAAGAGCCCAAGATGCACGACGAGCTCGATCCGGCCACCTACGGCCTCACCATCTGGGATCTCGATCGTGAGTTTCTCACCGGTGGACTTGCGGGCTACGACCGTCTGCCGTTGGGTGAGATTTTGAAGGTGCTGCGTGACGCCTATTGCCGCACCATCGGCATCGAATACATGCACATGCAGGAGACCGAAAAGCAGCGTTGGCTGCAGGCTCGTATCGAGGGCGTGCCGTTCAAGTTGTCATCGTCGGAGCTGCGTTACCTGCTGTCGCGTTTGAACGCAGCCGAGGCGATGGAGAAGTTCCTGGGAACGAAGTACGTGGGCACCAAGCGCTTCGGTTTGGAAGGCGCGGAGTCGGCCATCCCCATCCTTGACACCATCCTGGCGGCCGCGGCTGATGACGGCCTCGATTCAGCGGTGCTGGGTATGGCGCATCGTGGTCGACTGAACGTGTTGGCCAACATCATCGGTAAGAGCATGGGCACCATCTTCAAAGAGTTCGAGGGCTACGTCGCTCCTGATTCCGTGCAGGGTTCGGGTGATGTGAAGTACCACCTCGGCGCTCAGGGCAAGTACGAAAGTCCGACCGGCAAGGACATCAAGGTTGAACTGGCAGCGAACCCGAGTCACCTCGAAACCGTCGACCCGATCGTGCTCGGCATGGTGCGGGCCCGACAGGATCAGATCGATCCGCCCGGTTCGTTCCCCGTGCTGCCCGTCCTCATTCACGGTGACGCTGCGTTCGCTGGTCAGGGCATCGTGGCCGAATGCTTCGCCATGAGCGACACCGGTGGGTACCGCGTCGGCGGCACCATTCACGTGGTCATCAACAATCAGATCGGGTTTACCACCGCGCCTGAGTTCGCCCGTTCGTCGCCGTACTGCACCGACATGGCCAAGGCCATTCAGGCCCCCATCTTCCACGTCAACGGTGACGACCCAGAGGCATGCGTGCGGGTCGCAAAGCTGGCCTACGACTACCGGCAAGAATTCCACGACGACGTCGTCATCGACATGGTCTGCTACCGCCGCCACGGCCACAACGAGGGTGACGACCCGAGCTACACGCAGCCCCTTATGTACCGGGCCATCGATCAGCGTCGCACCGTCCGCAAGCTTTTCACCGAGAGCCTGGTGAAGCGGGGGGACATCACCATCGCCGAAGCCGAAGCGGCGCTAGAAGACTTCCAGTCACGCCTGCAGGTCGCGCTTGAAGAAACTCGATCGCACGCGCCAACAGAAGTCGTTCGTGCGGCTAGGCCCCCTGCACCGGCAGGTGTACTGCCGCACGTAGAGACCGGTGTTGAACGTGGCGTGCTCACATCGATCTTCGACCATTTCACCGCCTACCCCGAGACCTTCACCCCGCACCCCAAGCTGGTGCGTCAGTTTGAGACTCGCGCCAAGCTGTTCCACGAGGGGGGCGAGGTCGAATGGGCTACGGGTGAAGCTCTGGCGTTCGGTTCGCTGCTGCTCGACGGTCACGGTGTGCGCCTCGCCGGAGAGGACTGCCGTCGCGGCACGTTCAGCCAGCGTCATGCGGCGCTCATCGACAACGACAACGGCGATGTCTGGACCCCGCTGCAGACACTGCCTGGCGCGTCGGGTGCGTTCCGTATCTACGACTCGCTGCTCTCTGAGTACGCGGCGCTCGGTTTCGAGTATGGCTACTCGGTCACCGACAAGAACTCGTTGGTGTTGTGGGAAGCGCAGTTCGGCGACTTCGTCAACGGCGCGCAGATCATCATCGACCAGTACCTGGTTGCGGCCGAAGACAAGTGGGATCAGACATCCGGTCTTGTCATGCTGCTGCCCCACGGGTTCGAGGGTCAGGGCCCCGAGCATTCATCGGCTCGCATCGAACGCTTCCTCACGTTGTGCGCCGAGGACAACATTCAAGTTGTAAACGCAACCAACGCCGCGCAGTACTTCCACGTGTTGCGGCGTCAGCTCCGTCGCGAGGTTCGCAAGCCACTCGTGCTGTTCACGCCGAAGAGTTATCTGCGTCGCGCCGAGTCGCGTTCACCGATCGTTGCTTTCACCACGGGACACTTCCAGGAAGTGCTGGATGACGCGAAGGTTGTTGACCGAAACGCTGTGACTCGAGTGGTGCTGTGTTCGGGCAAGGTTGGCTTTGATGCGCTCGCCGAGCGGGACAAGCGCAGCGCCCCCGTGGCCGTGGTGCGAGTGGAGCAGTTGTTCCCCTTCCCACACGACCAGATCATCGAAGTGCTCAGCAGCTACCCGAACGCCCACGAAGTCGTCTGGTTGCAAGAGGAGCCCGAAAACATGGGCCCGTGGACGTTCGTCGAGCACCGCATCTTCCGCATCAAGAACGACGGCTACGACCTGCGGGCCGTCGCCCGAGTCGAATCCGGCAGCCCCGCCACCGGCTCGGCCAAGATCCACGAACAGGAACTTGCCGACCTCATGGACGAAACCTTCGCCGGTTTCTAGGCCCTTCGGAGTCCAATCGTGGGTGAGATACCCGACGAAAGGCCCAAGGAATGATTGACTGGACAGCGTTATGTCGAGACACGTCGTCGTTGATGGATCCAACCTGGCCACTGAAGGCCGCTCGCTCCCCAGTCTGCACCAGCTGAATGAGGCTGTTCTCGCCTATCTGGAAGAACATCCCAACGACATAATCACTGTCGTGGTGGACGCAACCTTCGGCCACCGCATCGACGCCAAAGAGGTGGCCGAATTTGACGAGGCCATCGAGAACAACGAGCTCGTTTCACCTCCCGCTGGTGCCATTGGGCGTGGCGATGCCTTCGTTCTGCAGATCGCCAAAAAGGCCCACGCGGTCATCCTGTCCAATGATTCGTTCCAGGAGTTCCACGGCGAGCACGAGTGGCTGTTCGACGAGGGACGTCTGGTCGGTGGCAAGCCCGTTCCGCACGTTGGCTGGGTGTTCGTGCCCCGAGCGCCCGTACGCGGCATGATTTCGCGGCGGGCCACGCGCGTGGCCAAGCGGGACCCGAAAGTCTCCGCCCGGCCGAGCGTGTCGGCCACCCAACCAATGCCGGTGCCGAAGAGTCCGCCTCCCGGCCGTCGTGGTCCCCGCATGGAAGCGCCCGCCCCGACGCCCGTTGCCGAGCCGAAGCCGTCTCGTTCGCAGACCGCAGCGGCCAAGGCTGCTGCCGCCCCGAAGCCTGCCGCCCCGGCTACGCCAAAGGGCAACCCCACCAACGAGCTTATGGCCTTCCTGAGCTTTGTTGAGCACCACCCAGTCGGCACCACACTTGACGTGACCTTCAAGAGTTACTCCTCCCACGGTGCCTACGCCGTCACGGCCGATGGCGTGCATATCTACGTCCCCATGCGGTCCATGGCCGTGCCCGCCCCGCGCAGTGCGCGTGAAGTGGTGGCGTTGGGCGAGAAGCGTGCCGTCGTCATCGTCAGCTTCAATGCGGCGCGCCGCGGGATCGACGCCTCCCTGCCCGGCTTCGCGCCCTCGGGTGTTGTAGCCGTCCCGGCTGTGGCCGAGCCGAAGCCGGCCAAGAGCGTCGGCCGCAAGAAGGCGGCTCCTCGTACCGCCAAGCCCGCTGTCGAGGCTGCCGCGCCGGTGGCTGTTGCTACCCCGACCCCGGTGACACCAACCGAGATCCCGGCCAAGGCCTCCGCGAAGCCACGCAAAGCTGCACCGTCGAAGAAAGCCACGGCGCCGTCGTCACCGCCCGTCACTGCCCCGGCGGCCGAGCCCACTGCGCAGAAAGCCGCGCCAAGCAAGGCGGCCGCCAAGAAAGCCGCAGCCCCAAAGAAGGCCGCCACACCCACCCCTGAGGTGCCGAAGGCCGTGCCGTCAAAGAAGGTTCCCTCGCCCAAGACACCCGCGGCAGAAAAGGTTCCAGCAGCCAAGAAGGTTCCGGCAGCGAAGAAAGCTCTGGCGGTAAAGGGGCCTTCGGCCACGGCCGTGGCGGCGAAATCCACCGTTGCGTCCAAGCCTGCTGGGGCAGAAAAGGCGCCAGCCAAATCAGCTGCTCCGGCGAGGAAAGCCGCCCCGAAGGCCAAGCCCGCCAGCGCCTGAGCCATGCCTGTTGAGGTCATCGCTCGGCTCGGGTCGTGGGCAGTGCCTACGGCCTAAGGTGGGCTCATGCGTATTGCCACGTGGAATGTGAACTCATTGAAGGTGCGGCTGCCTCGGATTGAGGCCTGGCTGGATGAGGTCCGTCCCGACGTTGCGTTGCTGCAAGAAACCAAGCTGGCCGATAGCGCCTGGCCCGGTTTGGCCTTCGAGGCGCTGGGTTATGAGACTGCCCATCACGGCCAGGGACAATGGAACGGGGTAGCCATTTTGTCCCGCGTCGGCATCGACAACGTGGTTGCCAACTTCGCCGACGGGGGCGAACCCGATGGCGACGCTCGCGTGCTGACCGCCACCTGCGGTGGGGTGCGCTGTACCTCGGTGTACGTACCCAACGGCCGCGCCCTCGACGACGACCACTACACCTACAAACTCGCCTGGCTCGAACGGCTCCGCATCCACCTCGACCAGAACAGCAAACCCGACGAGCCCGTCGCCATCGGTGGTGATTTCAACATCGCGCCCACCGATGTCGACGTGTGGAACGGCGTGAAGGCTCAGGGCAGTACCCACGTGTCCGCCGAGGAACGGGCTGCGCTCGATCGGCTGAAGGCATGGGGCCTCACCGACCTGTTCCGTGAGATGCACCCCGAAGGCCCCTTCTACTCCTGGTGGGATTACCGCGCTGGCGACTTCCACATGGGCCGCGGCATGCGCATTGACTACATCCTCGGTTCGGCCCCCGTAAAGGCCGCCACCAAATGGGCCATCATCGACCGCAACGCCCGCAAAGGCACCCAACCCTCCGACCATGCCCCCGTCATCATCGACCTCGACCCGACCTGGTAGTGGTTCTGTAGGCGCGGCGGGTTGCTGGACAACCTCGGCCGCCTACAAATAAGGTGGACGTACTTCCCCTTTGATGCGATGCGTCAGGAGAAGTCATGGCGAAAACTGAACTGCTTGCGGCACGCCTTGCCGCTCAACACGGCGTGGTTTCACGGGAATGGCTGCAGAAATGCGGATTCACCACCGGGGAGATCCGTCAGATGCGCGAGTCAGGTCGATTGGTCGACGCCCACCGCGGTGTCTACCTCTCATCCAGCGCACCGCGCACACAACAGCAACGAATGGTCGATCTGGTTCTGTACTGCGACGGTGTCATTTCGCACATTACGGCCGGCCAGCTTTGGGGACTGCGAAAGCTCTCCCGCTATCGAGACATACATCTGTCGATCATGCGCGGAGAGCGGCGTCTGCCCCAGGGTTCCGGGCTCGACGAGGTCGTTCTGCATGCAACCACCGACTTGCCTCCCACCGACATCGTCCGACGAGCCGACGGGATAGCGCTCACCTCAGCAGCCCGCACAGTCTTTGACCTTGCCTCGATGCTGTCAGCCGAGGACTTGGAATCGATCATCGAGCACGGGCTGAGTCGGGCACTCTTTACCGTTCCGGTGCTCGACGCGGTGCAGGCGCGTTTGTCGAAACAGGGTCGCGCCGGAGCGAAGCGGTTCGAAAGCGTTCTAGCGGCTCGTGCACCTGCACAGAAACCCGTTGACTCTGATCACGAGCTTCGACTCGTTACGGCATTGGAAGCATCCGGACTACCTCGTCTCCAGCGTCAGATGCCCTTGCTACTATTGGGAGGAGAGCTGGTGCATCCCGACGTAGCCGAACCCTCGCGTCGGTTCATCGTCGAAGTGGACCACGCCGAGTGGCACTCCCGACGGGAAGCCAGCCAGTACGACCGCTGGCGCGACCGCCAGTACCACCTGTTGGGCTGGCATTCCGAGCGGGTGAGCGATCGGGACATTGACGAGCGACTGCCCGAAACGGTGCAAGAACTGTTTCGTATCTACTGGGCTCTCTCATCCGTCGGTGCTTGACCGCAACTTCTGTAGGCGCGTGTGGTTGCGCTGCACCTCCGGGCGACTACAGAACTAAACCTCGGCCAGCAGGGCGAGGAGTTGGGGGCCGAAGTGGTGGAGGGCGGCCGGGGAGAGGTCGGCAACGAGGGCGAGCTCGTCGGCGGTGCGGGGTCGGGCGATGGCGAGTGAGGCGAGGGCGGCGTCGGTCATGATGAACGAGGGCGTTACGGCGGCGGCACGGGCGCGGTGGGCTCGCCACGATTGCAGCGCGACCAGTACCGGGTCGGGGCGGGTCGGGGCGCGGCGGACCTCGATGGGGGGAGGGGCGGTGGGCGCGGTCTCGGTGAGCATGCCCCCGACCAGGGGTGAGCGTTTTCGGCCGGCCCGATACCCGGCGCGGGTCTTGGCCCATGTGCCGTGAAGGGTCTGTGTGGCGCGTGTGAGGGCCACGTACAACAGGCGGGTCTCCTCGGCTAGGGCTGCGGGCGTGTCGGCGCTGGAATGGGGGACCAAACCATGCTCCAGCCCGGCCACCACCACCGTGTGCCACTCGCGACCCTTTGCGGCGTGAAAGGTGAGCAACTCCACACCGTCACCCTGGCTGCTTTCACCCGACAACGACAGGCGCAGTGACTGGTGCGTGGCGAACGGTTCGCTGTCGATGTGCTCAAACGTCGCCTCCACCAATCGCTCAAGTGCTTCACGAGCGTCGGCTTCGAGCACGGCGTCGGGGTCCTGGAGTTTGAACTGAACCTCGGTGATCCAGTCGCGAACGGCGGTGCGACCGGCGAACTCGGTGCTGTCCGCTACGGCGGATCGAACCGCCGGATGCGTGAGTTGGGACGTGGCAAGGCGTGAGCGCACGGGAATCCCGGCCGCCAGTAACTGCTGCGCGATGGTGATGAGCTGAGCATTGGTGCGGGTGAGCACCGCGCACGAGCCCCAACGCTGACCCGGACGGCGGGCGACCGACAAAAGCGCGGCGATGCCGTCAGCTTCGGCCGTGTCCGTTGCGAACGCGTGCAGCTCAGGCAGATTGCCCTCGGCCCTCGTCGTGGTCACGGCGGTGGCGTCGTCGCCGAGCACGCGCTGACCGGCCGCAATGATCTCGGGCGTTGAGCGGTAATTGGCCGTGAGGCGCACGACGGTGAGGCCGGGGAAGAGCTTCTCGGCGTTGCGGAGGAACGACGGGTCGGCCCCGTTCCATCCGTAGATGGCCTGGTTCGGGTCGCCGACGATGCAAAGGTCGTTGCGGCCTCCTCGCCACATCTCCAGCAGTTTCATTTGCAACGGGTTGATGTCCTGAAACTCGTCCACGAAGATGTGCCGGAAGCGCCAACGTTGCACTTCGGCGAAGGCCCGATCACGCTCGATAGTGCGCAGGCACTGCTCGAGTAGATCGTCGAAATCGATGAGTCCTCGCTTTACCTTCTCGGCCTCATACGCCGTGAAGGCGGCCGCGATCCGATCGGGGGAGAGCTTGGTGCGCCGTACCGCCTTCGCTGCCAGTGCGATATAGCGATCAGGTGTAACACGGCGGGCGCGACTCCAGTCGATCTCGGCCACGATCTCGGCGACGGTCGCCGCGCTGGTACCTGCGCCAGCCAGACCACGCACGACCGTGATGCGACTGGTGAGCAACGTAGGCGGGCGGCGGCCCTGGTCCTCCCAGCGTTGACGCAGCACGCTATAGGCCACGCCGTGAAAAGTGCCGACGGTCGGGCGGTCCTGGAGGCCGAAGCGGCTGAGCCGTCGAACCAGCTCGCCCGCGGCCTGACGGGTGAACGTGAGCGCCAGCACATGGGCCGAATCGGCGCTTCCGTCGGTGACCCTTCGCACGATGCGTCGGGTAAGAACCGTGGTCTTTCCCGAGCCAGCCCCGGCCAAAATGCACAGCGGAGCACCTGGCGACATGACCGCAGCCTGCTGGGCCGCGTCCAGGCCCTCCAGCAGGTTGTCGCTCATAGTGTCCACGCCGAAACCCTACGAGACGCGAGACGACAACGAGGGGGCCTGTTGGCCGGTACGCTGCGGGATATGCCGTTTCCTCGAAAGTTGCTCCTGGCCGACGAAGACGTCGCGCTCGACATTCATCCCCACTGGGTCTTCTTTACCGAGTCGATCGCACTGTTGTTACTCGGGATCGTGCTGGGCATTGCGGCCATTGTGCTTGGTGCTACGAAGAACGATGCCAGCACAGCTGCCAAAGGGCTTGGCTGGGTGGCGCTCGTCGTCATCGTGGCTGGCATCCTCTGGACAATCGTGCGCTACATGAAGTGGGTCACCACCAATTTCGTCGTGACATCGCACCGCATTCTTCATCGCCACGGCGTCTTTGCAAAGGCCGGGGTGGAGATCCCCATCGATCGGGTGATGAACGTCAACTTCGCCCAATCGGTACGAGAGCGACTGATCGGAGCTGGCAACCTCCTCATCGAGTCTGGTGGGGAAGATGGCCAGCAGACCTTCACCGACATTCGTAAACCGCAGTCGGTGCAGAAGCTCATCCTGGCCGAAAGCACGCGCACCATGCGTGCCCACGTCGGCCAAGGCGGTGGCGCCGATGTCGCCAGTCAGCTCGAAAAGCTAGAGGCGATGATGCAGCGCGGCACGCTTACGGCCGAGGAGTTCGCGGCGCAGAAAGCCCGCCTGCTCGGGAACTGACAGCTAGAGATCGTCGATGATTTTGCGGAGCTGCTCGACAGTGGCGAGCTTCTGTTCCAACGTGCCGAACAGGCCAGCCTGGAAGTAGGTGACGCCGGCCTCCACGTAGGCGGCCAGCCGGTCGCGCACGTAACCCTCCGGCCCGATGAGTGAACCCATACGCAGGTATTCGGCGGGAAGCGCGGCCTCGGCCTCGGTCTTGTTGCCGTCGAGGTAGAGGTCCTGCACCAGCTTGGCCTCGGCCTCCCAGCCGTACGCGCTCAGAATGTCGTTGTAGAAGTTCTTGCCCCTTGCACCCATCCCGCCCACGTAGAGGGCGGTCTGCTTACGACCCATATCGAGCAACGTGTCGATCGGAAGGTCGTCGCCGATAGCCACCGCGCCACCCGCCAGAATGTCGAGTTTGCCGAGTGATGCGCCACGCTTTTTCGTGCCGAGCGAGATGGCATCGCCCCACACCCGATCAGCTAACTCGGGAATGTAGAAGATGGGGATCCAGCCATCGGCCACTTCGGCAGTGGCTTCGACGCTCTTGCCTTTCAGTGACGCCCAGTACAGCGGGATGTTGTCACGCACCGGGTGGTTGATGAGTTTGAGCGGCTTGGCCAACCCGGTGCCCTGGCCCTCGGGTAAGGGAATGTGGATGGTCTTGCCCTGGTAGTTGATGACTTCGCGTCGCCACACTTGGCGGCACACCTCGATGGTCTCTCTGATCTTCGTCATCGGCGCCTCGTAGGGCACACCGTGGAAGCCCTCGATCACCTGCGGACCCGACGCGCCAAGACCGAAGTTGATGCGTCCGCCTGACACGTAGTCGAGACCCGCAGCCGACATGGCAAGCAACGTTGGTGTACGGCTGAACACGTTGACAATGGCTGAGCCGATCTCCATCGAGGTGGTCTTGGCGGCCAGGTAACCCATCATCGAGATGGCATCGAAGCTGTAGGCCTCGGGCACCCACACGGCCTCGACACCCGCTTTTTCCAGAGCCACGACCTCGTCGGCTGCTGCCTTGGAGTCGCCCGAATAGTTGAGCATCATCGAGAGCTTCATGGGTTCAGTCTGACACGCTCGGATCAGACGTGTTCGAGGTGCGCTCCTGGCGCTGGGTGCACGACCCACACTCGCTTGTCCTCGTCGGTTTCGAACACGCCGGGCTCAGTGAGCGCGACCACGCAGCCGCCGAATCCGCCGCCGGTCATGCGGGCACCCCATACGCCCTTGCGAGATGAGAGGTCTTTCACCAGCGCGTCCATGGGTGCGGTGGACGTGTGATAATCATCCCGGAGGCTGTTGTGGCTTTCGACCATCAATCGACCAGCCGCAGCCCGAGCGTTGGCCTCCATCGCAGCGACGAAATCGCGTACACGCTGGTTCTCGCTAATGACATGGCGGGCGCGGGAGCGCACTACAGCATCGGCAATCTGTGCCGTGTCGGCCAGCACTGCCGACCGGAGCGGACCAATAATGGCCTCGGCCTCAGCGCACTCCTTGACGCGTGTGGCGTATTGGCTGCCGAGCAAGGTTCTGTGATGACCGTAGGCCACGACGACGTCGAGATCTTCGGGAAACGGCACCGACGTGACCGTCAACTCGTGACAGTCGATGAGTGTGGGGCCAAGTTTGTTACCAGCCGCAATGCTCAGTTGGTCCATGATCCCGCAAGGCACGCCGCTGGCGTTCTGCTCGGCCCGTTGGGCGAGCAGTGCGAGCTCGGTTGCCGTGCCGTCGAAGCCGAGCGCCAGACCCACGGCCACCTCGAGCGCTGCACTGGACGACAGCCCGGCACCGCTCGGAATCGTCGTGGTGACAGTGCCCGTGAAACCGTGGACCGGCTTCATCTCGTAGACCACACCGGCCACGTACCGGGCCCACTGAGGCGTGACATGGAACGGGTCTTCTTCGTCGAGAGCCACTACGGCGGGAGTTGGGTCGTCCGACGATGTGAGTTCCACCGGACCGTCCTGGCGGCGTCCCTCGATAACGGTTGCCCGATCGATGGTCATCGGAAGCACCAGACCACCGGTGTAGTCGGTGTGGTCGCCAATAATGTTCACTCGCCCCGGCGCAATGGCCCGAATCACTCCGCTGGTCACACGATGAATCTAGAGGATCAGGTCCGCTCCGGTTCAAGACGCGCGATTGCGGTACCAATCGACGGTTGAGGTCAGAACCTCCTGCAGTGGCGTAGGGCTCTGGCCGAAGGTGGAGGTGAAGAGTGATGAGTCGACGATGAACGGACGGTCGAACTGGTAAAGCATTTCAGGCAACTCGCGAAACATCGGCGAGAACACGCCACCGACCTTGAGGAGGGCGTTCGGTATGCCGCTGACCTTGACCGGAGCGACACCTGCAATCTTGCTCATCATCGTGATCATTTCGCGGGAGGTAATGGCCGGGTTGGTGGGTACGTGCCATGCCTTGCCCCAGGCTCGTTCGTCGGTAGCGGCAGTTACGAGTGCTCTGGCCACGTCGGGCATGAATGTAAAGCTGTGGGCCATGTCGGGGTTGCCCAGCACCTGCACCCCCTTACCCTTCAAAAGCTTTGGGATCACCCGCTCGCCCAGGTGGCTGTTCAGCACTTCAGGGCCGATGAAATCACTGGCCCTGACCTCCGCAGCGCGGATGCGGCCTGACTGGTGCGCGGCCAGTGCGTCGCGCCACATCTTGATGCGCACGCCACCCTTCACGCCGGTCGAAGCGAGTCGGTCGCTCTCCTTCATTGGCCTCGTTGTCGGGCCGTAGCCGTAGAGGTTCCCCATCATGACGAGCACCGCGCCCGCTGACTCGGCCGCGGCGAGCATGGCGTTGGCAATCGGCGGCCAATCAGTAGGCCAACGGTGATACGGCGGGTTCACGCAGTTGTAGATCGCGGCACCTCCTGCAGTCGCCTTGGTGAGGGCCGCCTCGTTGGCGGCGTCGAGTGCCACCCGCTCGATGTTGCGGTGGGTCGGACCGCTGCCCGAGCGAGTGATCACTCGGACCTGATGACCGAGGTCGGCCAAGAGCAACGCGGTGGTCGTGCCAACCGGTCCCGATCCGACGATGACGTGAGTGGATGATGTAGTCATTTCGTGACTCCTGATTCGTTTAGAGAGCACTGCTCTCGGTGACGCCATAGTGACTCGCGTTCGACGAAATGTCAAGAGCGGTGCTCTCGATACTTGTCACTGCTCTCGAAATGAGGCATTCTGTCTTCATGTCCTCTGTCTCCGCCCCCCGAAACGCACGAGAGCGGGTTCGGGCCCAACTCACAGGCGAGATCCTTGCGGTAGCTCGTCGGCATGTGGCCGTGGGCGGCGCGGTAAACCTGTCGCTTCGGGCCGTCGCGCGCGATCTCGGCATGGTTTCGTCCGCGCTCTACCGCTACTTCCCGAGTCGAGACGACCTGCTTACTGCTCTTATCATCGATGCCTACGGGGCCGTTGCCGACGTTGGTGAGGCGGCCGATCGTTCCTGCAAAAGGACGGACCTGCTCGGACGGTGGCTCGCCGTCTGCAAGGCGGTGCGGACCTGGGCGCTGGCGAATCCGCACGAGTACGCACTCATTTACGGCACGCCGGTTCCCGGTTACGTCGCGCCGGAAACCACCATTGAACCGGTCGTGCGATTCTCGGCCGTTCTTCTGGGCATCCTGGTCGACGCTCGTGCTGACGGTCGACTGGCCGAATCAGCCCTGCCGGTTTCGAGGAGCGTCGTTCGATCCATCCGACCGCTGCGAGCACAGGCGCCGTCGGACCTTCCGGACGCGGCAGTTGTCAACGGTGTGATCGGTTGGACGCATTTGTTCGGTGCCATCAGCTCCGAACTGTTCGGCCACCGCCACAACGTCGTCGATAATCATGAGGTCTTCTTCGACTGTGAAATGCGCCGGATCGCTGCACTCATCCTCCGCTAAGGATCCGCTAAGGAAGAGCGTTTGACCAGCCGTTGGTCAATGGCGATACTGCACCCCATGGCGATGATTCAGGCGAATGGGCTGGAACTCTGTTTCGAGACGTTCGGCAAGCCTGATGATCCGGCGTTGCTGTTGGTGAATGGCTTCACGTCGCAGCTCACAGCCTGGGAGACCGGCATGTGCGAGCGCTTCGCGGCCCGAGGTCGCTTCGTCATTCGTTACGACAATCGCGATGTCGGATTGTCAACCCACCTCGCGGGCGGCAGCGGCTCGTTGTCGAGGGTGATGACTGCTCGCAATGGCAAAGGTGACATGCCTGATCTGCCGTACCTGCTCAGTGATATGGCGGCCGATGGCATGGCCTTACTGAGGGCGCTCCACATCGAGCGCGCCCACATCGCGGGGGCCTCGATGGGCGGCATGATCGTGCAGGCCATGGCCATCGAGCATCCTCATCGAGTGCTGTCGCTCACATCAATCATGTCGAACACCGGTGAGCCGGACTTCGGTCGGTCGTCGCCCGAGGCCAACGCGGCGCTGACCGCCGCTCCCACATCGATCCGAGCTGACTACATCGAGCAGACCGTTGTCGGGCGCAAGGTCTGGTCGAGCCCTCGCTATTTCGATGAGCAGCTCGAGCGAGCTCGCATCGCGCGTGACTTCGACCGCATGTTCTTTCCCGACGGAGCGATCCGCCAGTACCTCGCCATCCTCGGTTCGCCGCCCCGCGCCGAAGGTCTTGCCCAACTCGCCACGCCGACCCTCGTCATTCATGGTCGGGCCGACACGCTCATCTCGCTGTCTGGCGGCGAGCGCACCGCTGAACTGGTACCCGGCGCCAACCTGTTCGTGCTCAACGACATGGGTCACGACCTTCCGATTCCCCTGTGGCCGGTCCTGATTGACGTCATGATCAGCCATCAAAACAACGCTCGCCAAACCGTTCGCGAGAGTGCCAATCGCCGCTAGAAAACATGCGTATGCGCGCGGGCGCGATTGTTGTGACGATTGCGCAAGATTGAGCGCTTTTGATCGTTCCCGCAGCATCGCCTCAGTCTTTCGTCTGACTTGGAGCGTAAAGAAGGTGGGGAGCGAAGTGGTCGTTCGCCTTGAATGAGGAGGAACTCGCATGGGTACAACCGAATTCGCAACAAGCCATCGCCAAGGGAGAACCGCCAATCGGCTGGTTGCGGCGACAGGTGTAGGACTCTTGGTGATCTTGTCGTCCGGTGTTGCCACGGCCCACGAGCGGCCGGACTTGTCTGGGACCACAACGGTGCTCGTGGCAAACCGCACCGGTTTGGGGGCGGCGAAGGTTGACCCGAACCTGCTGAATCCGTGGGGGCTGTCGAAGCTGCCCACGTCGCCTGTTTGGATCTCCGACAATCACGCGAACGTTTCGACGCTGGCCTTGGGGGGCACGGCTGCTGCGCCCGCCGGCGTGACGGTACCGCCGCTGGTCGTGACCGTTCCGGGCGGGCCGACGGGCCAGATCGCCAACGCAACGACCGGGTTCAAGTTGTCGAACGGATCGCCGGCCGTGTTCGTCTTTGCCAACGAAGACGGGGAATTGTGGGGTTGGAACCGGGCCGCAGGCACCGCCGCCGAGCGAACCGCTCAGGTTGCCGGCAGCAACTTCAAGGGCCTGGCCCAAACGTCGGTCGGCGGGGTGAGCTACTTGCTCGGGGCCAACTTCACACTGGGCCGCATCGACGTCTTTGACTCGACGTGGCAATCGGCGAGTTGGCCGGGGGCCTTCAGCGTGCGTCATCTACCCAAGGGATTTTCGCCCTTCAACGTGCAAACCCTTCGAGATGCCAGCGGCGCCGACCATGTTTTCGTGGCTTACGCCTTGCGCGACCCGGTGACGAATGACGAGGTCGCCGGTCGCCGGTTAGGTCTGGTCGCCGAGTTCACTCCCGACGGCAAGTTCATCCGCAGGTTCGAACGCAACGGCATGAACGCACCGTGGGGGCTCGCGCTCGCACCGGACAGCTGGGGTGCTCATGCGGGCGAGTTGCTGGTCGGCCAGTTCGGCAACGGTCAGGTCGAAATGTATGACGCCATGGATGGCGATCACAGCGGAACCTTGTCCGATGGGGATGGCCACCCGCTCGTTATCGACGGGCTGTGGGCGTTACTCGCAGGAGATGCGACCAGCGGCGGTGTCGGCAGCGTGCTGTTTACGGCAGGACCGAACGAGGAAGCCGACGGCATCTACGGCATCATCACCGTCAGCGACCGAAACGGCGATGGTGACGGTGATGGCGACAGCGGGCACAGCGACTGACCATTCCTCCTGAACTTGGCGCTGGTCGACCCTTTACAGCAGAGGGGTCGACCGGCGCGTGAAGGTTCAAGGCTGCGACCGGACTTGACGAAACTACGCCGGCGGTGGGACGCAGACCAAGCGCGACCGAGACGGCTTCGTCGGGGTCGAGCACGAGTGGCGGCAGTGTTGCGCCTGGTCCGAGTTGGTAGCCGCCGCCGTAACCGGCTGTCCTGAAATCGAGCGAAGTGCTTCGGTTGCACCCCACCGATCAGTCGCGCCTTCGGTAAGCGAACGGGCTGTACCCTGGCCACGCTAAGTCCCTCGTCGTCTACGGCTAAGGCGGGATAGTGAGCGTTTCCCACAGGATCCTGTGATTGTTTGCCGGGCGTTCAGCTGTTGGACGGAAACGACCCAAAGCGCGACATGAAATGCCGGTGAGGCATGATCTCTTTGTCCTGCCGTTCGTAGAAGGAAGTTGCCACCATGTCTGGACCACTGACCGGGTATCGCATCATCGAACTGGCAGGCATCGGTCCCGCTCCGTTTGCGTCGATGATGCTCGCCGACATGGGCGCCGACGTCATCCGCATCGACCGCGCCGGACAAACCACGGACAAGCCCGTCACCGACGTGATGCTGCGTGGCCGTCGCAGTATTGCGGTCAACCTGAAGCATCCCGATGGTGTCGCCGCGGTGCTCCGACTCGTGGAGACGTCCGACGGGCTTGTGGAGGGCTTTCGGCCAGGGGTGATGGAACGCCTTGGTCTCGGCCCGGACAACTGCGCGGCAAGGAACCCGAGGCTGGTGTTCGGTCGCATGACCGGTTGGGGGCAGGACGGGCCATACGCACAAGCAGCCGGACACGACATCAACTACATCTCGCTTGCGGGAGCCCTGGCGCACATTGGCCGAGCGGGGGAGGGCCCAACGCCTCCGCTCAACCTGGTCGGTGATTTCGGTGGCGGTGGCATGTTCCTTGCCTTCGGGATGGTGTGCGGCATCCTTGAAGCACAACGAAGTGGCCAGGGCCAGGTGATCGACGCCGCCATGGTGGACGGTTCAGCCAGCCTGATGACGTTCTTTTGGGCCCTGAAGCATGCGGGCATGTTCGATGAAGATCATCGCGGTACCAACCTGCTCGATACCGGCGCGCACTTCTACGACGTGTTTGCGTGTGCCGATGGTAAGTACGTGTCGATCGGTTCGATCGAGCCACAGTTCTACGCAGAGCTGTTGCGCATCACGGGTCTGGGCAATGATGCCGAGTTCGCTCGTCAGTACGACACGACTATGTGGCCGCGGCTGAAGACGCGCCTACGCGAAGTCTTTGGGGGCAAGACTCAGGCGGAATGGTGCGCGCTCATGGAGCACACCGATGTCTGTTTCGCTCCCGTGCTGACCATGAGCGAAGCCGCCGCGCATCCGCACAACCATGAGCGTCAAACGTTTGTCGAGCACCGCGGCTTGCTGCAGCCCGCGCCTGCGCCGCGCTTTTCACGAACGAGTGCAGCGCTGTCTCATGCCCCGGCTCGGCCCGGTGCCCACACGCGAGAGGTGCTTGCCAGCGCCGGTTACTCCACCGTTGACATCGACCAGTTGCTGGCGGACGGCGCAGCGTCGGCGTAACGAAGTGGAGCGCTGCTAGCGTCTAGGCGGTTCCTATGAGCACACTTGTCTTCCTCCACGCCCATCCCGACGACGAATGCATCTCGACCGGCGGAACGATGGTGAGAGCGAAGGCAGAAGGCCACCGCGTGGTTCTCGTGGTCGCAACGGGCGGAGAGCATGGCGAAAAGCCCGATGATCTCGGCCCCAACGAAACGCTGGCCGATCGCCGCAGGACGGAAGTGTCGACGTCGGCCGCCACGCTCGGTGTCGATGCGATCTATTGGCTTGGCTACGTCGATTCTGGCATGACCGGGTGGGAGCAGAACGCTGATGCCGATGCTTTCTGGTCGGCTGACGTTGACGTGGCGGGCGCTCGCATGGCGCACATTCTTCGTGAGGAGAATGCCGATGTTCTTGTGGTCTACGACTGGCACGGCAACTATGGGCATCCCGATCACATCCAGGTGCATCGGGTCGGTCACGCAGCATCGAAGCTGGTCGGCACACCGAAGGTGTTCGAGGCCACGGTGAATCGTGATTCCGTTCGAGACTTCTTCAAGACGGTCGCCGAGATGGGTGGCGAGATGCCGTTTGATCCTGATGCCCCTGCCGACGACGGCAACCCGTTCGGCGAACCCGAAGCCGTGCTGACCCACAAGGTTGACGTCACCGCTTACGTCGCACAGAAGAAGGCCAGCATGGCCTGCCACGCCAGCCAGATCAGCGACACGTCATTCTTTCTCACCATGCCCGATGAGGCGTTCCGGGCCGCGTTCGGCACCGAGTGGTTCATTGAGGTCGGTACGCCAGCCGGCGTCAACGCCACCTGGTTGCTCGACTGATGCCACGCCTGGTTCTTGTCCGCCACGGTCGAGCCACCGGCGGATGGGACGACGACCCCGATCCGGGCCTCGACGAACTGGGTCAACAGCAGGCTTTCGCCGTCGCACGTCGCCTGGCCACCGGTGCGCCGGTAGCGATCGTCTCGAGTCCGTTGCGTCGCTGTCGCGAGACGGCTGCTCCGCTGGCCAAGACCTGGTCGGCTCACGTAACAATCGAAGCAAGGGTTGCCGAGCTTCCGTCGCCTGAAGGAGTGCCCCTCAACGACCGGGTTGGTTGGTTGCGGAGCGCTTGTCAGGGCACGTGGAGCGAACTTGGTTCGCGTTACCAGTCCTACCGCGATGAATTGGCGGCACTCCTGCTTTCGCGAAGCGAAGACACCATCGTGTTCAGCCACTTCATCGCCATCAACGCCGCTATCGGCGCAGCCACCGGAGATGACCGTGTCGTCATCCATAGTCTCGACAACACGTCTTGCACCATCTTCGAACACGACGGCAGCACGTTGCGATTGGTCGAAGCGGGCGCCGAGGCCGAGACGCTCTTTCGCTGATGACGGGTCAATCGGGTAATTTGCCGTCCTTGCTCGCCGTCTCGTCCATCGCCGTTCGCAACTTCCACAAGGGTTTCGCGTGGTTCGTCATTCTGGGAAACGGTTTCGCCGGCTTGTGGGCGCTGCTGGCCCACAAGAAGCCGGCCCTGCGCACCCGAGCGCTGTGGTGGTTCACCGGCGTGGCCGAGGTTGCCGTGTTCATCCAGGTGATGGTCGGCACGTACCTGGTGGCCGGGTTGAAGTTTGTGCACCCCAAGTTCCACAGCTTCTACGGCTTCGTTGCCATCATTGCCGTCGGCATTCTTGCGTCATACCGCCGCCAGCTGGCCAGTCGCAAATACCTCCTGTACGGCGGTGGAGGCCTCTTCATCATGGGCCTCGGAATACGAGCCATGCTCGTCGGCCTCGCCCGCTAAGACCCTCCGGTCTTAGGCCACGGCCAAGCGAGTTCGGAGGGCGTCGAGTTGCTGGGTGAGTTCGAGGGGGAGACGATCACCGAACTGGGCGAAGTGAGCTTCGATCTGGGGGAGCGCGGCTTGCCAACCGTCGACGTCGACGGACAGCAGCGTGTCGAGGTCGCCGGCCGAGATGTCGAGGCCGGTCACGTCGAGCGCGCTTGGCGTCGGAAGATAGCCAATGGGCGTCTTGACCGCGTCGGCTGTACCGATGACACGCTCGAAGGCCCACTTGAGCACCCGGGAGTTTTCGCCATAGCCGGGCCACAGGAAGCGGCCATCTTCATCTCGGCGGAACCAGTTGACGAAGAAGATCTCTGGCAACTTTTGGGGTGAGGTTGCCGTACCGATCTTGAGCCAATGGGCGAAGTACGAGCCCATGTCATATCCGCAAAACGGCAACATGGCCATCGGGTCGAAACGCAGCTTCCCCACGGCGCCGCCGGCGGCCGCGGTCGTCTCCGAGGCCATGGTGGAGCCGAGGAACACGCCGTGTTCCCAGTCGAACGCCTGCTGCACAAGAGGCACGGTGGTGCGACGCCGACCGCCAAAGAAGATGGCCGAGATCGGTACACCGGCCGGGTCCTGCCATTCCGGTGCAATCGACGGGCACTGGGCCGCACCGACGGTGAATCGAGCGTTGGGGTGGGCAGCGGGTGTGTCGGACTCCGGAGTCCACTGGTTGCCCCGCCAGTCGGTCAGACGGGCAGGCTTGTCGGCCGTCATGCCTTCCCACCACACATCACCATCGGGCGTGAGCGCAGTGTTGGTGAACACTGCGTTGCCCCACAGCGTTGCCATGGCGTTGGGGTTGGTGTCTTCACCCGTACCCGGTGCCACGCCGAAGAAACCGGCCTCGGGGTTGATGGCGTACAACTGTCCATCAGCACCGAATTTCATCCAGCAGATGTCGTCGCCAACCGTCTCCACATCCCAGCCCTTGATGGTGGGAACCAACATGGCGAGGTTGGTCTTGCCACACGCCGACGGGAACGCCGCCGCGACGTACTTCACGATCTTGTCCGGCGAAGTGAGCTTGAGGATGAGCATGTGCTCGGCCAGCCAGCCGTCGTCTCGGGCCATGACGGAAGCGATGCGAAGAGCGAAGCACTTTTTGCCGAGCAGCGCGTTGCCGCCGTAGCCCGAGCCGAATGACCAGATGTTGCGGGTCTCGGGGAAGTGCACGATGAACTTGTTGTCGGTGTTACACGGCCACGGCACGTCTGCCTCGCCGGCCTCAAGCGGTGCACCGACGGAATGCACGCACGGCACCCACTGGCTGTCGCCGAGGGCATCGAGCGCACCTTGGCCCATGCGGGTCATGGTGCGCATGCTGGCCGCCACATAGGCCGAGTCGGTGAGCTGCACACCGATGTGGGCAATGGGTGAGCCCGGCGGGCCCATCGAAAACGGTACGACGTACATGGTGCGACCGTGCATGCAACCCTTGAACAGGGCGAGCATGGTGGCTTCCATGTCAGCGGGATCTCGCCAGTTGTTGTTCGGCCCGGCATCGGCCGCATCCTTCGAACAGATGTACGTGCGATCCTCCACGCGGGCCACGTCGCCCGGATCGGAGTGGGCCCAGTAACTGTTGGGCCGCTTCTCATCATCGAGCTTCACGAAGGTGCCCGAGGCAACCATGCCAGCGCACAACGCGTCGTACTCTTCCAATGTGCCATCACACCAGTGGATGGAGGCGGGCTCAAAAACCCGCGCCCATTCATCCACCCATGTAAACAGAGCCTGGTTCGCCGTTGTTGCCGTCATCGTGACTACTCCTCATTGAGCGCCCTGATTTGTCCCGCAAGAGAATGAAGTTGGGGTGTTACGCAGACGCAGGCGCAAAGCCCGGGGTACCCATGTCGCCCTCGGAACCGAGGCGCAAACGGGTTGCCCGACCAAGATCATCGAGGTCGAAGACCACGCGCTGACCTTGCCGGAGCATGCGAAAGACCGACCCCTCAAGTGCGACCGGTGAAAGGTCGAACTCGGACAGGTCGGTATCTCGAAGAACTAAGCCGTTGCCGGATGCTGGGTCGTACGCTTTGATGACGCCTTGCATGATCCGGTTCCGCCTCGATCGCTCAGTGGCCGGCTTTGACGACTTTGCCGGACTTGATGCAGCCGGTGCAGACGTTTACCCGCTTGGCGGAACCGTTCACAAGGGCCCGCACGCGCTGGATATTCGGATTCCAGCGACGCTTGGTACGGATATGGGAGTGCGACACGCTTCGACCCCATGACGGGTGCTTCCCGCACAATTCACAAACTGAAGCCATTGGGGCTCTCCTAGAAACGACCAAACTAATGTGGACAGGGAGGCTATCAGGGGTGGCGGTAAGTCCAAAAGCGATGAATGATGGCTGTGACAGCGGTCTCGTTGGGCGGTGGTCGCTACCATCTGAGGTATGCAGACCCTCGAACGGCTCGATGTTGACGGTTTACGCGCCACCATCGCCGAATTTGCCGACGCCATCCGAGCCCACGCCGGAGCGTTGAACCGCCTGAACGTCTACCCCGTGCCCGATGGTGACACCGGCACCAACATGAGCCGCACCCTCGACGCTGTCGTGGCCGAGATGATGACCTCGGAGGCCGAAATGGTCGCCACCTGTAAGGCCATCAGCCACGGTTCGCTCATGGGCGCCCGCGGCAACTCTGGCGTCATTCTGTCCCAGATCCTGCGTGGTATCGCCGGGGTAGTGGCCGGCGAACCGGTTGTTGACGGCACCGCTATGGCCAAGGCGTTGTCGGCCGCGTCGACTGCTGCGTACGCCGCGGTTGGCCGCCCGATGGAAGGAACCATTCTCACCGTCGTGCGTGAGGCCTCCGAAGGTGCCATGGCCGCGGCAGCCGATGGCAAGCAGCTCCTCGACGTGATGGACCAGGCGCGAGTCTCTGCGAAGAGTGCCCTCGACCGCACACCCGACATGCTGCCCGTGCTCAAAGCGGCCGGCGTGGTCGATGCGGGTGGCGCCGGCTTTTTGCTCTTCCTCGACGCGGCGCTCCATGTGGTCGACGGTCGCCCCATCCCCGAGGCGGAGGAAGGCGACGGCATCGCCGCTGATCAGTTCGACGCTCTTGCCCACCGCGGCGAAGGCGACGTGTCTGAGCTGCGTTACGAGGTCATGTACTTCCTCGATCTCGAAGATCACCTGATCGAGGACTTCAAGGCACAGTGGGGCGAGATTGGCGACTCCATCGTCGTCGTGGGTGGCGACGGCATCTGGAACTGTCACGTGCACACCAATGACGTCGGCGCGGCTATCGAGGTTCCGCTCGATCTTGGCGGTCGGCCGAAACAGATCCGCATCACTGATCTGTTCGAGGAAATGGCGGCCGAGCACGCCATTCGCGAAGCCTCGATCTCAGGCGGAAGTAACGGCTCGATGGCCGGTCTGCCTGCGGTCACTACTGCGGTCGTGGCCGTCTCGTCGGGAAGCGGGCTAACCGAGATGTTCGGCCAACTCGGCGTCCAAGGCGTCGTCGGTGGTGGACAGAGCGCCAATCCGTCGACGGCCGAACTGCTGGCGGCCGTTGAGGCGGTCAACGCACAGCAGGTGGTCGTGCTGCCGAACAACAAGAACATCATCCCGGTCGCGCAACAGCTCCACACGCTGACCGCCAAGAAGGTCGTAGTCGTACCCACCCGTTCCATGCCCGAGGCACTTGCGGCGTTGGTGGTCTACGACCCTGAGGATTCCAGCGACGCAAATCTCGCAGCCATGACCGCGGCCGCGGAAGCCACTCAAACGGGCGAGGTCACGCAGGCCATACGAGACACGCAGAGTGAGGTCGGCCCGGTCACCTCGGGCGACTGGATCGGTCTGGTGCGAGGCGACGGAATCGTGGCCATCGGCGGTTCGGTCTCCTCGGCCTCACGTCGCCTGCTCGACCACCTGGTGACAGCCGATCGTGAGATCGTCACCGTCATCACCGGCGTGGACGCAAAGCGGGCCACCACCGAAGAGCTCATCTCGTGGCTCGGTGAGGCTTACCCGCACGTCGAGATTGAGGTGCACGGTGGCGGGCAGGCGCTCTACCCGTACCTGTTCGGTGTTGAATAAGCGCAGTGACAGCAGCCATCACGTTCAACGACCTCGCGGCAAGACCCGTCGCGGACATCAAGGGCATTGGCCCCAAGAAGTTGGTCGGGCTGGCCGAGATGGGCGTCACCAGCGTCGCCGACCTCATCGCTTACTACCCGCGTCGGTGGCTTGATCGCACGAATGAGGCGCGCATACGCGACCTTGTTGTCGGCCAGGAAGCTCTGGTGCTGGTCGATATTCGCGGGGTCACCAAACGTCTGACCAAGCAACGCAAGACCATGATCACTGCCCGTGTAGGCGATGGTTCCGGGCAGTTGTCGGTGGTGTTCTTCAACCAACCGTGGCGAGAAAAGCAGCTGCGCGAAGGCATGACCGTAGCCCTGTTCGGGAAGGCCGACACGTTCCAGGGCGGCCTGCAGATGACCAACCCCATCGTTGACGTGATCGGCGACCGCACCGGCCGTATCGTGCCGATCTACCCGCAGAGCGAAAAGAGCGGCCTGGCCACGTGGGAGATTGCGGGCTGGGTCGAGTCCGCTCTCAACCGGTGCAAACCTCGGGGTCTGGCCGATCCGGTGCCCTCCTCGGTTTTGGCGCACTACGGACTGATTGATCGTCAAACGGCGCTGTTCAACATCCACCTGCCAGAAACCATGGATGACAAGGAGAAGGCCCGCCGACGCCTGGCCTTCGATGAGTTGTTGCGGGTGCAACTTGTTTTGGTGCTGCGCAAGAAGGCGTTGGAACGGGACGCGCTCAGCTTGCGCCATCAGGTGGGCGGTGAGCTTGTGCGTCGCTTTCATGCCGCTCTTCCGTACGGCCTGACAGGCGCTCAGGTGCGCACCATCGCAGAGATTGAAGCCGATCTTGCCGGCCCGCATCCGATGCACCGACTGCTGCAGGGTGATGTGGGTGCCGGCAAGACAACCGTTGCGGTCTCGGCGCTCCTTGCCGCGGTTCAGGGCGGGCATCAGGGCGCGCTCATGGCGCCCACCGAGGTGCTGGCCGACCAGCACTACGTCGGCATCACCCGCATGTTGGCCGGGCTTGAAGTGCCCGACCCGAACAATCTGTTCGGTGATCGGCCCCTTCGTGTCGCTCTGCTCACCAACAAGGTCACCGGCCCAGAGCGGCGGGAGACGTTGGCTGGTCTGGCCGATGGCACCATCGACCTCGCCGTTGGCACTCATGCGCTCATTCAGGAGGCGGTGGCTTTCAAGAGCCTCGGTGTCGTGGTGGTGGACGAGCAGCATCGCTTCGGTGTGGAACAGCGCGCCATGCTGCGCACCAAGGGTGAGGAGGGTGCTGCAGGAACCGTGCCGGACGTCTTGGTGATGACCGCCACGCCGATTCCTCGGACCGCAGCCATGACCGTGTACGGCGATCTCGACGTGTCCGTGCTGGACGAATTGCCGCCCGGTCGCACGCCCATCAAAACCATGTGGGCCGACGGTCCGCTGATGGAAGAAGCGGCCTGGGCCGACGTGAAAGAAGCAGTTGCCGCCGGCCAGCAAGCGTTCGTCGTGTGTCCGCTCATTGATGAGAGCGAGAAGCTCGAAGTCGCGTCGGCAGAAGAGACGTTCCACCGCTTGTCGTTAGTTGATCTTCCCGGTCTGCGACTCGGCCTGCTGCACGGCCGCCTTCCTGCTGCCGAAAAGACAGAAACCATGGAGAAGTTCCGACGGGGCGAACTCGACGTGCTGGTTGCTACCACGGTCATCGAAGTCGGTGTTGATGTCCCCAATGCCACCGTCATGGTCATCCTGGACGCGGACCGGTTCGGGATAGCGCAGCTCCATCAGCTTCGTGGCCGTGTTGGTCGCGGCAAGGTTGCGTCGATGTGCTGGCTGGTGACGGGGGAGAAGGACGAAGGCGCCCCTGAGGGCAACCCGCGTGTCGAGGCCCTGGTGGCATCCACGGATGGTTTCGAACTGGCCGAAGTCGACCTCGACCTGCGTGGTGAAGGCACCATCATGAACACGGCCCAGAAGGGCCGCAGCGATCTCAAACTCGCCTCCCTTCGCCGTGACCGCGAACTGGTCGCCAAGGCCCGAGAAGCAGCCTTCACCATCGTCAACAGCGATCCGCTGCTCACTGAGCATAAGACCCTCTACGACGAGTTGGCGCTGTTCTTCGCAGCAGAAGATGAAGCCTTCCTTTTCAAGTCCTAGAGAGCGGGTCAGGCGGTGGGGGTGATGGTGGTGCCGGTGGGTCGTTGGATGTGCCAGTTGCCGTTGGTGTCTCGATACGTGTGGTAGCCGTGTTCTTTGTAACGATTGTGCCGTCCGCATAAGGGCGCGCCGTTACCTGCGG
>JANNZM010000054.1:0-101284 GCA_031410595.1 Actinomycetes bacterium | reverse complement strand
GGCCCGCCTTTGCGACGAACGAGGGAATTCCCCCTCCCCGCCCGGCCCCAACCTGAGTTATTCTTGAAGAACTGCTTCTCTAGCGGTGTTCGTAGCGCTCTAAGTGATGAGGAGCTGCGTATGGAAGAGTTGCGTGGGATCGTACGGGTCGAGAGCGGGGAGGCGGGGCGAGTGTTCGCGCCTGCGGCGACGACGTCTGGTACGCCCAACCGGGGTGCAGTCGCCACGCTGGGCGATGATGCCGATCCCCCCGGCTTTCGGGCCGAAGACCAGTCATCGAGACGCGGCGGCGGTCTGGCCAGTTACGACGTCTTCATCTCCTTCCGGGGTGGTGATCGCCAGATCGCGCAGCGTCTGAGCGGCCTGTTGGCGCGCTTCGGGGTGCGAGCATTCGTGGATGAAACCGGCGTCGCGCCGGGTACCGATTGGGCATCGTCATTACGGGAATGCCTCGCAGCATCCCGCGCCGTCATTGCGCTGGTCGGTCCGGCATGGGCATTGCTCGACCGCCCACACGAAGACTGGGTGCTGCGAGAGCTGTCGCGTGCACTGGCCGGCGGCACCCCGATCCTCCCCGTGTGCGCCGGTAAGTCGGAGGACACGAAGAGCAAGTTGGCTGTGCTGCCCGACGCGTTTCGCCTTCAGGCCGTCGAGATTCCGTTGGAGCCAACCAGCGCCGACGCTCGCCGAATAGTGGTTGCGTTGGGACACGTCAACGTACTGGTCAGCACTCCGAGGAATCGAGCGATCGCATCGCGTTTACGCACGAAGAAGGTTGTGGTGTCCGTCGTACCCAAACTTGGTTGCGGGCGCAATGTGGCTATCGCCGCACCGCGGGGATCGGGTCGCAGCCGTCTTCTTGTCGACCTTGCGGCATGGACCAACGCCGGAGTGAATGCGGATGATGACCTGCCGACTCTGGTTGTGTGCGGCGGTGTGCATCGGCCGCCGGTCACAAGCGCCAGCTTTGCCGTCGTCACCAACTGGTTTCAGGATCTTGCTCATCTCGTTCGATCGGGATCAGCAGGGGGAATCAGTGGCGACGGGTTGGCTTCGATCATTCTTCGGCACGGCCCTGATCTGCTGAGTAGGCGAGTGATCGCCCCCGATGCCCTCGTCCGCCTAGCCGATGACGAAAAGGACGAGGCCATTATTGCGGCGGCGCAGCGCGTGGTGGACCCACGAAGTACCGACCCGCCTCACCGTCTGGTCCGCCAAGCGGTCAGTGTCATCGGGGAGGTCGCACGTGAAATACATCGGCTAACCGGGGTGATGGTCGTACTGGCGGTGGACGATCTCGACTTGATTGATGACGGATCCAAAGCCGTGGTCGCCGGTATTATGCAGTTGAACGATGTTGGCCTTTTGGTGACGTCGACCACGTGTCCCGAAGGGGACTATGACGTGATTTCGGTCGCAGCCGCCACGGACGACGAACGAGTGCTCGAACTTCGTGCGGTTTTTGCGGACCAGAACGTCGAGATCGATGACGCGCTCGCCAGGCAGCTGGTCGCGCTGGTTGATGACAGCTACTACTGGGCACCGTTGTTGTTTCGGCTGATGGCCGATGGTGTCGTCAGGGAGACCTGGTCAGCGGACAGGCGCCGGTGGATGTGGGTGCTCGCCGATGAGGCCGTTACGGTGACCGATCCCGAAAGTGGGTTCGAGCGCAGGGATCCCCGGGCGGGTGCCTTGACCGGACGGCTCCCCGACTTCGGAGAACTGCTGGACGGCGTGATGGACGACAACATTCCGCAGGCACTGCAAGCGATTCTGCGGGTTGGGTCGTTGATGACCGAACCGTTTCCCTTCGAGGTCGCCATGCGAGTAGCCCAGCCCGCGTGCACCCCGGCGATGATTGACCACGCGTGGGATGCGATGGCGGTGGCTGCATCGGAAGGAGCCGTGGTGCGGGTCGTGCTGACTCGATCGACGGATCGACTGCTCCGGTTCTCCCACCCTGACCACAAGACCCGGCTTGACCTGAACTTTGTCGGCAAAGATCGCCGACACACTCATGACCGCATCGCTGATGAGTTTGATGCCCGACTCAGAACGCAGCTGTCGCCAGAAGCCGAGATTGGGACGTGGCGGGCCGTAGCCCATCACCGGGCGCAGGCCGACGGCCTTCGATTGGCTGCCCTCGCATTTCGTCGAGCGGCCGAACTAGCCGAAGCTCAGCTCGATGGATCCGCGGCACGGAAGTGCTACCGAGAAGCGGCACGTCTGCTGAGTCGGTGCCTCGCCGACGGCGATGAGACCGGCGCAGAAATCAACGAGTTGCTCCTCCTCGTGAATACCTCGTACCGGATGGCCCGATTGGCTCGGCTGACGGACGATCTCGGTGGCGATGGCGACCCCGCCTCCGACGACCGTCAAGATGACCGGCGTCGTCGGGACGCCCTGCGGTATCTGGACCAGCTTGAAGGCCGACTCAGCCAGCCGGGAGCGCTTCCTTCCAGGTTCGACGTTGACAATCATGAAGTCCCGATGCCTGATCCGCTGCGGCACGTGACCCGCGTGGTGCACGCGTTGCGGGGGTATGTGCTGTTCGAACAAGCGATGGGTCATCGGGACAAAGACGAGCAGGCCAAGGCGATTGACGGCATGCTCGACGCGCTGCATCACGCTGACCGTGCCGCCGACGAAGGGCAGGGCAGATGGCTGGTCGGCGCGGCCACGGCGCGTTATGCCGACCTTCTCACCGACGCTGCGATCGACGCGCATGACGACGGTCTCGAACGTCGCTGCGACATTTTGTCCAACGACGCGCTGTTCAACATCGAACGGGTCCTTGGCCTAACTGGCTCGACACCGGAGGACACCACGGCGATCGAGCAGGCGAAGCGATGGGCCCGGGCAACGCAGCTACGAATCTACCAACACGTTCACGACGACCCCGACGCGGTCGAGGCCTTGGTGCGGCTTCATTCAACTCCTCACACCAGGAGCCCGCTCGCCGATGTTCTGTCGGCTCGACTGACATCGGCCATGATCGATCTGTCGGAATTGACGGGAGCGGATCGCAGCCATTGTGATCGCCTGCACGACGAGTTCAATCGGATTGTGGCCGAGTCCGACGAGCTTGGATTGTCACGACTCGTTCCCCGGGCCGCGTACGGTCGGGCGCTGGTGGAATGCATTGTCGGTGCTGACGTCACGCCGGTAGCCGATGTCGATCTGTCCGAGCTGCGGCCCAAGTGGCGTCACCGCATCGAACTGTTCAACAAGCTGTTCGCGAGTACGGCAGAGGTTTGTTCCCTCGATGACGACACCGAGCGACGGGCACTTTATCGGCTGATCCACGACGCACCGGCGCTTGCTCCCGTGATCGAAGCTCGCCTCACAGGTGATCTCGACGGAGCAGTATCGGCGGCCATCAAGCGAGCGAATGACTACGTGTCTCGAACGCAGTTGAAGACGGGCGCCATCAGCTTCGATGCTCTGATTTGGCGACTTGCGCCGGCCCGACTGCCCGACCACGTACTGCGCCATTCCCTTGAGGTGAGAGACCGGGCCGATCAGCTACTCGCAGTGCATGCCGACGCGATCGGCGGTCTTGATCGGCGCGACATCGCGCGAGATCTTGCGGTGGCCGCCGCCGTACACGATTGGTATCGCGATGCCGAGCCGGCACGACTTCGCACCCTTGCGCGCGAATGGAACATCCCGATCGACGGAAGCGCGTGGGCCAACCCGACGCTGTTGCACGGTCCATTAGCTGTGTTCGTCATGGAGCATCAGTACGGCGCTCGGAAACTGCTCGGCAACGAGCGCTTCGATCGACTTAGTGAGATTGTGGAGGCCCACACGATCGGCGCCGAAGCAGCGAGCCCGGCCGCTCAGATCTTCTTTCTCGCCGACTCAATGGCCAACGCCGCCAACCGTCCCCACCCTGGTCACCCCGAGCCGCTGTGGTGCGAGATGGCGATGCAGAACGGAAGGCTACGAGACGCCTACGAACGAGCGGTCTGCGCCAAGGTGGCACGGGCCCAGGTCGCAGGTCGAGTGTTGACACAAGCCTGCCGGTGGGCCCTCGACCTCCACCCCGTCCCGTAACCCGTTGGTGGCGGCTGCGGCGTGCTACCAGTCGGCTGGTCGTTGCCAACGACGCGTCGGTCCGCTTGCCGCAACAGATGCTCGCCCGGCAAGAGCTGGCGGAGGCTTGGGTGGCTTGAGCGACACCTTCGCATCGGCCGGAGCAGCAAGGGTCTTACCGCCGTTGAGCACGACATCGGCGAGGGGCTTGTTGACTGGCCCCTTCCATGCGGGTGTCGGAACGGGCGCAGGTCGTGGCGATGGCGGCGTGGGCTGCACGATCTTCGTCCCGAACGCAGGTGGTGCCGGACGCTTGACCAGCGGATCGATCAGGCCCGTGAGCGTCGGTGCAGTGTCGACGCGCGGGACGCCGAACTTCCCCAGCCCGTACATGTCGATGATCGTTTTGATGACGCTGGTGTGGGAGTGCCACGTATTGTCGATGCGCTGACCGACGGGCCCGCCGAACATGATGAAGGGCAACCGCGAGCCACCGATGATCGGAAATCCGCCCGGGTGAATCGCGTCGACTGCGGTCTCCAACACCGGCGTGAGGACGTGGTCAGCGTAGCCACCCCAATCGTCGTAGGTGAGGATGAACACGGTACTGTCCCACTGTCCAGCCTTCACCACCGCGTCGACGCGTTGCCACAAGAGATCGTCAGCGCGCGACAGGTAGGCCGGATCGGAGATGCGGAACGGCGGGTGTTCGTCGGCCCCGGCCGGTCCCCACACGTATGAGAGCTGCGGAAGCTTTCCAGCCTGCACCAACTGGATAAAGGCGTCGTTAGTGACGTCGCTGGTGGGGTGAACGTTGAGGGCATTCGCGGCCACGTTGAGCTCGCTATAGAACTTCACCGGATACTGATCCCCGTCGGGAACCGCCGCCCAGGTGATCTTCTTGCGGGCCGCATGCGTAAAGATCGAGGGGAGATCCCACTGCGGGCCGCCCGGACCGAACGGTGGGTTTTTCAGCGTGGGCGTTTGGCCGCCGACAATGAGCATGTGCCCTGAGGTGGAGTTCGATCCAATGCCGAAGTGATGATCGGAGAAGGTGAACATCTTGGCGAGATACGCGTGGTTCTCGTTCACGAATACCACCATTCGCAACGACGACAACGCAGTCTTGGCCACAGGAAACCTCCAGGGTTGAACCAGCAGACCTAGCATCCCACCATCTATCACTCGATTCTGCGCGGTACGAGCACCTGAACGGCTGGATAGTTAGGGCTGCTACCTTGAGGCTGGTGATACTGGCGGAGTTCGCGACTTTGGTGGTGCGTGGTCGCAATGGCTGATCCGGCGCGAGCAGCGCAACGCGCCCTCGACCGCTATTGGCTACGTGCCTCTGCGATGGTCGATCGCGAGCTCGTGGTGCAGTGGGTGTCGCCGAGCTTTGAGTTGTTGTTGGGGTGGTCGCCTGACACCGCCGTAGGTATGTCGGCACTGGCGTTCATCCATCCCGATGACCTGGCCGCGGTCGGGGCCATCTTGGGGTACGAAACCACCATGGACCCTTCGATTCGCAGCCAAATGCGCCAGCGCACCGTAAAGGAGATCCGAGTTTGTTGCCAGGACGGCACCTACGTGGCGCTCGAGGTTTGCCTCACGAACTTCTACGACGACCCCGACATCGAGATGGTGCTTGTCGACCTCGCCGCGTGCACCCAGTTCCGGTTCATTGATCGGGCATTGGAGCTGTCGCGGGTCGGTGCCGATATCGCCGATGTTCTCGCAGTGGTGCTGACCCAATTCACGTCGCCCGATCCGTCGCAGCCAGCTGCGGTCATCTTCGACCACGAAGGCCTCGTGCTGGCGGCCACTGCCAATGCACCTGAACCATACGGGAACAGTCCGGCCGAGATCTTTCGTGTCGAGTGGGAAACACCGTTGGTCACGTCCGCCAACGTCGATGCCGTCGGGTTGGCGCGATTTTGGTCGCCGCTCGATCCGGCCCACCCCATGGATGTCGAAACGAGCGAACGAGTCGCCCGTCACGCCGCGGTCACGATCGGGCAGCATCGTACCAATGTCGAGCTTCGACGGGCGGCCTTGCACGACCCACTCACCGGCATCGGGAATCGTCGTTCGCTCGAGCAAGATCTGCAGGCGCGGCTGGAGAACCGTGACCTCGTCCTGTTGGTGTATCTCGATTTGGATCAGTTCAAGGCGATTAACGACGACTTCGGCCACAGCGCAGGTGACCATGTCCTCAAGATCGTGGCCGATCGCTTATCGACGTCACTACGAAGCGGCGACCGAGCGGCGCGTATCGGGGGCGATGAATTTGTCGTACTGCTGGGGCCGCCCGCCCCACATCCCGAAACAATCCGACAACGTCTCGCGGACATCATCGCCGAGCCGATCGCCTTCGGCAGCCACGTCATCCGTGTATCAGCCAGTATTGGTTTTGGCGAAGGACCAGCCGACGCCGACACGTTGCTTCGGATTGCCGACAGTGCCATGCTCGAACGCAAAAGACAACGCTGAGCGAAGATTGGTCGAACGGCGCCCCTACGTTTCGGCGCGGTACTTCGCGATGACGTCGCGCATGGTGGCCACCACAGCATCGGATGAGGACCCAGGCGTGAGGATGGCGGCCACACCGAGCGCTTGCAGCTTCTCCACGTCGCGCACGGGCACGATGCCACCCACAACCACGGGGATATCCACTCCACGAGCTCGAAGACACTCCACCACCTTGGGCGCCAGCGTCATGTGCGCGCCCGACAGCATCGACAGACCAATGGCGTCGACGTCTTCGTCGACGGCTGCGGCCGCGACCTTCTCTGGAGTTTGGAAAAGGCCGGTGTAGATCACCTCGAAGCCGGCGTCTCGCAAGATGCGGGCCACCACCTTCACACCACGGTCGTGTCCGTCGAGCCCGACCTTGGCGACAAGAATTCGGTCGCTCATCAGATGGTTGGTGTTTCGATGTGGCGACCGAAGACATCGGCCATGGTGCCCATGATTTCGCCCAACGATGCGTAGGTCTTCACCGCGTCGATGAGTGGTGGCATGAGGTTGACCTCGGGGTCAGCAGCATCGTGAGCCAGGCGTTTCAGTGCCTCGTCGACGCTGGCCTGGTTGCGATCCGCGCGCACCTGGTTCAGTCGCTTGAGCTGGCGGGTCTCGTCCTCATTGGTGATTTCGAGCAGGTCGATCTGTTCGTCGTCGTTGCCTTCGAGGAACTTGTTGACACCCACGATGATACGGCTGCCGTTGTTGAACAACTTCTCCTGCTCGAAGGCCGAATCGGCGATCTTGCCCTGGAACCAGTTCTCCTCGATACCCGCAATGACACCCTCCAGCATGGAGCCCTTCCCCATCTCGTCGAGGAGGGCGAAGATCGCCTCTGCTTGGCGCTCGACCTCATCGGTGAGGCTCTCCACGAAGTAGCTGCCACCGAGCGGGTCCGACACGTGCGCCACGTTTGTCTCATACGCGATAACCTGCTGGGTACGCAGGGCGATACGAGCTGCCTTCTCGGTGGGCAGTGCCATGGCCTCGTCCATCGAGTTGGTGTGCAGACTCTGGGTTCCGCCCAGCACACCGGCCAGCGCTTCGATAGCCGTGCGCACGATGTTGACTTCGGGCTGCTGCGCGGTGAGCGAAACGCCAGCGGTCTGAGTGTGGAAGCGGAGTTGCATACTGCGTTCGCTGGCGGCGCCGTAGCGTTCCTTCAACCAGCGGGCCCAGATACGGCGAGCGGCGCGGTACTTGGCGATCTCTTCGAAGAAGTCGATGTGGGCGTTGAAGAAGAAGCTGAGCCGCGGCGCAAACGCGTCGATCGGCAAGCCAGCCTGGAGAGCCAGTTCAACGTACGCGAACCCGTTGGCCAGCGTGAAAGCCAATTCCTCGGCCGCGGTCGAACCGGCTTCACGAATGTGATATCCGGAGATCGAAACAGAATGCCACCGTGGCATTTCTGCGGCGGTGAACTGGATGGAGTCACGTACGAGGCGCATGCCCTGACGGGGAGGGAACACGAATTCCTTTTGGGCCTGGTACTCCTTGAGGATGTCGTTCTGCAGCGTGCCGCCGAGTTTGGCCCGGGGGACGCCCGCCGCTTCGGCCTGCGCCACATACATGGCGAAGATCACTGCGGCGGGGGAGTTGATGGTCATCGACGTCGTGGTGGCACCAAGGTCGATACCCCGGTACAAATCCTCCATGTCGGCGAGCGTGTCGATGGCCACGCCGCACCGCCCGACCTCGCCAAGCGCCATCTCATCGTCGGAATCGATACCGAGCAGGGTGGGCATGTCGAAGGCGGTGGACAGGCCGTCACCCCCGGACTTGATGATCTCCTTGAAGCGCCAGTTGGTGTCTTCCGCCGTTCCGAATCCGGCGAACATGCGCATCGTCCAGAGCTTTGATCGGTACATCGACGCGTAGGGCCCGCGGGTGTAGGGATACTGGCCCGGATAGTCACCAGAACCGTCGGCCGGTCCATAGACGGGGTCGAGCGGAATGCCCGACATGGTGCGGTAATCGGCCTCTCGATGGGCACTGGCGTCGAACGCCTGTTGCCATAGTTCACGCGGTGTTGTCACGGAGCCCCCTCAACTAATCGGACCGAGTTACTTTATACTGACTACAGTAGAGTCAGCGCAGCAGTGCAGCCATTGTCTCATCATTGATGATCGATCCGAAATGGGGAACCATGGTCTATAAACCGACACGAGGTGGGGTTCCGGTTCGTTTGGGGCCACAAGCCCAACAACTGCCCGACTACGGCCCGAGCACCATGGAGCGCAGCCCCTACACCGACCCCATGCAGTTCGAGATGGAGCGCGAGAAGGTGCTCAATACCGGGTGGCTCCTGGCCGCCCGCTCGGAGCAGGTGAAGGACCGGGGCGACTGGATCAGCTTCGAGTCCCATGGCGAAACCGTCGTCATCACCCGGCAGCCCGACGGAACCCTGTCGGCGTTCCACAACGTCTGCCAACACCGCGGCATCTCGTTCGTTCCCGACTGGAAGGGTTGCGGAGCTCGCCGGTTCAGCTGCCCCTACCACGGCTGGGTGTACGACACCACCGGCAAACTCGTCGGTGTACCCGAGCGGCAGGACTTCTCCGAAGAACATCTGAAGGACGCACGTGCACCCTTGGTTGCCGCCGGCGAGTGGGGCGGCTGGGTGTGGGTGAACCTCGCCGGACCCGACAAGGCCGAGCCGCTGATGGACTGGATCGGCCAGGAGATAGCCGTCGATCTCGGTCAGTTCAAGATGGAGGACATGGTGCTGCTCGACGTGGTCGAGTGGGAGGTGCCGGTCAGCTACAAGGCCATCGTTGACGGCTTCAACGAGATCTATCACACCGCCTCGTTGCACCACGTCTCAGCCGAGTGGGTGAAGTCGGCTCGGGATACCACGTTCCATATCGTGAACGACCACAACTACATGTGCTTCGTGCCCCGCAGTCAGACTCGGGACGAGCTGGCGCAGGACTGGGATCATCATCGTTACTCGATCTGCCACTACTTGGTCTTCCCGAACACAGTGTTCAATTGCAACCCCGAACACATTCAGGTGTTCAACCCGATCCCGATCGACGTCGACCGCACGCGGTTCCTCTGTTGGGAGATCATTTATCCGGGTGACCGCAACGACCCCGAATATGAGGACTACTGGCAGCGGATGTCGGCCCACTGGGCACATCTGAAGGAAGTCGTCGGCGAGGACATCGACGTGTATCAGCAGTTGGCGCGCACCAAGCGATCATCGGCCTATCAGCGCCACATCCTCTCCGAGCGCGAGTGCAAGATCGCCCACTATCACGAGACCATTGCTCGGATGATCAGTGAGTGATGGTTCACTCGGTCGGCAACGCGCCCTGACCAGTAGTGGCCGTTACCCCGCCGTCAACGGGCAGCGCTGCGCCGGTGATAAACGACGCCGCGGGGCTGGCGAGAAACCAGATGGCTTCGGCGATTTCGCTCGGTTCGGCCCATCGCTGCTGGGGCACGTTGCGGCGCAGTCGTTCGTAACGTGCGTTGTCGGTGCTCGGCATCGTGGCGGTCATGCCGGTGAGGGTCGGGCCGGGGCAGACCGCGTTCACTCGGATACCGGCGGCCGCCACGTCGAGGGCAACGCTTCTCATGAGGTTCAGCACACCGGCCTTGGCCGCAGCGTACGGCCAACGGTTGACCTCGCCGTTCAGTCCACTGTTCGACGCGGTGATGACCACCGCGCCACCACCGGCTCGTCGCAACGCGGGAATGCCCGCACGCAAGCCGAGTACAGCCGACCGGAGGTTCACCGCTATCGATTGATCGAACACGTCGAGGTCGACAGATTCAATCGAACCAGAGGCGCGAACGCCGGCATTCAAGATCAACACGTCAAGGCGGCCCCACGTTTCCTCGGCCAGAGCGACGGCCGCCGTATTGTCTGGCTCGCTCGTGACGGTGCCAAGAAACGTGGACAGCGACTCGCTCGGGGTCAGCGCTGCGAGCGCATCTTGATCTCGATCGACAGCTATTACCCGGCCACCTCGCGCCACGATGAGTTCGGTGGTGGCCCGGCCGATGCCGCTGCCTGCTCCGGTAACCAACGCGACGGGATTCCAAGTCTTGGGCGACATCGGCCGAGTCTTGCACGACCATTCATTACGACAGGAAGGGACACATCATGGGAGATCGTCTAGCCGGCAAGGTCGCCGTCATAACCGGCGGGGCCAGCGGCATCGGGGAAGCAACAGCCCGGCGTTTCGTCGCGGAGGGAGCACGAGTCATTGTGGCCGACATTCAGGCTGCAGCCGGTCAGGCCGTGGCCGATTCACTGGGTGACTCAGCTCGCTTCATTTCGTGCGATGTCACCGATGAGAGCCAGGTAGCTGCTGCGGTCGACCTAGGCGTCAGCACGTGGGGTCGACTCGACGTCATGTTCAACAACGCCGGCATCATCGGCGCCGTGGGGTCCATCGCCGAGACCTCCACCGAAGCCTGGCTGAAGACCACCGATGTGCTGCTGCACTCGGTCTTCTACGGTTGCAAACACGCGGCTCGGGTGATGATCCCACAGGGCAGTGGCGCCATTATTAGCACCACCAGTATCGCGGGGGTCATCGGGGGTCTCGGGCCGCACGCGTACACCGCAGCAAAGACCGCCGTCGTGGGTCTTACCAAGTCCGTTGCCAGTGAACTGATCCAGTACGACATCACGGTGAACGCCATCGCTCCCGGCTCGATTCCCACCCCGTTGACTGCCCAGGCGCTGGTTGGCGATAGTGCGAAACTTGATGCCGTCGCAGCCCATGCACAACGGACCAACCGTACGTCGTTCGCTCCTGATGCCACCGACATCGCCAACGCAGCGCTGTATCTGGCCAGCGACGAGGCCCGACTCGTCAGCGGCCACACGCTGGTCGTGGATGCCGGTCGCAGCGTCAATGGCGGCTCGGCCCGGTTCGCCGCCGCCGACGCGGCGATGGTCGACGTTGCTCCCAAGGTGTTGTGATGATCATCATCGCCGGCACCATCGACTTTGCCGACCAGGCCAATCGCGACGGCGCCGTGGCTGCGGCCGTCGACCTGCAACAGTCCACACGAGACACCGAACCCGGATGCCTTGCGTACAGCTTCGCCCCCGATTCCAGCGTCACTCATCGGGTGCAGGTCTATGAACTCTGGGCCGATGCTGCGGCTCTGGAGGCACACTTTGCCCATCCGAACTTCTGGGCCATGAAGGCGCTTCTCGGTACGTTCGTCCGGGCCGGATCGTCGGTCGCAAAGTACCGCGTCGACGCCACCGCTCCTGTCTACGACGCCGAACGGCGGCCCAGCGCGGGGTTCAACCTCGATCAGTAACTCTGTACTAGATTCAGTAACTCGACGGGCTCGATGCTCGTCAAGCGAGGTCCTTGGGGGACAGAATCATGCTGGGTGAACGTTGGATTGTCGACCGTGTGCCGACCGAACGATTTCCGAACTACACGCGAGGCAACGCCGGAGAGGTAATGGCCGATCCGGTCAGCCCGCTCGGCTGGACGTTCGCCTGGGAAAGTGGCATCGTCCTCGGCTGTCGGGACGGTTTTGTGCAACTCGGTGTCTTCGACGCCGACGAGTACGACCTGCATCAGCCCGAGTCGTTTGGATTGTTTGGCGGCTACTTCTACAACTCCCTTACGCAGGCCCGGTTGTTCGGTGTGCGTTCCGGAGCGGGCTGGCAGGCAATCGATAACGCCTACTTCGATGACCCCTCCGCGGTGCCGCCGTACCAGGAACGGGACTGGCATACGTCACCCCGGCATACCGAACTGCTCACCAAGCAGATGGGCTGGTTCACGTCCACGCCCAACGTGCCCGAGATCGAAAAGCAGAAGGTGGAAGCCAAGGCGCTGCGTGACAGTCGACCCGATCTGTCTAGCCAGACCACTGCCCAACTTCTTGGCCGGGCCCGCTCGATTCAGCGTCACCTCGTGGCCATGTTTGCCCAGCATGCTTGGGCCTCACTCGGCGCGAGCGTCGGGCCGAGCATTCTCGGTGCGCTGACGGCCGAGATCGACCCTACCTTGGTCACCCGCCTGCTCACAGGTATGGGTGACGTCGACTCCGCGCTCATTGCCAACTCCATCTGGACCATGTCGCGTCGCGTACGGGCATCGAAGGAACTCACGGCGATCTTCGACGCCGGTCACGACGAGCTGCTCGACCGAGCGCGGGCGAGCAGCGAAGCGCAGGTCCAGGCCTTTGTCACCGACGTCGACACGTTCATGTACGAGCATGGTTCTCGCGGTCCGAATGAGTGGGATCTCTACAGCTCTGCCTACGAGACCAAGCCCGAGATGCTGTTTTCAGCAATCGACCGTTTGCGGCACAACGATGACAGTGCTGATCCTTCCGCTGGAGAGGCACGTGGCGCGGCCGAGCGGGAACGCCTCACCGCCGAACTGCACGAGAAACTGGCGGGCAACGCCGAAGCCATTGGCATGCTCGGCGCCGCGCTCAGCTCGGCCCGGGTGTTCATGATCGCGCGTGAGCGCTGCAAGACGAACAACATTCGCGCCCTGCACGAAATCCGTCTCTGCTTTGATGAGCTCGGCCATCGCATGGTGGCCGCCGGTCATCTCGCCAACGCCAAGCAGATTTTCATGTTGAAGGAAGACGAGCTCGACGCCTACGTCGCAAATCCGGCATCGTTCACCGCCACGTTGGCCGAACGCGACGTCGACTATCGCGAGCTGTTCAAGCTGGACCCTCCCTACATCGTTGACGTGGCAGCCAAGCCCCTGTCCGAGTGGGCCCGCAAAGCCGACGCCGTCGTGGAAAAGGTAGCGGTCGGCGATGTGCTCAAGGGCGTGGCCGGCTCACCCGGCATCGTCACCGGCACTGCTCGGGTGCTGCTCACCATCGATGACCCGACCGAACTCGGGCCCGGTGACATCCTGGTTGCGCCCAGTACCGATCCGTCGTGGACGCCGTTGTTTCTTGCGGTGAGCGGTGTGGTGGTCAATGTGGGTGCCGTCGGTACCCACGCCGTCATTGTGAGTCGTGAGTTGGGTATCCCGTGTGTGCCCTCCATTGGTGATGCCACCCGCCGCATCCCCAACGGCGCCACTATCACGGTGAACGGTCACGCCGGTACCGTCACCATCGACGCCCTGCCATAGGTCGTTTCGATGGCCATCGGATGGGATCGTCTCGCTTATCGCTGCGATAGCCGTCGGTGTTCGTTTCGCCCTCGGCACGATCCATCGCTGTTGGTGTCTATAAATGTGCTGTGAACAGGTATTTCTTGACGAAATAGATGTAGGTTTCGGTGCTGCCGGCATGCGAACAGGTGTATGCTTTCGGCATGGACACGGCGGACCTGGAGACACGTTTAGGGGACGTGTGCGGCGTGCTGAACGTCGCTCACGCGCAGCTGGTATCCCTGATCGCAGAAGCCCTCGAAACCGGTGCGTGGGACGTTCCTGGGGTGCGATGCGCTCAGCATTGGGTCGCCTGGAAAACAGGCCTCTCCCCGGCTCGTGCGAAGCAGGTCGTGCAGATCGCTTCACGCACCCCAGAGCTGCCGGTCACGCTCGGCATGTTCGCTGATGGGGAGCTTGCGATCGATCAGGTCGCAGTCGTGTCCCGGTTTGTGCCCGAACACAACGACGCTCAAGCCGCCGAGCTCGCCAAGCACGCAACGGTTACGCAACTGTCTCGGTCGTTGGCGTCGTATTGGAAAGGCGCGAAACCAGCCGCACCTGACGTTGAACCCGACAAGACGACCAAGGATCCCGAGCCCGAAGAGTCGGTGTATGCGTTCTTTGATGACGACGCCCGTTACAAAGTCCACGCCAACCTCGCAACCGAACGAGGTGCCATTGTTGATAAGGCCCTGGAAGAAGCACGCGACGCGCTGTTTCAGTCCGGTCGTAAAGACGTCACCTGGGCTGACGCTCTCGAAGAGATCTGTCTCCGATCGTTAGGCGCCATCACATCCGCGACCCGCAGTGACCGGTACCGCGTTGTGGTGCACGTCAACGAGCAAGGCGGCTGGCTCAACGCCGGCGCCCGCCTCAAAGACAGCGTGTTGAAAGACATTTTGTCGAACCCGATCATCCAACCCCTGTTCGAACGAGACGGACGCCCTGTCGCACTCGGCCGCTCGGCCCGCGTCGTTCCCTACCGCTTGGCCGAGCTGATCAAAGACCGCGACCGCACCTGTCGTAACCCGTCCTGCCATGCCACCCGCGGGTTAGAAGTACATCACCTTCAACACTGGACCAAAGGCGGACCCACCAACCCCGCCAACCTTGGCTGCCTCTGCCGCCCATGCCACCGAGATCACCACAAGGGCAAGTTCAACATCACCGGTAACGCCGAAATACCCGGCGGACTTGTGTTCACCAAACCCAACGGTGATCTCATCGAACCCTGCGGCACCCCCAACCCGCCACCTGACGTGCTCCCCGCGTCAGATAAGCCGTATCAGCATCCCCTCGGCGAAAGCTTCGACCGACGCGACCTCGTCTTCAACCCACCACCCGGCACCCCACCGGCCGTCACCCCACAACCCGTCCGAGGACCATACCCGAAACCATGGATGGAACCGCGCCCGATCCCTCCGGTGGTGGACGAGTACGTTCCCACCGAAGCCGACCGCACCCGATGGGCGAAAGAACGCCAAGACTTCTTCGACCTCCACAAACGCCTCGCCCGCCAAGAACTCGACGAAATCGAACGCCTCGAACAACTCGACAACACCGCACGACTCAAGCACACCCACAAAGCCCCCAGCGGCCTGGCCCGCCTCTTCGCATGACCTAGCCGGGGCCACCCAATGGACCGAATCCGGGTTGCGGATCGACATCGGTCGGCGGTCACCAGAGCTGACCTGAGGTTGCGACAACCTCGCAACGCGGGCTAGGAGCCTAGGGGAGTGGTGTGAAGGCCCCGCTCAGGTCGGGCGAGCCGTGGTAGAGCGAGCCCATGGAGCGGCTGGCGAACACCCATCGTCCGTCGACGCGCACGTAGGTGTCGTCGTACCACGCCAGCAGCATCCCCTTCACGCCGGTCGTTCGTTCCAGATGCTCGGACATGTACCAGCGGCCCGATGCCGTATCACCATCAATGGTGACGGCTCCGTTGTGGACCAACTGCACCACGATGGTGAGGCCGTCCACGGCCTTTTGCCAGAAGTCGACGATGTTGTCCCGGCCTCGATTAAAACGGCCCTTGCCGAGATCCCACCAGGCGTCTTCCGCCCAGGTTGCGGCCCATTGCGCTCGGTCCTTGCGGGTAACGGCGTCGCTGTAGCGGTGTACCAGATCGCTGATGTCGTCACGGTCGCTCATAGCTGCTCCTTAGGCTGAGGGGTCGAGTCGAACGAGCATCTTGCCGACGTTGGCACCGGCCATCACACCGAGAAGCGCCTCGGCCGCGTGCTCCAGACCGTCGTAGATTGTGTCCCTGCTGACCAACTGGCCGCTCTGAAGCCAGGCTGCAGCCCGCTGCTCGAACTCGGGTCGCAGATCCTCGTGATCGCGTACGATGAACCCGCGAATGGTGAGGCGCTTCAGGACCACGCCGATGAGTCTGCTGATGTCGTAGCGCGGATTGGTCGGATCGAAGTTGGAGATCATGCCGCACAGCGCAACACGACCGTTCTGGTGCATGGCATCAAGCGCGGCCATGAGTTGTTCGCCGCCGACGTTGTCGAAGTACACATCGATGCCGTCGGGTGCGACTCGTCGCAGTTGCTCGTCGGCCGGACCGGCTCTGTAGTCGAACGCATCATCGAATCCGAAGTCGTCGATGAGCAGCTTGCGTTTGGCTTCGCCACCGGCACTGCCCACGACCCGTGATGCGCCCAGCAGCCGCGCGAACTGGCCGACCATACTGCCGACGGCTCCGGCTGCGGCCGATACGAACACGGCGTCACCCGGCTTGAACTCAGCCGTTCGCAGCAGCCCGGCATAGGCGGTGAACCCGGTTTGGCCGAGGGCACCGAGCCACTGGTTCAGTGGTGCAATGGTTGGGTCGTGCACCGTCACCGACGACGCGTCGACAACGGCGTGCTCGCGCCAGCCAAGGCGGTGCCGGACGGCTGCACCAACCGGCACGGCATCACTCTGCGACTCGATGACGATACCGATGGCCGACCCGTCAAGCGGCTGACCCGGAACGAAGTTGGTGGTGTAGTGCTTCTCCGTCGGTTCAAGCCGGCCGCGCATAGAGGGGTCAACGCTCATGTAGGCGTTTCGGACGAGTAGCTGCCCTTGGCCTAGCGAAGGTAGAGCGAGTGATTCGATGGCGAAGTCGTCAAGTACCGGACCCGACTGCGCCGTCTGACGGGCGAGGACGACGGCGCGTGTTGTCGTAAACGTCAACGCATACTCACGGCACGAGTTCGGCGGCCGAGCCACTGGCCGTCGCCGGTGCATCGGCCGCGGTCGTCGTCGCGACGTCAGCAGGTTTGGAGCGCTTGGGGATCTTGATGATGCCGGCGCGGCTGGCGAGTGACACCGCAGCCAAGAGGGATAGGCCGGTGAACAGCGGCTCGATCCAGTTTTGCGCTCCGGAGAACGTGAGCTGTAGTCCCTTGATGCCCCACGCCAAGGCGTAAAGGGCTATGAGCGTTCCCCAGACGTTGGGGCGTCCTTTCAGTTGTGAGGCCCCGAAGAACACGGCGGCGATGGCGGCAAAGAGGTAGCCGGGTCCGACCGACTGGGCGTAGTTGCCGATCCTCCATGAGTAGATGGTGCCGGCGAACCCGGCGATCACTGCGGAAGTGACCAGTGATCCGAACACCAACCGGTCGGTGCGCACACCGGCAAGTCGAGCGGCCTCAGGGTTCCCGCCGGTCGCGAACATGTAGCGCCCCATCGGCGTGTACTCGAACACATACCAGAGGATCAGGGCTAGCGCCGCCAGGTAATACATGAAGAGCGGGATCCCAAGGAGCTGCCGCTTACCAATGTTCTGGAAGGCCTCAGTGAACGGACTGTTGATCGACTGCGGCGAGGTGTGAATGATAAACGCGGTAATGATCTGGCTCATACCCAAGGTGGCAATGAAGCTATT
The DNA here is from genome assembly GCA_031410595.1 of Actinomycetes bacterium. Taxonomy (GTDB): domain Bacteria; phylum Actinomycetota; class Acidimicrobiia; order Acidimicrobiales; family Ilumatobacteraceae; genus JANMCE01. Next base: position 83,728 of record JANNZM010000054.1, on the reverse strand, counting down.
CACCCGTAGCTTGACGACGAAGAACCCGCTGATGGCGCCGGCCACGGCGCACGCGGCTAAGGCGATGAACATACCGATGACCGGATTGACCACATGGTGTTTGGCCAGGTATGCGGAGACCACCAGTGACATCGACATCATGGTGCCGATCGACAGGTCAAAGGTGCCGGTCGACAGCGGAACGAGAAAGGCCAGTGCGAGCACGGCGGTGAACACCGCCTCGATGAAGACCAGTTTGAACGAGGCCAGCGACAAGAACGTTGAGCGCTTCGTGATGCCGAAAAACACCATAAAGATGGCCCACAGGTACAGGGCGCTGTACTTGTCGAGGCGAAGTCGGCGAATCATGTGGTCCTCCGTGAGGTCTGTAACTGGTTACGTTCGATGCGGTCTGTAGTGATGTCGGAACCGGTAAGTTCAGTTGATATTCGTCCGCCGACCAGCACGACGATACGATGGCAAAGGCGGACGAGTTCGTCAGTGTCGGTGGAAGAAACAAGGACGGCTACCCGGTCGCCGGCGGCGCGGTCGACCAGATCGTGAATCTGGGCCTTGGCACCGACGTCGATGCCCTGGGTCGGCTCGTCGAGCAAGAGCACTCGTGGCATCAGGCGAAGTGACTTACCGAAGAGCACCTTTTGTTGATTGCCACCACTCAGCGACGAAATGGGTGCTTCGGTTCCGGCCGTGCGAATGGAGAGCATGCTGATCCACTCGCCGGTCTCGTCGACTTCGTTCTTTCGGCGCAGACGCCCACCCTCAAAGTTCGCGCCGACGTCGCAAAGCGTGAGGTTCTCGCGGACCGACATGTCGGGTACGACGCCGCGTATGGCCCGCTCGGCCGGGACGAAGGCGCATCCGGCGTCGAGGGCGTCGGGCGGGTCGTAGTTCTTGATGTTCCTGCCTTCGATCTCTACGGTCCCCGCCAGACTCGGCAGCTGCCCAGCGATCAATCCGAGCAGATGCTCCCGGCCTGAGCCGGTGATACCGGCAACGCCGACGACCTCACCGGGCCGGACTTCCAGATCGATGCCGTGCACGTTGCCCCCGCTCAGCCCCCGTAGTCGAACAACCGGACTACCGGCAGAACTGGCAGCGGAAGCGCTTGTCGTTTCGAGGGCGCGGCCCACGATCAACTCGATCAGCGCGTCGTGATCGAGTTCTTTCACGTCCTGGGAGGCGACCTTTCTGGCGTCTCGCAGAACGGTGACGGTGTCGGCCAACTCGAACACTTCGTCGAGGTGATGGGACACGTACAGGATCGAAACGCCCTTGGCCTTGAGCTGATGGATCACCTCGAAGAGTCGAACGACGTCGGAGCCCGGCATGGTTGCGGTTGGTTCATCGAGGACGAGCAGGCTGGCCCCGTTCTCCCAACCAACGAGCGCCCGGGCAATGGCCACCGCGGTTCGCTGCGCAGGCGGCAACGAGGCCACGGGCACTTTCACGTCGACATCACCGAGGCCAAGGGAGTGCATGGCTTCACGTGCGGCCTTCACTTCATCACGCCACTTGATCCGGCGGCCCGGTCCGGTGCGGTAGCCGTTGGTGAGCGCCAAGTTCTCGACGGTACTGACGGAGCCGACCAGGCCGAGGTCTTGGTGCACGAATCGGATACCACTGGCCGCCGCCGCCAGCCCATCTCCCAGAGTGAGTGGTGCACCGTTGACCCAGGCTGATGCGCCGGGATCGGGCTGGTGATAGCCAGCCAGTACTTTGATGAGGGTTGACTTCCCTGACCCGTTCTGACCGACAAGCGCGTGGACCTGGCCAGCCTCTACCGTGAGATCGACGTCGACCAGGGCGCGCTGACCGGGAAACGTCTTTGACAGTTGTTCGATGCGTAGCGTTTCAGCCACGAGCCTCCTCCCCCTGGGTTGGTCGCCAAACGATGTTTTCGGATCCCAAAGAGAAGACTAGCAAACTGTGGGCGGTGTCAATAAACTACCCTTACCCACGTGACACAGACGGGATCTGTGTAGGGGTTACCTAAGGGGGAAACGTTTTGACTAAGTTCCGTTCTTCGCTCGCCGTGTTGGCGTGCGGGGCTGTTGTGGCCGCAGGCTGCGGCAGTAGTAAGAGCACCACGGCTGCAACCACCGTGGCGCCGGCAGCTGCCGCAACCACCGCGGCACCGGCGGGCGATGCTGGCCTTGCTGCGGCCAAGGCCGTTGTCGACAAGTACAGCAAGGCTGACGGCTCGATTGGCGTCACCAAGCCGCTCACCAAGAAGCCAGCGAAGCAGACCATTGCCTGGCTGGAATGCGAACTGGAGTCGTGTACCTACGAGACGGTAGGTATGAAGGCTGCCACCGCTGCACTTGGCTGGGATCTGAAGATCATCTCGATGAAGAGCGGCGAGCCAGCTCCGGCCTTCCAACAGGCCATTGATGCCAACGTCAACTTCATCGCCAGCTCCGGCCTCAGCTACTCCCTCTACAAGGACCAGGCGATAGCGGCCAAGGCCAAGGGCATCAAGACCGTGAGCTGTTACGACTCAGCCACGCCGCCCAGCGAGGACAAGAACGTCTACATGCAATGCGGCGACACGTCGTTCGTGCAAAAGACCGGCCCACTTATGGCTGACTGGGCCATTGTTGATTCCAAGAGCAAGGCCAACGTGCTGGTCGTCAACATCCCCGATTTCTCGGTGCTGGTTGCTGAGGTCGACGCTTACAAAGCCGAGATGAAGAAGAACTGCGCGGGCTGCACTGTGACCGACCTCAACGTCACGATTGATGACTTGGTTGGCGGCAAGATTGCCGGCAAGGTTGCCTCGCAGTTGCAGTCGAATCCAAAGCTCAACTACGTCTTCAACAGCTTCGGCAGCCTGCCGCTCGGTCTGACGGCGGCGCTGAAGACGGCCGGGCTAGATAAGCAGGTCAAGGTATATGGCCAAGATTTCTCGAAACCCAACCTCGACGAGATCGTCGCTGGCACGATGGGCGCTTGGTCCGCAGACCCGAAAGCGTACGCCGCCTGGTTGATGGTTGATGGTGCGGCCCGGTTGAGCGTCGGGATGCCACTCGATGAGGAGCGAGCCGCCGCGGCACTGCCCACGTTGCTGGTGAGCGATGCCAAGTTGGCCAAGGAGATCAGTGACGTCGGTGGGGACTGGAATCCGCCGGGCATGGACGCCGCCTTCAAGAAGCTCTGGGGCGTCTGATCCAATAGACCGGTTGGGCCATTTGCCTGACCGATCAAGCATGTGAACCCGGCCGGTACTGGACAATGCTCCGGTGCTGGCCGGTGTCGCGTCCGGCACTACTCGAGGTGGGCTGCAGTAGTTACTTGATCGCCTGACCAGAAAGCAACGGTCTCGACATTGAAGCGGGAACGGATACTTACTTTAGGGTCACACCAGATAGTCTCGGGCGATGCCGACTGCCGTGAACTCCGCTGCCTTCACCGCAATTCAGGTCGGCACGATGGCGCTCGACCATCGCCTGGTGGTGCCGCCTCACTCTGGTGGTAGTGGTCGTCTGCTGGAGACTGACGAGCAGTTCGAGCGGCACTGCGCCTACTGGGTCGAGCGTGTTCGCGGCGGTGTGCAATGGGTCGGCGGCGGTCCAACCTTCGTCCGCAATCCGCTGGTGCCCGGTTTCGAGCCGACGGGTGTCGGTGCCAATGGCCCGGGCTACTTCCGTCACCCGAAGTTTGTGGAACGCATGGGGGAGATGCAACGTCGTATCCATGACGCCGGGGGCTACGGCACGGTGCAGTTCGTGCTGCAGGGTGGCATGCCGATCGCTCCGTCGGCCACGCTGTCGGGTTACCTCGACCACCGCGTTCCCCACGCACTCGACGCTGACGAGGTGTCCTGGCTTGTGCGCGAATACGGGGAATCGGCCGCACTCGCGGCTGAGGCGGGAGCCGACGCGCTGGAGCTGCACGCCAACCATGACGACGTATTGCAATGGTTCATGTCACCGCTTACCAACCGACGCCAGGATGGCTACGGGGGCTCGTTTGAGAACCGCCGTCGATTTGTGCGCGAGGTGGTGGAAGCCATGCGGGCGTCGGTGTCGAGGCCAATCACGCTCGGGTTGCGACTGTGTCTTGATGAGATGATCGAAGGCGGCTACACCATCGAGGGCTGCCAGGAGATCGTGTCGGCATTCACCGCTGACGGCACGCTCGACTATTTCAGCTTCGATGTGGGCGGCAACTGGGGGGCCGTCAGCTACATCCCGCCTGGCACCTACGGCGACGCTGAGTGGGCCGCGTTGGCGGGCCAGGCCAAACAGGCCACCCATCTGCCAACGGTGTACGTCGGTCGAGTGTTCGATATCGCGACGGCGGAACAGGTGCTCGATGCCGGCCATGCTGACCTGGTCGGGATGGCGCGCGCAACCATCGCGGAGCCGTCGTTGGTGGACAAGACTCGCCGCGGGCTCATCCCGCTTATCCGCCCATGCATGGGTGTCAACGAATGCATCGATCGCCGCGTCGTCGAAGGCCTCGAGTTCGCCTGCGCAGCCAACCCGTACACCGGCCGCGAGCATCTTGGCCGGCTCACTGCGACGGCGAATCCGCAGCGGGCGCTGGTGATCGGCGCCGGCCCGGCCGGGCTCGAATTGGCTGGGCTGCTGGCCGAGCGTGGGCATGAGGTCGTCGTATGGGAACGTGGCAGGAACGTCGGGGGCCAGCTCGCACTGGCGGCGACGTTGCGCATGAACGGCCGGTACGCGAAGTGGATCGAGTGGCAGCAGAGCCGCCTCGAAAGGCTCGGGGTCACCGTACGGTTTGGGATGGAAGCGACACTCGACCTCGTGATTGCGCACGGCGCCGATGTCGTTGCGACGGCAACCGGCGTGACATCCCGACTTCCTGATGCGACCGGGCTCGATCTGCCCCACGTCGCCACGGTTACCCAAGTACTCACAGGTGAGGCCACATTGGGCCATCGGGTGCTGGTCGTGAGTGAGGATGATCGGGTGGCGCCTCTGTCGGTCGCCGATCACCTCAGCGGACTCGGCCACCAGGTCACCGTCATCTACCGATCCCCGGCGCCGTCACCCCTGGTTGGCAAGTACACCATCGGAGCGATCCTCAGCCGCCTCGATAGCGAAGGGGTGGAGCTCATCGCCATGGCGCGCCTTGTTGCCATCGACACCGACGGCGTCACCCTCGCGAACACCTACAGCGACCGTCGCTGGCGGCGTACGGGTTTTGATTCCGTGGTGCTGGCTTGCGGCGCGGTTGGCGATGACTCGCTCTACCAATCGTTGAAACAGGTTCACCCCAACGTCCACCTGCTCGGGGACGCCTATGCCCCGCGGCGCGTCGTGTCCGCCACGCGCCAGGCCATGCAGCTCGCTATCGAACTCGGGTGAACACCCACGCCGCGGAGGATCTCCAGGCCTGGAACGAAGACCCTGCCCGACGCCGAGCGGCGTGGACGGGGGTGTGCGTTGCGGCCGCCAGCATCTTTCTTTTCGTGGTCGATACCGGGCTCGTCTCTCTTGCCTTGCCGAAGATCGCCGCGCAAAACCCTCGGGTGTCCCGCAACACCTTGGCCTGGATTGCCACCGGGTTTCTGTTGGCGCAATCGTCCCTGCTGCTGGTGGGCGGCCGATTGGCCGACCGCCGGGGGCGAAAGCGGTTCTACCTGTTCGGGTTGACGCTGTTCAGCATCGGCGCGGCGCTCACGGCACTGGCACCGACCGTCACGTGGATCATCGCAGTTCGCATTGTTCAGGGCATCGGCGGCGCGTTCCTCGCATCCAGTGCGCTGGCGCTCGTCCTGCCGATGTTTCCCGCGACCAAAGCCCCGATGGTCATAGGCGTGTGGGGTGGTATTGGCTCGGTGGCTGCCTGGCTCACGCCGACCCTCGGTGCGCTCGTCGTGGAATACAACTGGCGTTACGCGTTCGCTGGTATCGCCCCCTTTGGCATTTTGATTGCGCTGGTGGGCAGGCGGGTTCTGCCCGATGACCACGGGGGTGATCGAACTGGTCGAACCGATCGCATCAGTTACTACATCGGCCCTATCGGTCTGGGCCTGCTGATGGTGGTGCTGGCGCAGGGTCATCGTTGGGGATGGTTGTCGCCGCTGGTTCTTTCGATGGCTCTTGCAGCCGGTGTGTTGATCGCCGCGTTTCTTCGACGGTGCGCAACATCAGACGTCCCGCTGCTTGACCTTGCGATCTTCCGGACCAGAATATTCTCCGTCAATGCTCTGTCAGGAACACTGCAACAGACCGGATTCTATGGATGGTTTCTGACCGGTCCGCTCATCATGACGGCGCTCTGGGGCTGGTCGGTCCGCAAGGCCGGTTTAGCGATGGCTCTTGGTCAAGTCATGGCCTCGGTCGCTTCACCGCTCGGAGGAAAGATGTCGATGCGATATGGCAATACGCGCCCCATCGTGGTCAGCTCGTTCATAACGGCCAGTGGATCGGCATGGCTGCTCCTGACCGCTTCGGCTGAATCCAACTTTCTCGGCGTGGTGCTCCCTGCTTCGATGCTCATGGGATTTGGCAGCGGTATGTGCGGCACCATGACGACTGGAGCGGCCTTGGCGTCGCTGCCATCAAGCATGCTTGGTGCGGGCAACAGCATTGTGCAACTCACCCGCCGGATGGGTGGAGCGCTCGGCGTTGCGCTCGCCGCCGGCTTGCTGGGCGAACAGACTGGCGCCGGTTTGCTACCCGGCGCTCGGCGCGTGTGGTGGACTGTAACCATCATTCATGTCGGGATGAGCGCGCCGCTCTTGTGGTCCTCTCTCCGCTCTCGGGGAAATGCGAAGCTGCTTCTTGCCTCTTAGGGCACCTCAAGGATGGTGATCTGACCGGTGTCGCCGTTGACCTCGATGAGGGCACCGTTGGGGATACGAGTGGTGGCGTCGGTGACCGACACCACGCACGGCAGGCCCAGCTCACGGCTGACGATGATGGCGTGGCTGATCTGGCCGCCCACATTCACCACCACACCACCGGCGGGCATGAACAGTGGCGTCCAGCCCGGATCGGTCTGCGGAGCCACCAAAATGTCCCCGGGCTCAAGGTCACCCGGGTCGGCCGGATCAAGGATGACGCACGCCCGGCCCCGCACAATGCCCGCGCATCCGGGAACTCCCTGCAGCACCTCGCCGACCTTGGCAGCAGCAGCACCTGAGTCGACCCGTTTTGGCCACTGGTTGAGCGGAGGTACCTTGGCGTCCCGTATGAAATACGGAGGCTCGAGGTCGAAGAGCTCGCTCCACGTTGCATAACGCTTCGCGAGCTTTTCGTTCCAGCCCTTTGGTGACGCAACGAACTGCTCAAGTTCCTCATCGAGCAGCATGTAGATGTAGTCGGCTTGCGCAATGTCGCCGGCCTCGGCGTGGCGGCGGCCGAGCTCGTTCATCATGACCCGCAGCTCGTTGACGGGGATGACGATGGTGCTCTTGGTTCGCTCTCGGTAGGCCTGCATGTTGCCGGCCACGAGCGCGCTTTCGAACATGCCCGCCATCTCCTCGCCAAGGGGCTGTACTTTGGCGCGCACCTCCTCGATGAGGCGCTTGCGCTCGGCGGCCTTGGCTGCGTTGCGGATGGTGGGCGACTCGGTATCGCTTTGCTTGCGAATGCGGTCGAGCAGTGAGAGGGGAAGCGCAGGGTTGGTCTCCCAGGAGGGGGCGCTGATTTCCCACTCGTTCGGTCCGCGTGATCCGTAGTTGACCAGGAACTGTTCAAACGCTGCATTGAACGCTTTGCCTTCGGCTGATGAGGACGCTTGCAGGCGCCCGAGTAAGCCATCGGAACCGGCATCGAACGCTGCCGACAACGCAGGGGAGTTACGAACGAGGCGAGAGATCTCCCACAGGGCGTAACTCGGCTCGGCGGAGTCGACATCACCGATACCCGAGATGAGCTTCATGGGCACGGTCGGGTCGCCGATGGCCTGACCGACGGCGAACAACATGCCGGGCGCGATTCCCGAGCTGCTGGAGGAAACGGTATGCGTCTCAAACAGCGTGCGGAACCACGGCTGCATGGCGCGCGAGCGGGTAACAATCTCGCTGTCGGTCATGGCGCCGATGTCGGGACGATTGCGACGAAGCGCTTTCATCTCGGCCTTCTGATCATCAAGTTCGGGCCACGTGTGGGCCGACATCACGAAGCCAATGTGCTTCATGATGTTGGGTACGAGGTCGGGTCTTTCGTCGAGCGGATGCGGTTCGTAGGGCGGCACGTCGGGGTGATCACCGAAGAACGCCATGTCGAGTTGTTCAACGGTGACCAGCGGGCTTCGTACGCCCTGCATGCGGACGTTGGAGAGGTTGATATAGAAGTAGCCGCCAAAGAAGCCGCAGACCTCAGGCAGCTTGTCGGCCATTTCGCCCTCGGGATACGAACCCTGCCTCACGTAGCCGTCTCGCCAGCCAAGCGCAATGCCATTGTCGAAGGTGAACTGCTGCCCAAGCGGCGAGGTTGGCGTGGCGATGACCTCACCCGCGTTGGAGCGGGTGTAATGCGACCAACGCTCGCTCGGCGTCCAGTCGGCAATCCAACGATCTTCCATGATAAGTCCCCCTACTGACGGCCCTCCCGACGAATTCGAACACTATCGGGTTACCGGAGGGGTCATGAAGAAACTCCCATCCAGAACGCAGCGCGCAGCTTGCGTTTGTTGATCTTTCCCATGGGGGAGCGACCGAGATCCTCGACGAAATCCAGGGTGCGTGGGCACTTGAAGCGGCTAAGCCGTTCGTTCAACCAAGCCAGCAGTTCCTCTGGAGGGGGACACGTCGCGGCATCAGCAGGAATGACCAGCGCTTTCATCTCTTCCCCCATTTCTGGATGAGGGACTCCGATACACGCGACGTCGGCCACAGCCGGGTGCTCGATAAGGATCTGTTCGGCTTCGGCGGGGTACAGATTCACGCCGCCAGAGACCACCATGTCGCTGAAGCGATCGGTGATGTAGACGAATCCCTCGACGTTCATGAACCCGATCTCGCCCAGCGTGAACAGCCCCGGCTCGGGGTTGGCCAGAGCTGTCTTGGCCGGATCATTGGGATAGACGATGCCGCGCTCCGTGGCATCACGAAAGAACAGCCGCCCTTCCGTATTCGGTGGCACTTCCTCGTTGTCATCACCGAGCACCAGTGCGGTGAACGGAGCGATGGCCTTGCCAACCGAACCAGGAAATCGCAGCCAGTCGTTGCTGTCGATTGTGCAGGTCGTGCCAACTTCGGTGGCCCCGTAGGAGTCAGAAAAGATCGGTCCCCACCACTCGATCATCGCTCGTTTCGTTTCCACCGGACACTTCGCTCCGGTGTGAGCGACTAGCCGGAGCGAAGACACGTCATAACGCCGCTTTACATCGTCGGAAAGGCCCAACAGTCGCACAAAATGGGTTGGAACCATGACGGTTGTGCCGATCTGGTGGCGGTCAATGGCGGCGAGCGTTGCTTCGGCATCAAAGCGGAAGAGGATCACCGAAGGCACACCTGCGACCAGGAGCCGCATGCCGGACAGTGGCCCGGTGTGGTACATCGGACCGACCACGAGATGGGTTCCGAAGGCGGCGAGTCGATGGGCCTGCAAGGCCTTGATGTGCCCGGCCATCGTGCCGCCGCCAGCGAACATGGTGGGCGGAAGCTCGGTGCCTTTGGGCTGGCCGGTGGTGCCACTGGTGTAGAGCAGATTGGGAAGCGGCACGATGTCGAGGGAAAGCGGTTCGGCGCTTGACTCACGCAACCATGTCTCCCAGTCGACAACTCCCTCCACACCGGTACATCCCCATCCGACCACGGTGTGCACAAGGGATTGACGGGCTGCGGCCAACCCTCGTTCGACCGTGTGCCCATCGACGAACAGCACGCGTGCCTCTGAGTCGTGGAGGATGAACGCCGCCTCATCGGCCGTGAGATGGAAATTGACCGGCACCGACGAAGCCCCTGCCAAGAGCGCGCCAAGATGAGCCAGCGCCGTCTCGACCGCATTCTCGGCAAACACCGCAACACGACGGTGCGGTCCAAGGTCTATGCCCGTCACAAGACGATTACCGACGCGATCCAAAATATCGCCAACCTCAGCCCAGCCGAGGGCCCGGTCCGGATCCCGAATGGCGATCTCATCGGGGCGGCTGGCGGCTAGGTCGTCGGCGAACTGAGACACGGCTAGACCTTACTTACTCAACATGGGCTACACTTTGTCCGCAGCGTGCTGACCGGGGGTCGGCCACGAAGGGGGTTGACCAATGGGTGAGCTAGACGGCCGCGTCGCGGTCATCACGGGAGGCACGCGCGGCATCGGCCGAGCGATCGCCGAGGCGTTCGTACGAGACGGCGCATCCGTTGTCATCAACGGTCGCGATGTTGCCAAAGGCCAGCGAGCGGTTGACGAAATGGCCGCCGGTGACCGCGTGCATTTCGTGCCAGGAGACGCGTGTGTGAAGGAAGATTGCGAAGGGCTCATCGACGCTACCGTTGCGCGTTACGGCCGCCTCGACATCCTGGTCAACAACGCAGGTGGCTCGGTGAACAACGCACCTGTCGCCGAACTCACCGATGAAGCCATGGAGTTTGCGCTCAAGGTCAACCTGTGGAGCACGTTCTGGTGCAGCCGTCGTGCGCTCGCCCACATGATCCCCCAGCAGTGGGGTCGTATCATGAACATCTCCTCGGTGGAAGGCAAGGTCGGCAAGCCGGGCATTGCCACCTACGTCACCGGCAAGCACGCCGTCAACGGACTCACCAAAGCTCTGGCCCATGAGGTCGGCACCCTCGGCATCACCGTCAACGCGCTTTGCCCCGGTGCTATTGAGACCGACATGATGAAAGACGAAGGCGGTAAGGCGGCCGAGTCGATGGGTATGAAGTATGAAGACCTGCTCGCCTGGTTCGCCAGCGAGTCAGCCATCCAACGCCTGAACGAGGTAGAGGATGTCGCGCTGGTCGCAACGCTCTTGGCCTCCGAGGCTGGGGCCGGTATCACGGGCTCGTTGATTTCCATCGACGGCGGCAGCGCGCCGTACTGAACGAACAGACCAGGGGAAGGAAGTCATGGGCAAGCTAGACGGAAAAGTCGCCGCCATCACCGGAGGCACCCGGTCCATCGGACGGGCTATGGCCGATGCGTTCCTGGCCGAAGGGGCCAGTGTGGTCATCAACGGTCGTGACGAGGCCAAGGGCAATGCAGCGCTCGCCGAAATGGGTTCAACCGAGCGCACCGCGTTCTACGCGGGTGACGCCGCCAAGCAATCCACGGTGGAAGGCCTGGTCGATTTCACGGTTGAGCGGTTCGGGCAACTGGACATCATGTGTCTCAATAGCGGCGGCGTGCTCAACACCGCGCCGGTGTTCATGATGTCCGACGAAGAGTGGAATCTTGAGATCGACTGGAACCTGAACCACGTGTTCTGGGGCATGCGTAAGTCGCTGCAGCACATGATGCCCCGTGATACGGGTCGCATCTTGGTGACATCATCGGTGGAGGGCAAGCTCGGCAAGCCCGGCATCCCCGGGTATGCCGCAACCAAGCACGCCGTCAACGGTCTGGTGAAGGCAGCAGCGCGAGAGGTCGGTACCACCGGCATCACCATCAACGCGATCCTGCCCGGTCTCATCGAGACCGACATCGTGCGAAACACTGGCCCGGACTCTGCAGTCGCCATGGGGTTGCCGAGCTATCAGGCCATGCTCGACCTCTTCACCAAGGAGTCGGCCATCAAAAAGTGCAATACCGTCGAACAGGTGGCAGCAGTCGCCGTGATGCTGGCCAGCGATGCGGCCCGCAACATCACCGGCTGCATGTTTCCGGTCGACGGTGGAACAATGCCCTACTGACGTGGCCATTGCCGACGTCAGTGATCGCTCGTTGGTCGATCTATTCTCACTGAAGGACCGGGTCGCTGTCGTCACGGGCGCGGCGCGTGGACTTGGCGCGCAGATCGTGCGGCGGTTGGTTGAGGCCGGCGCCTCGGTCATCGCAGGCGATGTCGACCTGGCCGGAGTCTCGACGCTTGCAGCAACGGTTGGCGATGGACGAGTGAAAGCCGCGGCGCTCGACGTCACGGACACCGCCACGTTGGCGGCCGCAGCAGAGCGCGCCGTCAGCGAGTTCGGGTCGCTCGACATCTGGGTCAACAACGCCGGCATCTTTCCCACGACCGGAGCGGTGCTCGATGTCACCGACGAGTTCGTTGACCGAATGCTGGTCGTCAACACCCGAGGCACGTTCGCCGGGGCCCGTGAGGCCGCACGGCGGATGGCCGGCGGCGGCGTCATCATCAACATGGCATCCACTGCCGGGCTCAAGGCCAGCGTTGGCATAAGTGCCTACGTGGCGTCGAAGCACGCGTTCGTCGGTCTCACGAAGGCCCTTGCACTTGAGTTCGGACCCCGCAACATCCGCGTGCTCGCTGTGGCTCCCACCGTGATCGACACGCCCGGCGTGCGCCATGAGTTGGAGCCGCTACGTGAGTCTGGTCTCGACGTCGATGCCCGCCTCTCGGCCAATCCGCTCGGGCGCCTAGGCGTACCCGACGACATTGCTCGCGTTGTGGTGTTCTGCTGCAGTGACCTCGCCAACTACATGACCGGCTCGGTCGTTGCGGTCGACGCCGGCTCACTCGTCTAACCAACCGGAAGGAACCGTTCATGGGCTCATGTACACCGTCGTTTACCGGAGAGGTCGCCTTTGTGACGGGTGCCAGTGGCGGCATGGGTCGCGCTATCGCCTTGGCCTTCGCCGCCGCCGGTGCCTCCGTTGTCGCCGCTGATGTTGATGACATTCGTGGCGCCGAGACCGTTGCTCAGATCGCCGCCGCAGGCGGCACCGCCACGTTCGTGCACAGCGACATCAGCGACGAAGCCTCACTTGCAGCGGCGGTTGCCGTGGGCACCTCGAAATACGGGGGTCTGCACTGCGCCGTGAATGCCGCCGCCATCGAGAACGAAACGGTGCCGCTGCATGAGTGTGACGTCGCATCATTCGAGCGCATGCAGACCATCAACGTGCGCGGTGCGTTCCTCAGCATGAAACATGAAATCATCGCCATGCTCGCCGGCGGAGGGGGCAAGATCGTCAACATCGCATCCACCAACTCCATTCGACCGCAGCCGAACCAACCTGCTTACACGGCATCGAAACATGCGGTGCTCGGTCTGACCCGCTCGGCTGCCATCGACTATGCCAAGCACAACATTCGCGTGAACGCGATCTGCCCGGGCAGCATCGACACGCCGATGCTGCGCGGCGCCATGGAGCGCCGTGGCCGAAGGGAAGAGGAGGTGATTGATCGTTTGAGTCTCATCGGCCGTTTCGGTCGACCCGACGAGATTGCCAGCGCCGCGCTGTGGTTGTGCTCGGATGATTCATCATTCATTCTCGGCCACGCGTTGGCTGTTGATGCGGGATACCTGGCCCGATGAGCGAGAGCGACGATCGCTGGGCAATCACCGATACGTTGGTTCGCTACGCACGTTGTATCGATCTGTTCGACTTCGAGGGCGTCAGCAGCGTGTTCAGCGACGAGGCGGTTATTGAGTACGGCGGTTACCCCGTGTTTCACGGTGGTGCTGAGGCCGCGGCGTTTCTTCAAAAGCACACGGCAACCACGGCGTGGCATCAGCACATGGTGTCGGTCGTCGACCTGCGGCTCGATGGCGATGTCGCCAACACCGTCACATACTTCATTGCCCATGCGGTGCCAAAGGATGATGCCGAGCAGGTGCGAACCAACGTTGGCGAGTACCGGGATCGGCTGCAGCGAACACCTGACGGTTGGAAGATTGTTGAACGCCGCCAACAGACCGGCTGGAAAGAGACCCGAAGGCGCACGTCATGAGTCGTCCGTTCCGGTTTGCGCTGCAGGCGTTTGAGGCCTCATCTGCGACATCATGGACCGACACCGCCCGGCGGGCGGAGGCATTGGGGTATAGCACGCTGTTCACCACCGACCATCACTTCGGACCGGGGGAAATTGTGAACAGCAGCGGGCACCGCCCCGTTGATGTTGCGCCCATCTCGGCGATGACGATGGCCGCCGCGGTGACGACCACGTTGCGGGTCGGGTGCAGGGTGTTCTGTGTGGACTACCACCATCCCGTCGTGCTGGCGAAGGAACTAGCCACGGTCGACTTTCTGTCGGGAGGCCGGTTGGAGGCAGCCATCGGCGCCGGTTGGGTGCAGGCCGAGTACGACGGCTTGGGCATCCCCATGGATCGCCCCGGAGTGCGCATCGCCCGTCTGGCCGAAACGGTCGGGTTGCTGAGAGCACACTGGGCTGGCGAGCAGTTGAATATCGACGGCCAGTATGTGCACGCCTCCGGGTTTGCGGGCACCCCCAAGCCGGTGCAGGAGCATGTGCCGATCATGATCGGCGGCGGCTCGCCGAAGGTGCTGGCGCTGGCCGGGCGGCTGGCCGACATCGTAAGTCTCAACTTCGACAACTCCGCGGGCAAACTCGGCGCCAACAGCGTCGCCAGCGCCACCGATGCCAAGACGCAGGAAAAGATCCAGTGGATACGCGACGGAGCGGGAGATCGCTTTGCTGACCTTGAGCTCGAGATCGGGGCGTACTTCGTGTCGGTTACCAACGACCCCCTGTCCGCTGCGGAAGCGATCGGCTCACGTTTCGGAGTTGACGGCGCGGCGATTCTGTCCCATCCGCATGCGCTGATCGGCAGTGTCGATGCCATCTGCGACATCTTGCGCGAGCGCCGCCAGCGCAGCGGCATCAGCTACGTCACCGTGGCCCAACGCAACGCCGAAGACATGGCGCCGGTGGTCGCCCGACTGGCAGGTACGTAGCTACAGGGTCAGCACGAGACGCGTGGCCATCGACTGCACTGCCTTGCGTACCGCCGTGGGTGAGCAATCGCTCAACGGTCCACCGGGCATTCGCATCGGGTGAATGGCGATCAACATGTCTACCAGGGTCCGAATGGCGAGCGTGGCAACGGCCAGTCGGTGTGGCGATGGCTGGTCGGCGCCCTCATCGAGGTAGGCGAAGGCTCTCCGTACATGAAGCTCGTCAAACTCGCGTCGCAGCTGAACGGCCTGGCGCGTCGCAGCGGGTGTGTGAAGGTGCATCAGTGTGGCCGGGCCTGGGTTCTCATCGACCCATTCCCAAACGGCATCGATCACCCGGTGAAGGGTGTCGCTGTCAGCGGGGGCGTCGTCGGCGCGCACCGAGGCAACCACGTCGTCAACGGCCGACAGCACCTTCGCAATGGCCGCGCCATACAGGTCTTCCTTACCGGCGAAGTGGTAGTAGACCGCCGTAACCGCAACCTCGGCGGCCTCGGCCACATCGCCAATGGAGGTATCAACAAAGCCCCGTTGACTAAAGACCATGATGGCCGCGTCGACGATCTCGTCCCGACGGGAGGGCCGGTGGGCCGGAGTCTTGGTCAACACGTCCCCATACTGCCCGGTTGCGCCCCGTTGTGTCGTACTGTGGGCCTCCATGATCGCAACGCGGCGGCAATGAGTAAGGCGACTGTGGCTACCCGTCCGGCCCACCGACCTTCTCGACGAACCCACATCGTGGAGTCCGCAATGAAGCTCTTTGCTCGCGTATCGTTCGATGACGTGACGGTTGGAGACATCGCCGACGCCGCCGACATGACGCCCGCCGCCGTCTATTACCACTTTGCCGGCAAGGAACAGATCCTGCTGGAAGGCACCCAGTTGTTTAGCAGCGAACTGGTGAAGCTCGCCCGTCAGGGATTGGACGACGCAATCCCGGTCGCCGATCTGATGACGATGCTGCTCGAGCACATTCGTCAGCGGAAAACGTCGGCGTCGGTGTTCTTCATCAATTCGGCCGGTATGAACCTGGCACTGGAAGCTCACCGCAAGACCGTGCGCGCTGATCTCGCCGATCTCTTCGCCGACGCCGCTCGGGCTGGTCGCCCCAAAGTTGCCGCAGCCGAGGCCGGCGTCATGGGCGCCGCGCTCGTGTCGCTCTTGGAAGTTTCAGCCGTCGCCACCCTCGGGCGGGACCGAGCAGTAAAGGGCCTCGGTGTGCGAGGGCTGCCAACCGTGGTAGCTGACCTGGTAAAGCGCATCGTCGGTCCCTAGCCCGTGATGATCGACCTTTCGGTGCTCGGACCGCCGGTGCAGATCGCCTATGCGGTGCCCGATGTCGATGCTTCCGCGGCTCGCTGGGCTGCGGACTTCGGTGCGGGACCGTTTTTCATCCGTCGCCACATCGAGGGTCACGATGTCGTCTACCGGGGTGCGCCTGCTTTGTTCGACCACTCGTCCGCGTACGGCCAATGGGGTCCTGTCATGGTTGAACTCATACAGGACCACTGCACGGTGCCGAGCATCGTGCGCGAGCGTTACGGTGTGAACGAGACCGGCCTGCACCACATGGCGTTTGCGGTGCCCAACCTTGATGCGGCAACCGCTCACCTCAAGTCTCTAGGCGTCGAGCTGGCCATGAGCGCCCGCTCGACCAACACCCGCTATCACTTCATGGACACTGCGGCCACCCTTGGCCACATGGTGGAGCTCTATGAACGATCCGATCGCCTCGAGAGTTTTTACGCCCTCGTTCGGGACGCAGCCGTGGGCTGGATGGGCGACAACCCGGTTCGACAGCTGTAGCTGGCAGACTAGAGTCGGTCTCAAGTAAGTCGAAAGGAGAGTGGTCGTGGACAGCGTATATCTCGCTCGATTCCTAGAGCGTTCGCAGTACGAAGCCGCCCGCACTGCTCCGCCCGACGGCTTCCCGAAACTGCCTGACCTACCGCTCGGTCGCTACACCGATCCGGAGTTTTACGCACTCGAACGCGAGCATCTCTGGAAGAAGACGTGGCTGTACGCCGCCCATGACACGGAGTTGCCTGATACGGGCTCGTACAAATTGTGCGACATCGCCGGGGCCGCCATTCTGCTCGCACGAGGCGACGATGGAACGGTGCGGGCATTCTTCAATGCGTGCCGACATCGGGGGGCTCCGGTCGTGCGCGAGGACGTTGGTTCGACGCGGCTCTTCGTCTGCCAGTTCCATGGCTGGAGCTACGACCTGCATGGCTCGCTCGCTCGTGTGCCGGACGAACGGGACTTCCTGGGTCTTCTGAAGGAGGAGCGCTGCTTGCCATCCGTGCGTTGCGAATCGTTTGGCGGCTGGCACTTCGTGAACTTCGACCAAGATACTGCACCTTTGCTCGAATGGCTGGCACCGCTACCCGACGTATTGCAGTGCCTCACCGTGCCGAGGCTTCGTATCCTCGACGTCAAGACGGCCCATGTTCGCTGTAACTGGAAGATCATGGCCGAGGCATTCCTCGAGGTGTACCACGCTCGCACCGTGCACCCAACGACCGTTGCGCCGGTGCTTTCTACGAAGGGCACGGTCATCACGCTGTACCCGAACGGGCATCAGTCGATGGTGTCGCCCGTGTTGCCCGGTACCCGTGGCGACGGACGCGAGGCCCTGCCGATGTTCGACGGAGCCGATGAAGTGTTCCGAGCGAACCTGCAGCCGGCCCATGGCATCTTCCCCAATCTCATCGCACCGCTCGACGCACGCGGGTTTCCGTTCCTGGTGTTCTGGCCCGAAGCAGTTGATCGGACGCGGCTCGATATCACCTGGTTCGTGCCCGACTGGGGTGAGGGTGACATCCCCAACCGGGACCTGTGGGCCAAGCGACTCGACCGATTCGACGCGGTGATGGCAGAGGACTACCGCAACCTCGAACCCATTCAGCGATCAATGGAACACGCAGCCCACGGAGGTCAGGTCATCAACTATCAGGAGCGACGCATCAGCCATGTGCATGCCTGGATCGACAAGGTGATCGGGTCCGATCGCATTGCGCCCGAACTGCGCGTGCCCGACCTGCTCGACGGTTGGCGTGACCTTCCATGAACGCCCGTGACCTCAGATGGCCAGATCTGGTGTGGTCCCATTTCAGTCGGCCCCGTTTTGATGACTTCGACGCACGGGTGCGTGCGGCGGCGGCCACCGGGTACGCGGGCATTGGCTTGTACGCGCAAGCCTACGGTCGCATGCGTGATGAGGGGCGTACCGCAGCGCAGTTGGCCACACTGGTTGCCGATCACGGCCTGTGTATCGCCGAGGTGGAAACCGCTCGTGGGTGGTGGGCCACCGAGGGCCCGTCGGCCGACGAGTGTCGCATGGTCGAGGAACTGGCGTATGAGCTCGCGGACGCATGCGGTGTTCGTTACCTGCAGGTGATCGGGCCGTACGAATGCTCCTTCGCGCAGGCCGTCGAACGGTTTGGCGAATTGTGCGATCGCGCTGCTCTACATGGTCTCTTGGTCGGCATCGAATGGCTGCCCTACACCAACATCGCTACCGCTGCCGATGCGCAGGCCATCGTGGAAGCGGTCGGACGTGACAACGCCGGCTACTGCGCCGATATCTGGCACCACACGCGCGGTGCCAACGATCTCGACCTCATCCGTGCCCTCCCTGCCGACAAGGTGTTCGCCGTACAGATGAACGACGGCCCCGCCGTTCGCATCCTCGCCGACTACAAGGCCGATTGCCTTGCATCCCGGGTACCGCCGGGCGAGGGGACGTTTGATGCGGTCGGCTTCGTGAAAACCCTCGTTGAGATGGGTGTTACCGCGCCCATCTCGCTCGAAGTGTGCTCGCACGAACTGTGGACCGCGCCGGTGGAGGGTGCAGCGCTGGCCAGTGCGGAAGGCATGCGCCGCGTGTTGGCGGCAGTTGCAAGGAGCTGAGCGTCCGCGGCCTCCCTCAGATCGAGTGAGGAGTACGAGCTGGCGTTGCCGACTTGAGCGTCGGCTGGGTCGTCATGGAACCGCTCGACGATGGCTGGCGGAGGAAATCTCGGGGGTAGGAATGGGGAGGAGTAGCCGACGAAAACGGGAGCGGCGTGCCGACCCGATGTGGCAGGGCCTAAAGGCGGAGGCTCGCGGACGCAAAATGCCGGCGCATCTCGAGGCCTACGAAACAGCGCTCTTGCGTCGCGGGATCGAAGGTTTCAAGGAAGGGCTGTATTCGCGGAACAACCAACGTCGGGGAAACATTTGTCGACACGGCTCTGAGTTGGCTTCCCAAGTTATGCCGGTTCTCGGGCCCGCCAGCATCATCCAGCTGGTGCTGGAAACGATTGGTACCTCCAGGGAGAGACTGCCGGCATCGCCGTATGGGTCCGCCTTCGACCATCTTGCTTGGGGAGTCGACGGAGTTACCTCTGCGTGCCGAATGCTGCTCCTAGGACAGCCTTTCGGTGCGGCGGTACTCGCTCGGACACAGCTCGAACGATGGACTTTCAACCTTGCGCATGGACTCGGTGTCGATTTCTCGTTCGACGATCTTGGCACGGATAAGATGCGCGCACTTTGGACCGTGCATCGACTCGACGTCGATGTAGCTACAACGTGGAAGGAACTATCCGAGCTCTTGCACGGCCGAGGGGACTATTTGGCTGTCGGTCGTTGGGAGTCGGTCGACATCATGAAGGGCGACGTCCCCAGCGCCATAGGCGATCTCGCCAGGACCCTCGGTCCGATCGTCGCCCAGCTTCGATCTGTGGTGTTCGGTCAAGCCGTCGAGATGGGCATGGATGTTGCGGCGCGGCTCCTCGCCAATTGGCCGACGACAGCCTTCAAGTCGCCGGTCAACTTTCCCATCTCGGCAATGTCGACTGCTGGCCTCTGGCCACTTTTGCACAATCACGTAATGGAGGATTTCACCCTGGTTGAGGTCGTGGCACCGCCGTCTGCTCGCCTCTGCGCGTCCAGGGACGGGTTCGTACGAGAGGGCAAGGGGATCTTCACAGCGGCCGAACTTCCGGGCCTCGTGCTCGCTGACCATCGCTATCGCGCATGGCATGAGGCGGCGAGAGCATTCGAGGCTGAATCCGTCGAAACTGGTGCGCTGTTCGACCCTGACGTGATCGCGTTTCGGGCACAGCAACTAGTGCTCACCGCCGAGGCCGCCTCGCTGACCTCGTTATGGTCGGAACCAAATCCTGGGGCCGATGCACTGTGGGTAGCGGGGTCGGCGATTCGAAGCGCATTCTTTCTCTGGCTAGAGGACGACGACCGAGCTCTGGCCTGCGTTCGCGCAGCGCTTGAGGCAATCGCAAGGGCTCGTGCATGGCGCGTAAAGCCCGAGCGTGCGGGAGCGATGCCATCGAACGCAATCTCGGGCAATTGGTTCGAACTCGCTGGTTGGCGTCGTCTCAGACTCCTGAATCGAAGTCTCGGTGAACTGTCACATTCGATGCCTACCTCAAGATGGACTGGCGCCCGCGCTGCGCTGGTCGAGGCGATCCCTTCCCATGAGGAAGGTCAGCCAGAGGCAATCGCCAGGGGTGCCGCAGTGCGGTCGGCCGTCGCGTTGTTGGGTCTTGAAACGGTCGAATGGTTGCGACTGCAGTCGGCATCCCTAGCCGATGCGCTGAGCGTGATCTTTGTGTCCGATCAGGGCATTGTGACCGTCAGTGAGGAGCAATGGCTTAACCAAGTCTGGTCCGCCCGTGACGTGGATTTTGGTGCGCCGGACTTCTCCTTCGTCTCGCGCGATCCTGTTTGAGGGATGTCAACTACTCGGAGATCGGGGCCTGACCGCGCAGCTAGGTGTGCACCGCCGTCACGGGGGCCATGTTCGACTCGAGCCCCTCGGATTAGGATTCTCAGCCATGGCAGGAATGTCTCCAATTGATGCGGCGTTGGCCGATCGGCAACGAAGGAGTCAAGAGGCCCTTCTTCTCAAAGAAGCACGCATTTCGAGTGTCTCACTGGTTGACCAGCTACCTCAGGAACATGCCGTCCTCGTCTCGGACTTCCGCAGCCGAAACCCTCGGCCTCGGGTGCGCTACCACCTTGTCACCTATGGTGGCAGGGACTTCGCTGCTGATACTGGTAATGAGTACGCCCTTGGACGACGCGAACGTCGTTCGATGGAACGGGCTCGCGCAGGGCTCAATTGGACGTCGTCGTCCAACAATTTCCCACTTGTGGCTGGCACGGACTCGTCAGGAAAACCTGACCGTTGGCTGGTCTTGACGTCTGACAACCGCTATTTCGGCGTTGGTGATGGTGGCACTGGCTTCTATGCGGCCGGAGCCCCCTTCTCGTTGGATGAGCAGGGGCTCGGTGAGTTCCCTCGTTCGCTCCATGCTTGCCTACTTCTGATCGACGGTGTTCAGGTCTTGCCCAAAAATGAGACTCTACCGATCCGGCTCGAATCGTTCGGGTTTTCAGGCGGCGAGGTGGATGCGGCGGTCGTTGAAGACGGCGGTGATCTGCAGCTCGCCACCGAGTTGGGTGATGATCGAGCGGAGCAATTCGAGCGATAGGCCGATTTCGCCGGACTCGATCTGCGAAATAGCAGATTGCGATTTGCCGATCATGCCGGCGAGTTCGGCCTGGGTGAGCCCGAGCGCCTGGCGTAGCTCACCAAGGTGGTACTCGGCTTGCTCGCGCAGGGCTACGGCTTTCGCCTCGAGAATGCGCGCAGCGCGGACCGGGTCTTGCATGGCTTCATCGCGCAAGGTGCTGAACTTTTTGGTGGTGGGCATCAGATCAATCCTTCCTTCTTAAGTTGTACGAGGTGTTGGTCGAAGAGTTCATCGGCGACCGGGATGTAGTCGTCGTACCAGGCGTTCCACTTCGGGGATGCATTGTCAGCGTCTCCTTTGTGGCCACCGACGAGCAGAATCGCTGTGCGGCGTGGATCGAAAGCAAACAGCAGGCGCAACGACCGTTCGGCGCGCAGTTCCTTCATGTTCGAATGACGAGACTGATGAATGCTGTCGACTGCTGGTCTGCCGAGCCCGGGGCCTTGTTCTTCTAACAGTACGACTCGACCGATTATGGCGTCCTGGTCTTCGGCGGACAGAGTTTGATACCACGCGTCAAACTGATCGGTGTACTCAACCTCCCACATGCGCATCAGTCTAACTGATATCAGTTAGACTTATCAAGGGTTGGTGAGTTCCATCGCCGTTCCTGCGTAGGTACTCGTGGCTGGTTTAGCTCTGGACCGGCGCGCCGGCGCGATTGAGACCGACACTCCGAAGGTGTCGAGCACCTCCAGTAACAGTAGCCCGAGCGAATTTGGGAGAATGGTGAGAAGTGGATGGCGCAAACGCCGACACGAGGAGCGAAGCATGATGACCGACTTTCCGAGCCATCCGGATCAACTGACGACAGAGTGGCTGACATCGCAGCTTGATACCGCTGGCGTGACGCACGGCGCCCATGTGACCGACATCGAGATGTCGCCCGTCGGCGAAGGTATCGGCATGCTCGGAATCCTGGCGAGGGTCGCCATCACCTATGACCGTCCGGCGCCGGATGCGCCCAAGACCGTGATCGCTAAGTTCCCGAGCGCCGTGCCTGGTAACCGTGAGATCGGCGTGACATACCGGTTGTACGAGCGCGAGGTGAACTTCTACACCCGCATCGGTCCCCAGATTGACGGACTTGCTGCGCCCAGGTGCTACGGCGGGCAGTACAACTCGGCGACCGGTGATTCATACCTATTGCTGGAGGATCTTGCCGCCTACCGGGTTGGAGATCAGGTCGCCGGATGTACGGCGGCGGCGGCGATGATGATTCTGGACGCGGTGATTCCTCTGCATGCCACGTACTGGGGCCGAATCGATGACCCGCTTCTGGAAGGTGTCACCAAGGTGGACGACCAAGCGCAAATCGACGGTATCGCGGGTGGTTGCGCGTTCGGCTGGGATCCGTGTGTGGAGCGATTCGGTGAAGCGATGCCAGCCGAGATCCGAGCCGTGAAGGAGCAGTTCCTCGCCGCAGTGCCAAAACTTCACCACATGGTCGGCCGGCTGACGCAGACCGTGATCCACGGCGATCTCCGTCTCGACAACATGATGTTCGGTGACACCGACGACATGCAGGATGTCGTGCTGCTCGACTGGACACTCACCAAGACCTCCGGTCTGCATGATGTCGCCTATCTCGTGTCGCAGAACGTGCAGCTCGATGAGCGCCGGGGGCATGAACCGGCCATCATCCAGCACTACTACAACGGTCTCGTCGCCAGCGGGGTCGAGGGCTACACACTGGAGCAATGCTGGGACGACTACAAGCTGGTCGTGCTGCACCTCTTCGCCTACGCCGTCCTGATCGCCGGCACGCTGGACCCCGCCAACGAACGAGGCTCGGCGTTCATGCGTCAGATGCTCCACCGTTCAGCATCAGCGGTCATGGATCACAACCTGCTGACCCTGCTCCCCGACGCCAAGTAAATCAGGGCGACCCGTACTCCCGCTCTGTCGCGTCGTTAGCGCAGGGTCGGGCGTCAGACCTTCGAGCGGCTCGAACCAGCGGGGGAGTTGCGGAACATCTGCTCGGCATCGAACCCGATGCGCTTGTCGGGCACGATCTCAATCACGACGCGGCCGGGGGTTTCGAGGTGGTGCACGAACGCGGCCTGTCGCTCGCTGCTCTCGGGCCGGACCTTGGCAGCGAGCGCCGGATAGAACCAGGCCTTGGTGTCATCGTCCTCATGCACGATGGCGTTGCCCTTGTACGTGACGGTCTGGCTGACGCCGATGTCGGTTCCTCGGCTACTGATGGCAATTGCCACGCGGGGCCTTGCCTCGATAGCAGGAACCCGCTTGCGCCGACGGGTACAGGTGAGCCAGAAGCGGCCGTCGTGAGCCACGTAGTTCATGATGACCCCGACAGGGTCGCCCGCCGACGTGCTCCACATGAAGCAGCATTCGGTTTGGGCATCCAGCAGCGTCTGCTCGCGATCAGTATCAAGCGCAAAGACCGACACATCTTCGTAGCTGTCGACATATTCGGTTTCGTCGGTCATGTGGTGGCCTCTCGGTGGTCGTTTCTGGGTTCGTACTGGTAGCTGCGCTGGGTGCGGCCGCCAGCCACCAGCAGGTGTTCTCCGGTCACCCACGACGTAGCGGGGGAGACGAAGAAGAGCACGGCAGCAGCGATGTCGTCCGGCGTGCCGATGCGACCGAGCGGAATGGTGCGGGCGAGTTCGCCGAGCTTGTCTCCGACACCGAGTACTTCAAGGAACGCCTCAGTGGCGACCGGACCTGGTGACACCGCATTTACCCGTATACCTCGTGGAGCAAGTTCGAGGGCGAGGGTTTGGGTGAGGTTGATTAAGCCAGCCTTGGCTGCGGCGTACGGCCCCGTACGAGGCGAGCCCCGCGTGCCAGCGCCGGAGGAAATGTTCACAATGGCGCCACCGTCAACCATGCGATGCGCCGCAGCTTTGCAGCCTTGGAACGCGCTTACGAGGTTGAGTTCGAGCTGGCTGCGGAAGACGTCGTCAGGAGTATCGAGGAGCTCGCGCACGGTCTTGTCGTCGGAGCCGCCAACATTGTTTACCCAGATGTCGAGCCGCCCGAACTCGGCGACGGTTCGCTCGGCCAGCGTCTCGGAAAAGTCACGAATGTCACCATCGACAACGAGCGCGCGTTGGCCGCGATCGCTGACGCCGTTGGCCGTGACGTTGAGGTCGTCGATTCGACGGGCGTTCAGCACCACGCTTGCGCCGGCATCGGCCAGAGCCCACGCAATGCCGCGTCCGATGCCCTGTCCAGAGCCGGTGACAACGGCGACCTTGCCGTCAACACGGAACTGATCCAGCACGCTCACATGGGTCTCCATCGCAGCGGAAGGCTGGTGAGACCGTGCAGCACGAACGACTGGTTGCGCACCGGTTCTCCTCCGAGTTCGATGTCGGCCATACGGGCAAGAACGCGCTCGAACGCGACCCGTGCCTCGAGGCGGGCGAGCGGTGCGCCGATGCAGTGATGAATGCCCCATCCGAAACCGACGTGGCGACCCAGTTCGTGTTTCGGTCGGTCGAGCCGGAACTCGTCGGGGTCAGGAAACTGCGCAGGGTCACGATTAGCAGAGGCGTTCAGAACCTGCAGCTTGGTGCCGGTTGGAAACTCGATGTCGTGAAAGGTGGTGTCGTGGATGTTGGTGCGGAAGAGGCCGCTGACCGGAGAGTCGAACCGCAGTGCTTCCTCCACCGCCACCGGGATCAGCGCCGGGTCATCACGAAGTGCTTGCAGCAGCTTCGGTCGCTCAATGAGTCGATAGAGCATGAGGCCGAGGAGACTGGTGGTGGTCTCATGCCCGGCCACGAGCAACTGGTGTCCGAGATGTCTCACCTCGGCCGGTGACAGCCGACCATCGCTACGAGCGGCGAGCAGTGCCGTGAGCACGCCGTCATCACTTTCGCTCCCTGCCCGCTCGGCCAGACGTTCGTCAACGTAGTCACCCACCGCTTCCTTGCCCCGGTGGTACGCCGCGATGTCGCCACCCGTGAGTGCCGCCACGATCTGGCCACTCCGCTCACGGAACATCTCGCGATCTTCGGGCGGTACCCCCAGCAGCTCACCAATGGCGAGCGCCGGGAACGGAAAGGCGAACTGCGACACGAAGTCCCCCTCGCCGTGGGGTACGAACTCGTCGAGCAGTTCGTCGGCCATCGCTATCAGACTTGGCTCCATCCGAGCCACGGCTGATGGCACGAATGCGTCCCGCAAGACACGACGGTGGCGAGCGTGATCAGGATCATCGGCCGACCCCAGCGCGCCCGACTCCTGATGGAACACGCCGGGTCCATCCCTGTTGCCCCACAGGCCGGGACTCTTCAGCGTGTCGACCACATCGGCGAATCGACCGATGGCGTAAAAAGGCGGATCGTGTTCGATGACGTGATGCACGGGACAACCGTCGCGGAGCTGCTGGTAGCCGATGCTGGGCTCGAACGCGAGCGACGTTTCGACGTAGGAATAGTCCTCGTTCATCGGCACCCCCTGGAGTGAGTTACTCGGCGATCTGTAGCCGGTGGTGGCGGAGCTTCGGGCCTGCGATCCAGTTGCACATTTGGGGGTCGGCTTCGAACAGTTCGCCTTCGATCCAACTGCCGTCCCAACGGAACAGGCCGTGCTTGTCCCCGAGATTGACCAGGACGTGACCGTTGTTGTCCCGCTCGTACAGGGCTTTGCTGAAGGGGTGGAGTTGGCCGTGCATCAGTCGGCCAGCCAGTGGTCGAGCAGCTGATGGGTCCAGCGCACCTTGCTCTCTTGATAGGTGCCGAGGGTGACGCCCGGCTTGGCAGTCTGTTCCAAGCCCTTTTGCACCTTGGGCATATTGAACGCGTCCTGCTCGAAGATTTTGGCGAGCATCCCCAACTCGCTTGCGTCGGTGAACGGCTCGTCGGCCCCCAGATGCGTGGTGATTGCCGGACGTGGTCGCTCGCCTTTGAAGGGTGACAGCAGATAAATGTCCATGATGGACGTGCGGTGATCGTCACCGTTCGGGCGGAAGCGGTAGACGATGCGGTTGTAGGCACCCCAGGGATGGAAGTTGGGGAACAGGGTGTAGTCGATGTTGTCGATGAACTCTGCGTCGCTCCACGTATCAACCTGATCACCGACCACGGCTCGCCACCGCTCGCGGGCCGCATTGGCCGAAGCGGTGCGGGCATTTTCGCCTGGCCCGAGGTGGACGAAGCTGTCTTCATCGACCCGGGTGTCGAGCATGTACCGCAGGATGTCCATCTCGGTGACCGGGCCCTTGAGCAACGGACTGGCGATGCCGCCCGGAGTGATCACGCGGCTGAAGTTCTCCCAGATGTCGATCTGGCTGTTGGTGTCACCCAAGTAGGGGAGAGCCTGAGGGTGAGTGCCGGCCACGTGATATGACTCGCTGAAGGCTTCCTGCGTGATCTTCCAGTTGGCTCGCACCACTTTGGCGACGTGGCACTGGATGTAGCGGTTCTTTAGATCCCAGCGGGTGAAGTGGTCGGGCATGTCACCAAGGAAATCCTGGAAGGAGCTGCAATTCGGGTCGGGGTTGATGAACACGAACCCCTCCCATGTGGCTACCTTCACTTCGGGTAGCGCGAAATCGGCATCGTCGACATGCTCGAAATCCCAGCGGGCCGGGATGCTGGCGAGGCTGCCGTTCAGCGCCCAGGTGTAGCCGTGGAACGAGCAGCGCATCTCCGAGCAGCGACCCGAGTAGTCCTTCAGTTGTCGACCGCGATGCAGGCAGGCGTTGTAGTAGGCCTGGATGGTGTCGGGGCCGCTGCGCATGATGATGAACGACAGGTTGGCGATGTCGTACACGACGTAGCTGCCGACCTCGGCGATCTCCTCTTCGCGACAGGCGAATTGCCACACCCTCTTCCACAGCTTCTCTATCTCACGAAGGTGAAAATCGCGGCTGATGAAGCGGTCGATCGAGAGGTCTTCATTCCCCAGGAATCGAGGCGCCTCCATGCGCAGCACCGCGGGTACATCGTGGGTGTCGGTGTCGAGTAACTCCTGGTAGGAGATGCCGGGCGATCGTGCTGCCTTCGTCGTGCCTTGAATCTCAGACATGTTCGTCGGCCTCAGTGTTCGTCTTGGAGAGTTGGAGTGGTGCCGGTCAGCAGCGCGTCGATCCAGCGGTGCAGGTTTTGATTGCCCTGCTCGTTGCGGCCGTAGCGGATGACATTGTTGGGGAGAGCCGCGAACGAGTCGGTGACCTCCAACACCGTGGCGAAGTCTTCGTCACGGGTGACGGCGTAGTACAGCTCGCGTTTCGAGTCGGCTTCGGCGATCTGCTCGTCGGTTACCATCGGCTCACGGAAATACTGGAACTGTTCGACGGTGCAGCGCTCAGGAGTCGTGCCCGGATAGATGCGGCTGACCATTAGACCCGAGCCGGGCAGCCCGCTGATGGAGATGTTCGGGAAGATGAAGTGCACGAGGCTCATCGCTTCGCGGAGACGCCATTCGTCATCGGCCAGGTCCCGCATGGTTAACATCGGTTTGTTGGCGAAGCCGAGACGCACGTGCGGGCCGTAAAGATCGTAGGTGTTGCGGTTGGTGATTGACTTGGTGCCAATGGTGTTTCGGTGGAGGTAGCCGAGGTGGTAGCCGTCGACGTAGCCATCGGCGGTGGCTTTCCAGTTACCGCTGTCGGCCATGAGGCCGTCACGATGACGCACAAGCTTGTCGAGTTCGAGGATTTCGAGCGCGCTGGCCATCTCGCCCAACCAGGCGTCGATGTCCATCGGCGTGTCTGGCGTGAGAACAGCGAATATCGCCCCGGCTCGTTCGGCCGTTGGAAGTTCAACGAGACCGGAGACATCCATCCCCTCGAACGCATCGCGGGCGGTGGTGCCCACCAGCGCACCCTTGGTGTCGTAGACCCAGAAGTGGTACGGGCACGTGAACCGCCGGGCATGCCCGAAGCAGTCGGGAGTCACCTTGGCGCCACGATGGCGGCAGATATTGAGGAAGGTGCGGGCCACGCCGTCTTCGCTACGGGTGACGACGATCGGTCGGCCGGCGATGCTGAGCGCGCTGTAGTCGCCCGGCTCAGCCACATCGACCGAGAAGGCGACGAGCAGGGGACTGCGGTGGAAAATGGTTTCGATCTCGCGCTCGAACCGATCCCGGTCGACAAAGTCGGTGGCGGGGACGTTCAGGATGTCTGCGCTGAGGTCACCACGATCGCCATCGACGTTCGCGAGCAGGCGTTTGGCAACTGAAATCAAAGGCGTAGCCGACATGCGCAAACCTCCCACTGGTCGCTACTAACTATAGACAGTATGCAGAATCTAGTCGAACCGTCGGCCGGCTGCCCACACCTGAGCATCGGGCGAGGTCACCCAAGCCAGCGCGTTGGCTAAAAGGCGTCGGTACATGGGAAGACCAAAGGTATCCGCGGCATCTCCCGGCTCGATGAACACGATTGGACTGTTGTCGGCCGAGGTGGCCCACGCAATCACATCGGTCGTGGGTGGATGCTGGTCACATCGGGGGGCCGCGTCCGCTCCAACCAGGACGTGCTCGTAGGTGGAGATGAACTGGCTCGGCGACATGTCGGCGTTGGTGCGCACGAGCGGAACAACCCGGTCGAGAAATACCGGGCAGCAGTAGAGCTCATCGGTGAGCTCGAAGTTGTCAACGCCGACGCACACCGGGTGGTCAGGCGCGATGATCTGCGCAGTGTAGGACGTGATGCGAGTACCCGACGACGGCCACGGTTCGCCGTGGAGGTCTCCGGGTGCGTAAAGAAATCGGCCCCCAATTGCATCGGCCCAGCCTTCCCATGATGGCCAGCCGGCAAGGCCGTGGTGCAAGACCACCATGCCCTTGCCCACTGCGAACAGGCGTGCGAGTGCGTCTTTGACCCACGCCTCAGGATCGATGGGAGTCGGTGGTTCGCCCCGCTTGAGATGCAGGCCCGGAATGTCGTGCAACAGCACGGCATCGAACGGCAGGTTGCCGTCCAGCCAACGTTGTGCCGTCGGTTGGACAGCGTGGGAGTGGCGCCAACCTCGCTCGTTTGCAATCGTGTCGAGCATCAACCGGAAGGCATCGAGATCCACCCGATGACCACCGGTAACCGAAAGAAAGTCCACTCTCTGTCAGAACGAGACGCGACGAGTGAAGCCGCCGTCGACCACGATGTTCTCGGCATTCACCCACGACGACATCGGGCTGGCGAGAAATGCCACCACGTTGGCGACCTCCTCCGGGCGTCCCAAGCGACCGGCTGGATGCTGCGCGACATGTTCGGCGTAGTAGTCGGGCATACCGGTTTTGATGCGTTCCCACGACCCGCCATCGATGTAGATCGGGCCGGGCGACACGACGTTGGCGCGGATGCCATCGGCGTAGATCTCCTTGGCGAGATGGGAGATGTAGTTGACCAACGCTGCCTTCATGGCGCTGTAGCTGAAGCCCCCGCCGGGGAAGTGGTGGTGTTCGATGGATGCCGTCGTGCCGAGCTGCACGATACTGCCACCACCCGAAGCCTTGAGATGCGGGAGCGCGGCTTCGATCAGCGTCACGGTGCCGAGCACATCGACGTCGAAACTCGTGCGCCATCCATCTGCGGTAGCCGGGATGCCGCCCTTGGCGCTGGTGGTGGCTACCACGACGTCAATCTGACCTCGTTCGGCTGCGACCGCATCGACCCACGCGGCAACGGCGGTGAGGTCTTCAGAGTCAACAACCGAGCCGACCGCGCCGGGACCGAGGGCGGCCTCGGCCACGGAGACGCTCTGCGCGCTGCGCGCGCTGAAAGCAACGTGCATTCCTTCGGCCAGGAGACGTTCGACAATGCTGCGACCGATGCCGCGGCTGGCTCCGGTGACAAGGGCGGTCTTACCGGATAGTCCGAGATCCACGGAAACCTCTTTCGCTATTGGGGAACGGGAAGGAGTAGTGGTTCTAAAGAAAGTCAGCGTAGCATCGGGCTATGTCCGCTTCTGATGTGTTGTCAAACCTCACCGGGCTGGTCGCACTTGAAGTCGACGGCCCCCACCTCATCGGCAGCCGTTGCGCCGACTGCACCACCGATACATTTCCGGTCCAGGCATCGTGCCCCCGCTGTGGAAGCGAAGCCGTCGACCCGATGGTTTTACCTGCCGTAGGAACGATCTGGACGTGGACGGTCCAACGCTTCGCACCAAAGCCTCCCTTTCGGACCCCGACATCTTTCGCTCCGTTTGCCGTCGCGTACGTCGACCTCGGCACCGTACGGGTTGAGGCTCGGCTGGATGGTCGATCGGTGGACGGCTGGAAGATCGACGATCCGGTGCGGCTCGTGATCGGCCCGCTGGCTGACGGCGACCCCGATTGGCAGGCGTTCTGGTTCGAGCCGCTACCGAAGGAGCATGGATGATGGACGTCGCTATTGTCGGAGTTGGTCTGCACCCGTTCGGCCGATTTCCCCTCGCGGCGCGCCAGATGGCGACGGTTGCTGCCCGGGCCGCCCTGGCCGATGCCGGGCTGAAGTGGAGTGACATCGGCTTTGCTGCAGGTGGTACCCGCGACGGAGGGCACGCGGACGCGCTGGTCAAGGACCTCGGCCTCACCGGCGTGCCGTTCATGACCGTGTACAACGGCTGTGCGACCGGTGGCTCGGCCTTGTTGTCGGGAGCCAACGCCATCGCGTCGGGTATGGCCGACACGGTGATGGTCGTTGGGTTCGACAAACACGAGCGCGGCGCATTCGGCACCAATCCAGCGGAGTATGGCTTGGAGGACTGGTACGGCGAACTGGGCATGATGGTCACCACCCAGTTCTTTGGCATGAAGATCCAGCGGTACCTCGCCGAGCACGACCTTGACCCGCGGTTGCTGGCCGAGATTTCGGCCAAGGCGTTACGCAATGGTGCCCGTAACCCGAACGCCTGGCGTCGCAACGCGATGAGCGTCGATGACATCGCCAATGCCGACATGGTGAATGACCCCCTCACCAAGTACATGTTCTGTAGCCCGAGCGAGGGTGCCGCGGCCCTCATTCTCACGTCACCCGAGCGAGCGCGCGCCTTACGGCCGGACCCGGTGTTTCTGAAGTCGGTCGAGTTTCGTACCCGCAAGTACGGCACGTTCGAAGTGTTCAGCCCCTCGCTGGCTTCCGAGATCACTCCAGCCGCCACCGAGTTCGCGGCGAAGGCCGCGTTCGAGTCGGCTGGTGTGGCACCGTCGGAAATCGATGTGGCCCAGGTGCAAGACACGGAAGCCGGAGCAGAGTTGATGCACCTCGCCGAATGCGGTCTGTGCGAGCACGGTGAGCAGGCCGATCTCATCATGAGTGGCGCTCTCGAAATCGAAGGTCGTCTGCCCGTCAACACCGACGGTGGCTGCATCGCCAACGGGGAACCCATCGGTGCCAGCGGTCTGCGCCAGGTCATCGAATGCACCCTGCAGCTCCAGGGTCGAGCGGTAGGCCGCCAAGTTCCCAACAACCCGAAAACCGCCTTCACTCAGGTCTACGGCGCCCCCGGCCTCAGCACCTGCACCGTCTTGACGCGCTAAGGCTCATTTGCCGATCATGTTGAACGGGGTGTCGCGGTCGACGCGGGGTTCGGTGGGCAGACCCAGGACGCGTTCGCCGATGATATTGCGTTGGATTTCATCGGAACCGCCGGCAATGCGGTAGCCGGGGGCACCGAGCACATGCTGATTCCAGCCGAACGTGCCCCACCCACCGGTGTCCGCCGTCAGTGCGGGACCGAGCAACTGTGACGCGGTCTCGGTGATGAGGCGCATCGAGTCACTCCACATCAGCTTGCCGATCGATCCTCCCGGTCCTGCCGAGCCTCCGGCCTTCACGGCAGCGGCGGCACGATTGCGAGCCCACAATCGCGCTCTCTGCACGCTGTACACCCGGGCTAACTGCTGGCGGATGAGGGGATCGTTGGTGCGACCGAGGTGGCGCGCGAGTAGCACGAGGTCGTCGTACGTCCCGCCGCGACGGCCGGACGATCCGCTGTTTTCGCGCTCGAAGCCGAGGATGGTGACGGCCACCTTCCAGCCGTCGCCAACCTCACCGATTCTCAGCGAGTCATCGAGCCGCACGCCCGACAGGAACACCTCGTTAAACGAAGCGCCGCCATTCATCTGCTTGATCGGGCGAACCTCGACTCCGGGCGCGTCGAGCGGAACAAGAAAGGCAGTGAGACCAGCGTGTTTGGGCACTGTCGGGTCGGTACGGCAGATAGCGAAGCCCCATGGAGTGATATGTGCATTCGAACTCCAGACTTTCTGGCCGTCGAGCACCCACTCGTCCCCGTCACGAACCGCTTTGGTGGAAAGGCCAGCAAGGTCGCTGCCAGCGCCGGGCTCGCTGAAAAGTTGACAGGCAAAGACCTTGGCGGTCAGGAAATCATCGATGTAGAGCTTCTTCTGTTCGGTTGTACCGAACCGTTCAATGGCTGGCGCGATGAGTTTGCACGTGACCGAAATAAGCTCATGGTCGTTCGGTGTTTCGAAGCCCGACTCGGCTTCTATGTAGGCGCGCTCGTGGGCCTTGGTGAGACCGGCACCGCCCCACTGTGGATCCCAGGTGATGCCCCAGAAGCCGGCGGACTGGCGCTCGGCAATCCATGCAACGTAGGCGGAGAGGTACTGGTGCTCCTGCTCGGGTGTGCGGTCGTGGAAGACGGTGACATCGAATTCGCCCTCTCCCCAGACCTGAGCGTCGGTTGTCAGCGGCGCCTTGCGAGGGCGGCGGGTGACCAGCCACGCCTCAGCTCGTGCTCGAAACGCGCTGACATCTTCCACT
The DNA here is from genome assembly GCA_031410595.1 of Actinomycetes bacterium. Lineage (GTDB taxonomy): Bacteria > Actinomycetota > Acidimicrobiia > Acidimicrobiales > Ilumatobacteraceae > JANMCE01. The sequence goes on along the minus strand of JANNZM010000054.1, from coordinate 50,744 downwards.
GATTTCCCCCTAGTTACTTGTTGTAGCCTACAGTTTCACTTACTCCCTCGGGCGACGCCAAGCTCTGGCGTTCTCCGTCCCTTTTGCGAACGAGGAAACACCACTATGGACCTGCAATTGGCTGGCAAGAAAGCACTCGTCACCGGCTCCACCAAGGGCATCGGCCGTGCCATCGTGGAGACGCTTTTGGCCGAGGGCGCGTCGGTGGCCCTTTGCGCCCGAACGAAAGCCGATGTCGACCAGGCCGTCACGGAACTTTCAGCGATGGGCACGGTCGTCGGCTCGGTCGTTGACGCAGCCAACCCCGAATCACTGCGCGCATTCGTTGCCAGCGCCATCCAGCAACTCGGCGGGCTGGACATTTATGTGCACAACACATCGGGTAAGGGCGGCAAAACACTCGAGCACTGGCAAAGCAATCTCGACATCGACATGATGGCGCTGGTCAACGGGGTAGACGCAGCGAAGGCGGCGCTCAGCGACGGCGGTGGATCGCTCATCAGCATCGGTACCACCGCGTCGGCCGAGCACTTCGGCAGTGGGAGCGGTAGCTACAGCGCCCTCAAAGCAGCCATGACTAGTTGGACGCTCGGCCAGGCGCAGGTGCTTGGGGCACAGGGCATCCGTTGCAACGTGGTGTCACCCGGGCCGATCTTCATCGAGGGCGGCGACTGGGACAAGATCAAGGAAAGCAAGCCCGAGTTCGTCGCCGCTACCGAAAAGGGGCATCCGGGCGGCAAGCTCGGCGCCGCCCAAGAGGTTGCCGATGTGGTCGTGTTCCTCGCCAGCCCGCGAGCCGGTCATGTCAATGGCGTGAACGTCACCGTTGACGGTGGGTTCCTGAAGCGGGTCAATTACTGATGAGCGCCGGGGGGCGAATCGACGTTGTGCTGGTGGTGGGCGGGAAGTATCACGACTTCGATTTCGCTCGCCTCGAACTGCTGAAACTCCTGGCCGAACATGATCAGTTCCGCGTGCGGGTGCAGCCCGACTACGAGGACACGTCCGGTCTTGCGGTGGCATCCCTGGTTGTGAGTTATACGTGTGATGTCCGTCCGTCGGTTTTTGCGCAGCGCCGCATGCGGGAGTGGGTTGAGGCTGGCGGTCGGTGGCTTGCGTTGCACGGCACCAATGCCGCGCTCGGCAATACCGCGGTTCGACCGGTGGAAACGCCTCGGCCGTTTCCGCTCTGGGCCGACACCCTCGGTTCGCAGTTCATCGCCCATCCGCCTATTGCGCCCTACCGCGTCGACATCACCGATCCGACGCACTGGCTGGTGTCAGGCATCGAGCCGTTTGACGCAACCGACGAGCTGTACCTGAGCGAGTATCCCGACCGTGATGCACTCACGCCTTTGCTACACACCACCTGGCAGGGCACCGCGGGTGGCTTCGCCGAGAGTGACTGGACCACGGCTAACGCGCAACAGCTGGTGATGTACCTTCGACCGCTCGGCGAGGGTGCCGTGCTGTACAACACACTCGGCCACTGCCGCAGTCACTACGACATGACACCGATCAAGGACTACTACCCCAACATCGATCGTTGCTCGTGGGAACTGCCGGCGTTCTACGAGCTGCTACGACGATCATTGCGTTGGGCCAAAGGGGAGAACTCATGACGACCGATCTGCACCACGACCTGCACTACCGCATGGTCCGTATCCGACTGTTCGAGGAAGCGGCTGGCAAGCTCGCCGAAGCAGCGCGATTGCCCGGCTTCCTGCACCTGTATGTCGGCCAGGAGGCCGTGGCCTCGGGTATCTGCGCGAACCTCAACATCGACGACGCCATCACCTCCACCCACCGCGGCCACGGTCACCTCGTCGCCAAGGGCGGTGACTTCAAGCGGATGATGGCCGAGTTGATGGCGAAGAGCACGGGCTATTGCAAGGGCAAGGGCGGCTCGATGCACATCAACGATCTCGACCTCGGCATGCTCGGTGCCAACGGCATCGTCGGTGCCGGCGCGCCCATTGCGGTCGGCGCCGGGTTCGCCGCCAAGTACCGCAAACGCGGTCAGGTGGCAGTGGCGTTCTTCGGCGATGGCGCCACCAACATCGGTGCCTTCCACGAAGCCGCCAACATGGCGTGTGCCCTGCACCTGCCCGTCATCTTTGCCTGCGAGAACAACGAGTACGGCGAGTTCACACCCCGCAGTAAGACCATGGCCATCAACGACGTAGTGGAGCGTGCAGCCGGCTACGGCATGCCTGGGGTCATTGTCGATGGCATGGACGTTGAAGCCGTCCATGAGGTGGCCGCGGTGGCCGTGGCTCGCGCTCGACGCGGTGACGGTCCGTCGTTCATCGAAGCCAAGACCTACCGGTTCTACAACCATCACGGCATCCAGAACCTCGGTCTGAAGTACCGAAGCGACGACGAGGTTGCCAACTGGAAGGCGCGTGACCCCATTGATGTGCTGGAAGAACGCATGGTGGAGCGCGGCGTTGCCAAAGAAGAGCTTGAAGGCGTGTGGGCCAAGGTGCGGGCCGACATCGAGGAAGCCATCGCCTTCGCCGATGCCAGCCCCGTGCCAACTGCCGATCAGCTCACGGCCGACGTGTACACGGTGATGGCGTCGTGAGTGATCGCAAACTCTCCTACGCTCACGCCTTTCGTGAGGCCGTCTTCCAGGCGATGCAGGCCGATCCCGACGTGTTCGTGGCCGGTGAGGATATCGGCGCGTTTGGCGGTGTCTTCCACACGTTCGACGGCTTGCAGAAAGAGTTCGGTGAGGACCGTGTAGTGGACACGCCCATCAGTGAACAGGCCATCGTCGGTCTCGGCGTGGGCGCCGCCGTCAGCGGTCTGCGACCGATCGTCGATCTGATGTTCATGGACTTCATCTGCGTGGCCATGGACCAGATCGTGAACCAGGCCGCCAAGATCAAGTACATGTTCGGCGGTGTGCCCAAAGTGCCGCTCACCATCACCACGACCGGCGGTGCTGGCGTGTCGGCCTCCGCGCAACACAGCCAGAGCCTGGAGGCCATCCTGTGCCACATTCCCGGCTTGAAGGTGGTGTACCCGTCGAACGCGTACGACATGAAGGGCCTGATGACGGCCTGCATCCGTGAGGACAATCCGACGGTGATGGTGAAGCACAAGCGTCTGTTCGGGGCGAGCACGATTGTTCCCGAGGAGCCGTACAGCATCCCCCTCGGCGTCGCCAAGATCGTTCGACCGGGCACGCATGTGACCGTGATCGCGTACGGCCGAATGGTCACCGACGCGCTGGCCGCGGCCGACACATTGGCGGCTGAAGGTATCGAGTGCGAGATCATCGACCCGCGTACTTTGCAACCATTCGATATCGCCACGGTGGTCGAATCGGTGCGTCGCACCAACCATGCAGTCGTGGTGCACGAAGCGGTGCGATTCGGTGGGCTCGGGGCCGAGATCGCCGCACAGATTCAGGAAGAGGCGTTCGACTATCTCGACGCCCCCATCGGTCGTATCGCTGCGCCGTTCTCGCCCGTCCCGTTCAGTCCGGTGCTGGAACAGCTCTACGTTCCCGATGCGGCCCGAATCGCGGATGGCATTCGTGCGGCCGTTGCTCGCCCCGGCAAGGGTCGCTGAGGACCCTTCATGGCCACTGAATTCACCATGCCAAAGCTTGGCCTGACGATGGAGGAAGCAACCATCCTCGAGTGGTTGATCGCCGACGGCCAGCCCGTTGCGGCAGGCGCCGTCGTCATGCGGATCGAAACGGACAAGGTGGAGACCGAGGTCGAGATCTCTGCTGAGGGCGTGCTGCATCACGTGGCCCGGGAAGGCGATGTGTATCCGTGCGGTGCGGTCATCGCCTATGTCCTCAGCCCGGGCGAGGATGTACCGGCACCATCAGTCCCGTCTCCGATTGCTGCTGCTCCTGTGGTCTCCATCGCACCGCGGGCCCCCGTCACGACCGCGCCGGTGCATGGTCGGCTCGCCGCATCGCCCAACGCCCGTCGGGTCGCGTTCGATCGGGGCATCGATCTCGCTGGTGTGGTGGGCACCGGCCCCGGGGGCCGCATCGTCTCGCTCGATGTGACGGAACACCGCATCGCGGTTGACGTTCCATCAATACTCAATCGATCCGGCGTGGCCGCCACGTCCGACGCGGTCGAGCTGGCCGACCTGCTCGGCGTTGACCTCGCCGGGGTAGTGCCCGATCACCCAAGCGGTCCTGTGACGCGAAGCGCCGTCGCGTTTCATGTGCGGACGCGGTTGAGCACGCAGCAGGTGGCTGCACCAACTGCGGCGCTTGCCGACGTTCCTCTCCTGCAGACACCGTCACGCATGGTCCGGCTTGCCGGTATGCGCGGCACCATCGCCAAGCGAATGCACGCGTCTCTGCGTGACATGGCGCAGCTCACGCTCACGATGGATGCCGATATGAACGCAGTCGTAGGTGATCGCGAGACGCGCAAAGTCACCGGAAGGGCACCCAGTTTCACCGACTACTTTGTGGCCGCGGCCGCTCGTGCTCTCGCGCAGCACCCCATAGCCAACGCGCAGGTGGTGGGGGATGAAATCGCCTTACTCCCTGACATTCATGTGGGGCTTGCGGTTGCGCTCGACAACGGGTTGATCGTGCCAGTGGTCCGTCACGCCGATCGCCTTCGTCTCGACTCCCTCGCAGCCGAAACGAGCCGCCTGGCCAATGCGGCTCGCGGCGGGGCATTGGCTCCGACCGATCTTGAGGGAGCAACCTTCAGCGTCTCTACCCTTGGCATGTTCGGTGTGGACGCCTTCACACCGGTTGTCAATCCACCGAACGTGGCGATCCTGGGTGTCGGTCGCATCCGCGACGACGTCGTTGCCATCGACGGTGCGATCGGCATCCGGAAACGAGTCACCCTTAGCCTCACCTGGGATCACCGAGTGCTTGATGGCGCGCCGGCCGCGGCATTCTGTCGCAGCATTGTGGAGGCATTGGAGAACCCGTCTTCGATTGGCTGAGTCCTCGCTCGATCAGCGTAAAGCCTGTCATTTCTTGAGCGCCGCCAGAGTCAACTCTTGAGCCAAGATGCCGACAGGACGATTGTGAAGACGGGCACGGCAACAACGACGAGTGACCTGGACTCCGTGGCCAAGCTGGCCATGGACCGATCGTGGTTGCGCGCCTCGGTGCTCGTCGACAGCGACCTCATTGTGCGCTGGGTTTCTCCGAGTTTGGAACTGCTCCTCGGATGGGCGCCGTCGAAGGTAGTGGGGACTCCAGCGTTCGAGTTTGTTCATCCCGACGATCGCACGACGGTGGTTGAGATTCTGGCGTTCGAGGCGATCGTGGACCCGTCGAGTCGTTTGACCCACCGGCAGCGCAATGTCCGGGAAGTGCGCTTTCGCACGCCGGACGGAACGTACGTACCGTTGGAAACCGCGTTGACCAACTTCTACGACGATCCCGATATTGGCATGATCTTCGTTGACCTGGCTGCGTCCACCCAGTTACGTCAGGTAACCAAAGCCATTGAGTTGGCCCGTTTGGGTGCCGAGCTGGGCGAGATCCTGGCAGTGATTCTGACCCAGTTCACGTCCTCGGCTTCCGGTCAGCCGGCCGCGGCCATCTTCGACAGTGCCGGCGCGTTGCTGGTGGCGACGGCCAACGCTCCGGTTCCTTACGGACCGGAGCAGGTTGGTGCCTATCGCGACGGATGGGAGCGTGAACTCGTCGATCTAACCAGCGGTGACGTGGTGGGGTCGGCTCGGTTCTGGTGCCAGCCCGGCACACCGAACCCGTTCGATCTTGATGCGAGCGTGCAGGTTGGTCGACAAGCTGCGATCGCTATGGCGAACCACTACGCCACCGAAGAGCTCCGACGGGCGGCCATGCGCGACCCGCTCACCGGGCTGGGAAACCGTCGAGCACTCGAGCAGGATCTGCGCACGCGACTTGATCAGGGTGACGACGTGCTGCTGGTGTACCTCGACCTGGATGGCTTCAAGGCTGTGAATGATCGTCTCGGTCACGCTGCCGGTGATGAAGTGCTGAAGATCGTGGCCGCTCGACTGACATCGTCACTTCGGGCGAGCGACCTCGCGGCGCGACTCGGCGGGGACGAGTTCGTGCTGGTCCTCGGGCCGTCCGCGCCACCAGCAGCGGTTATGAGCGACCGCCTCGCGATGGTCATGAGCGCCCCGATCCTTGTGCAGGGCGAGGCCGTCCACGTCTCGTTCAGCGTCGGGTTCGGCTCGGGGCTCACCGATGCCGAAGCGTTGCTCAGCCTTGCGGATCGGGCGATGTTGGCTTCAAAGCACCGTCGCTGACCGCCTTCGCGATCGCCACGGTTCTTCGTCGAAGAAAGCTTCGCTCCCAACGAGATCAGGCGCGTAGGACCACAAGGAACTGTCCGGCTCCGGTCTCGATCTCAGTAGTCACGGGCCAGCCAGGGCGCAGGCGCGACAACCGGTCAATGAGCCAAGCTGCGGCCTCTTCGGCATCGGCGAGGCTCGGGCAGCGGGCCATGATTTCCTTGCCGCCCTTGCGCTCGAGTCGGTCAACGCTGACAAGGATCGGTGCGGGGTCACTGAGAAAGAGGTGGTCGCTCCACTGAACGATCGGCGTTACGGCACCCTTCTTGGTGTTGCACGCCCGATGAGCTAGGCGCTCTTCGGTGACGCCTGTCTTCTTGCTCTTGGCCTTGGTGAGCACGCTATCGATACTTGGGCCGCGCGGGTCATTGACGATGGTGCGATCAACCGGTTCATCACACAGCCAACAGCGCCAGCCATGTTGTTCGCCCACCTGTTCAAGCTTGCCCATATGTCACCCGCAATCACTGCTCTCTCGGGCGGCTGGTGCCACAACCTAGCATCGGTCTATGAGCATCCACCCACATAGCGATCCGAGCGATCTCGAACCGTCCTTGATGTCGCCGCTGATGCCACACGTGATTGTGCTCTTCGGCGCGACCGGCGATCTGGCGAGACGAAAGTTGCTTCCGGGACTGTGGCATCTTTCGGTCGCCGGCCTGGTTCCGGAATGCCGGATCGTGGGTACATCACTCGATCCGTACGATGACGAAAGTTTCCGGGTCTTTGCCCGCGAGGCGTGCAACGAGTTCGCTACCCGAGAAGTCACCGAGGTCGAGTGGGATCGTTTCGCATCGAGGCTTCGGTTTGTCTCAGGCCAATCGGGCGCAGACGGCTTGGCGACGGCGGTCGCGCAGGCGGAGGGCGAACTCGGTGGAGAGCCACGTCGGCTGCACTATCTCAGCGTGCCGCCGGCCGCGGCAAGTGCCGTGCTGGTCACGTTGGGTCAGGCCAAACTGGTGAAGCGCAGCCGTATCATTACCGAGAAGCCATTCGGTACCGACCTTGCCAGCGCTCGCCGTCTGAATGCAGCGTTGCACGAACTGTTCGCCGAGGAACAGATTTTTCGAATCGACCATTTTCTCGGTAAGGAGGCGGCGCAGAACATCCTGGCGTTCCGATTCGCCAACGGGCTGTTCGAGCCAATCTGGAACCGTGACCACATCGACCACGTTCAGATCGATGTTCCCGAGTCGCTCTCATTGGAGACGCGCGTCGGGTTCTACGAGGCCACCGGCGCCTACCGCGACATGGTGGTGACCCACCTGTTCCAGGTGCTGGCCTTTATGGCCATGGAACCGCCCACCGCGCTTGAACCGCGGGCGATCAGCGAAGAGAAGAACAAGGTCTTCCGCTCAATGCGGCCGATCGAACCAAGCCACGTCGTCCGAGGCCAGTACAACGGCTACCTCAATGAAACGGGTGTGCGATCCGACTCCGACACCGAGACGTTCATCGCGCTCAAGTGCGAGATCGACAACTGGCGGTGGGCCGGGGTGCCGTTCTTCCTACGCACCGGCAAGCGAATGGCCGAAGGGGCGCGCATCATCTCTATTGCGTTTCGTGAACCGCCAAAGAGCATGTTCCCGCCCGGTTCAGGAGTAGGAGCGCACGGACCCGACCACCTGACCTTCGACCTCGCCGATGCGTCAAAGCTGTCGCTCTCGTTCTACGGAAAGCGTCCCGGGCCCGGCATGAAACTCGACAAGCTCAGTCTGCAGTTCGCCCTCCATGAGACCGGCCGCCAGGGCGACGTGCTGGAGGCCTACGAGCGGCTCATCCACGACGCCATGAGCGGAGACCACACCCTGTTTACAACGGCCGAGGGCATCGAGCGACTGTGGGACCTCTCTACGCCGCTGCTCAACAATCCGCCGCCTGTGCGTTCGTACGCTCCCGGCTCGTGGGGTCCGAACGCCATCCACCAGCTCATCGCGCCGCACGCATGGCGCCTCCCATTCGAGCGCGGTTGGCGGCAAAGGGCAGAGATTTAGGGGCTACGTAAACGGCTGGCCCGGCCTCCGGTTGGAGGCCGGGCCATCGCCCGCTTCTGATCTGGTTTACTCGCCGTTCTCGTTCAGGGTGACGGTGATGGGCTTGAACCCGGCGCCCTCCACGTCAACCTTGTCCTTCTTCAGTTCGTCGAGCGCGGCCTGCATGTAGGTCATGTTCGAGGTCTTCGCATCGGGAGCCTTGGTGAGGATGGTCTTACCGTCGATCCCCTTCGTGGACTGGGCGATGTCGATCGTCTGCTTCCACAACGCCGGATCGATGATGCCCGCACCCTTCGGTGATGGCCAGATCAGCTTGTTCACCTCGTTCATCTGCCACAGCTGATGGCTCTTGCCGAGCTTGGAACCCTTGGCCACCACGATGTCGGCGCACTTCTGAGCATTGTCCCTGCAGAAGGCCCAACCCTTCACCGAAGCTTTCAGGAACTTGGTGGCCGTTGCCTGGTACGCCTTGACGGTACCAAGCTTCTTGCCATCGGCCCACACTGCATCTTGCAGCATGGCTGCACCCTCGGCGTTGTAGTCGACCAGGTTGAAGTCGTCGGCCGTATAGAGCTTGCCGGTCTTGGGGTTCTTGGCCTCCAGTACCTGGGCGTACTCGTTGTAGGTCATTGCCTCAGCGGCGTCGATTTCCCCGGCGAGCAGGGCCTTCATGTCGAATTGCTGGGCCACGTTCTCAGCCGGCTTGACGCCTGCTTTGGTGAGCGCGGCCTGCACCTCGAACTCGTTGCCGAAGCCCCAATTGCCAATCTTCTTTCCGGCGAAGTCGGCTGCCTTGGTTATGTTCTTTTCCTTGAACGACACCTGTCGGGTACCGGACCGCTGGAAGATCTGACCGATGTTGACGATGTCGGCTCCGGCCTCTGCGGTGGCGAGTGCCTTGGGCACCCACGCGAGTGCGAAGTCGACCTGACCGTCAGCCAAGACTTTTTGCGGGACGGTGTCGACGGCAGCTTCGATGATGTTTACGTCTAGGCCTTCGGCCTTGTAGAAGCCCTGATCGGCTGCGGCGTAGTAGCCGGCAAACTGCGCCTGTGCCACCCACTGCAATTGCAGCTTGACCGCCGTCATTTTGCCGTCGGCGGCCTTGGCTGTGGTGGCCCCACCGGCCGCAGCGGTGGTGGCGGCTCCTGCTTTGGCAGTCGTGGCGGCGGGTTCTGCCTTCTTGGATGAGCCGCAACCGGCGGCGACGAATGCGAGTGCACTGACAGTTGCCAGCGCCTTTCGGGTGTGTTTCATTTCTCTCCCTTTTGGTTGATGGTGCAACGGGTCAGGTGCGCGAGCGGTTGCGAGCCCAGGGCATCGCCACCCACTCGAGCACGGTGGATACGAGATAGAACGTGATACCGACAAGGCATGCGGCCAGCACGTAGGCCCAGCCGGTTGTGTCTTTCGAGGTAGAGATAGCGCTGGTGATACGGCTGCCCAGCCCACCCTGGTTGCCGCCGAAGTACTCGGCAACAACCGCGGTGATGACCGCCAACGGTGCCGCTTGCCTGAGCGCGACAAACAGGAACGCGAGTGCATTGGGCAGACGAACCTTGCGGATGACGGCGCTCTCGGACGCCCCGTAGCTGCGCATGAGTTCGAGTTGGGTGGCGTTGGCCTGGGTGAGACCCTTCATCACGTTGATGAGCACGATGAAGAGAACCACCACCGTCACCATGAGACGCCGCGGTACCGATGAGGTGATGGCAAAGAGGTTGTTGAAGATAGCGACGAGCACGATGATGGGCATAGCGGCCACGGCCAGCGCCATGGGTGTGAGTAACTCCGCAAGCAGGCGGAATCTGCTGGCCGCGAACGCCAGCAGGAGGCCGATCGCGGTGCCGAGGAGCAGCCCGATCAGAGCGTTCAGACCAGTTGAACTGCTCACGGTCCACATCGAACTCATATCGCTGGTGAAGGCCGACCAGATACCGCTCGGCTTCGGGAGCAGATAAGGCTTGATGTGGAAGGCGCGCACCAGCAGCTCCCACGCCAGTAGGAACAGCACCCCAAACGCGAACGGGGGAAGCGCAGCGCGCACACGGTTCATCGGTCGTCCAGGCGGGTCGGCATGGGTTCGACATGGTCGTAACCACGCAGCGCTTCGCGGACCTCGGTGACCTTCTTGAAGAACTCGGCATCCTCGCGGGTGTCGTCGTTTCGTTGCCCGAGATCAACGTTGACGATCTTGGCGATCTTGCCGGGGCGAGGTGACATCACGACGACCTGGTTGGCGAGGAACACGGCCTCTGGGATCGAGTGGGTGACGAACAGAACCGTGGTGCCCGTGGTGGCGCAGATGCGGAGCAATTCACTCTGCATGTGCTCCCGAGTCATCTCGTCCAGCGCGCCGAACGGCTCATCCATGAGAAGAAGCTTCGGCTCGAACGACAAGGCCCGGGCGATGGCCACCCGCTGTTGCATACCGCCCGAGAGTTCCCAGGGGCGGTGGTCGGCGAACTCGCGTAACTTCACCAGATCAAGCATGTCCATTGCTCGGGCCCGGCGGGCAGCCTTGTCGAACCCCTTCATCTCCAGAGGGAGTTCGATGTTGCGGCTGACCGTGCGCCAATCGAACAAACCGGCCTGCTGGAACGCCATCCCGTAGTCACCATCAAGGCGAGCATGGGCGGCACTCTTACCGTTCACGCTGACCGACCCGGCGGTCGGTTCGGTGAGGTTGCCAATGAGCCGAAGCAGCGTCGACTTGCCACACCCCGACGGTCCGATCAGCGAGACGAACTGGCCCGGCGCAACGTTGAGGTTGATGTCGTCCAGCGCAGTGACGGCATTCGACCGGCCGGCGTTGAACACCTTGGAAATACCGACGATGTCAACAGGGGCACTCACGCCGCCAACTCCTTCGGACGGTTGCGGGATACGCCGATGTCGATAAGTGCGATAAATCCAGCCATGGTGAGGCCAAGGGCAGCTGCGCCGAATACGGCTGTAAACACCTTGGCGGGGTCACCGGTGGACTCTCGCATGTACTCCAGAATAAGGCGACCGACGCCGCCTTTGAGGCCGGTGGAAAGCTCGGCCACGATGGCGCCGACCACGGCCGCATTCGCACCAAGCTTGAGCGAGGGAATCAGATAGGGCACGGCGGCGGGAAGGCGCATTTTCATGAGCGAGGAACCCCACGAGGCGGCATAACTGTCCATCAGCTCAACGGCCGAGGCCGGGGGAGAGGTCAGCCCGCGCAACGCACCGATCGAAATCGGAAAGAAGGCAAGAAAAGCGGCGATGACCGCGGCCGACATCCACTTCTGCCACGTGAAACCGCCAACGTGTAGCCGCCCGCCCCAGCTGACTACCAGCGGAGCGAGCGCGATGAGCGGCACCGTCTGGGAGATGACCAGCCAGGGCACCAAGGCGCGTTCCAACAGTCTGAAACGAGCCATCACGACCGCTAAACCCAGCCCAACGGTGACGCCGAGGACGAGTCCGGCCAGGGCGATGCGAAGCGTGAACCATAAGCCCGACAGCACCACCATGAAGATGGTGCGGGTGCCACCCCGACGTTCTGCTCGGGTGTAACGCTGAAGCATGTCCCAGACATGTGGCATCGACCGGTTCTCTGCCTTTGGCAGGAGACGGGCGCCAAGGATTTTGCCGCCGCCAGCCGGACCGACGGTCTTGTACAACTCCCAAACCACCGCCAACAATGCCAACGACGCAATGAACATCAGGACGCGTCGTAGACCCCGCCAATTCTTGGTGGGCGAGGCCGGCACTTAGGCCTTCGCCGCCACGTGTTCGTGAAGCGAGGCCATGATGCCATTGCCGTAGGCGGCGAGCGTGGATTCCTTCGCGTCATGCTGGAGGTAGATGTCGAACTGGTCGACGCCGAGCGCCTCAAGTTCCTTCAATCGTTCGACCTGCAACGAAGGTGGGCCGATGAGGCAGAAGCGATCGACAATCTCGTCGGGAACGAACTGGGTGTGGGTGTTCCCCGCACGACCGTGTTCGTTGTAGTCGTAGCCGGCGCGACCTTTGATGTAGTCGGTGAGCGCCTGCGGAACCGCTGCGCCGCCTTCGCCGTAGCGGGCGACGATGTCGGCTACGTGATTGCCCACCATGCCCCCGAACCAGCGACACTGGTCGCGTCCGTAGGCAATGTCGTCGGTGACGTAGGCCGGCGCGGCCACACAGATCTTCACCGACAACGGATCTCGTCCGGCCTTGGCGGCCGCCTCACGAACGGCCTTGATGCTCCACTCGACAATCGATGGGTCGGCGAGCTGAAGGATGAACCCGTCGCCGACCTCGCCGGCCAGTGCGAGAGCCTTCGGGCCATAGGCGGCGACCCACACATCGAGTCGACTCTTGGTACCCCACGGGAACCGGATCTGTGATCCGTTGTACTCGACCTCGCGACCGTTGGCGAGTTCTCGGATGACGTGAACCGCGTCGCGCAGCGTTGCCAGCGTGGTGGGCTTGCCGTTCGTGACGCGCACGGCTGAGTCTCCGCGGCCGATGCCGCAGATCGTGCGGTTGCCGAACATCTCGTTCAGCGTGGCGAAGAGGCTGGCCGTCACCGTCCAGTCGCGAGTGGCCGGGTTGGTGACCATAGGGCCGACGATGACCCGGCGGGTCTGGGCCAGGATTTGGCTATAGACGACAAACGGTTCCTCCCACAAGAGATGGGAGTCGAACGTCCACACGTACTCAAACCCCTCCATCTCGGCAAGGCGCGCCAGCTCGACAACCTTGGATGCGGGCGGGTTGGTTTGGAGGACGACGCCGAATTCCATCGCTAGCGATTCTGCGGGAAGCCGAGGTCGACGGTGCTGGTGGACGGGTCGGGCCAGCGGGCCGTGACGACCTTGGTCCGGGTGTAGAACTGGATGCCGTCGGGGCCGTACATGTGGTTGTCGCCAAAGAGCGACGAGCGCCAGCCACCGAAGCTGTAATAGCTGACGGGCACCGGGACGGGGACGTTGATGCCGACCATACCGACCTGTACGTCGAACTGAAACTGCCGAGCGGCGCCACCGTCACGAGTGAAGATCGCCGTGCCGTTTCCGTACTGATGACGGTGGATGAGGTCAAGCGCCTCGGGGTAGGTGTCCACCCTCACGACGGAGAGGACCGGTCCGAAGATTTCATCGGTCCAAACCGTCATGGCGGGCGTTACATGGTCGAGCAGGCTGCACCCGAGAAAGAAGCCATCCCGCTTTATCTCGTCGCGCCCATCGACCAATACCTTCGCGCCGGCTTGCTCACCGGCGTCGATGTACGAGGCCACCCTATCGCGATGTTCGCGGGTGACGAGCGGGCCCATCTCACTGGAGGCATCCATGCCGTCACCGACCTTGATGGCAGGCATGCGACTCTTGATGGCGTCTACCAGATGATCGCCAACTCCACCGACCGCAACGCACACCGAGATTGCCATGCACCGTTCGCCGGCCGAACCGAATGCGGCCGAGATAGCTGCGTCAGCGGCCATGCCAATGTCGGCATCGGGCAGCACCACCATGTGGTTCTTGGCTCCGCCAAGGGCCTGTACCCGCTTGCCATTCTTGGTTCCGGTCTCGTAGATGTGACGAGCGATCAGGGTCGACCCCACGAAGGAGACGGCCGCTACATCGGGATGCTCCAACAGCCGATCAACCGCAATGCGATCGCCGTGCACGACGTTGTAGACACCGTCGGGAAGTCCGGCCTCGTGCAGTAACGAGGCAACGTAGTTGTTGACCGACGGGTCCTTTTCACTCGGTTTGAGAACGAAGGTGTTGCCGCACGCTATGGCGTTGGCGAACATCCACATGGGAACCATGGCGGGGAAGTTGAATGGCGTGATGCCGGCCACGACACCGAGCGGCTGACGAATCGAGTACACGTCGACGCCGGTAGCGGCCTGCTCGGAAAAGCCACCTTTGAGCAGGTTCGGGATGCCGCAGGCGAACTCGATGTTCTCGAGGCCGCGGGCGACCTCTCCCAAGGCGTCGGACAGCACTTTGCCGTGCTCGGCCGTGAGCAGCTTGGCGATCTCCTTACGGTTCTCATCCACCAACTGGCGCAGCTTGAACAGCACCTCGGCTCGCCGTGACAGTGATGTGGACCGCCATGCCGGGAACGCGGCCTTGGCGACGGCAACCGCAGCGTCGACTTCGTCCACCGACGCAAAGCCGACCTGGGCCGATTGCAGGCCGGTGGCGGGGTTGTAGATCTTGCCGAAGTTGCCCGAAGTGGGGAACTGTTCCTTGCCGCCGATGACGTGGGGGACGACGTTCACGGTAAACGACCTTTCAAAGAGCATCAGACGAGGTAGGTCGACAGGCCACGCTTCACGAACTGGCCGTGGGTCTTGGCGCCGACATAGGAGCTGTTTTCGATGACGACCGTGCCTCGGGATATGACCATGTCAACCTTGCCGTCAATGTTGAACCCTTCCCAGGCGGAGTGGTCCATATTCATGTGATGGGTGTTAACGCTGATGTGGGTCTTGGCGGCGGGGTCGTAGATGACGATGTCGGCGTCGGATCCGGGGGCGATGATGCCCTTTTTCGGGTACATGCCAAACATGCGAGCGGGCGTGGTGCAGGCCACCTCCACCCAACGAGGCAACGAGATGTTTCCACTGACCACACCCTGGTAGAGCAGATCCATACGGTGCTCCACCGAGCCGATGCCATTGGGGATCTTGGCGAAGTTGCCGAGGCCGAGTTCCTTCTGATCTTTCATGCAGAAAGGACAGTGGTCGGTGGACACCACGGCCAGTTCGTTCATGCGTAGGCCCTTCCACAGATCCTTGGCGTGGTGCTCATGCTTGGAACGCAGTGGAGTGGAACACACATACGCGGCACCCTCGAAGCCGGGTTTCATGAGGTGATCTTCGAGCGAAAGGTACAAATATTGCGGGCACGTTTCCGCGAACACGTTGGAGCCCTGATGGCGAGCCGCTGCTACTTCTTCAAGGGCTTCGCTGGCCGACATGTGCACGATGTACAGCGGGGTATTGCCGGCAACCTTGGCCAGCTTGATAGCTCGGTGGGTTGCTTCGCCCTCGAGTTCGGCCGGACGGGTGAGGGAGTGGAAGTACGGAGCGCTTTCACCACGTGCGAGCGATTGTGCGATGAGCACGTCGATGGCGATGCCATTTTCGGCGTGCATCATGATGAGCGCCCCGTTGTCGGATGCCTTCTGCATGGCTCGAAGGATCTGCCCGTCGTCGGAGTAGAAGACCCCCGGGTAGGCCATGAACATCTTGAACGACGTGACCCCCTCATGATGCACGAGTTCATCCATTGCCTTGAGCGAGTCGTCGTCGACGCCGCCGATGATCTGGTGGAACGCGTAGTCGATGGAGCACTGGCCCGCGGCTTCTTCGTGGCGGGCAGCCATCACGTCGAGCACGTTGCCACCGGTAGTCTGGCTGGCGAAATCGATAATAGTGGTGGTGCCACCCCATGCCGCGGCACGAGTGCCTGACTCGAAGTCGTCCGATGACATGGTGCCGCCGAACGGCAGCGACATGTGAGTGTGAGCGTCGACGCCTCCGGGGATGACGTACTTGCCCTTCGCGTCGATGGTGCGATCGGCGGTGATGCCCAGCGCCGCGACCTGGCCCGGAGCGAAGATGGCGGCGATAGTTTCACCGTCAACGAACACGTCGGCGGGCTCGGCCCCCGTTGGGCTGACCACAGTGCCATTGATGATGAGGGTTCGAGTCATGGTTAGTCCTTGGTCAGGTCGCCGTAGGCATCGGGGCGACGGTCTCGGTAGAACGCCCAACGATCACGCACCGTCTTGATGAGGTCCATCTCGAGGTCACGCACAATCAACTCGGGCTTGTTGGGGTCTCCCACCTCGCCGACGAACTTGCCTTCCGGATCAACGAAGTACGACGTGCCATAGAAGTCGTTGTCACCCAACGGCTCGATGCCGACCCGATTGATAGCCCCGATGTAGTACTCGTTCGCCACGGCAGACGCCGGCTGCTCCAGTTTCCACAGGTAGCTGGACAGACCGCGAGATGTGGCCGACGGGTTGAACACGATTTCGGCACCGTTCACACCAAGTGCCCGCCATCCTTCGGGGAAGTGGCGGTCATAACAGATATACACGCCGACCGTGCCGACCGCAGTTTCGAAGACCGGGTAGCCACCATCGCCCGGCCGAAAATAGAACTTCTCCCAGAACCCGTTGGTGTGCGGAATGTGCTGCTTGCGGTACTTGCCGAGGTAGGTGCCGTCGGCGTCTATGACCGCGGCGGTGTTGTAGTAGAGGCCCTCGCGAACGACCTCGTACATCGGCAGCACGAGCACCATGCCAGCCTCACGAGCAATCGAACAGAAGCGCTGCGTGGTAGGCCCGTCGGGGATCTGTTCGGTGTAGTCGTAGTACTCCTTTTCCTGCACCTGGCAGAAGTAGGGGCCGTAGAACAGTTCCTGAAAGCACATCACCTGAGCGCCCTGGGCTTTGGCGTCGTGCACGGCCTGCTCGTGCTTGTCGATCATGGATGCTTTGTCACCCGACCAATCGGTCTGCAACAGCGCTGCTCGAACTCTTCGTGCCATGCGTGCCCCATTCTCGTCAGTCCCGGGAAGAACTCGCTCTCCCGGTCGGAATGATATTTACACATTGTAAAGGGCCGTGACGTTTGGGGCTCAATCGTTCACGCAGACGGGCGAGCCGACCGGGCCAGCAGGGGTAGCCGTCCGGCCTTCCGGAGGACCACGAAGGGAATGAGCGTGCCGGTGTAGGCGATGAGGTTGTACACAAAGTGCAACTGGGTGTCGGTGACGCCGAGCGCGACATCGCCGACGCCCGGGCAGGGGCAGCCGCCGTTGCGGATCACGTTGTGGATGATCACAACGTGCTCTATGCCGTGCCAGGTCTCCAGTCCGAGGCCGAGTAGCAAGTACCCCATGAACGTTGCTCTCGACAGCACGTCGTCGAAGTACAGGCCGAGAATGCCGACGAACAACACCGCCAACGCCAACAGGTACGACACGTTAAAGACAAGATGGAGCCACTCCTCGGTGCCATTGAACTGGAAGACGTAACCGAGCAAGCCCAAGGCGTCGTCGTCGGGCACTCCGAAGGCGTACACCTGGATCAGCTGCACGACGTGCTCGAACATGTGTATGCCCTGCACGATCACGACTCCCCAGTACAGACGCCGGAATCCCGTCGACGTGCCGAATCTCCGGGCGAACGAAACATCGTCGGCCCGGAGATTCGTCGTCACCATTGCGTCACAACGGATCGCACCGGCCGCCACCATTGGGGAAGGCGAACGGGTCACCATGGACCCAGACCGGTTCGACCCCCGCCTCGGTGAACACTGCCTGGAAGCCGGTTACATACGCCGCCGGTCCGTTGCCCGACAGGTTGAAGTGGTCGATAAAGCCACTGCTGTGCGCGGTGAAGTGACTGGCGTAATGCCATTGGTATGTGTTACCGAGGTTGTCGGTAGCGCTGCCCAAGCCCTGCGCCTCGTCGCCGCCCGACTTGAGGAAGATGTCGACGAACCTCCCGGTCCCTGTGACGGTGATGCCAGCGGGGAGCTGGTTGCAGTTCTCCCAACTGACGGTCCACAAGACGTTTGATTCCACGACGATGTTGCCGTTGCCGTTGCCAGCTGCCGAGGCGGAATTCCCTCCACCCAATCCGATGGCGACACAAATGAGCGCCCCCACTACAAGCTTTTTCAACATGACTACCCTCCCAAGCAATCAGAAAAGCCCGACCCGCCGTTCGGATCGGCACTCCTATAGGCGTCCTGCAGGAGCAAAATCTGTCGCGCTGTCTGCGAAATTTTGACGGAGGGCTCGACGGGCGCGAGCCAGCAATGACTCAATGCTCGATGCTGAGCGGTTTAGTGACAGAGCTAGGTCAGTGATGCTCCAGCCGTCGACGTAATGGAGTCGCAGAACTTCCCGGTAGTGCTCGGGGAGGTCCCCTGTCCTGTCCGGACCAGAACCGGCACCGTCGGCCAGTTGTGCATCGCAGAAAGCCCGTTCGACGCACTTGGCGACCCGCGCCCGTTCACGGTCACGCGTCCGCCAAAGGTCCATCGTTCGGTGGCGAGCAATGCCGATCAGCCAACATCGCGGGTCATTCGGAGCGTCGGCATGGGAGCGCAACCAGCACAGGGCAGTCACGAAAGTTTCGCCGGTCACGTCGTCGGCCGCGGCCCAATCCTGTGTCCGTGCGAACGCATAACGCCACACTTCAGTAGCAAAGAACCGATACATATCGGCCATAAGACGCGCGGCGACGTCGTCTTTAGAAGTACCCGGCTCGCCGCTAGCCAGCATACGAGAAAATTAGACACAAACACCCTGCGCCGCAAGGCCCATTCGGAGAGTCCCGGAGGGCCCAATTACCAGTGAAACGATAATTACCTTCGAAGCGCCGTGACGTTTGGACTCAATCGTTCGCGCAGGCGCCGGTGGACAGTGAGCGGGTCTGGTTGGCCGCTTCGGTAAGGAGGGGTGTGACCTCGCTGGCTGCCAATGCGTAGCCGATGTTGTCGTCGGACACTGATCGGGCGAAGACGACGCCGGCGACCTGCCCGGATGCGAGCACGAAAGGCCCGCCGGAGTTACCCGGCCGAACCCGGGCTTGGAGTTCGTAGACGGTTCGGGTCACCAGAGCTTGACCGTAGATGTCCCTTCCGACGGCGGGCAGGGAGGTGCGGACTGCGGCAGGGCCCGAGGTGAAAGGCCCTCCACCCGGATAGCCGAGAACGGCGCCGGTCGCGGCCCTTTCGGCGTCAGGTTTGGTGAGGGTCAGCGGCTCGCCAGCCAGTCCCGACACGCGTAGTACGGCAATGTCGACATCTGGGTGAAAGCCCACCACGACGGCAGCATGGCGACCGGCGGCATCGAGCACGCTGGGGGAACGCACGCCGGCCACGACGTGCGCGTTGGTGACAACGAGGTCCTTACCGGCCACGAAGCCGGAACCATCGAGTACCCCACCGCAGCCAGCACCTTCGATCTTCACCGTCGACGCCCGCACCCTGGTGGTGATGCTTGTCACCTCATCCGAGTTCGGGTCGGCTACGGGCGCGCTGAAGCGCGGTTCGAGCCCGGCGAAAACCCGGGTGAAACCGGCGGGGTCGATGAGGCTGCTCAGGCGGGACGTTATGGTCGGCACGGGCGGAAGCACTGCATCAAGCCGACCCACGATGGCGGAACCCTGGATGAGTTCGCCGAGCCTTCCGAGCGAGGTTGACGCCATCGAAACCGCCAGCAGCCAGAATGCAAACAGTGTGGTCGCGGTCGCCACGACTACTCCCAGAGCGCGCTCGACACTGCCGAGTCGGCGCCGGTGGAGAAACTGGGCGAAGCGTCGACCGGAGAGCCGCCCGAGAACCGAGAACAGAGTGGTGACGGTCAGCACGGTGACCAGGGTGACGGTGAGCTTGGCTGCGGCACTTGACGCCAGTGTCGCAGTATGCGGCGCGATTGTGGCGCCAGCGAAGAGACCGAAGACGGTACCGATGCCGACGCCCAGTTGTGTTGCTACACCGGTGGCCCATCCCCATATCGCGGCAGCGAGCAAGCCGATGACAATGAAGAGATCGAGCTGATTCAACGACCTACCGCCCGGCGACTCATAGCGCGCATGCTACGGCCGGATGACGGCAACCTCGGGTCGGCTCAGTCCTTGGCGAAGGCTCGCTTCAATTCGGTTACGAGGTCCGGCGTGAGCTGGGTGCCCACTCGATCTACCAGCAGCGTCATCTCGTAGCTGATCAACCCGAGGTCGGAACGCTTGTCGCACACCACACCGAAGGCAGAGCCGTCGCTGATAGCGGCGACGAGCAGGAAGGCCGTACCCATTTCGATGATGACCCGCTGTAGAACACCCTTCCTCAGGAGGCCGGTTGCGCCGTCGGCAAGGCTGCGCATGCCGGTCACGATGGCGGCGACGCGTTCTGCGGTCAGAAGGTCGAACTTGGCCGTGGCCATCAAAATGCCGTCGGACGACACGATGACTCCCTGCTCGACACCGGGCGTCTTTTGCAGGAAGTTGGCGATCAGCCAATTGAAGTTGCTGGCAGCGGCGGACGGGGCAGGCTTCGTAGGTGCGGGGTTGGTAACGCTCACCGCGTTCTATCGGCGGAATCACCGCAACATTGAACCGAACGGGTGGTGAATTCTGGGCTTTGTCCGCGGGATCCTCGGACTGATCGGCAAGGAAAACACAAAATCTCGCGAAAGTGCTGAATCTTGGCGGCCGGAGGTCGATGAATAGATAACTCATCCGTCGGCTGGTTGCTGGTCGACGTTCCCTGTGAAGAAGGTGGCATGCTCCGGCATCTGCGCATTCAATCGAAGCTGTTCTTGGTTCTCCTTGTTCCCGTCATCGTGCTTGGCATGGTGGCCGCCTTGGTCTTCAACACGTTCAACACCATCAAGGTAACTGGTGCGACCTACAAGGACATCGTGCAGGAAAAGGACCTGGTGGCTGACATTCTTCCACCACCCGAGTTCGCCGTTGAGGCCTACGCTGCGGTGCTGCAACTCGTGCTCGAGTCCAGGCAGGTTGCCGAAGGCACGGCCACCGACGCCGACATCAAGCACCGCAACGACGCGACCTCCGCATTGGTGTCGAGCGAGGCGCTTTTCGAAGCTCGCTACCGGACGTGGTCGCAGGCCCTCACCTCATCGGCCATGACGCCAACTCGAATCCAGCTGGACGAGGTCCACTCGACCGGTGTGGCGTTCTTTACCGTTGTCAACGGCGAACTCCTCGACGCCATCAACACCGGCGACTTCAAGAAGGCCGACGAGATCCGGGACTTGAAGCTCGTCTCTCTGTTCGAGACGCATCGTGCTGCGGTTACCAAGCTCGTGGCACTCAGCCAGACCAGGCAGAACGGCCTCGAGTCCTCGGCTACCGGCCTGGTCAAAAACCGTGAGCGCATCATCATTGGCACGATGGCAACGGCGGTGCTCCTCATCCTCCTGCTGGGCATGGTGGTCGCTCGTCTGATCAGTGCGCCGCTGAAGGCCATGACCAAGAAGGCCTCCGAAGTCGCTGAGTTCGGCCTACCGAACCACATTGCCGCTATCAACAACCTCGGTCCCGAGGATGAGATGCCGGAGCTTGAAAAGTTCCCGGTCGATTCGAAGGACGAGGTCGGCCAGCTGGCCACGGCCTTCAACGCCGTGCAAGCGTCGGCCGTCGGTATGGCAGCACAGCAGGTGCAGGCCGCTCGAAACTACGGCGAGAACCTCATCACCATCGGACGCCGCAACCAAAGCCTGGTGTTCCGCACCCTCGGCCTCATCTCCGAGCTTGAAAGCAACGAACGTGACGCCGGCACCCTGGAGAACCTGTTCCGTCTCGACGCCTTGACCACCCGCATGCGCCGCCAGGCCGAATCGTTACTGGTGCTCGCCGGCGACAAGCCAATGAGCACCTCGGGTGCTCCGGTTGAGATCTCCGACGTCATTCGCGGCGCCCTCTCAGAGGTCGATGACTACCAGCGCGTCGATCACTCCGACATGGAAGACATCTTGGTCCGAGGTCGCTACGTGCACAGTGTGGTGCACCTGTTTGCCGAACTCATCGAGAACGCCATTACGTACTCGCCGCCGACATCGCGAGTGACGATGCTCGGCCGCATGACGCAGTACGGCTATCACATCGCCATCATCGATCGCGGTTTGGGCATGAACCCCGAGGAAATTGTCGATGTCAACTACCGGTTGAACAACCCGCTGTCGTTCGACCTGTCCCCGGTACGCGTGCTCGGTCACCACGTGGTGTCCAAGCTGGCCGAGCGTTTCAACATTACGGTCCAGATTCACGACAACATTCCGAACTCGGGCGTTACCGCCGGCATTCTGCTGCCGCACGAACTGTTAGCGCTCGACGAAGCCAATGAGCCCCGCCGCCAGCCCAAGGCCGTCGAACCGGTTCAGGAAGCACCTCCGGCGTTTGAGCCCGCCGCACCGGTGGGCCGTCGCGCCGCTCGCCGCAACGCCCAGCAGGCTGCAGCTGAGTTGGCCTCGGCCGACGCAGCCACGAACGCGGATCGTTTCGAGGTCACGGTGCCGACGTACGATCTCGCGGCCGATCAACCACTCGCCCAGTACCAGGTTGCCGACACGGCTGTTCGTTACGAGCTCCCGTGGGCGAGCGCATTGTCATCTGAGGCCCCGCTGGCAGCGTCGACGGCTGCCGACTACCGCAGCGACAGCGCACCCACCGGTTACCAGCTTGACGAAGCCGTGAGCGGATCGCCGTACGAGACGCCGCACAGCACATTCCAGTTCCCCGTGGCCGAGCCGGCTCAGTCGTACGCTCCCGCCTACGAGCCCTCACCGTCCTATGAGCTGTCTCCTTCCTACGAGCCGTCACCGGCCTACGAAGCAGCACCGGCCTACGACATGCCCCACGGGTTTGAGCCTGCGCCGGCCTACGAGCCGACTTCGGCATCCGTCGAGTCCCGGGTGAGCTTCGAGGAGTCGTCTCCGGTCCCTGATGCTCTGTCGCCATGGGCCGTTCCGGCGGTCGACAACCGTATCGACGATCTTCCCAACCCGGCCGACGATCCGCTCTACATCTCCAACGACGAGCCAGAGGCTGATGCGCCGATGACAAAGACGGGCTTCCGTAAGCGCATCAAGGGAGCCCAGACACCCGACACCGGCCCCACCGATGGAGCACCGGCGCCCGAGCGAGATGCGGCAGCGTTGCGTTCGTCGCTCGCCGGCCTGCAGAGCGGTTTCGACCGAGCGAAGCGCGGCTGACGTAACCAATCATGTCGAACTATTCAGAGTCTCCTCCCGGCGGCGGGTTTCCGCTCATCCGGCCCTTTCTGAACCGTTCAACCTCCACGTCGCTGTCGGAAACCACAGCGGGAGGTGACAGCGTTCGGGCATATGTCATGACGGGTGGCCGCGCCAAGTCGAACGCAAAGCTGGACTTCCAGGCGATGCTGAGCATCATTGCCGGATCGCAGGACAGAGCCCGCCAGCTCACGTTCGAACGAGCCAAGGTGTATGAGTCCTGTCGGGCCGAAGCACTCTCGGTCGCCGAGGTCGCGGTTCGTGTTGGTGTCCCTATCGGCGTCATTCAGATCCTTGCCGGCGATCTCATCGAGGAAGGCTTTCTGAAGCCGCATACCGCTGATCGCAACCTTCATTCTGATATCGCATTCTTGGAAAGGCTGTCCCATGGCATCCGTGCTCTCTGATCACGCGCCGACTCCTCAGGCCGAAAAACCCGGACTGATTCCGATCAAGCTGGTCATCGCCGGTGGCTTCGCAGTCGGCAAGACGACGTTCGTCGGTTCCATTTCCGACATCACACCGCTTACCACCGAGGCCGCCATGACGTCGGCGTCGGCAGGTGTGGACAATCTCGGCCAGGTCACTACCAAAACCACGACGACGGTGGCGATGGACTTCGGCAAGGTCGCGATCGATGATCGCATCGTGCTCTATCTGTTCGGCACGCCCGGACAGGATCGCTTCGGGTTCATGTGGGACGATCTGATCGCCGGTGCCCTTGGCGCCATCGTCCTTATCGACTCCCGCCGCCTCGACGACAGCTTCCCGGCACTCGACTATTTCGAGAGCCGAGAGGTGCCGTTTGTCGCTGCAGTCAACCTCTTTGGCGGACAGCTCGCGCACGACCTACGTGACATTCGGGAGACGCTCGATATTGCGCCCGACGTGCCGCTGGTTGGCACGGATGCCCGCTCTCGCGAAGCCGTCAAAGGAACGCTCGTCACGCTCGTCGATCACGTCCTGCAGCGCGCCTACGAGCGCGCCAGCCGCGGCGTGTGAGGCTGGCTCAGCTATTGCATTGACGCCCTTGATTCGGCCGTTCCGTGGCCGATGGAAGAGTGCTGATTGCGGTTGACGCCTGAACGGAGGATGCGGGAGTGGAGGGAGCAACTGGGAACGAAGTCGTGCCGACTCCTGTGTCCCCGACGGGCTCGATTCGACGAATCGATGAGCTGGCTACCACTGCGAGGGAACTGCTTTCGACTGCGCCGGAAGAGTCGGCTCGCCTTGCCCTTTCGATCATCGAATTGGGAAGAACGGAAGGCGACCGCCTGAGCACCGCCCAAGCGATGCTCCTTCTGAGTCAAGCCGCCCTCGCATCCGGCAGCAAGCCGTCGGAGGTCTACGCACCCGTGCGCGTCGCCATTGCCGAGCTCGGTGACCTCGGCGATACACGTAACGAAGCTGAGGCGCTGCTGCTTCTCGCCAAACTCTTGTACGAAGAGTCAGCCTTGGAGGATGCTGCGGTGATGGCCCGCCGAGCAAAGCGCCTGGCGAGCGCGTGCAACGACAGCCATCTGGAAGCACGCGCCGACCTTCGGATGGCATCGATCCTCGGGGAATTCCCAGGGCCGGAACAGTCGCTCATTGCCCGTCAGCACTTCGAACAGGCGGCCGAAGCCTTTCTGCAAATGGGCGACGAGCAGACCGCTGGGGTGGCGTTGCTCAACCTGGCCATCAGCGCTCTCACCGCAAGGCAAAGCGCCGAAGCATTCCAGCTCGGAGCCCGAGTGCTCGAGCTCGGCCCGGAACCGTCGCTGCTTCCGAGCATTCACATGTTGCGAGCCATGGCCGCAGCCCGGTGCGGCTGGCACGAGCTAGCCGCAGTCGAACTCGACAGCGCCGATTCTCTGCTCGGGTCGGCGCCGGACGCCCGGGTGACGGTGGAGTTGGAGTATGCCCGCGCGGTCGTCTTGCGCCATGCCGGCAGTCTGCCCGAAGCCGAAGCCGCTCTCCTGGTTGCCATCGACAAGGTGCACGGGCTTCGCGATCCGTACCGAACCGTGATGTATCTCGGCGAGCTCGCAGAGATCCGCACTGAGCGGGGCGATCTGGGTGGAGCGCTCGATGCGGCTCGTTCGCAGTACGACGCCCAAATGGGCGTGCTGGCAACGGACGGTGCCCGTCGTCTTCGCAGCGTCGAAGTAGCTGGTCGTTTCGAAGACGAACGCCAGCGAACCGAAGCGTTGACGGCCAGTTACGCCGAGCTGCAAGGCAACGTGGCCACGTCGCAAGCTCGGCTGGGCGCAGCAATGGAGGAACTACAGCTTGAGCGTTCACGTCGGTCTTTGGTGGAGCTTCGAAACACCGGTCGCCCGGGCATCGAACCACGCACCGGCCTTCCTGACCTCACCGCCATTGCCGGGAGCATTCGCGATCTCCTGGAGCGTTGCGCTCGTGTCGCTGTGGTGGTGGTCACCATTGACGATGACCGACTCGCCGCTCCGCTGCCCGATGATCGTCAGCGGCTGATCCAGGAAGTGTCGGCTCGCGCCTCTGATTTCCTTCGCAAGATCGACGGAGCCATCGCTGGTTCTCTGGGAAGCGAAGATCTGGTCGCGATCCTTCCGCTGGTGGACCAAGAGCAGAACTACAAAGCCGTGCTCGCCCGCCTGCATGCGGTATTGGTCAGCCCGGTTGATCTGATCGACCGTCGAGTTGGCGTGAACATTCAGTTCGGAGTGGCACTGGCACCAGAACACGGCAACCGCCCGAACGGTCTGCTGTCACGCGCTCGTCTCGCCGCGCAGGCGGCCCGGCAGTCCCGCCCGCACGGCCCGGTCGTGGCAGTCTTCACACCCGAAGTGGAAGAGCGCCAACACCTGCGCAACTACGTGCATGAAAACCTGACCCAGGCCATCGAGAACAACGTGTTGACGGTGCACTATCAGCCGATCATCGACACCGACGGAATCACCAGCGCGGTCGAGGCACTCGTTCGCTGGAATGACGCCACCCGAGGCCCGATCGGCCCGGCCGACTTCATTGCGCTGGCAGAAGAGACCGGACAGATCGTCGAACTCGGTGGCTACGTGTTGAAGCAAGCGTGTTGCGACGCAGCGGGATGGGTGGCGCCGGTTGGTTCCCTCCTGCCCCCTGTCGCCGTCAACGTTTCGGCATCCCAACTTGTCGACGGCATACTCGCTGCGCAGGTCGATGCCGCTCTCCTGCTCAGTGGTCTGCCACCCGATCGACTGTCGATCGAACTAACCGAAACCGCTCTCGCCAACTCTCGTGATGCCATCCCCGTCCTGGTCGGCCTGCGTGAGCGGGGTATCACGATCAAGATCGATGACTTCGGAACCGGCTACTCCAGCTTCAGCTACCTCACCCGGTTCCCGGTTGATTGCGTCAAGATCGATAAGAGCTTCGTTGACCGGGTAGCCATTGGTGCCGACGACGCCGCCATCACTGCGTCCATTATCGCGATGGCCCACTCGCTCCGACTGTCCGTCGTGGCCGAGGGTGTCGAGTCCCAGGAGCAGGCTGATCTCCTGCGGGCACAGGGCTGCGACGGACTCCAGGGTTATCTGTTCGCCCGGCCAATGCAGGCGGATGCCTTCCGAAGCTGGCTGTCGACGCAACATCTTGTCGCTGTCGGCTAGGCCCACCGATACCTACGGCCCGAATCGACCGGACCGGGTCCGGTTTCGTCGGGTAACCTGAGCGCAACATGGTCCCGAAGTACGTTCCCAAGATCACCGCGTTGCGCTCGTGAGTTCGTTTCACGTCGAGTTTGCCGTACCCGGGAACCATTTGATGGTGGCGCTGCTCGGCCATCGTGACGGCCACCTCCGTGCCATTGAGCAGGCTTTTCCGGACACCAAGATTGTCGTGCGCGGCAACGAGATCGTGATTGACGGTGTTGAGGCAGACAGTGTCGGCGAACTATTCACCGAACTGGTGCTTCTGCTGCAGCAGGGGCAGGGTTTCGACGGTGCCACGCTGGGGCGCTCGATCAGCATGATCCGTGACGCCGAGCGGCCCAGCCAAGTGCTGAGTGACGAAGTGTTGCGCGGCGCCAAAGGCCGCACCGTGCGCCCCAAGACCAGCGGTCAAAAGAAGTACGTCGACGCCATCCGCAGCAACGTCATCACGTTCGGACTCGGCCCGGCAGGCACAGGCAAGAGTTGGCTCGCGGTGGCCCCCGCGGTGCAAGCGTTGCAAGCCAAACAGGTGTCACGCATCATCCTCACCCGCCCGGCGGTAGAGGCAGGGGAGCGACTCGGGTTCCTTCCCGGGGACCTCATGGCCAAAGTCGATCCGTATCTGCGTCCGCTCTACGACGCGCTGCACGACATGCTTGAAGCCGAAGGCGTGGCCAAGCTGCAGGAGCAGGGCAAGATCGAAGTGGCGCCGCTCGCGTTCATGCGCGGTCGCACGTTGAACAACAGTTTCATCATTCTCGATGAGGCGCAGAACACCACGCCCGAACAGATGAAGATGTTCCTGACCCGCATCGGCTTCGGTTCCAAAGTGGTGGTCACCGGTGACGTCACCCAGGTCGATGTGGCGGGTGGTCGCAGCGGTCTGAATGGACTCGAACGCATGCTCACCGGTGTGGAAAATCTGGCTTTCGTGCATCTTTCGGGCGCCGACGTGGTCCGTCACAAGATCGTGGCCGACATCGTGGCCGCCTACGAAAAAGTTGCCGAACATGCCTGACACCAACCGCCCGAGTTTGCCTGGCAATCGCAAGCTCGGTGGCGAGGGTGAGCCAGAAGTGTTCGTGGCCGATGAACAGACGCTGCCGGTCGATCTTGCTCGGTGGTCCTCATTGGCGCAGCAGGTACTTCACGCGGAAGGCATCCGTGGCAATACCGAGCTCAGCCTGTTGTTCGTCGATGAGACCACCATGGCTGAATTGAACCTAGAGTTCATGGGCGCCGACGGTCCGACCGATGTGCTGGCCTTTCCCATCGACGCCGAGGGTGAACTGGCCTCCATGCCGGTACCCACCAGCCTCGGACCTGACCGCTCACCTATTGACCTCGACGACATCCCGATGTTGCTCGGTGATGTCGTGGTCTGTCCGGCTATTGCAAACCGCCAGGCGCCTACACATGCCGGGACCGTGCACGACGAGATGGCGCTTCTCATCGTGCACGGCATCTTGCATGTGCTCGGTCACGATCATGCGGTGACGGAAGAGAAAGCTGTTATGCGGGCACGCGAAGTGGCATTGTTGGAGCAGTTGCACTGGCACGGGCCAGCGCCGATCACCTTTCGACAGGAACATCCCGAGGAATGAACGTGTTCGCCAATGTTCGCTCCGGCGACGTCTGGCTGCTGGTAAGTATCGCCGTGCTGCTCGGTGTGGATGGGTTTCTGTCCGCAGCCGAATCGGCGCTCGGTCGTACCAGCTTGCCCAAGGCGGCGGCCCTGGCCAGCAACCGGGAAGCTGCCGGTAGGGCTCTGGTCCGTCTGGCCGAAGAACCCCATCGCTACGTCAATCTCTTGCTCCTGCTGTCCACCATCGTGCGGGTTGGCGCGGTCTTCCTGGTAGCGGTGGTGTCGGTTCGCTCCCTTCCGCGCTGGGGTCAGGCGCTGGCCTATGTCGGTATGGTCGGGCTGGTTTTTGTGCTGGCAGAGGTCCTGCCGAAGACCTGGGCGACGGTCGATTCCGATCGTGTTGCCCTGGCAACAGCCCGTCCGGTTCTGGCGCTTTCCCGTCTCACACCGCTGCAGCCCTTAGCCCGCGGCCTGATCGGCCTGGCCAACATCATTGTGCCGGGCAAGGGGTTGCAGCGCGGCCCGTTCGTCTCCGAGCAGGAACTTCTTGGCATCGTCGGCGCGGCCGTCGATGACGACGTCATCGAGCACGAGGAACGCGAACTGATCGCATCGGTGCTCGAGTTCGGCGACACCGTCGCGCGCGAAGTAATGGTGCCTCGGCCCGACATGGTGGTGGTGGAACAGGACGTCACCATTAGCGCTTCGCTCGACCTCGCCATCGAACACGGCTACTCACGCCTGCCGGTCGTTGGCGAGACCACCGACGATGTAGTTGGCATTGCCTATGCCAAAGACATGATGCGGGCCGAACGTTCCGGTCGCGGCAGCGACTACGTCTCCACCCTCTCGCGCCCCGCCCGATTTGTGCCCGAGACCAAGCCCCTCACCCGTCTCATGCGCGAGATGCAGGCCGAGAAGTTCCACATGGTGATCCTCATCGATGAATACGGCGGTGTCGCTGGCCTGGTGACGTTGGAGGACTGCCTGGAAGAACTCGTCGGCGACATCATGGACGAATACGACAATGAGACCGACGACGTGCAGGAGCTTGAATCGGGTCACCTGCTCATGGACGGCGGCACCTCGATCGATGATGTGAACGAGCAACTCGGTACCGATATTCCGAACGAGGACTGGGACACCGTCGGCGGGTTCGTGTTCTCATCGCTCGGTCATGTGCCGGCTGAGGGTGAAGAGTTGCATTACGAAGGGCACGTGTTTCGCGCCATCCGCATGGATGGACGTCGCGTCAGTCAGGTGCTGGTCACGCGTCCCGTGCTGACCGAACAAGAACAGATGGGTGCGTCATGAAATCCGGATTCGTCAGCGTCGTCGGACGCCCGAACGTGGGGAAGTCGACCCTCGTCAATCAGATCTGTGGCTTGAAGGTCTCCATTGTTTCCGACAAGCCGCAGACCACCCGCGTCAATGTGCGCGGCGTGATGAACCGGCCCGGCGCGCAACTGGTATTCGTCGATACGCCGGGCCTGCACAAACCCGTCACGGCGCTGGGCGAGCGGTTGAACGCATCGGCGTCAGAGGCGTTGAGCGGCGTCGACGTGGTGTGTTTCGTGCTCGATGCCACCAAGCCATTCGGCAAGGGTGACAAATGGGTGTCGACCCGTGTGCCCAAGGATGTCGTCATTGTCGTCAACAAAACCGACATCGCTTCGCCCGAGGCCGTGCTGGCCCAGCTGACCGCCGCCAGTTCGATAGACGCTTCCGCCTTCTTCCCGATCTCGGCCGCCACCGGCGAAGGAGTCGACGTGCTGCTCGACCACCTCGTCGGCCGAATGCAAGAAGGCCCGCAGTTCTTCCCCGATGACATGCTCACCGATCAGCCCGAAGCCGTACGCGTCGCCGAACTCGTGCGCGAGCAGTTGCTCGCCCTCACCGAGCAGGAGCTGCCGTATTCCATCGCCACCCGGGTCTCGGAGTGGGAATGGCCCCGGGTTCGCTGCGAGATCCTGGTGGAGCGTGACAGCCAAAAGGGCATGGTGATCGGCAAGAAAGGCGCGCTGCTCAAAGCCGTTGGCATTGCGGTGCGTCAACAGATGCCGCCGGGAGCGTTCCTTGAGCTGTTCGTGAAGGTTGACAAGAACTGGCAGCATCGGCCCGACCGTGTGGAGCGATTGCTCGGTGAGGACGGCGACTAGATGTTACGGTTTGTCATCATTTCGTAACACAACCGGTGGTTGCTGCGCACTCAACGCCGTCACGCTGTTCCTGTTCACAACCAGGGAGGGCATCAATGGCGAGCTTTGCTTTGGAAATCCACGGCTCCGGTCCATCTGTTCGTCTCGAGCCAGTCGGAACAATCGATTTGGCGGGGGCGAAAGTGCTGCTGGAGGCCGTCAGCGCGATGCGGGCCATTGCCCACGCAGCATTTGTTGAGATCTGCCTCGACCGTGTCGTGGGCCTCACCAAATCGGCGTGGCGGCTGTTGGCCGCCGGCGAACTACCAGCCGCCCAGCTTGCGGCGGTTCCGACCGCTTGAGTTACTTGACGACGCCGACGGCGTAATCGTCTTGTCCAACAATGGGCATCAGAACGGTATAGGTGGGCACATCTATGGCAGCGCCGTCGATCGTGTACTGCACCTGCGATATTCCGCGCAGCATGGTCAACGTAAGCGTGATCTGCCCGATGAGCAGCAGCTTGTCGGGCTCTGCGGCCGTGCTGTAACTCGGGTTCAGGGCGACGGTCGTGATCTTTCCCATCTTCACGCTCTGCACCAACCCGTTGGTCACCGAAGTTTTCAGCGTTGGGTCCGTGGGCTTGAACAGATCACTCACGACCTCGAGTGGAACGATGGGCAAGGGACGTCGCTTGCGTACCTGCTTCAACTTGCCGTCGGCGGTGAAATAGAGGAAGACATCCTCGGAGGGAATCGTCGTCGGCGGCAGAGTGGTCGGCGCCACGGTGGTTGGCGCCACGGTGGTTGTTGGTCGAGGAGGAGCGACGGTCGTGGTGGTCGTTGGCGTCTCCAAGAACGCGGCATCGACCGCTTTGTTATCGATCGGTTGGAAACCCTTGGTGGTTGTGGTCGTGCCGCAGCCCATGAAGACCAGCAGGGCAGTGGCAGTGGCGAGTCGTCGCATCTATTCCTCCTCTGCCGGAAGCTCGATCACGAAACGGGCACCCGCACCGTTCGGCCGGTCTTCCACCCACACTCGACCGCCCTGGAGATGAATGTGCTCGTGCACCAACGCCAACCCCAATCCGGTTCCGGCGCGGTGCCGAGCCGTGGCACCGCGGGCGAAACGCTCGAAGATTCGTTCGCGTTCGGACTCCGCTACACCGGGTCCCGCATCCTCCACTCCCACGTGGATGACCTGACCCGCGCTGCTACTGGCGCCGGACAGCGTGATTTGCACCGGTCCGCCCGCGTGGTTTTCTGCGTTGCCGAGCAGGTTCGCGAGTGCTCGTTCCAGACGTCGTCGGTCGACCACGACGGGTTGCTGTTGCCACGTAGCTTCGGTGATGACCGGTACGTGCGCATAGCCATAGCGACTGGCCACACGGCTGACGAACTGATCGAGCAACACCGGCTCCGTGTGCAGATCGGCCGCGCCGGCATCCAGCCGCGAAATCTCCAGGAGATCGAGCACCATCTGGTGGAACCGTTTGGTCTGACCGACGAGCAGTTCCAGCGCCTGACGGGAGCGCTCGGGGAGATCGGCCTTGCGGGCATCAAGCATCTCGATCGACCCGATCAACGTCTGCAGCGGCGTGCGCAATTCGTGGCTCACGTCGGACGCGAATCGCGCTTCACGCTGGATACGTGCCTGCACTGCGTCGGCCATGTCGTTGAACGAGGTCGCCAGCCGCTGCAACTCGGGGTCGGACTCGTCCTTGAGACGGGTGTCGAGACTGCCCGAAGCCAACCGACTCGCCGCGTCCGAGACACGGGCGAGGGGGCGAAGGACGCGGCGGCTGGTCCACAAACCGATCGCCGCTGCGCCGAGGGTGGCAATTGTGGCACCCGCTGCCAGCGAAGCGCCGAGCGTGCTCAGCGTGGTCTTCAATCCAGAGCGGTCAAAGCCCTGCACATACGTCGCGGAATAGTTCGACACCTTGTCGACCGGTGTCTTGATCGCAACGATGAGGTAGTCGGTTTTGTTGATCGTGACTCGTCCCTTGCCCGACAGTCCACGATCGATGGAATCGTAAATATCCGGACTCACGCTCTTCACCTGTTCGGTGAACAGGTTCGTGGCCGAATACCACTGGTCTCGACTCTTAACCGCCACAAATGTCCCCGGGTCGGCCGCCAACGTGGTGTTGTACAGCTCCTCGGGCTTTCGCCCCTCAACGCGAAGATCGTCTCGGGCGATGCGGGCCTTCGGCGCAGCAACCTTCAAGGAACTGTCCTCAAAGTCCTTCTGCAGTTTCTGCTGGGCGAGGTAGAACGAGATGAGTGCGAGGCCGACGGAAACCAGCAAACCGAGCAGCGAGAAGCCCACCGTTATGCGGGCACGGAGGCCGAGAGCCCAGGGCCGACGGCGGGGAGGGGCTGTGCTCACCGTGACATCATCCCGCAGAATGGGGGAGAGTGTGAGCCTTTCCACGAGTTGGTGAGGCGCCAGGGGGAGGAGGCACCCCACCAAGCAGCGTGGACCCATGCAGATTGTGGCTCGGTAATGTGACGACAAGACGCAAGAATTGTTCGTTTCGTGTAACAAAGGCGGGGTAGATGTTTCAAGGAAAGAAGGACCACCGGTGAACCGGCTGCTGTTTATAGAAGATGACGACGACATTCGCCTCGTGCTGCGCCTCGCGTTGGAGGATGAGGGCTATATCGTGACCGAAGCGCGGGACGGCAGAAGCGGCTTAGCGGCCTTCGAACGAGAAGAGCCCGACTTGGTGCTGCTTGACCTTCGGCTACCCGACATTCAGGGCTTCGAGGTCTGCCGCACCCTGCGGGCCAAGAGCATTGTGCCCATCATGATCGTGACGGCGCAGACCGATACCTACGATCTCGTCGTCGGTCTTGAAGCCGGCGCGGATGACTACGTCACCAAGCCGGTTATTCCCAAGGAGTTGGCCGCCCGCATCCGGGCCCTGCTGCGTCGAGTGCAGCTCCACGGCGTCAGCATGCCAAAGGCCGTCGCCATGGGCGACCTTGAGCTCCGTCGCGAGCAGGGCGTGGTACTCAAGCGCGGCGAAGAACTTCCGCTCACCAAGACCGAGTTCCTACTCCTGTGTGAATTCGCCGATCACCCCGGCATCGTGCTCTCGCGAGACCAGTTGCTGGAGCGCGTGTGGGGTTACGAGTACCTCGGCGACAGCCGCCTGGTCGACGCCCACATCCGTCGCTTACGGGTGAAGGTGGAAGATCAACCCGATGACCCGAAGCTGATCCAGACCGTGCGCGGCATCGGCTACAAACTTACGGTTTGACCGCCGCAAGTTGGCGGAGGAAGGTTTCAGCTTCGGCGCGGTGCCGGGTGCGTTTCATCGGGGGCAGAGCCTTCACGACGTCCCATCGGTAGTTGGCCCTGTTGAGGCGTGGGTCGAAGATGGCGACGACTCCCTGATCGTGCACGCTGCGGATGAGACGGCCGGCGGCTTGGGCCAGCATGGTGGTGGCTCGGGGAAGGTCGACTAGGCGGAACGCGTCGGCGCCGGCGGCCTCGCGTCGGGCGTCCAGCAGCGGGTCATCGGGTCGGGGGAACGGGAGTCGGTCAATGGTGACCAGACTGAGCGTTTCGCCGGGAATGTCGATGCCCTGGAACAGTCCGGCGGTCGCAAACAGGCAGACGGACGGGTCGGATTTGAACTCCGCAATCAGCGCTGGCTTGGGAAGATCGCGCTGACCAAGCAGCTTGAACGGCAGTCGCGGCCGTAACGCTTCGAGCGCGGCGTCCATGGCCTTCCAGCTGGTGAACAGCGCCAGTGTGCGCCCTCCGGCCGCCGTGATGAGCGCTTCCAGTTCATCGTGTACGGCCTTGCCGAATGCCGGCTGGCGTGGGTCGGGCAGGTGAGTGGCGCAGTAGAGCAGGCCGTTGTTGGCGTAGTCGAATGGGCTGTCGACTTCTAACTCGTCGGTCTGCTCAACCGGCAACCCGACACGGGTGACGAGACCAAGCGGAATCGTGGCGCTGGTCAATATCGCGGTTCGCACCGTCCACACGCCTTCGTTCAGCACGGGGCCGACGTCGATCGGAGCGAGCGCCAGCTGGGCGCGATCGGCGGGGCCTTCCACCCAAGCCACCATGCCGGTTGCGTAGGTGAGTGCGGTGTCGATGTCGTTGATGACGCCGAGCACGGCGCGTTGCGCGCGGAGCTTTCGCTGCGCCACGTCGCCGATGTCGCTGTCGATGGCCCGCAGCTCGCCCTGGGCCTTGTCGACGCGTCCACGGATGGTCATCAGCCCGTCAACGATGCCGGGTGGCAAGGGGCGGGGGAGTCGCTTGTCGACGAAGGGTAGTAGCGACTGCGTAAGCAACGTGGCTGCACCAGCCAATTCCGAGACGAGGGCGTCGTCGGCCAGTACCAGTCGCACCAGTCGAGCGAGGTTGAGGAAGCGACCCGGGCCGAGTGACGCGCCGCTGGTGTCGGTGATGGTGTCTTCGAGCTGGTGGGCTTCGTCGAACACGACGACGTCATGCTCGGGCAGTACCACGCCACCGGATGCAAGGTGGGTTCCGTATAGGTGGGTGTTGACGACGAGCACGTCGGCGACGGCGGCGCGTCTGCGGGCCATCTCGGCCAGACAGGGGTCACCCATCGGGCATTTTTGCGCGCCCGGACATTCCTCGGCCGTGGTGCTGACCAGCTGCCATGCTCGGGGTGACGGCGCCCAATCGAGATCGGTTGGGTCGCCCGATTGGGTCACGCCCGACCACTCGATCAACTTGCGAACCTCGGCCTTGATCTGCGGGCTCACGTCATCAAGTTCAAGCTGTCCGTCGGCTCCGGACTGCGCCTCTCGAAGTCGTTGCAGACACAAGTAGTTGCTGCGGCCTTTGAGTACGGCCCAGTCGAACGGGTGCGTCATGTGCTTCTGCACGAACGGCAGATCCTTGGTTGCCAGCTGGTCCTGCAGCGCCTTGGTGGCCGTGGCAATCACGACTCGTTTGCCGGATTCGATGATGGGCACCAGGTAGGCCAGTGACTTGCCGGTACCCGTTCCGGCCTCCACCACGAGGTGTCGTCCGGCGGTGATTGCGTCGGCAATGGCGACAGCCATTTTCTGCTGGCCTGGTCGTGCTTCGCCACCACCGGCGAGTTCGGTGACCAGACGGCTGAGTTCGGAAACCGTCTGGTCGGTGAGGGATGGCACGACCAACCATCGTAGAACCCTGCGACCCCGGCGACGCCTACCCGTTGCGCCGAGGAACCGCCGAGGAACCGCCGCGCAACCGGCGCGGGCGGTAACGTAAGGCTGATGGGCCTGTTGGATGGAATCGACCAGTCGCGTATCCCGGCCCATATCGGCTGCGTCATGGATGGAAATGGTCGTTGGGCGCAACAGCGTGGTCTTAAGCGCACCGAAGGCCACGCGGCAGGAGAAGAAGCGCTGTTCGACGCGGTGCAGGGTGCGCTTGAACTTGGTGTCTCCTGGTTGACCGTCTACGCCTTCTCTACCGAAAACTGGCGCCGTCCGGTGGACGAGGTGCGCTTCCTCATGCGCTTCAACGAAGACATCCTGCTTCGACGTCGGGACGAGTTGAACAAGCAGGGTGTGCGCATCCGCTTTGCCGGTCGTCGTGACTGGCGGGTGCCGCGCCGCCTGTTGAAACGGCAGGACGAGGCGATTGAACTCACAAAGGACAACCGCACGCTCACCTTGACCTTCGCATTCAACTACGGCGGTCGGGCCGAGATTGTCGACGCCGTCAAGACCATGGTGGCCGAGGGCATCACCGCCGATCAGGTAGATGAGAAAGTGATCCGCAAGCACCTCTATCACGCCGATATGCCCGACCCCGACGTTGTCGTACGCACCTCTGGGGAGTACCGCATCTCCAACTTCTTGCTGTGGGAACTGGCCTATTCCGAACTGATTTTCACCGACGTGCTTTGGCCTGACTTCCGCAAGGAACATCTGGCCGACGCCGTGCGCGAATTTCAGCGGCGTGACCGTCGGTTCGGCGGCGTTGACACGTGACTCTCTACCGCGACTCGGGCGTGGTGTTGCGTACCTACAAGCTGCGCGAGTCCGACCGCATCGTCGTGTTGATGACCGAACAGCACGGCAAGGTCCGTGCAGTGGCCCGTGGTGTGCGCAAAGGGTCGAGCAAGTTCGGCGGCCGACTCGAGCCGCTGTCACATATCGCTTTGCTATTGAACGAAGGTCGTGAACTCGACTCGGTCAGCCAGGTGGAATCCATCGACGCCTTCCGCGCGGTGCGGGAAGACTACGACCGCATGTCCAGTGGTATAGCCATGCTCGAAGCGGTCGACCAGATCGCGCAGGAACGCGAGCCCAACCCCAAGCTTTATCAGATGCTGGTAGGCGCCTTGCGCACGCTGGCTGCCCGGCCTGCGCCGCTGCTGGTGCCGTCGTTTTACTGGAAGGTACTTGCCGCCGCAGGGGTGCATCCGCAGCTTGAGGTATGCGTGTCGTGTGACGAGCCCGATGGCCTCGTGTCGTTCGATCTCTTTGAAGGTGGCGTGCAGTGCCGGGCGTGCCGTCGCGGGGTGCCGATCTCACCCGGCGCGCTCGGGCTGATGCGCCGCATTCTCGGAGGCGACATGCTGAGCGCCCTCAACGAGCCCTATTCGGCGGCCGTGCACGAGGTGGAAATTCTGGCCACGAAGGCCTTCGAACATCATGTCGAACGGCGGCTTCGAGTGGTGCATACGCTCGGTGGTTCGTAGGAAAACTCCGGGCCAAACGCCACCGGGCCGCTAAGGTTTGCGGCCTATGCCAGCTACCGAGCTCGACCAGATCGTCAATCTCTGCAAGCGACGAGGCTTCGTCTTCCCGTCTGCGGAGATCTACGGCGGTTTTCGCTCGACCTATGACTACGGCCCCCTCGGCGTGCTGCTGCTCCGCAATGTGAAAGAGGCCTGGTGGCGCTCGATGGTGCAGTTGCGCCACGACGTGGTCGGCATTGACGCGGCCATTCTCGGCCCGCCCCAGGTGTTCGAAGCATCCGGTCACCTCGCCAACTTCAGCGACCCCCTTGTCGACTGCACCAACTGCAAGAACCGGTTCCGCCTCGACAAACTCGACGACCCGAACACCTGCCCCAGCTGCGGCAAGACCGGAACCTTCACCGAGGCGCGCCAGTTCAACCTCATGTTCAAAACCCAGGCCGGTCCCGTGGAGGATTCTGCGGCCACCGCGTACTTGCGCCCCGAAACCGCTCAGGGCATGTTCACCAACTTCGCCAACGTGCTGCAGACCACTCGCAAGAAGCCGCCGTTCGGCATCGCCCAAATCGGCAAGAGTTTCCGCAACGAGATCACGCCGCAGAACTGGATCTTCCGTACCCGCGAGTTTGAGCAAATGGAGATGGAGTTCTTCGTGCCGCCGGCCGAAAGCGCCAAGTGGTACGACTACTGGTGCAAGACGCGCATGGACTGGTACCTCGAACTCGGCATCCCGGCTGACATGATTCGATTGCGCCCGCACGATGCCGACGAGTTGTCGCACTATTCGTCCGGCACCAGCGACGTCGAGTTCACCTTCCCGTGGGGTTGGGACGAATTGGAAGGTATCGCGCAGCGCACCGACTACGACCTCAAGCAACACGCCAAATATTCGGGCGAGAAGCTCGACTACTTCGACCAGACCACCAACGAGCGCTACCAGCCCTTCGTCATCGAACCGGCCGCCGGCGCCACCCGCACGACGGCAGCGTTCCTGCTCGCGGCCTACGACGAGGTGGATGTGAAAGGCGAGATCCGCGTTGTGCTTCGCCTGCATCCGCGCCTGGCGCCGTACAAGATCGCCGTGCTGCCCCTATCGAAGAAGGACACGCTCACGCCCGTGGCCGAAGAGGTGCTCGGCCTGCTTCAGCCGCACTACATGTGTGACTACGACGAGACTCAATCCATCGGTAAGCGTTATGCCCGCCAAGACGAAGTAGGCACGCCCCTGTGTGTCACGGTCGATTTCGACACCCTCGAAGACCGGGCCGTAACCATCCGCGACCGAGACACCATGGAGCAAGTCCGCGTCCCCATCGATGGCCTGCTGGAAACGGTTCGCACTCGCCTCGGCTTCTGAACTGGGACGGGAGAAACAGATTGCACGAGGGCCTCTTGGCGAGCGAGTAACATGCCAGCCAAGCGCCATCGCGTTCGATCATGGGGGAGTGAGCGTTGGACCGTAACGTCACCAGTGTCGGCAAGGCAGCGGCGGTGTTTGTCGCCGTGGTAACCCTTGCCAGTTGTAGTAGCTCGAAGGCGGCCCCGAAGACCAACGTGCTGCCGTCGTCGGTTGCGCCGACCACGACGGTTGCCGTCGTGACATCGGCCACCACGGCGCCACCGGTCACCACGGCCGCGCCCACCACCACCACGGTCGCCATCGTCGTGCCTGCCGGCTACACCAAGGAACCCGACACCGGGCCGCTGTCGCAGGGCAACGCCGGTCCGAGGGTCGCCGCGTTGCAGAAGCGGTTAGCCGCCTTGGGAAATGACCCGGGGCCGGTCGACGGGGCATTTGGTCAGAAGACCGACAACGCGGTGCGGGCGTTTCAGAAGGTCAGTTCGCTCAAGGCTGATGGCATCGTCGGTCCGCAAACCACGGCGGCGCTTGACGCCGCGTGCGTGAAGGCGAAGTGCTGAACGTTTGCTAGCGGGGCGGTGGCAGGGTCTGTAGCACTGAAGCAAAGTCCGGACGAACGCGCAGACTGTCGAGACCAGAATCGGCAAGGCGTGAACGCTCGCCGGGATCGACAAGGGCGGTGCGCAGCCATGCCATAGCTTGATCCTGGTGGCCCAGAACAGCCAACTCGGTCGCTATCTGATGGGCGGTAAACGCGTCACGGTGTTGCTCGTAGATGCGAGCGCCGTACTGCACCGCTCGTTGCAAATAGCCGAGTCGGTGCAGCACATGGTGGTAGGTGCGGGCGCCGTGCAGGTTGTCGACAGGCACGGGGTCGCTGACCAAGTCGACGAGGTACAGCAGAACGTTGTGTTGGGCGTTGTCGCTGAGCTGCCAGTAGCCGGTTGGGCGAGTGACGGAATCGAGAATGATCCGGCGGGCGTCACCCTCGTCATTCTTGGCTGCTGCGTTGGCGGCAAGAATCCATGGCGACGGGGTGGTCCCCGTGGGGAAGCTCGTGAGGTCGCCGGTCTGCCAAGCTCGCTCCTCGCCAATCAACACGGCTTGCACGGGGTCACTCACGCCAGAGCGGCTGGTCTGCTGCTTTCCGGCTTGCATTGCCCCCAGGTTCATGAGTGTCAGCATGATGCCGGGCAGGATGAAGAATGAACCACCACCATTCTGACTCTGCAGTAGGCCGTACCCGGCAATGCAGATCGACAGTCCCAGGCTCACCATTTGAAAGACGCGGCGGCCGTTCTTCGGGTTCAGTTTCTCGAAGCCGAGCGACACGATGTTGCCGCCGTCGAGGGGCAGAATCGGGATGAGATTGGCCAGCCCGAGAATGGGACCGAACCACAGAACAATGCCGCGATTGCCCAGCCGCATCGAATCGAACGACAGGAGATTGGCGCCCATCACCAACAGCGCGACGAACCCCGTGACGATCTCGGTCACCGGGCCGGCAGCGCTCACAATGGCCAGCCTGGCCTTGGTGATGGTGGCCGGTGGGCGAAACATGGCGTAGCCCACCAGGAAGTCGAGCGAGATGGCAACGTCGGTGCAGCCGAAGTGTCGTGCCGCGACGGCATGGCCGAGCTCATGGACGAGCATGAAGCCGGTGTAGGCCGCAACGGAGAACAGGAATCGGCTCCAGCGGAACTCCCCGCCGGCACTTAACAGAAAGACCGCGACGAAAAGGAACCCGGGTCGGATGCGGATCGGGAAGCCGAGAAGACGAAATCCGGCGCTGCGTGGAGGGGAGCCGAGTGCCATGGAAGGTCCAGCCTAGGGCGGTACTGGGTCTGAAGCTCCGTCGCGAACTAACATCGCTCCCCGTGTCCTACGTCTACGCCTTCGATCATAAGCACCGTCGCCCACCCATGGAGTACAAGGATCTCCTCGGTGGCAAGGGAGCCAACCTCGCTGAGATGACCAGCGTGCTGAAGCTCCCCGTACCCGGTGGCTTCACCATCTCAACCGACGCCTGTCGTGACTACATGAAGGGTGGTTGGCCGAAGAGCCTCGACGGCGAAATTGCCACCCAGGTCGCCAAGCTCGAAAAGCAGATGGGTCGCAAGCTGGGCGACCCCACCGACCCGCTGTTGGTGTCGGTGCGTTCCGGCGCCAAGTTCTCGATGCCCGGCATGATGGACACCGTCCTCAACCTCGGCCTGAACGACAAGAGCGTCAAGGGCCTCGCTGCCTTGCAGGAGCCCCACTTCGCGTACGACAGCTACCGCCGCTTCATTGCGATGTATGGCCGTATTGTGCTCGACGTCGACGGAGAGCATTTCGATCACCTGCTTGAGGCCGCTCGCGCGGCGTGCGGTGGCAAGACCGATGCCGACATCCCGACCGATGCG
Source organism: Actinomycetes bacterium (assembly GCA_031410595.1). GTDB lineage: Bacteria > Actinomycetota > Acidimicrobiia > Acidimicrobiales > Ilumatobacteraceae > JANMCE01. Next base: position 9,844 of record JANNZM010000054.1, on the reverse strand, counting down.
CTGAAGAAGTTGTGCGACCAGTACAAGGCCATCGTCAAGGAAAAGACCGGCAAGCCCTTCCCGCAGGACCCCATGAAGCAGCTTCGCGGCGCAGTCGAGGCGGTGTTCGCATCTTGGAACGGTGCACGAGCCATTGCGTATCGCGTGCGTGAGCGCATCAGCCACGACCTCGGTACCGCCGTGAACGTGCAGGCCATGGTGTTCGGCAACCGTGACGACAACTCCGGCACCGGTGTTGGCTTCACCCGTAACGCCGCCACCGGTGAGAACAAGCCGTACGGGGACTTCCTGGTGAACGCCCAGGGCGAAGACGTCGTCGCCGGTATCCGCAACACGCAAGATCTCGACGAGATGAAGCGCGTGTTCCCCACGTGCCACACCGAACTGCTCGACATTTTCGATCGACTTGAGCGTCACTACACCGATATGTGCGACACCGAGTTCACCATCGAGCAAGGCAAGCTATGGATGCTCCAGACCCGTGTCGGCAAGCGCACCGGCGCAGCTGCGCTCAAGATGGCCGTCGACATGACCAAGGGCAACGGCAAGCGTGGAGCCACATGGAAGATCTCGAAGAACGAGGCGCTGCTCCGTATCGGTGAGGATTCCATCGATCAGGTATTGCATCCCCAGTTCGAAGGCAAGGGCCACGTGCTCGCTACCGGCCTCGCCGCGTCACCGGGTGCTGCCGTCGGCAAGGTCTACTTCACGGCTGATGACGCGCTCGACGCGTCGGATCGCGGTGAGAAGGTCATTTTGGTTCGTAACGAAACCAGCCCCGAAGACGTGCACGGCATGATGGTGGCTGAAGGCATCCTCACCGCTCGCGGCGGTCTGGTCAGCCATGCCGCTGTCGTTGCGCGTGGCTGGGGAACGCCAGCCATTGTCGGTGCCGAAAAGGTGAAGATCGACGGCAAGCAGTTCAAGGTCGGTGACATCGTCGTGAAAGAAGGCGACGTTATTTCGCTCGACGGTTCTACCGGTGAAGTGGTCATTGGTGCTCTCGTGATGACGGCGGCCGAGCCGCCGGCCGAGTTTGAGATTCTGCTCGGTTGGGCCGACGCCATTCGCAAGGGCAAGATGGCCGTGCGAGCCAACGCCGATACCGGCGAAGACGCCACCAACGCCCGCAACTTCGGCGCTGAAGGCATCGGCTTGTGCCGCACCGAGCACATGTTCCTGGCCGAAGATCGTCTGCCCATCGTGCGCAAGATGATCCTGGCCGATTCGCCCGAGGAAGAAACCGCTGCGCTCGAGGCATTGCGTGTGGCGCAGAAGGCCGACTTCAAGGAGATCCTGCTGGCCATGGACGGCCTGCCGGTCACGGTACGTCTGCTCGACCCGCCGCTCCATGAGTTTCTGCCGCATGTGTCGGAACTCAAGGTGAAGAAGGCCACCGAGGGTCTCAGCGCAGCCGAAACGAAACTCATGAAGGCTGCCGAGGATTGGGCCGAAGTGAACCCCATGCTGGGTACCCGCGGCGTGCGTCTCGGTGTGGTGAAGCCCGGTCTCTACGCCATGCAGGTCACCGCCCTCATGCAGGCCGCCGCCGAACTTCGGGCCGAAGGCAAGAACCCGATCGTCGAAGTGATGATCCCGCTCACGGTCAACCGCGAAGAATTGGCCCTGGCCCGTGGTTGGGCGCAGTCGGCCATTGACGCGTCGTTGAAGGGCATGAAGAACAAGCCCGTCGTGTCCATCGGCACCATGATCGAAACGCCCCGTGCCGCACTGCGGGCCGATGAGATTGCCGAAGAAGCCGACTTCTTCTCCTTCGGTACCAACGACCTCACCCAGATGACGTTCGGCTTCAGCCGTGACGACGTCGAAAGCCGCATGATGCCCGCCTACCTCGAGCAGGGGCTGCTCAAGCGGAACCCGTTCGACACCATCGACCAGACCGGTGTCGGCGAGCTGGTGCGCATTGCGGCCAAGCGCGGTCGGGCCACCAAGAAGGGCCTCAAGCTCGGCGTCTGCGGCGAGCACGGTGGCGACCCCGAGTCGATAGCGCTGTTCTACGACGCCGGACTCAACTACGTGTCCTGCTCACCGTTCCGTGTGCCTGTCGCTCGTTTGGCGGCCGCTCAGGCCATCATCGGCAAGGCCACGAGCACCACGAAGTAAGGCCCGAAAGCCGCCCGGTTTCGCACCGGGCGGCTTAGGGTTGCTCCCATGCTTGCTGCCCTGCTCACGCCACGCTGGCGCGCTCAGGAAGGTGACCCCACCGTGGTGTTCGCCAAATCGTTGAAGAACGAAATCAACCTGCACGTCACCGGCGTGACGTGGCTTGCAGTCGGCGGGGTTGTCGTTGTCTTGCTCCTCATCGACCTTTTGATCCTGAACCGACACGCGCACACCCCGACGTTCAAGCGGGCCTTGCTGCAGGTCGTCGTGTGGCTTTCGATCGGGCTTGCCTTTGGTCTGTGGGTGATCCACCGCTATGGCGGCACGGCAGGCAGCCTCTGGTACACGGGCTATCTTGTCGAGCTGTCGCTCAGCGTTGACAACGTGTTCGTGTGGGCGCTCATCCTCAGCTACTTCGCCGTGCCGCGGCAGTATCAACACCGGGTGTTGTTCTGGGGCATCTTCGGCGCCATTGCGCTGCGAGCCATCTTTATCTTCGCTGGCGTTGCCCTATTGAACGCCTTCGAGCCGCTGCTGATCGTGTTCGGGTTGTTCCTCATCTTCACCGCGTGGAAGCTGATCACCCAGGACGAAGACGCCGACATCGACCCCGACAAGAACCCGTTCCTGCGCTTCGTCCGCCGCGTCATTCCGAGCACCGACGACTTCCACGGCCAAAAGCTGTTCGTGCGCCTGAACCGCAAGCGTCTGGCCACACCGCTGTTTGCTGTACTGGTTCTGGTGGAGACAACCGATGTGCTGTTCGCCGTCGATTCGGTTCCCGCTGCGCTCGGCGTGACCCGTGACCAGTTCCTGGTGCTCACGTCGAACGCGTTCGCCATCCTGGGGTTGAGGGCCCTGTATTTCCTGCTGGCCGATATGCACAACCGGTTTGAGTACCTGCAGAAGGGCCTGGCGCTCATCCTGGCGTTCGTCGGGCTGAAGATGGTGACCGAGCAGTGGCTTCACCTCCCCAGCTGGCTCAGCCTTGCCGTGATCGTTGCGCTGCTGGCCGGCTCGGTTTTATTGTCGATTCTTCGTCCAAGCGAACGGGAAGAATCCGCGGCCCGATAGCCTGTACTCATGGGGATCGTGGCCGAAGACATTGAGCGCGTGCGTGCCGCCGCCAATATCGTCGACATCATCCAAAGCTCGGTCGCGCTCAAGCGGGTCGGCCGCAACTGGGTTGGTCTGTGCCCCTTTCACGGCGAGAAGTCGGGCAGTTTCAACGTCAGCGAGCAGACCGGGCGCTACAAATGTTTCGGGTGCCAGGCCGGCGGCGACGTCATCTCCTTCGTGCAGCAACGTGAGCAGTTCGACTTCGTCGGCGCAGTGGAATACCTGGCCGGTAAGACGGGCATCACGCTGCGCTACGACACCGGCGGAGAGCAAAAGGAACGGGGCCATCGCAAACGTCTGATCGAGGTCATGGAGGCCGCTGCCAGCTGGTATCACGAGCGACTGCTGACGGCACCCGATGCCCGTGCGGCTCGGGAGTATCTCAAGGCGCGAGGCATCAACGGCGAGGTCGCCCGACAGTTCCAGATCGGCTGGGCACCCGACGACTGGGACGTGCTCGCCAAACAGGTCGGCCAACCCGGCGATCTGCTGCGTGAAGTCGGCCTGGCGTTCCTCAACCGTCGCGAGCGCCTGCAGGACAGCTTTCGAGCCCGACTGCTCTTTCCGATCCGCAATGAGAACAACGAGATGGTGGCCTTCGGCGGTCGTATCCTGCCGGGCAGTACCGATCCGGCCAAGTACAAGAACTCATCCGAGACAGCCATCTACGCCAAGTCGAAAACGCTGTACGGCTTGTCGCTGGCCAAGGCCGAGATTGTCGCCGCCAACCAGGTCATCGTGTGCGAGGGCTACACCGACGTCATTGGTTTCCATCGCGCCGGAGTGCCCCGCGCGGTCGCCACCTGTGGCACCGCCCTTACCGAGGACCACGTGCGGCTGCTCAAGCGATTCGCCTCGCGGGTCGTGCTGGCGTTCGACGCCGACGCCGCGGGGCAGGGTGCAGCCGAGCGGTTCTACGAGTGGGAGCGCAAATACGACATTGCGGTGAGTGTGGTGCATCTTCCGTCGGGAATGGACCCGGGTGAGATGGCGCAGAAAGATCCGGCCGGCCTGAAACTCGCGGTTGAAAAGGCCGACACGTTTTTGGGCTTCCGCCTTCAGCGCGTGCTGAACGGCACGGTCCTCACGTCGCCCGAGATTCGGGCCAAGGTGGCCGAACAGGCCATGGGTGTGTTGAACGAGCACCCCGACGTGAACGTGCGAACCATCTACGCCGGCCAGGTTGCCGCCCACACCGGATTGCCGGTGAACCAACTGGTGGCCCTGGCCGCTCGCAAGAGCCCGATGCCTCGCCTGCAGGTGGTTCGGCAGGAATCGAATCGTGAGACGGCAGAGGTTGTCGCCTTGGCGTTGCTGGTGCAGCAATGGGAGGAGATGGCGCCGTGGCTCATCGAAGAGTTGTTTGCCGACGACATCTGTCTCTCCGCGTTTCGCACGCTGGCCGCGGCGGACGGTCAGATCAACCTTGCTCTTGAGATGGCCGATGCCGAGGCGCGCGAGCTCATCGAGCACATTGCGGTGTTAGATGTAGAGGCCATACCTGACCTTGAGGCCCGCAACCTCATTTCGGCCGCATCGCGTCGAAAGCTCGACCGTTTGGTGCGATCGGGCGATATTTACGCGGCTTTGGAGGTCATCGAAGTGAAGCACCTCATGGAACGGCTTGAAGATGTACAACTCGGCCCCTCGGCGGCTGACGAGTTGCTATCCTGGCTCGCTAGCGCCGACGAGACGGGAAGTCGTGATGCCTGACGTACACAGCACCAACCCGCCATTGGCGAACATCGACAACGAAGAATGGGCCGAGCTGGTCGCCAAGGGGCGCGACGAAGGTGTCGTGGCCGCCGACGACGTGGCCCATGTGCTTCGCAACGTCGAATTGTCCGAAGATGTCATCCTGACCGTGGCCCAGAGCATCGAGGCGCTCGGCGTCGGCGTCGACGACACGGTCGATGAGCTCATCGAAATCCCTCGGGTCGACGTGCCCGAGCGCGATGAAGACGAATCCAAACCCAAGCGGCGGCGTCCTCTCCGCCCGATGGCCTCCGACCGGCCCCCTGAGGCCGGTTCGTCCGATGCAGTGCGCATGTATCTGAAGGAAATCGGCCGCGTCAGTCTGCTCAGCGGTGACGATGAGCGAGAGCTTGCCGTCCGCTATGAGAAGGGTGTGCTGGCTGCCGCAGAACTGGCCATGGCGGCCAAAGACGACCCCGAGCGCCGGCGGCTCAAGCGCGAGATGGGCGACGGTGAGGTTGCCAAGGCACAACTCATCCAGGCCAACCTGCGGCTTGTGGTGTCGATCGCCAAGCGCTACGTCGGTCGGGGCATGCAGTTCCTCGACCTCATCCAAGAGGGCAACCTCGGCCTGATGCGCGCGGTCGAAAAGTTCGACTACAGCAAGGGTTTCAAGTTCTCCACCTATGCCACGTGGTGGATCCGCCAGGCCATCACCCGCGCCATTGCCGACCAGGCCCGCACCATTCGCATACCGGTCCACATGGTCGAGCACATGAACCGCGTGCTGCGGGTGCAGCGCCAGCTGGCGCAAGAACTCGAGCGCGAGCCAACGATCGACGAGATCGCAGAGAAGGTTGCGCTCAGCCCCGATCGGGTGCGTGACATTCAGCGCATTGCGCAAGACCCGCTCAGCCTTGACTCGCCGTTGGGGGAGGAGGATGACTCCAACCTGGGCGACTTCATTCCCGACCTGGCCGCCGACGCCCCCGCCGACGTCGCCACCCGCATGATGCTGGCCGCAGCCGTAGAGGAAGCGCTTGACGAGCTGTCCGAACGGGAAAAGGAGGTCGTGCGAATGCGCTTCGGCCTCATCGACGGCCAAGCCCGCACGCTGGAAGAGGTCGGGAAGGAATTCGGCGTCACGCGGGAACGCATCCGCCAGATTGAGGCGAAAACACTCGCCAAACTCCGACATCCCCAGCGCAGTCAGAAGCTGAAGGAATTCCTCGAAAACGAATAGCTTCGCCCCAAACGGCTCCGGCCGATATACTCAACACTTGCCATTCCGAGGTAGCTCAGCTGGCAGAGCAGCTGACTGTTAATCAGCGGGTCACAGGTTCGAGCCCTGTTCTCGGAGCAAATGAACGGCCCGCCTTCGGGCGGGCCGTTCGTGTTAGGGCCAGTAGCTCAGTGGTTAGAGCGTGGGACTCATAATCCCTTGGTCGTGGGTTCGATACCCACCTGGCCCACGAGCTGTGAACTGGTGTTTTGAACCGAACGGCACCAGATGGGCGCCAAAGAAAACCCGGTCACCCTAGATTCATCCAAGATTGAGTGTGTAGAGGACTGTGGCCTGTCTTCTCGCAGCGTCTACCAGATCCACGCCTGCCTTTCGTCCCATGTTCACCCAGGCATGTCACTGGGGTTGGCGTGACTCCAACCCGGCACAGTGGGCCGAGCCCCCTGCGCTGTCGAACGTGACGCCGGTCGTGGCGACGCCCGCCGAGATCAAGGCGCTGCTCGAGCCGCCGAGGAGTCCCGCCGGCCCAGCGAGCCAATCCGCAGCGCTCAGGTCTTCAACGATAAGAGAGTCGTCGCAGATCATGTCGAGCAGCGCGGTTTCCGCCGCTGGTCCGAGGTTACGATCAAGCAGGTAGCCCGCCTCGGCGATGACAAGCGCCGTCGTCACGAGCGGCCCCGGTCTCCCTCCATCGTGGCCACCGAAACGGATACCTATGACCCTGTGAAACAGGGACTCCATGGCCCGTGAAACAGGTACTAACGAGGCTGTGAAACAGGTAGTGCGGACACTTGGTCACTAACTACGTTCCTCGACTTGTCGATCGTCTCCTCGTTGAGCTGCTCGCGGGCTTACCTGCCGTTGCCATCAATGGTCCTCGTGGCAGCGGGAAAACCACGACGACTCGTCGCCTCGCTTCGACGGTCCTACGCCTCGATCGAGAGTTGGAGGCGGGGCCGGTTTGTGGACGCCGCCGGCATCGTCCGCAAGACGGCACGTCGCTATGACGATCTGCTAGCCATGCTATTCGTCGCCGAAGAAGTCCCTGCATGGCATTCGAACCGGCTCAATCGTCTCACTCGGTCGCCGAAGCGATATCTCACCGAGTCTGCGCTCGTCGGGCCCCTGTTGGGAGTCGATGAACGAGCCGTGATCCGCAGCGGCGACCTACTCGGGCGCCTCATCGATACCTTCGTCATGCAACAGCTTCGGCCCGAAGTCGAGATGTCAGCCGGCGCGCCCCGACTTCATCATCTACGTCATGAGGGCGGCGACCGGGAGATCGACATCATCGCCGATCTCGCCGACGGCCGGGTCATCGGCATCGAGGTCAAGGCATCCAGCGCACCGAAGCCAGACGAAGCCCGCCACCTCGTCTGGCTACGTGAGCAACTCGGCGACCAAGTCGCAGCGTGCGTCCTCCTCCATACCGGTCCAACCGCCTACACGATCGTCCCCGGCGTCCAAGCCCTCCCCATCTCCAGCATCTGGGGCCCAGTCTCCGGCCGCTCGATCAGCTGACCGCGGTAACGACGTTGTTAACCCACGATGTCTTGGTGATGTCATCCTTTCGGTCGATGTTTTGGTGCTCTGCTGGTGCCCATTGTGAGGTGGTGAGTTCGGAGCTCGTGTCAGACTGGTCAGGGTCATCGCGGCACGTCGGGGAGGAGATGGACGTGATAAAGGTCTCAAGCCCGTTGCCAACGGGTACGGTCACCTTCTTGTTGACCGACGTCGAAGGGTCGACGGCGGCCTGGGAGCGCGCGACGATTGTTGGCCGGGCTGGGTCTTGGTGTGCGCATTGCTGTGCATACGGGTGAGTTCGAGATGCGTGACGCGGGCAACTACTTCGGACAGACGGTTATCCGCTGCGCAACACTGCGCTCGATCGGCCACGGAGGTCAGATCGGAGATGTCGATCGCCATGACGTCTTCGATCTCATCGACCACCTCGCTTACAAGTCGCTGATCGCCATGGATGAGATCGACCAGGCCGGCGAGTCTCGGTATCGCCTGTTGGAGACGATCCGTCACACGCCCTCGATCGCCTGACCGATGCGAACGAGGCAGCATCGGCAGGCGACGCGCATGCGGTGTACTGGGCAGGTTGGGCCGAGTCGCACAATATGCATCTCGACATCACCGCCATGCACAACGTGGTCGTCTCCAACCAAGCGAACCTGTCGGCTTCGGCGAGAGAACCGCGCTGCTGTCAGGCCACGAATCCAACCTCACCACCGACCGCTCACTGAACGAGGCGCAGCCAACCCGTCGGATCACCGACCTGATCGAGGTCGCCAACCTCGCCTTCGGGCTGACGCTCCGATAACCGCCTGGCCACGTGGTGTCGAAGAATCCTTAGACGCCGGCTTAGAGGCGAGACCGGCACCGGGGTTGAGCCAGCAGCGTGTCGTGGAGTCGAACGATTCGATGAGGAGCACAGATGGTCGTTCGTGAGACACCGCTACGTTCGGAGATCTATGTTCTCTCCGGCACACTCGTATAAGAAAAAAATCGCCGATGTGGAGGGACATGGACGTCGACAATGGCCGGGTAGCAGTTGTGACCGGGGGAGCGAGCGGCATTGGTGAGGGCATCGTCCGGCGGTTCGTCGCCGATGGCGGGCGTTGCGTCATCGCAGATCTGCACGTCGAGCGAGCGGAAGCGTTAGCCGCCGAACTGGGTGATGCCGTCATAGCCGAACGGGTTGACGTCACGCAGGAGGCGGACCTGGCTTCCGTGGTCGATCTCGCGGTCGCCAGGTTTGGTCGGCTCGACTGCATGTTCAACAACGCCGGTATGTTGGGCGTGGTCGGCTCAATCGTTGATCATTCGTTGGATGCGTGGAACCAGACGATGGAGGTGTTGTCCACCAGCGTGTTCCTCGGCATTCGTGAGGCGGCACGGGTCATGATTCCGCAGGGTGGGGGCGCGATCGTGAACACGGCCAGCACTGCGGGCGTGCGCGGTGGCCTCGGCCCGCACGGGTACACGGCGGCCAAAGTTCGCAGTCGTCGGCCTGACCGAGTCAACCGCGGTCGAGTTGTCGGCGCACAACATCCGGGTCAACGCCATCGCACCTGGCCGGACCGTGAGCGGACTCACCGCCGACCTGATCGCTGGGGACCCCGATGACATGGCGACCACGGCGAGCCACATGGCGTCGAAGGCGCGTAACGGGCGTGCTGCGTTCCCCGCCGATATCGCTGCAGCTGCGGTGTTCTTGGCCAGCGACGAGGCGTGGTTCGTGAACGGTGCCTGTTTGGTCATCGGCGGTGCTGCCGAGACGCTCGGCGACAAAGCCAGTCGATACTACGGATCACCAATGTCGCTGGTCGGACCGGCCCGCCGTGGTGCGAGGACGGAGGCGTGACGACCTCCGACGCGCGCCGGCTGATTGACCGTGCCGCAATCAACGACCTGCTGGTTCGGCTCGCTCTCGCCCAGGACGCGCGGGACTGGGACGCTCTGGCCGACTGCTTCCAGACGGACGCCGTGTACGTACACCCGGGCGGCGAGCTGGTTGGTGTTGAGGCGATCGTCAATCGGACACGGACTGCGCTCACGCCGCTCGACGCGAGCCAACATCTGCTCGGCACAATCCTGGTAACTGTCGGCGACGACCAAGCGACCGCGATCACCTATTTCCAGGCGCAGCACGTC
>JANNZM010000053.1:0-149600 GCA_031410595.1 Actinomycetes bacterium | reverse complement strand
CCGCAAGCCTTGCAGGTGAACATCACCAAGCCGATCAACTCGATGGTGACGTGGACGAATAACCACGTCCGCAAGGGGATTCCGATCGTCGGGGGTACCACCCGTTTGAACGAAGTTCTCGTCACGGGGCTGCTGACGCCTCTTCGGGATGCTTTCCAGTATCTCGCCTGGTGGTTTGTTGTGCTCCTTATGGGAGTGTTCGGCTGGCTGAGCGGCGGAAGACGACTCGGTCTGCTCTGCGCCGCGTGCATGGTCGGCATCGCGGCCCTCCGCACGTGGGACCTGGCGATGGACACCCTCAGTCAGGTTCTGGTTGCGGTGTTCATCAGCGTCTTGCTTGCCGTGCCGATTGGTATTCTGGCGGGAAGATCGGACCGATTCGAGCGGGCGATCCGACCGCTTCTTGATGCCGCTCAGGTGATGCCACCTTTCGTTTATCTTGTGCCGGTCATTTTCCTCTTCGAGGTCGGTCGCGTGCCGGGCGTGATTGCCTCGGTCATCTATGCCCTACCACCGGGTATCCGCCTCACCAGCCTCGGCTTGCGAGAAGTCTCGGCATCGGTCCGGGAGGCAGCCGTATCGTTTGGCGCGACACCTCGCCAGGAGCTGATGAAGGTACAGCTGCCGCTTGCGTTGCGCTCGGTCATGCTAGGTATCAACCAAACGATCCTGATGGTGCTCTCGATGGTCATCGTCGCCGCCCTGATTGGTGCCGGTGCCCTCGGGCTGGAAACCGTGTACGGACTCACCAAGAAAGAGATTGGCCGCGGCGTAGCCGGGGGAGTGAGTATCGTGTTACTCGCGATCGTTCTTGATCGGCTTACACAGGCGTGGGGTGCTCGAACATCGGGGCAGCATCCCGCTGCTCCGTAGGCGATGCCGCCAGACAAGCGTTCACAACTAGGGGAGTAACCATGAAGCAGTCATCCAAGAGAGCCACCCGTTTGGCGATCGCCACCGCGTTGGTGGTCGGTCTTGCCGCCTGTGGCAGCACCACCAGCAGCGTTTCAAGCGGAAAGGGAGCGCCCATCACCCTCGCCGTGAACCCCTGGACGGGTTCTGCAGTAAACGCAAATATCGCCAAGGTCGTGCTGGAGTCCAAGCTCGGTACCACCGTCACCCTTACCGACCTCGATGAGAATGCCACCTGGGTCGGCATGGACAAGGGCGACATTGATGCCGTGCTCGAGCAATGGCCTTCTGGCCACGGCCCCGACATGAAGACCTACATCGACGAAAAGAAGACCGTGGTCAATCTGGGCGTTCTCGGCCCACAAGCGAAAATCGGCTGGTACGTCAACGGCGCCGCGCTCGCTGCCGACCCGAAGGTTGCGACGTGGGAGGGGTTCGAGGACGCCTCCACCGCTGCCAAGTTCGCCACGCCGGAGACGGGCAGCCAGGGCCGCTTCCTCATGGGTGACCCCAGCTACGTCACGTTCGACGAGCAGATCATTACCAATCTCAAGCTGCCGCTGAAGTACACGGTTGCCGGCTCCGAGGCTGCGCTCATCACCGCTATCAAGCAGGCCGAAACCGACAAGAAGCCGATTCTGCTGCAGTTCTGGCAGCCGCATTGGTTGCAGTCGAAGGTGAAGCTGACCGAAGTGAAGCTGCCGGCCGTCACCCCGGCGTGCCTTGCGTCTGCTGACGCCAAAGATGGCAAGTACGCCTGCGATTACGCACCGGATCCCATCTTCAAGGCTGCCTCGGTCAAGTTGGAGAAGAAGAACGCCAAGGCACTTGCTTTCCTGAAGAAGATCACGCTCACCACCGAACAGCAGAATGAAGTGGCTGCCATGATCGACGGCGACGGCATGAAGGCCGATGCCGCAGCCAAGAAGTGGGTGGACGCCAACGCCAAGATCGTTGACGGCTGGCTCGCCAAGTAACTGTTTCAGCTGAAGCGGCCGTCGGGGCAACTCGGCGGCCGCTTCTTCGCGGCCGGTCTCGGTCGCGCTACGTTCGTGGTCATGGACACTCCGGCAACGCTGCGCACCGTCGATTCGATCTCCGTCATCACCATGGATGACGGCAAGGCCAATGCACTTTCCCCGTCCATGTTTGTGGCACTGAACGACTGCCTCGATCAAGCCGAAGCGGCGGGAGGACCGGTCGTGCTGCTCGGCCGGGATGGCAGATTTTCGGGGGGCTTTGACCTCAAGGTGTTAGGCGGTGGGGGAGAGGAAGCGAAGGCACTCCTGCGTGCCGGGTTCGAACTCTCGCATCGGCTGTTGTCGTTCCCGACGCCCGTTGTAATGGGGTGCACCGGCCATGCCATCGCCATGGGCGTTTTCGTGCTTCTCTCCGGCGATTATCGCATCGGTGCCAGCGGGTCGTTCAAGCTCGCCGCCACCGAAACGGCGCTCGGCATGACCATGCCGTATGCCGCCATTGAGATTTGCAAGCAACGGCTGACCCCGGCCGAATACCATCGGGCCATTCTGCTCTCGCAGCCCTACACCCCGGAGCAGGCCGTGTTTGCCGGCATCCTCGACGCCGTCGCTCCGGCAGAGGATGTCGAGTCGTCAGCTATCGACGTCGCTACCAAGCTTGCAGCGCTCAACATGCGCGCTCACGCGGCATCCAAGATGCGCATCCGAGGCGACTCACTCGCCGCCATCAAGGCCGCCATCAACCAAGACGCCGAAGAGTTCCGCATAGCGCCCTAGCAGCTTCCTCGCACCTCTGTAGGCGCGGCTGGTTGTCCAGCAGCCTCACGCGCCTACAAACCACTCAAACTGAGACCGGCGCCTGGCGCAAGAGCGGAGCAGGATTCGGTAGTTCCTTCGCGGACGTCGGAGGAGCGACAAGGAGGCGCATAGCGCGGCGGCCAGGGCGGTGATGCGTCGACTGAGCTGGTTGGCCGTGGCTATGTCGGCGAGTGACGGGGTTTGGCCGGTCGGGTGGAGGATGACGCGGTGTTCGATGGTGTCGCCGTAGCGATTCGTGCCACCAAGTCTGAAGTCGAGAGCCGCGGCGAAGGCGGCTTCGGACACACCTGAGTTTGGTGACGGGTGCTCGGGCGCATCGTTGCGAACGGCATGTCTGATCTGCTTACGGCGGCCAGGGGTAACGAGCACGACCAGTAGTGCGGTGAGGCGGGCGGGGAGCCATGCGGCGACGTCGTCGAGGCGGGCAGAGGCCCAGCCGTAGTCTTCGTAGCGGCTGTTGTGATGACCGACCATGGCATCCATGGTGTTGATGGCACGGTGAGCGAGCACGGCCGGCGCACCACCGACAACGCCCCAGAACGCCGTGGCGATCGCCGCATCCACCGTGTTTTCTGCCACCGACTCGATCGCAGCTCGGGCGATTTCTGAGGCGTCGAGCTGGCTTGGGTCTCGACCCACCAGACTCGGCAGCAATCGGCGGGCCTCATCGAGGTCAGTTGCCGCTCCAATTCGTCCTGCAACGTCCCGCAACATCTGCCCCCCGGTTGCGACGGTGACGGCTACGAAGGTGGCCGCGGGTCTACCGATAGCCCGGCGAAGGGCGAAGCCAGCGGCGAGGCCGAGCGTGGTGCCGGTAAAGGCGTGGGCGATACCTGCAGCCCGTGTGTCTCGATAGAAGCGCTTTTCGTAACCGAGCATGGCGGTGCCAAACCACGCCACCGGATGAAAGCGGTTCGGTGGCTCGGGCAGGAACTCATCTGCGACAAGGCCGAGTGCGACGGCGACGCTCACCGGACTGCATCGATGGAGTCGAGCACGCGCTCGACCTCGTGAGGTTTGGGCAGCGCGATGCGAACGGTGGACGGCATCCCGAAGCTGGTGCAGTCTCGAACCACGATGCCCGCTTTGGCCAGGGGTACTCGCAGGTGCGACGCGTCGTGAACCAGTACCCAGTTCGCGCTCGATGGTGTTACGCGCAGTCCAAGGCAGTCCAGTTCGTTCGTGAATCGTGTACGGAGCGCCGCTATCGAAACCGCCCAGCCGCGCAGATCGGTGACCGCGAGGAAGTCAGATACGGAGGCGAGGGCCATTCCGTTCACACTCCAACGGGGCTGAAGGGCTCGAATGATCTCGGCGCTTTCGATCTCGGGTGCAATCACATAGCCGAGGCGCAAGCCGGGGCAACTCCACAGCTTGGTAAGTGAGCCAAGTCGCCAGCTGGTGTCGTCACCACGAGTCCACGTTCCGGTGGCCAGCGGATAAAACGCTTCATCCCACACCTCGGCCTGCTCGTCGGGCGCAGCCAGGGTACCGAGCGGACTGGCCGGGTTCGACCTCCACCGTCCGGCATGCTGATCGACCGCAGCGAGATGGCGGCGGTAGAGGGAGAAGTCTGGGTCGACAATGGCCCCTTTGCCGAGATGGGCAGCAACGAGTGCAATGGCTTCGGCGCCGCCGTTGGTGAGGACGAGTCGCTCACGAGGGACGGCGAGTGCATCCGCGAACTGCTCGGTTGCGGCGGTGGCATCGGGATACTCGTGCAGCGTGGAAAGATGCCGGCCAATGATCTCAGTTGGGTCGGGGGCGAAAGGGTTCAGGCTGGCCGAGAGATCGATGACATCGGCAGGATCGAGACCGAGATGCCGAGCGACTCGCCGAGCATCGCCACCATGCGGTCCGGGGCCTATGGCGCTCATTGCTGTTGTGCGACCCGGCCCGACTCACGTCGAATCGTCAGGGCGCTGAGCACAAGGCGGGTTGCAAAGCACGCGCCGACACCTTCGCCGGCACGGAGCCGCAGATCGAGGAGTGGCTCAAGCCCGAGCCGGTTCAGTACAGGCGCGTGAGCACGCTCGCGGCTGCGTTGCCCGGCGATCAAATGCTGCGCCACCGCTGGCTCGATGAGCACGGCGCACAGGGCGGCGACGCTGGTTGCGAAGCCGTCGAGCACGATGGCTTTGCCAGCCTCGGCCGCACCGAGCAAGACACCGACGAGGTACGCAAACTCTGGTCCGCCGAGGCTGGCGAGGAGCACGGCAGGATCGCCGAGGAGATCGCCGTGTTCGGCGCGGGCGCGGTGCACGGCTACGTCGACCACCTCACGTTTTCGGGCGAGCATGGCCGAGTCTGAGCCCGCCCCAAGACCAACGACATCGTTGCTGCTCGCATTCAGCAGCACCGTCGCGAGGGCGCTCGCCACCGTTGTGTTTCCGATCCCGACCTCGCCGACGGCAACGATACTGCGAGCCGCACGACCTACCGCTTTACCCTCATTCATGAGGCGGTGAACGTCATCGAGCGAGAGGGCATCGGCAGTGACCAAGTCCCCTACACTGCAGCCAGCGTCCACAATGATCGTTTCCAATCCAGCGGCCCGGGCGGCAACGACACCGACGGCTTCACCGGCGTGGGCGGCAGCGAGAACATCGGCGGTGACGTGACGACCGAACGCGCTAACTCCAAGGTCGGCAACGGGATGATCGCCAGCCACGAAGACAAGAGTGGCCGACGTCGCCTCGCCATGCCCCAGGGCGACAACCCGATCAACGACGCGGTCGAGGAGACCGAGGGAACCGAGTGGCGTGAGGAGCGTGTCGTTTTCGTCCCGAGCATCGACGACAGATGCCGGCAGTGGTGCCCTCAAGCTCGACACTGGAGCGGCCGGGGCAGCGCCCGACCAGTGGTCGAGAATCACCACGTCGGAAAGCGGCAAGCGCTCCGACCAGCCCCAGCGTTCGAGACCAGGCTCCGGTGGTCGCTCGTCGGGCCAACCGAGACAGAGCCAGCCGAGGCTCTCAACCCCGACAGGCAGACCGACGAGCGCAGCGAGATCGGTGGGTTGAAAGAGCGTGACCCACCCGAGGCCGAGGCCCTCGGCGCGCGCCGCCAGCCAGAGGTTTTGGATGGCGCAGGCGCAGGACCACATGTCGGCATCATCGAAGGTATTCCGGCCCAACACTCCAGCACCGGGTGTGCGTCGGTCGCAGCAGACCACTATGCCGACGGGTGCTTCGCGGATTCCCTCAAGCTGCAGGTCGAGCAGATGGCGGGCGGCCTCCGGCTCGAGTTTCTGCGCCTGCGCGAGGCGTTCCTGATCAGCCAACAGCGCAGCTCGCTCGCGAGTCTCAGGTTTGGTAACGACCACGAAACGCCACGGCTGCGATTGTCCAACCGATGGTGCGTTGTGTCCCGCCGCAAGGACACGGTCAAGCAGCTTTGGATCGAGTGGGTCGGGTCGGTAGCGACGGATGTCGCGCCGGGCACGGGCGATGTCGTAGAACGCTTGGCGATCCTCGGGAGGAAAGGCCCACCCGTTGGGAGCCGCGGCGCGATCAGCCGCCGATGAGGTGTCGCCGATGAGCGGGACCGGGCGCGGCCACGTGGTCAATGGCTGTGCCCATGGGCATGATCGTGCGCGTGGTCGTGGCCGTGGTCGCTGCGCGAATGACCGCCAGTACGGTGTTCGAGAGCGAGATGTGAGTGGCCGACACCGATGGGTTGGCCGACGCGGTCTTCCTCGCCGGGGAACGGAAGACGATAAGCGCAGGTATCACAGCTCATGATTACCTTGCCCTCGTTCGCCTCCCGGTAACGATCGAGAATGATCGGGACGAGGCGCGGATCTGGTCCGAAGTAGCCGGCGTCGATGATGTCGATGCCTCGCTCGGCTGCAAAGGCCCGCTCGTCGGCCAGGATGCGCTGCACCAGCTTGCCGTTGCAGATGAACCACGAGAACACCGTGAGCTTGGTAGCTCCCAGGCGGGCGCACATATCGAGGGCTTCTGGCACGCGCGGACCGGTGACGCCGGAGAAACCGGTAATGACGAAGGGTGCCTTTTCGAACTCGGCCACCAGTCGTGACGCCCGGCATGCCTCGCCGTTGGCATCGGGATCGGATGTGCCTCGAGCAATAACGAGGAGTGGGTTTCCACTGCCACTCACCGCGGCGATGTTGTCGTGAGCAATGGCGCACAGGGTGTGATCCACGCCGAACGGACGTCCGTACACGATCGGCATGCCCGGGTACTTGAGGCGGGCTTCCACAACCACCGCCGGGACGTCACTCTTGGAGTGACCAGCGGCCAGCAACATCATGGGCAGAATGGTGATGCGCTTCACACCGCGGGCAACCAGGCGATCAAGGGCCACGCCGGCAGGCGGGTCACTCATTTCGAGGTAGCCAACTTCAACGGCAAGGTCGGGTCGCGCTGCACTGACATGACGGCCGATGGTGGCCATTTCGCTGCCACTCACGTGACAGTACGAACCGTGGCCGACCAGCAAAAGACCGTCGGTTGCCTCAGCCGGACCAAGCGTTGGGTAGAGACCGGGCCGCGTGATTTGCAGCAGCGGGAGAGACGGGACGTACATGGTTAACGACCTTCGGTGCGGGAAGCGAGGTGTGTGCGAACAACATCTTCAATCCGGGCCGCGCCGAGGTTATCGATGTGCAGATAGGTGGCGCCCATGGTCTGGGCGAGTTCGGCGGCCAAGCCGAGGCGGGGCATGCCCGTCTCGGCGTCGATGACGACGGCATCCACCGCTCGTCGAGCGATTTCGGAAGCGACAGACCGTGCCGCATCAAGCGGGTCTTGGCCATCCGAGGCGTACGTGGCCCGGCCGTCGGTCAGCACGATGAGGAGCGGAGCCCGACCCGGATCGTTGCCGGGTGCAGTGGCCATTTTGAGGGCTACCGTCAATCCATCGGCAAGGGGCGTGGTGCCGCCGATGGGCAGATCGACCAGGCGGGTGCGGGCAATCTCTCCACTGGCCGTTGGTTGCAGCACGACATTGGCCCGTTCGCCACCCATTGAGATGAGCGCAACCCTGTCACGACGTTGGTAGGCGTCGGTGAGCAGTCCGAGGACGGCGCCCTTGGCCGCTTCAATCCGGTCGTTGGCGCCCATTGAGCCGGATGCATCGACGACGAATATGAGCAGGTTACCTGCCTTCGTTTCGCGCCGCGCCTGCCGGATGTCGTCAGCGTGGAGCAGTGTTGTTCCCGTCTCTGCTCGACGAGTGGCGACGGCAACTGCGGTGGCTGTGACGGCGACATCGGTGACAACGGTGCCGACCGGTTCGGTTCCAGTGATGCGCCCCCGGAGCCCGACCATTGGTGACCTGCGACCCGAGGCCGGAGAGGTGCGATGAACCGATGTAGACAGCGTTGGTGGCGCAAGTGCGGCCCCGGCCGGACGCTCGGCGCGCTGCTGTCCGGGATCTGATTCGGGAGTGGGCGGGGCACCGTCGGACGGTTCGCTGGGAGCGTCTTCGCTGAGCCCTTCATCGACTGCGTTGTTGAGCGCGTCGTTGATCTCGTCGTTGCTCATGGTGGGCGCGTCGAACGGTCCACGGTGACGGCGGTGGGCGAGCACGAGGTGGGCAACGGCTCGAAGATCGTCGGTTGTTGCCAGGCTGCGGCCTTCCCATCCGGCGAACGCGGCCGCTGCACGGCACAGCACGATGTCGGCCCGCAGCCCTTCGGCACCGACGGCTACAGCAAGGGTGCTGGCCGCCAACACGACAGCATCGGGAACCTCGGCCGACTCGACGACTGCCAGTCGTTGACGCAGCTGTTGGTCAGCGGCGGCATCGGCTGCGCTGGTGCCGTGGCTGTCGTGCGTTAGTCGCCGTCTCACGGCGTCGGCCCGTTCCGTCGGATCGACGGATGCAGTAACGGTGACCGAAAGGCCGAATCGATCGAGGAGCTGTGGCCGAAGGTCGCCTTCTTCCGGGTTCATCGAACCGACCAACACGAAGCGGGCCGGATGGCTGTGGGCGACACCGTCGCGCTCGATGCGGTTGATGCCACTGGTTGCCACGTCGAGCAACACATCGACGAGGTGATCGGCCAGCAGGTTCACCTCATCCACGTAGAGCACGCCTCCGTGGGCATCCGACAAGAGGCCCGCTCGCACGCGCTGCGTGCCGGCCGTGAGCATGTCGGCGAGATCGACGGAACCGACGACGCGGTCTTCGGTGGCTCCGAGCGGCAGCTCAACGAACCGGGCCTCGCCCGGCAGCAGCGCAGCAATGGCGCGAGCGACGGTGGTTTTGGCTGAGCCCTTCTGACCACGTAGCAGGACACCTCCGATAGAAGGATCAATGGCGCACAAGAGCAGCGCGAGCTTGGCGTCGTCCTGACCGACCACGCTGGAGAAGGCGAACGGCTGTGTCATCGACGCTCCTCCCAACCCTCGGCTTCGAGAAGGGCTGAACGTAAGGCAGCCAAGGCTTCTGGCGACGCGTTCCACATCTCACGCTCGTTGGCTTCCAACAAGCGTTCGGCGATGGAGCGCAACGCCCACGGGTTCGATTTTTCGAAGAATTTCCGCACGCCTGGGTCGGCGACGTAGGCCTCTGTGACCTTTTCGTACATCCAGTCTTCGACCACTTGCGCAGTGGCGTCGTAGCCGAACAGGTAGTCGACCGTGGCCGCCATTTCGAAGGCACCCTTGTAACCATGACGTTCCATGGCATCGATCCAACGAGGGTTGATGACGCGGCTACGCACAACACGAGCGGCTTCTTCGGCCAGTGCTCTCACCCGTGGGTTGGCGGGATCGGCGGTGTCGCCGAACCATGCTTTTGGTTGTTTGCCCGACAGAGCGCGGATGGTGGCGACCATGCCGCCGTGATCCTGCATGTAATCATCCGAGTCGAAGATGTCGTGCTCTCTGTTGTCCTGATTTTTGACGGCAACATCGATGGCGGCGAAGCGGCGCTTCATGGCGGCTTCGGCGGGAACGCCGTAACCAACCCGACCGTACGAGTGCCCCGACCACGCGATGTAGACCGCGGCAAGGTCATCGTCGGAGCGCCAGTTCCCGCCCTCAAGTAGCGACAAAATCCCCGAGCCGTAGCCACCAGGAGCGGGGCCGTACACGCGTGCGTCCGTGCTGGCGGACGCACGGACAAAGTTGTTGTCGTGGTCCTCATCGAGTGCAACGACGAGTTCGACGGCATCATCAATGAGCGCCACAAGGTTGGGGAACGCGTCGCGGAAGAAGCCGGAGATACGCACGGTGACATCGATGCGAGGGCGGCCAAGTTCGGCCAACGGAATGGCCTCGACACCGGTGACGCGCCGACTCTCCGGTTCCCATACGGGGCGTACGCCGAGCAGGGCAAGCACTTCGGCAACGTCGTCGCCCTGCGTGCGCATGGCTGCGGTTCCCCACAGAACGAGGCCAACGGTGCGCGGGTAGGTGCCTTCCTCGTCGAGATGGCGTTGTAGCAGGGCGCTGGCCAGGTCCTGGCCGACCTGCCACGACAGCTGGGTGGGCAACGCCTTCGGGTCGACCGAGTAGAAGTTGCGACCGGTCGGCAGTACGTGGGCGCCACCTCGGGTGAGTGCTCCGCTTGGGCCGCTGGGCACATAGCGACCGTCGATGCCGGCAACAAGGTTGCGTACCTCATCGCTCGTGTGGGAGAGCAGGGGAACGAGCCGGTCGCAGATCCATGCAGTCGTGACCGGGTCATCGTCGGATGCAACCCATCCACGCTCGGCGGCGGCTTCCACCAGTCGGCGACACTCGGCCTCAACCGCATCTACCTCGACCCGGTGATTCGCGGTGAGGTCAATGCCGAGTTCGGCGGCAACCACCGCTCTGAGCGAAGGAACCTGGCCCTGCGGTAGACGGGTAGCGGCCAGGATCGTTTCGATCAACGCAACATCTTGTGGAGGGCGTCCCATGATGTGAAGGCCACCGCGGATCTGGGCATCCTTCAGTTCACACAGATACCCGTCGACGTGACCGATGAGATCATCGAATCCGTCGTCTTCGAAGTCAGCTTCGGTCGGAGTCTGGTCGAGACCGAGATCACGGTTGAGGTTGGCCTGCACCAACAACTCCCAGATGCGAACGCGTTGGGCCGGCAACTTCTTCGGATCGAGCGCGGCAAGTTGCGCATGCTCATCGAGCAGCTGTTCGAGCTTGGCCAGATCGTCGTACGTTTCGGCCCGCGTCATGGGTGGCTGCAGGTGATCGATGACGACCGCGTGGGCGCGACGTTTGGCCTGCGTTCCCTCACCCGGATCGTTGACCACGAACGGGTAGAAGAACGGCATGTTGCCAATGGCAGCGTCGGGGAAACAGGAACTCGAAAGGCCCACGCTCTTGCCGGGCAACCATTCAAGCGTGCCGTGCTTGCCGAGATGCACCACGGCGTCGGCGCCCCATGCCTCGTCTAGCCAACGGTAGAACGCCAGATAGTGATGCGCAGGCGGGAGCGTGGGGGAGTGATACACCGCAATGGGGTCATCCCCGTAGCCACGGGGCGGCTGAATAGTGACCATCACATCGCCGAGGTCGAGGCCGGAGAAGATCAGCCGGTCGTCGTGCACGCGCGCCGTACCGGGTGCTGGTCCCCAGATGTCAATGACCCACTGTTGTGCGTCACTCGGCAAGGTCACGAACCAACGGTTGTAGGTTGCGGCATCGAGCGAACCAACCGACTTGGCCAGCTCAACCTCTGACAACGTGTCGGCGTCGTACACCAGGGTGTCGGCCAGTTCGGCCATGAGCGCGTCACCGTCGGCTGGTATGCGCGTGACGTTGTGGCCCGCGTAACGGAGCGCGTGGAGAAGGTCTATGGCCGAGGCGGGTGTGTCGAGTCCGACCGCGTTGCCAAGGCGGCTGCGCTTGGTTGGATAGGCCGACAACACGATGACGACCTTCTTACCGGCCGCCGGCATGCGCCTGAGAAGAGCTGCCCGGTGGGCGATGCCGGCGACACGAGCGGTGCGATCAGGAACGGTGCGATACGCGTATGCAGGTGCGCCAAGCACATCGCCATCATCGACTAATTCTTTGAACGCGAATGGTGGAGCGATGATACGGCCATCGAGTTCGCACCCGGCCACGCCCATGGCCACATCAACCGGTGACATACCGGCGTCGGAGTCTGTCCACGCAGACGATGAAAGGCTTGAGGCTGGTGCTTGAATGACGGCCACGTCGAGTGCGGCGAACTCAGCCACATCCCACGCGTCGCCGTCGAGCCCGCCCGCTCCACCCGCTGTCCCGGCACCGGCTACGGCGCCGCCCATGGCCAGCACCGTGGTGATGAGTGCGTCGACGCCATGCGCAGCACAGAGATCAAGCGCAGGTACGCGACCTTCCCGGTCGGGTCGGAGTGAGTAGCAGTAGACAGCCAAAGCATCGGAGCCTTGCGCGTCCAACTCGTTGCAGAGGTCGGTAACGAAATGGGTATTGGCAGCGAGCAGGTGCGCTCGATAAAAGATGACGCCAACAAGGGGCCGCGACGGCTCACGCTTGACGCCGGGACGGCCAAGGCCCGCGCCTTCCCACACACCGACGTCGGCAACAGGTGTGCAAGGCTCAAATCCGAAACCCTCGAGCAGAACCGTGTCGGCCACGAAGCGAAGCATGTTCTCAAGGTTGTGGGCACCGCCAGCGGTCAGGTAACCGAACACTTCGGTGACGAGACCTGAAGACGCCGTGGAAAGCGCTGCAAGTTCAGCGTCGGGCACTGATTCGCCACCGAACGCAAGGAGCGGAATCGACTGCTCGACGCAGCGGGAACGCAACGTATCGAAGCCAGCGCCGTTGGCCCATGCGCTTCGTCCGCCCAGTAAGCGGACAATGACACATCGCACGTCGTTGAGCGTTGTGTCGTCGGCGAAACGATCGGGATGGGCTGCTCGGACGGCTGGGAAGCCCTCGGGCAGTCCGTCGGTGATGGTTCGCAGGGTGAGGATTTCGGTGTCGGCGTTGGTGATGAAAAGAATCATGCGAAGGCTCCGGCGGGTGTGCGGGAACCAAGAGCCCCGAGAGAAACCAGCCGCTCGATGGCGGCCATGTCAACGTGCCGCTCGATGGCATCGGCCAAACGGTCGAACTGGCTTTCGCGCGCAGCCGCGTACGAAACGCCGGCTGAGGCCCACGTCTTTCCAGACCGCTCCGCTATGTCGCGAAGGAAGGTGTGCCGGAAGCCGTCAGCCTCGAAAAGGCCATGGATCGTGGTGCCCATGAAGCGACCGTCGGCCACACCCTCAACGGTTCCGTCCGTCAACGTGAGCCACGGCGTGCCTCCCGTTGGATGAACTCGACCGTGATGAATCTGGTAGCCGTGCACATCGTCGGTGCCAACGGAGCCATGCACTTGGCGAGTGACCTTCAGTGGTTCAAAGACAGTCGCCACTGGTAACAGTCCGAGCCCGTCGACCCGACCGGCTGCGGATTCCACCGGATCATCAATGGTGGCACCGAGCATTTGATAGCCACCGCAGATGCCAAGCACCGGTGCATCGAGCGCGGCAAGAGCCTCTGGGAAGCGCCGCTCGCGCAGCCACGCCAGGTCAGCCACGGTGGCCTTAGTACCGGGCAGGATGAGGAGATCGGGTCGGCCAATGCCCGATGTGTCGTGCACGAAACGCACGCTGACGCCCGGCTCGATACAGAGTGGATCGACGTCGGTGAAATTCGATAGCCGCGGAAACGCAACCACCGCAATGTCCAGCGTGTCGGCCAGAGGCGCCCCCTGCGCACGCGGTCGTGGACCGGACAGGGCCAGTGAATCCTCTGCGTCAAGGGCTAGGTCGTGGAGCCAGGGAATTACACCAAGCGTCGGCACGCCGCATGCGGCTTCGAGTTGCGCAGTGCCGTCGAGCAGCAGGGCAGGGTCACCGCGGAGCTTGTTGATGACGAACCCGCGCACCAGCGAGCGATAATGCGGTGGCAGCAAGCCGACCGTGCCGTACAACGCCGCAAAGACGCCACCGAGGTTGATGTCGCCAACCACAATGGCCGGCAGGCCCGCCTCATGGGCGATGCGGAGATTCACAATGTCGTGGGCCAACAGGTTGATTTCGGTTGGGCTTCCCGCACCCTCGAGCAACACCACATCGAAGCGAGTGCGAAGGTCGGAAAGCGCATCGAGCACGGTGACCAACAGTTGCGGCTTGTAGTCATGATACGCCGCAGCCGACATCTCACCAATGGCCCGTCCGAGCACCACGACTTGGCTGGTGCGTTCGCCCGTAGGCTTCAACAGGACCGGGTTCATCATCACTTCGGGCTCGATACCCGCAGCCGCGGCCTGCATCACCTGGGCCCGACCGATCTCGTGACCGGCTGGGGTGATAGCAGAGTTCAACGCCATGTTCTGCGCCTTGAACGGCGCGACCCGAACACCTTTGCGTGAGAGTACTCGACACAACCCGGCCACGAGTTGGCTCTTGCCTGCGTCACTTGTGGTGCCGCACACCATCAATCCACCGGTAAGCGTCACGTGGGTATGTCCGATGACTGGGCGCGCATCCATGCTGCGAGTATGGGTAGGAAACCTTCGGAGATATGCATTGTTCCTGGCCCCTTTCTCACGGTGCCTCTGCGGGGGCAGGGGAGGGGCCGGAGCCGATCACCTGTCCATCGAGGCGTGTCGAACAAACGTCGGATCGAGGCGACCGGGCTTGGCCGAAGCCTTTACCGTTGCGGGACAGCGCCGGAATCTCACCGGACTTCGCTCGACACGTCGTGCCCGGCTGATGCCGAACACGCCCAAGCTACCACGCGGCATTCCTGGTTCTTGCCTCCGGATAGGTACGGTTGGGGCATGGCACGCGCTGGCTCGATCGTCCTGGTGAACACTGGTAAGGGCAAAGGGAAGTCGTCGGCCGCATTCGGCGTGATGGGTCGTTCGTGGGCAAGAGGCTGGACCGTTGTGGTGGTGCAGTTTATTAAAAGCGAGAAGTGGAAGACGGGCGAACGCAAGTTGGCCGAGCACCTCGGCATCGAGTGGCACACCATGGGGGACAGCTTCACGTGGGAGTCCACCGACATGGACGAGACTGTCGCCAAGGGTCGGCACGCGTGGGAGGTGGCCAAGGAAAAGCTCACATCGGGTGACTACGACATGGTCATTTTGGACGAGGTCACCTACGCCGTGAAGTACGGCTGGGTTCCGGTCGAAGACGTTGTCGAGGCCATCACGAACCGAGCCGAGAAGACCAATGTTGTTGTCACCGGTCGAGACGCGCCGCCGGAAGTGATTGCAATTGCAAACACCGTGACCGAGATGGTGAAGATCAAGCACGCCATCGATGAAGGCATCAAGGCTCGTAAGGGCATCGAGTACTAGGTGCTCGGCCCTCGCCTCGTTATCGCGGGAACATCGTCGGGGGTTGGGAAGACCACCGTTGCGTCGGGTTTGATGGCCGCGTTTCGTCGTCGCGACCTTCGGGTCGCTTCGGCCAAGGTCGGCCCGGACTTCATCGACCCCGGTTATCACAGTGCGGCCACCGGACGACCCGGTCGCAACCTCGACGCGTGGATGTGCGGCGCGTCGGCAATGCCGCCGCTAGCCGATCGGGCGGCGCAGGGTTGCGACCTCCTGATCGTCGAAGGTGTCATGGGCCTGTTCGACGGCGCAGCCGACGGGGGAGCAGCCTCCACCGCGGACGTTGCTCGTTGTCTAGGTGCTCCCGTTGTACTTGTCGTCGATGCTCGATCAGTGTCGCAGTCGGTCGCCGCATTGGTGTCGGGCTATCGGTCGTTTGATCCAAGGATTCAGGTAGCCGGTGTGGTCCTCAACCAGGTCGGCAGTGACAACCACGAGATCATGCTGCGTGAAGCGCTCGCCGCAATCGAGATGCCGGTCTTTGGTGTGCTTCGGCGCGATGACAGTCTGGTGTGGCGTGATCGTCACCTCGGTCTTGTGCCTGTCGTGGAACAACCCGAGCGCGTTGCGGCGTCGCTCGACCGGCTTGCGTCGTTCATCGAACGCGGTTGCGACCTCGAAGCCCTTGAACAGCTCGCTCGGTCGGCACCGTCGATGGTGATCGATCCACTTGCCGAACCTCGGCACGTTGGGACACCTCGGATTGCCGTAGCGAGCGGCCCGGCGTTCAGTTTCTGCTATCCCGACAACCTCGAGATGCTCGCGGCAGCGGGAGCTGAACTGATCCCGTTCGACCCGCGTCGCGACCCAATGCCCGAAGGCGTCGCCGGACTTGTGGCGGGCGGAGGGTTCCCCGAAGTCTTCGCAGCGGAACTCGGCGAAAACCATGCCCTGCTCGATGACCTTCAACGACGTATCACCGACGGCCTCGTGGTGTGGGCCGAATGTGGTGGGCTTCTTTGGCTGTGCGGCTCGCTCGATGAACACAAACTCGCGGGCCTCGTTGAGGCCGTTGGAACAATGACCAAGCGTTTGCACCTCGGCTACCGCGCGGCCCGCACGCTCACCGAGACGCCACTCGGACCCACTGGAACCGAGTTTCGGGGTCATGAGTTCCACTACTCAACCGTCACGCCGCCTGGTGATGCCCTTCAGCTCGAAAGCCGCTTCACCAACCGCACCGACGGTTTCGCCACCCCGACCATGCTTGCTACCTATCTGCACGTCCACCTTGCTACCCGCCCCGACCTCGCCGAATCCTTCGTCCGCTCCGCTTACGAGCGAACGGGATGAGGAGTTCAACGAACCGGGCTTGTAGCGAGGTGTGCCCTATGCATACCCTACGTAGGTGCTCAAGACATCGGTCTACCTGCCGGACGAGCTGAAGACCGCGCTGGCCGGACTCTCTCAACGATGGGGCCGGTCTGAGGCCGACTTGATCCGCATGGCACTTGAGCGCTTGGTCGCCGGTAGCGATCAAGAGTCGACACCGGCCAGAGCCGTCACGCCCCCAAAGGCCGGACCAAGACTCACGGGTGTCGGTGTCGGTCCCGGCGCCGCAGATTTGCTGACGCATCGCGCCTGCGCAGTGTTGGCCGGTGCTGATCGCGTCTTTGCACCAACCACAGCACTTGATGCCATCGGTCGAGCCGAGACCATTGTTCGCGAGGCGGTGCCACAAGCGAAGGTAGAGCGGCTGGTGTTTGTGATGCAGGTGGACTCACCTTCGCGAGATGCCGCCATTCGCGATGCCGCAGCGCGCCTTCTGGAATCGCTCGACCGTGGTGAACATGTTGCGTTCATCACGCTTGGCGACCCCAACATCTACTCCACCTTTTCGTCGGTAGCCGAGTTCGTCTCCGCGTCCCGACCAAGCGTCCCGATCGACACGGTGGCCGGCATCATGGCCTTTCAGGAACTGGCCTCCAGATCCCGCACCGTGGTGGTCGACGGCAGCGAGCGGCTGTCGCTGGTGACGCTATTGGATGACGCCCGCCACCTTGATGAGGCGCTCGCTGACGCCGATCAAGCGGTTGTTCTCTACAAGGGCGGGCGTCACCTCCCAGAGGTTGCCGAAAAATTGCGCGCACTCGGCCGTCTGGAAGGCGCGGTCGTTGGTGAGCTGTTGGGCTTACCCGGCGAGCGCTTGGCCGCCGTCGCCGACGTGGCCGATCGCCCGGCCAGCTATCTCGCTACTGTCATCGTTCCTCCGAAGCGTTTGCTTCCTCCTGTGAAGGCCACTTCATGATCTCTTTCGTTGGCGCCGGACCAGGCGCAGCAGACCTCATCACCCTCCGCGGTGCCCAAAAGCTCGCGGCCGCCGACGTGGTCATCTGGGCGTCGTCACTGGTGCCAGAAGCCTTGCTTGATCACTGCCATGGCGATGTAGAAGCGCATGACTCAAAGACGATGACGCTCGAAGATGTCACCGCTGTCTATGCCGCCCATCCCGACGCGGCCATCGTGCGGCTTCACTCCGGTGACCCGAGTGTGTACGGCGCCATTGGCGAGCAGATTGACTGGTGTATCGAGAACCATCGGGAGTACGAGATTGTGCCTGGCGTGACGTCAGTCGCGGCGGCCGCCGCCGCGCTGCGCAAGGAGCTCACCGTTCCGACGGTTGCCCAAAGCGTGGTGTTCACCCGCCTTGCCGGCCGAACCAACGCATCGATGCCGGCGAATGAAGGGGTGGCGGCGTTCGCTCCGCACGGGACATCACTGGCGATCTTCTTGTCGGCAGCCCGACCCAAGGAACTGCAGGAAGAACTGCTCGGCATTACCTCGGGCTACACGCCCGACACCCCTGCCGCCATCGTCGAGAGGGTTTCGTGGCCTGATGAGCGCATCGTTCGAACCACGGTTGGCCAACTCGAAGAAGACCTCCTGGCGCTTGGCGCCACCCTGACCGTTCTGGTGCTCGTTGGCGATGTCTTGGCCGATGGCCCGGTCGCGGCGCGCAGCCAACTGTATTCACCCACGTACACCACCACGTATCGGCTCCGTTCGAACAAGGGAGACACCGTTGGTCGTGCTTCGCGAAACGTGGTGAAGTGAGTTCAACTCACGAACCGGATCTCCCCGAGGAGATGGCGGCCGTCACCACTGGCCTGCGGACAGGGTGGACCACGGGTACATGCTCATCGGCCGCCGCCAAGGCCGCCACGATCTGGCTGGCGCACGGTGCGCCACCCGTTGACGTAGAGGTCGGGCTGCCTGGCGGGGCCAGGGTGAGCTTTCCCGTTGTTGACATCGACCCTACGGTGCCGTTTCGATGCGCCATCGAAAAAGATGCCGGCGACGATCCCGATTGCACCCATGGCGCTCACCTCACCGCCACCGTCGCCTGGGCACCAGAAGGCACCAAGCGCACGCAAGTACTCGGCGGTGACGGCGTGGGCACCATCACCAAACCAGGCCTCGGGCTGCCGGTGGGGGCGCCCGCCATCAACCCGGTACCACAGCGGATGATCCGCGCCGCAGTAGCCGAGGTAACAACCCGCCCGGTCATCGTGACGATCTCTGTGCCCGGTGGCGAAGAGATGGCGGCCAAAACCTCCAACGCTCGGCTCGGCATCTTGGGCGGCATCTCCATTCTCGGCACGACGGGCATCGTCAAACCGTTCTCCACCGCCAGCTACCGGGCCAGCGTCGTGCAGCAGGTGGACGTTGCAGCCGCCCAGGGGAGCGACACGGTCGTGTTGGCCACCGGCAGTCGCAGTGATGACGCGGCCCAACGGCTGTACCCCCATCTTGATCAGGTCTGCTTCGTTGAGGTTGGAGATTTCAGCGGTATCGCCCTAAGTCGCGCCGCCGGTGCCGGTATCGGCAAGGTGGTCTGGGTTGGCATGGTTGGCAAGATCGCCAAACTTGCAGCCGGCGTGATGATGACGCACTACCGGCGCTCGAAGGTAGACGGCGACCTCATGGCAGACGTGGCCCGGCGCGCAGGGGCGTCCGATGAAGTAGTTGCAAGTGCAACTGATACCAATACCGCTCGCCACTTCTTTGAAACCTGCGTTGCTCACAATGAGATCGAGCCGCTCCGGCTGTTGTGCGAGCAGGCTGCTGCTCGATGCAGGGAACATGTCGACGGCGCCATGGATATCGAAGTGGTGATGGTGAACTTTGACGGTGATGAGGTTGTGGCCCGTGCCTAACAACGTTGCCGTGGTTGGGATGCATGGCGGCGAAGTGTTCGGTGCAGCAGCCAGGCTCGCGTTGGCAGAGGCCGATCTGCTGGTGGGATCTGGTCGGCATCTGGCCTACGTCGAGAATACCCGCGCTGAACGGTGGGTGCTCCACGGCGCACTCAAGCCCTTCGTTGACCGCATCGCCACTGCCGCAGACGATGGCCGGAGTATCTGTCTGCTGGCATCGGGTGATCCCGGATTTTTCGGCGTAGTGCGTGCGCTCGCAGCCCGAATTGGCGCCGATCGCTTGGCCGTACATCCGGCGCCCACTTCGGTGGCCATGGCGCTGGCCCGACTTGGTATGAGCTGGGACGATGTTGTGGTGGTCTCCGCCCATGGCCGGCCGCTGGAAGACGCGGTAGCCGAGATTCAACGATGCGGGCGAGCTGCTGTGCTGACTGCGCCCGCGACGCCGCCGGAGGCGGTCGGGGCGCTGCTGCTGGCTTTGGGCGAGCGCTACGACGTGGCCGTCTGTTCACATCTGGGCAGCGACCAGGAGCAGATCACGCGCACCGATCTCGCTGGTCTGGCCGCTGGCTCGTTCGACGGATTGTCAGTCACTGTACTCACCCGCACCGCACCGAATTCGCAACCAACGCTGCGATGGGGGCGCCCCATCGGTGTGTTCGATCATCGAGCCGGCATGATCACGAAGCCTGAGGTGCGCATCGTGGCACTGGCTCGCCTCGACCTTCCATCCACCGGGGTGCTCTGGGATATCGGCGCCGGCTCCGGCTCAATTGCCGTGGAGGCTGCGGCCCTCGCCCCTGGCCTACGCGTCATTGCCATCGAGCAGAACGAGGACGATGCCATACGAGTGAAAGCTAACGCTGAGGGGCTTGGGGTCACGTGCGATGTGGTGGTCGGGAGTGCACCAGAGGTGCTGGCGTCGCTTCCCGATCCTGACCGAGTTTTCGTAGGTGGAGGTGGCATCGACGTCCTTGACACCGCGCTCCGACGGCTACGCCCGAACGGCGTGGTGGTGGCCACCTACGCAGCCCTGGACCGAGCTGCACTCGCTCACCAACGGCTTGGTCATCTCACCCAAATTGCCATCAGCAACGCCGCTGCTCTACCCGGCTCGGGCGGCCTTCGCCTCGTAGCCGACAATCCAGTTTTTCTTGCCTGGGGGACCCCGACGTGAACATCCTTAGCGTGACCATCACCAACGATGGCGCTGCGCTCGCACGACGATTGCCATACCCAACGCAGCACGGCGATGTCGGCGACACGATGCGCGCTCGATGGTCGCACGTGGACGGATTCGTACTTTTTGCTTCGGTGGGCATAGCCGTGCGCGTGGCGGCGCCGCTGCTCAGCAGCAAACACGCCGACCCGGCAATCGTGTGCGTAGACGAAGCCGGTCGATGGGTCGTATCGGTTGCCGGAGGCCACGGTGGGGGAGCCAATGCGCTCGCCCAGGAAGTGGCCGGGCTGCTCGGCGCCACCGCCGTCATCACGACTGCGACAGATGCGGCCGGAGTAGCTGCGCTCGACACGATGCCAGGCTTCGTGGCCTCGGGCGACATCGCTGGCGTTACCCGCCGCCTGCTCGACGGCGAGTCCATCAATATCCGCAAGGATGTCGACTGGCCGCTGTCGTGGAAGCCAGCCGGAACCGGACCAGCAACCGCCACGGTCGTGGTGACTGATCGCCTTCTGCCCGCACAGGTCGACGCGGTCGTGCTCTCGCCGCCAAGCCTGGTTGCCGGGATCGGCTCAGCGGCCGCAGTCTCCGCCGAGGAGGTGAGTGCACTCCTTGATGCGGCTTTGGCGTCAGAAGGTCTTGACCGTCGAGCCGTCGCCTTGGTGGCCACCATCGACCTCAAGGCACATGAGGCGGGCATCGTCGGCCTCGGGCTCCCGATGGTCACGTTCGCAGCCGAGCAACTGTCGACCATCGATGTGCCGAACCCGAGCGCCGTGGTGGACGCCGAAGTGGGCACGCCGAGCGTGTCAGAGGCGGCCGCCCTTCTTGCGGCGGGACCGGGTGCAACGCTGGTCGTGCCGAAGATGAAGTCGGCCATGGCGACGGTCGCGATCGCCCGTCGAGCCCAACCGCAGGGCCACCTGTCGGTGATCGGTCTCGGCCCCGGGTTGCCGCCGCACCGCACGCCTGCCGCCGCCATGGCTGTTCGTAACGCGCAGGTGTTGATCGGTTTCAATCTGTACGTTGACCAGTGCGAGGACCTCATCACGGCTCACCACGAGGTGATCCGCAGCCCAATCGGAGCCGAGGCCGACCGTTGTCGCCTTGCTCTCGCCCGAACGGCCGCCGGTGATCAGGTAGCGCTCGTGTGCTCGGGCGATTCTGGGGTTTTCGCCATGGCATCACTCGTGCTCGAACTGGCGCCTGAGTACGGCAATCCGCCCATCGACGTCGTGCCTGGCGTGACGGCCGCGCTGGCAGCGGCAGCTGTTCTCGGAGCCCCTCTCGGTCACGATCACGCAGCCATCAGCCTCAGTGATCTCATGACCCCATGGACGGCGATTGAGAAGCGTCTCCAGGCCGTCGCCGAAGCCGACCTTGTCGTAACGCTCTACAACCCGCGTTCGTTGAAGCGCACCTGGCAGTTGGAGCGCGCATTCGACATTCTTCGAGCCCACCGGCCGGCCAGCACGCCCGTCGGGCTGGTCACCGATGTCGGTCGCCCCACGCAGCGCATTGTGCGAACGACCCTGGCCAAGGCCGATGCGCGCCTGGTGGACATGCTCACCTGTGTGGTAATCGGAGCATCATCAACGCGTGACATCAACGGCCTCATGGTGACGCCCCGCGGGTACCAGCCGTGAACACCGTAACCATCAACGCACTTTGTACGGCGTGTGGCATGTGCATTGCGACCTGCCCGGAGCGAGCGCTCCGGGCGGCTCCCGGCCGACCTGCGGTCATTGACACACGATGCACCTCGTGCCTTGCGTGCATCGAAATCTGCCCGGTCAACGCCATCCACGAGCTGCGAACATGACCGTCCACCCGATCGAGGAGGAGAGCTACCGGATCATGCGATCCGAGGTTGATCTGTCGCGGTGGAACGACACCGATCGGGCCGTGGTGGAGCGCATAATTCATTCCAGCGCGGATCTCGACTACGCCAACATGACGGTCGTCGGACGCAACGCAGGCAGCGCGGGGCTACATGCGCTTCGGGCCGGGGCGCCCATCGTGGTGGATGCGAACATGGTGAAGATGGGCATAACGTCCAGGGTGTCGGACTGCTACCTCGACGACACTGCAAAGCCTTCCCCCGACCCGCTCATCACCCGGTCAGCGCTGGCGATGCGGCGGGGCATTGAGCTGCACCCTGATGGCGCCATCTTTGTAATCGGCAACGCACCCACGGCGCTGTTCGAAATCCTCGCACAAGTGGCGGCAGGCACCGTCCGTCCGGCCATGGTGATTGGCCTTCCGGTCGGATTCGTCGGTGCAGCAGAATCGAAAGAAGCGCTACGCCAAAGCAGCATCGCCGACATCTCCGTCAGCAACATCGGCCGCAAAGGCGGCAGCGCGGTGGCCGCGGGAGCCGTGAACGCGCTGATCAGACTGGCCGGAGCTTAGGACACCACTGACGGTGTCTTGCGTCCCGTGAGCGACGAGACGCGGGCGATCTTGTCGGCGGCTGCGATGAGTTTGGCGAGGGCCACCTGAGGATCGAGACCGTGGCTGGCGATGTCGGGTTCAAAGCACTCGAAGTAGATCCGTAGTGTCGCGCCCTCGGTACCCGTGCCGGAGAGGCGAAACACGATGCGGGCGTCCTTGGCGAAGTTCACCCGGAAGCCCTGCTGGGCACTGACTGCACCGTCGACCGGGTCGGTGTAAGTGAACTCATCGGCGCTCCTCACTTTCAGTCCACCAAAGGTGCGACCGGCAAGTGTTCCGATGGAGGCCCGAAGGCCATTCCATACCTTGTCGGCGTCTTCCACCGGGAGCGCCTCGTAGTCATGACGGGAGTAGTACGTGCGGCCGAACCTCGCCCAATGGTCCTGCACGATCTCGGTCACGCCCATGCCTCTCGCGGCCACGATATTCAGCCAGCACAAGACGGCCCACAGGCCGTCCTTCTCCCGCACATGATCGGAGCCGGTTCCGGCGCTCTCTTCGCCGCAGATGGTGATGCGCTTCGCATCAAGCAGATTGCCGAAGAACTTCCACCCGGTCGGCGTTTCGAAACAATCGAGATGCATCGCCTTGGCAACTCGGTCAACGGCACCGCTGGTCGGCATCGACCGGG
Organism: Actinomycetes bacterium; assembly: GCA_031410595.1. Taxonomy (GTDB): domain Bacteria; phylum Actinomycetota; class Acidimicrobiia; order Acidimicrobiales; family Ilumatobacteraceae; genus JANMCE01. The sequence goes on along the minus strand of JANNZM010000053.1, from coordinate 126,143 downwards.
CCACACCCGCAAGTCCCTCGGCATACCCCGGGATGAGATGAGCGTTGGCGACGATCACCGCCAAACTGTCGGAGGGACTGACGAAGAGGTTGCGTCCGACAATCATGTTGCGGTCACCGTCACCATCACAGGCCGCACCCATGTCGGGAGCGTTCGTGCTTGAGAGCGCATCGACAACTGCGGATGCGTGGACGGGATTGGGGTCGGGATGATGCCCACCAAAGTCCGGGAGTGGATCACCGTTCACGACGGTGCCTGCAGGAGCACCCAAGCGCTCCTCGAAAAGTGCACGGGCGTACGGTCCGGTTACGGCGCTCATCGAGTCCATGTAAAGCCGGAAGCCGGACGTAAACAGCGACGCGATAGCCGGAAAGTCAAACAGTGTTTCCATGAGGTCGGCCCAGTCGGCGACCGAGTCAATGATGTCGACCACGGTGGTGCCGACAACAGTGGTGCCGACCGTTGACAGGTCGACATCGGGTGTCTCTGCAATGTCGTACGACGTGATGGTCTGGCTGGCGGCGTAGATGGCCTCGGTAAGCGCTTCCAGGGCCGGGCCGCCATTGGCGGTGTTGTACTTGATACCGAAGTCGCCGTGCGGGCCACCCTCATTGTGGCTGGCCGAAAGGATGATGCCGCCGAACGCCCCGTGTTTGCGGATGACTGCCGACACGGCAGGCGTGGAAGCCAAGCCGTGCTGACCGACGAGGACGCGACCAAACCCGGCGGCCGCAGCCATCTTGATGATGGTCTGTGTGGCAACGTCGTTGTGGAAACGGCCGTCGCCACCGACGACCAGCGTCTGACCTTCGAAGTCTTCCAGGGAGGAAAAGATCGAAGCGACGAAATTCTCCAGGTAGTGCGGTTGCTGGAAGACGGTCACCTTCTTGCGAAGGCCGGACGTGCCGGGGCGCTGACCGGTAAAGGGTGTGGTGGACACTTGGTGAATGACCGACGCCGGGACCAGCGATTCGTACAGTGCCAGGTAGCGGCGGGCCGGCAGGTCCCAACTCACATCGCGGCCCATCGCGCGTTCCCGGGTGCGGGCCCATGCGATCGGGTCTTTCCAGAGGGAGAGCACTCGATGCAGCGCTCGTTCCATTGCCTCGGAGGTGACAGGCGCAAATACAAAGCCAGTTGCTACGGCGTCACTCAGGGCTACCTCGTTGGCGTCGATCACCGTGTCGGCCAGACCGCCCACACGTGACACGAACGGCAGCGTGCCGTAGCGCAGGCCGCACAACTGTGTGAGGCCGCACGGCTCGAATCGGGAGGGCACCATCACCACGTCGGCGGCCGCCTGAATGCGGTGGGCCAGACCTTCATTGAAGCCGCTGACAAACGCGAGTCGACCGGGGTGGGCGGCCGCCGCCGCGGTGTAGGCCGCTTCCAGTATCGGGTCACCGCTGCCCAAGACCACCAGTTGACCACTCTGAATGATTTGCGGCACACAGGCCAGTACAAGGTCGAGACCCTTCTGCTCCGACAAACGACTGACGACGGCGAAAAGCGGCAGGTCACCTCGTTCTTCGAGTCCGATCTCGCGTTGCAGCGCGGACTTGTTGAGAGCCTTGCCGCTGAGATCGTTGGCGTCGTAGTGGTGGGGGAGAAAGGGATCGGTTGCAGGATCCCACACGTGGACATCGACGCCGTTCACGATCCCTGAGAGAGCAGCTTGACGCTCTTGAAGCACCCCCTGCATCCCCATGCCCTCGGCGGGTGACAGGATCTCCTGCGCGTAGGTGGGACTCACGGTTGTGATGGCGTCGGCGAATTGGATGCCGGCCTTGAGGAAGCTGACGTGGCCGTAGTACTCCATGCCATCCACACTGTTGAGGCGTTCCGGAATTCCGAGCACGCTCAAGCGCTCACCCGCAAAAATGCCCTGAAAGGCCAGGTTATGAATGGTAAGCAGCGTCTTGACCGGCGCTGGTTCCGCGTGCAGATACGCCAGTGTCGGCGCCGCCTGCCAGTCGTGCACATGCACGATCGCCGGACGCCACTCGCCCAGCAATCCGTTCGCAATCCGAGCACCAACGAGCGAGAGCGCGGCGAAGCGCATGTCGTTGTCGGGCCAGTCGCGACCGAAGGTGTCCAGGTACGGCCCTCCATCACGGTCGTACAAATGGGGAGCGTGCAGAAGAAATACCCGCAGCCCAGTTTTACAGATGGCCTCCCACACTTGAGCTGGGCCACCGAATAGATCGGGGATGTCGGCGAGAAGTTCGCGACCGCTCGTGAGCGCGGGGTGATCGAGCAGACCACGATACGCGGGCACGAGCACACGGACGTCGGCACCGAGAGACCCCAGAGCAAGCGGCAGGGCGCCAGTGACGTCGGCCAGCCCGCCGGTCTTGACGAGTGGATAGACCTCGGGACTTACAAAGAGAACGTTCACGGCGCCGTGGTCACTTCGGGCCGAACGATCGCTCCTTCGCGACCACCACGATGCCACCGTCGGATACATCGAACCGATCGCGATCGCCCTGATGATCGATGCCGATCTGCATTCCCGCAGGGACGCTCACGTTCTTGTCCATGATGCAGCGATGCAGCCGCGCCCCTGGCCCGACCCGCACGCCCGGCATGAGGATGGAATCGGTCACGTGGGCTCGGCTGTCGATGTACACGTCGGGCGCGATCACCGAGCGATCGACGATGCCCCCGGACACGATGGTGCCCGATCCCAATAGCGAGTTCGACACATGGGCGGCCGAACCATCGGAGCCGTAACAGAGCTTGGCCGGTGGCAGCGGGAGTTGAAGGCTGTACATCGGCCACTCACGGTTGTACAAGCTGAACAGTGGTACCGGCGCCAGCAGATCCATGTTGGCGTCGTAGTAGGCGTCGATGGAACCTACGTCACGCCAGTAGCCGCGCTCATGATCGGCCTGCCCCGGAATGACGTTGGTGGAGAAGTCGTACATGTGGGCAACACCTGCCACAGTAAGCGCCGGGATGACGTCGCCACCCACATCGGTGTTGGCCTGATCCTCACCAGCGGGGGTGACGACATCAACGAGTGTTTTGGTGGAGAACACGTAGTTGCCCATTGACGCCAACGCGCGGGTGGGGTCGTCGTGCATCGACGGTGGATCGGACGGCTTTTCGAGAAAGCGGGTGATCTTGCCTTCGGCGTTGGCCTCGATGATGCCGAACTGCGGTGCCTGGTCGATGGGTACCGGAATGGCTGCCACGGTCACACCTGCACCGGTGTCGAGGTGTTGGTCGACCATCTGCCGCGGATCCATGTGGTAGATGTGATCGGCACCGAAAACGCACACGACATCAGGGTTCTCGTCACTGATGAGATTGAGGTTCTGGTAGATGGCGTCGGCCGAACCTGAGAACCAGCGAGGGCCGCGACGCATCTGCGCCGGAACCGGCGTTACGTAGTTGCCAAGCAGCGTGGAGAAGCGCCACGTCTGGCTGATGTGTCGGTCGAGGCTGTGGCTCTTGTACTGGGTGAGCACGACGATCTTGCGATACCCGGCGTTGGCGAAGTTCGACAGCACAAAATCGATGATGCGGTAGCTCCCACCGAACGGCACGGCTGGCTTTGCCCGGTCGGCAGTAAGCGGATGGAGTCGGCGTCCCTCGCCGCCTGCCAGCACCATAACCAAGACTTTCGGATCGGCCGATCTCGGTTTGAACGCTGCCATCATGCACGTCTCCTTCAGAACGGGGCGGGGCTGCCCCGAGCGCCCCGAACTGTATCCCTGATTCGGATGCCTTTGCTCCGCGTCGCACCGGCCTCCGTTCGGCGAGCGAGTCGTGGGTGCCAAGAGGTGGCCCTCGCTTGTACTCTGTTGCGTCACCACAGGTTCCAAAGGGACCCGATATAGTTCTTTGGACCCAAAGAACCGGCTGGGGTAATTGGAATCATTTGTCCCGCCTACTGAGAAACAATTACCACTCATTCCGCGCCTGCCGCCCGTGGGCGATCACCGCGACGACGTGACTCGGTGTGGTCGATCTTCCGGACTTTCCCGGAGTTCTCAGGAGTCCTGATGCAAGTTTTCACGCTCCGCGGTGGGTGAACCGCCGAAACGCATATCCTCATCTACCTTGCATCACTGCCGTGTGCGTTCTTCGTGAAGAAAGGTCAATCGTCCTACGGATGCTCCGCCAAATGGGTGCTTTCATTTAAATACGTTCTTGAGTGCGGAGAATACGGCGGAGAAGGTCTCTTCGCGGGAGAAGCTGGAGGCGGCGTGTCAAAAATCGGGCGAGACGATTTTCAACAAAGGTTCGAGGACAGGGTGTTCGCCCTCCTCGCCCCACACCGCAGCGCGGTGCAGGCCATCCTCGACGTAGCAGCGCTGAGCGCCGCCGTTGGTGTTAGCGCATACGTGCTCGGCTCGACGGCCACTGCCGTTGCTTCGGCCATCGTGGTCGGCAGCATCGTTCACGTACTGCTCAGCGTACTGTTCGGCACCTACCTCGGTCGTGAGCGGGTTGGCAGCTATTTCGAGATCACCCGTCTCGTCGTCATCTTCGCCCTCTCCACACTCGGTGTGAACCTGGCAATCGACATCATCAGCAGCAGGGCCAGCTGGAAACTCGGTCTCGTCACCATGCCGATGGCCATTCTGCTCGGGAGTATCTGGCGCGGTACCTACCGGGCCTGGCGCGCCGAGCGACTTCGTCCGAAGGACGCCCAGCGTCGCGTCATCGTGTTCGGTGCCGGTGAGGCCGGCGAGCACATCATTCGAGCCATGATGACCGACCCTGAGAGCATCTACATTCCGGTCGCCGTCCTTGACGACTCTCCTTCGCAGTTGCGGCACCGGGTACACGGCCTTCGAGTGGTAGGTGGTCGTGACTTGTTCCCGACCGTCTTCACCCAGTACGACGCCGACACGCTGATTCTCGCCATCCCCAGCGCCCCCGAAACGCTACTCCGCGAAATCTGGGAACTGGCTCAGCCCTACTGCGATGACATTCGTACGCTGCCCCGTCTGGCCGAACTGGCAGGGCGAATCAGCGTCGGTCAGATCGAACCGGTGTCGGTTGAGGACGTGCTCGGGCGCCGCAAGATCGATCTGGATCTTGTCGCCATCGCCAGCCACATCCGCGGCAAGACCGTGCTGGTCACCGGCGCCGGCGGCTCGATCGGTTCCGAACTCTGCCGACAGATTGCTCGGCTCGGACCGGCGGAGTTGGTCAAGCTTGATCGTGACGAATCGGGCCTCCATGGCATGCAGCTCTCGCTCGACGGCACATCGGGCCTCAGCTCACCGTCGCTGGTTGTGGCCGACATCCGCGATCGCGACCGCATGTTCGACGTGTTCAACCAATTCAAGCCCGAGGTCGTGTTCCATGCTGCCGCGCTGAAGCACGTGCCGCTCCTGGAGCTGCACCCGATCGAAGGCGTCAAGACCAACGTCTACGGCACGCTCAACGTGCTCGACGCTGCGCTGGCCAACGGTGTCGAAGCCTTCGTCAACATCTCCACCGACAAGGCCGCCGACCCGATCAACGTGCTCGGGTGCACAAAGCGCCTCGCCGAGCGTCTGACCGCCACGGTGGCGGCAACCACGGCCGAGGGTCGCTTCATCAGTGTGCGGTTCGGCAATGTCTTGGGCAGTCGAGGCTCCATGATGGAAACGTTCCAGGGTCAAGTCGAGCGCGGTGGCCCCATCACCGTCACCCACGCCGATGTCACCCGCTACTTCATGACCATCTCCGAAGCGGTGCAGCTCACCATTCAGGCCTCCGTGGTCGGTCGCAATGGTGAGGTCCTCATCCTCGACATGGGCAGCCCGATGCGCATTCTGAGCATCGCCGAGCAGTTTGCCCGCAAGGCCCATCCGCCGCTCGAAATCGTCATCACGGGCCTGCGCCCGGGCGAGAAGATGCACGAAGTGCTGATCGGCCCCGACGAGGTTGGCTCGCAGCCTTTCCACCCCCTCATCACCCATGTGGCCGTGCCCGACCTCGACTACTCCGATTTGGTCGATCTGCTGACGCCTGGCAGCGATATCAATGCCCGCCTTGTTGCCGCTACCCGCAAGCCCGCCGCCACCTACAGCCCGGCCAACAGGCTGCAGTACCCCCGCCTCGTCGCGGGGTCATGACGCCGGGCTACCGTTCATTCACACCTCAGGTCTAAGGAAACTCTCCATGCCTCGTGTCTTTCTCTCGCCGCCCGACGTCGGGTCCCTTGAACGGGACTATGTGAATGCGGCCATCGACTCCAACTGGGTCGCCCCGATCGGGCCCGATCTTGATGCCTTCGAGGCCGACCTGGCAGCACTCAGCGGCCGCCGGTATGCCGTTGGTGTCTCCACCGGTACCGCTGGCATCCACCTCTGCCTCCACGCGCTTGGCATTGGCAATGGTGATCGTGTGGCCGTCTCCAGTTTCACCTTCGCAGCTACTGCCAACGCTGTTGCCTACACGGGCGCCACACCGGTATTCATCGATTCCGATGCCGCCACCTGGAACATCGATGCCGATGCTCTGGCCGAGGCCTGCGAGGAAGGGTTGCGCCAGCAGCGCCCCATTCGGGCGCTCGTCGCCGTCGACCTGTACGGCCAGTGCTGCGACTACGAGAGGCTGCAGGCCGTTTGCGACCGCTTCGACCTTGTTGTTATCGGCGATTCGGCCGAGGCCCTCGGCGCCACGAATGGACAACGCAAGGCGGGCAGCTTCGGCCTTGCCGCGGTGTTCTCGTTCAACGGCAACAAGATCATCACCACCAGCGGCGGCGGCATGATCGTCACCGATGACGCCGCCTTCGCGCAGCGCCTCCGCTTCCTTGCCACGCAAGCACGCGAGCCGGTGGCGCACTATGAGCACACCGAAATCGGTTTCAACTACCGGCTCAGCAACATTCTCGCCGCCTTTGGCCGAGGTCAGGTCGCGACCCTGTCGGACCGTATCGCCCGACGCAAGGCCGTCAACGAGCGTTACCGGGCCGGGTTCGCCGATCTGCCCATCTCATTCATGCCGATTCCCCACTGGAGTTCGCCAAACTTCTGGCTCACCTGTATCACCCTGAACAAGGGTGCAAAGGCCAGCCGTGAAGACATCCGGCTCGCGCTCGAATCGCACGATATCGAGTCGCGACCACTCTGGAAGCCGATGCACCAGCAACCGATCTTCAAGGCCGCCGAGTCGTTTCTCACGGGAGTGTCCGACGACCTGTTCGATCGGGGCATGTGTCTGCCGAGCGGCAGTTCGCTCAGTGAGGCCGATCAGGCCCGCACGGTCGAGGTCGTGCGCAACCTGCTCTAAGCATCGGGGCCGAGCTCTTCCACTTCGAGGAGAGTGAAGCTGTCGATAATCGAGCGCAGCACCTGTTGGGCGACACGAGGATCGAGACCCTCGTCGGTGGCCAGTTTGCCGATGCGTTCCAGCATGCGGTCCTCACGAGCACGGTCCACCACCCGCATGTGATTGGCCCGCTTGTAGATGACGACACCCTGCACTAGACGAGCCCGGTGCGCCAGCAGGCGCACCAACTCGTGATCGACCTCGTCAATGCCGCTTCGGAGTTCGGACAGGTCGGGTGTGGCCTCGGTCATCCGGCCATTCTGCCCGGTTCGAGGCAACTTTGGGCACAATACGAGATGACCATTTTACAGTCACTGATCAACAGATGGAGTGCGTAGCGTGTGCGGTCGATTTGTTGCGGCATCACCACCGGCTGAAATTGCCGCCTATTTCGGCGCGACTCTGCCGGAAACATTGCTGCCGGACAACTTCAACGTGGCGCCAACCGCTGAGATCTACGCGGTCGTGCACGCCCCCGAAGGCCCGGAACTACAAGTGTTTCACTGGGGTCTGATCCCATCGTGGGCCAAGGACCGCAAGATCGCATCCAAGATGATCAATGCCCGGTCGGAAACCATCACCGAAAAGTCGATGTTCGCCAAGCTCTTCGCCACTCGGCGCTGCATCATCCCAGCCGATGGCTTTTACGAGTGGAAGACGCTCGCCACCGGCGGTGCTCCGAAGAAGCCAGCCAAACAGCCCTATTTCATTCACCGGCAGGACGGGGAGCCGCTTGCCATGGCCGGCATCTGGACCTCATGGCGCGACCCGGCCGGTCAACCGGGCGAGCGGCTGCATTCGACCTCGATCATCACAACAGCGGCGAACGAGACAATGCGGCCTCTGCACGACCGTATGCCGGTCATGCTGCCCGTGTCGGCCTGGGACACCTGGCTTGACCCTTCCTGCACGGACACTGACGCTCTGAAAGAATTTCTCGTTCCAGCACCGGAAAGCTTATTGAGCGTTTACCCTGTATCGACCGATGTGAACAGCGTGCGAAACGGTGGAGCCGACTTGATCAAGCCTGTTGCGGGTGAGGCGTAGCTGAAGAAATGAAATTTCTTCTCCGTCACCGCGCCTTTGCGCGGCTGTGGTTCGCCTCCACGATCAGCCAGCTGGGTACCCAGGTCACGGTGCTGGTGGTGCCGCTCATCGCGCTCAAACTCCTACGTGCCACGACCTTCCAGGTCAGTGCCCTCGGTGTGGCGGAATATCTGCCGTTCATCCTTGTCGGTCTGCAGGCCGGTGCCATTCTCGACCGGCGCGAACGCAAGCCCATCATGCTCCTCTGCGACGTGGTTCGGGCAGCAGCGCTGGCTGCTGTTCCGATCGCGTGGGGGCTGGGCAAGCTGCACCTTTGGCTGCTCTATGTGGTGGTGTTCGTGGTGGGCGTTGCCACCGTCTTCTTCGACGTGTCGGCCCAGTCGATCACTCCCGATATCGTTGCGCTCGTTGACTTGGGCGACGCGAACCAGACGGTGGCTGCTGCCGAATCGGTCGCCCGAACGGCCGGCCCCGGTATCGGCGGACTCTTGCTGGCAGTCGTGTCGGCACCGGTGGCCATCCTGGTCGACGTCGTCTCCTATGTGGTGTCGTTTTGGCTTCTGCTCGGCGTACACCCGGCATCAGCCGAACGCGAACCCGACGATGGCAAACCTCCGCCCTTGCGGCAACAAATTGGCGAGGGATTTTCGTTTGTGCGGCATCACCGAACGCTGCGGCCGCTGCTCGTGTGCGCGTCCATCGGTAACCTCGCCGCGCACATTCAGCACGCAGTTTTGATCACGTTTATGGTTCGAACTTTGCACTACTCGCCGGCTCTCATCGGCTTTCTCTTCATGATCGGCAACGTCGGTGTGATAGCCGGTGCAGCCCAGTCGGTGCGCGTCACCCGGCTCCTTGGCTTGGGCCGGATGTTATGGATGATGTCGCTGGTCTGCGGGATGCTGTCGGTGGTGGTGGCGTTGGCCTCCGGACGATTCTCGCTCGCCGCGCTTGGCATCCCGTGGTTCCTGGTTACCGGCTGTTCCACCATCTTCAACGTGGGGAACCTCAGCTACCGCCAGGCGGCGACTCCCGCCCATCTGCGCGGGCGGATGAATGCAACGTTCCGTTTCTTCGTGTGGGGTTCCATCCCGATTGGCTTTCTGCTGGGCGGCGTCTTCGGGACTCTGATCGGCCTGCGCAACACCGTCTTTCTGTCCGGTGCGTTGTCGATGATCCCTTTCGTCTTCATCCTGTACTCACCGATGGCCGATGTGATTTCGCTCGCCGATGCGTTGCCGCCCGTCAGTCGAGAAGATGTGCTCGTAGGCGACTAGCGGCAGCCTCAAGGTCATCACGATCGACATGGGCGGCCGCATTGGCGAAATCGAGCTGGCTCATGTTGTCGGTCGGCACGACGTGTATGTGCGCGTGGGGCACCTCATAACCGGCGATGACCACGCCCACGCGCTCGCACCGGAAGGCCGCTTGCTGGGCTTTACCCATGCGCTGGGCCACCGCCATGAGATGTGCCACGGTCTCGCTCGGCAGGTCGATCCAATGGTCGACCTCTACCCGCGGAACGACCAGTACATGACCGGTTGCGAGAGGGTTGATCGGCAGGAAGACTCCACAGATGTCGTCGGTGTACACGAAGGTGGCGGGAATCTCGCCCGCGAAGATCCGGCTGAAGATGCTCACCGCGCCATGGTAGGTGCGTACGATCGGTGTGTGCCCCCTGACGCGCCTCCGATGGCGGATCGAACCCTGTTGCAGGACGCTCTCACGGTTCCAAACCTCGTCACCGTCATCCGGCTCTGCTGTATTCCATGGTTCCTCTGGATTCTGTTCCATCAGCACAACCGGTTCGGGGCCGCGTGGTTGCTGGCGGCGATCGGCACCACTGACTGGATCGACGGATATATCGCCCGCCGTTTCCATCAGGTCTCCGAGCTGGGAAAAGTTCTCGACCCGACGGCTGACCGCCTCTTATTTATCGTGGGTGTCGCCGGCATCATCATCGATCGGTCGGCGCCGCTGTGGTTCTGCGTACTTGTGGTCATTCGTGAAGTGCTGATTGGTGGCTCACTTGCAATCCTTACCTTGTTGGGGATGAAGCGGTTTGACGTGTCCTGGTGGGGCAAGACCGCAACCTTCCTCCTGATGTTTGCTTTTCCGCTCTTTCTCCTGCATGCGGCAGGCCGGCCGAACTGGTCGCCGGGTGCCGAGTGGCTGGCCTGGATTTTTGGAATACCGGGCCTGATCCTGAGTTACTACACCGCTGTCACCTACGTGCCCATGATGCGCAGGGCGCTGGCGGCGGGTCGGCAGGAGCGGGCGTCGCAGCGCGGCTAGTCTGTCGGGATGGCTGTCCCCGAAGATCTTCGTTATTCGGCTGACCACGAGTGGGTTCGGCTGGAAGGTAACCATGCGCGTGTCGGCATCACCGACTATGCCCAAGATGCGCTCGGCGACGTTGTGTACGTGCAACTGCCTTCCGTGGGCGCAGAGGTGAAGGCTGCTGACAGCTTCGGCGAGGTCGAGTCCACGAAGTCGGTTTCGGATTTGTTCGCGCCCGTCGGCGGTCGCGTCATCGAGGTCAATGCGGCGTTGGCCGACGCGCCACAACTGGTAAACGACGACCCGTACGGCGACGGTTGGTTGTGTGTGATCGACATGTCCGATGCGGCTCAATTCCAGGGATTGATGACTCCGGATGGCTACCGGGAACTGCTCGATGGGTGACACGGTGAGCTCGCTTTTCTGCAACCAGTGCGGACATCGCAATCCGCCCGTTTCCAACTTCTGCTCATCGTGTGGTGCCACGCTCGACATCACCCGTGACGATCGCACCATCGTGTTTCACCCGTCGGATCCGCTGCAGGATTCGGAGAGTTCCGATGACGACGTGCGCATCAATCTCGCCGATCTTCCGCGTGACACCGGAGTGTTGCTGGTGAGGTCCGGGCCGCAGGCTGGCCTGCGCGTGCGGCTGAATCCAACGGTGACCAAGCTGGGCCGTCGTCCCGAGTCCGATGTGTACCTTGATGACATCACCGTGTCGCGCAATCATGTCGAAGTCGAACGGCGGGGCGACTCGTTTATCGTGCGCGATGCTGGCTCGCTCAATGGCACGTACCTGAACCAGGCTCGCATCGACGGTGACGCGCAGATGGTGAACGGCGACGAACTGCAGGTTGGCAAGTTCAAGCTGGTCTTTCTCACCTCGACGAGCGTCCCATGAGCGGCAGCCTCGATGTCAGTGAACGTGGGTATCGCTCCATTGGTGAAGTGCTGGCCGAGGTACAAGACGAGTTCCCCGAGATCACCATCTCCAAGATCCGGTTTCTCGAGAGCCAGGGGCTGATCGATCCGGAGCGCACGGCGTCGGGCTACCGCAAGTTCTACGCCCGTGATGTGGAACGGCTGCGGTTTATTCTTCGCTCACAGAAGGATGCCTACCTGCCGCTGAAGGTCATCAAAGACCGTTTGAGTCGCAACGACATTGGCTCGCTGCCGACGCGTGCCGACATCACCGAACCCGTTCCGGTAATCACTGCTGACACGGTTCCGCCAACCACCGCCGAGCCCGTCGTGTCACCCGTCGCCCCTGAGCCGGCTGCTACTCAGCCACTTGCGGGGGCAACAACGGAAGCATTTCCCGACCGGGTGCCATTGTGGATGCAACCAAAGGCAGTATCTGCGCCGGCTGTGAGCCTTCCCTCAGTCGCGCTGGAAAGCGGCATCAGCATGAGTTTCACCGAGCTGGCAACGGCCGCCGGTCTCACGGAAAGTCAGCTCCGCGAGATTGAATCGTATGGTTTGATCGAAGGAACTACGCTCGGTCGTGACCGTGTCTACGACGAGGACGCGCTGCTCGTCACGAAGCTGGTCGCCGGGTTCGTGGCTCAGGGTTTGGAGCCGCGTCACCTGCGGATGTACCGCACCACGGTCGACCGTGAGGCTGGCTTGTTCGAGCAGGTGGCAACCCCGCTCATCAAGCAACGAAACCCACAGGCGCGAGTGGAAGCCCAGCGTCGCCTCGACGCACTTTCCGATCTAGGCGAACAGATGCGTGCCGCCCTACTGCGCCGCTCTCTACGCCCATACACAGGTGGCTCGGGCGGGGTAGCGTGATCAACGTGAAAGCTGTCGATCTGCTGGGCGTGAAGCTGGAACCCACCGCCCGTATCCATGTGCTGCTGTTGCAGGAGCGTGACGGACAGCATCGCGTCCTCCCGATTGGTATCGGCGCGGCGGAGGCCGAAGCCATCAGCCTTGCGCTCGAGAAGATTTCCACGCCTCGACCGCTCACACATGACTTGCTGCAGTCGGTCATCGAGGAGCTTGGTGGCACGCTGCGCATGGTTCACGTGAACGACTATCAAGACCACACGTTTTACGCCGAACTGCACTTGGAGGTCGGGGGAGCGCCGCATGTCATTTCGGCCCGGCCCTCTGATTCCATTGCGTTGGCGGCGCGGGTGGGCTGCCCCATTCAGGTCGCCGAGTCGGTTCTCGATGCCGCCGGTCAGATTCCGGAGCCGTCCAACGATGCGCCTGAGGAATTGTTCGAGGAGTTTCAGGCCTTTATCGAAAACGTCAGCCCCGACGATTTCGCCCCCTGATTTTGCCAGGAATCCTCAAGAAGCGAACGCCCGCGCGCTGAGGTGCTTGACGACCGTGCCCCGCGTCTCTACGCTGATGACACCCGCGTAACTACGCCGGTGTGACGCAGGGAGCGACTCGTGGATCAGGGCTACAGCGGTACCAAGACAGCGCAGGTCGTCGGCATCACCTATCGCCAGCTCGATTACTGGGCGCGTACCGACCTGGTGAAGCCAGCGCTGGCCGAGGCAACCGGCAGTGGAAGCCGTCGAATGTACTCGTATCGTGACCTGCTCGAGCTGCGCATGATCAAGAGCCTGCTCGACTCCGGCATCAAGCTTGAGTCGGTCCGTGAGGCGTTCCGCTTCCTGCGCGCCGAGCCTGATCGAGACATCGCCTCGGCCCATCTGGTCATCTGCGGCACCCAGGTTGTGCTGTGTGAAGGCGACCAGTTGATTGATGTCGTGCGCAATGGTCAAGGTGTGTTGAACATCCTGCCGCTCGCCAACGTAAAGCAGGAGATCGACGCCGCTCTCATCGAGCTCGATCGCCGTGTGCTGGCCAAGGCCAACGGAACGAATCTGCTGCAGCGCGCCGTCGGCGAATGACCGACGCTCGGCAGAGCCCACTTCACCACACCCACGTCGCGCTCGGCGCCAAGCTCGTCGACTTCGGCGGATGGGATATGCCAGTGGCGTACCCTTCCGGCACGGTTGCCGAGCATCTGGCGTGCCGGAACGCGGCTGCCGTGTTCGACGTCAGCCACTTAGGTACCGTGCGGGTCAGTGGTCCGGATGCGTTTGCTTCGTTGCAGGCCGCGTTCACGAACGACCTTGCCAAGATTGAACCGGGTCGGGCTCAGTACACCCACTTGCTGAACGAGCGCGGTGGGGTGGAAGACGACATCATCGTGTGGTGGGTGGCGCGGGACCGGTTCGATGTCATGCCGAATGCATCGAACACCGACCGCGTCGTGGGCGCCATCGGGGGAGCAGACGTGACAGCCACTCGTGCCGTGCTGGCCATACAGGGTCCGACGGCGCGCTCCAGCGTCGCGTCGGTGTCAGCCGAGGCGGCTGCGGTTCCTCGCTTTGGCGTGGTCGAGTTCGATTGGCACGGCGTGACGTGCGTTGCCGCCGGAACGGGTTATACGGGGGAGGACGGCGTTGAGGTAGCGGTTCCGTGCGATGCCGCTGCGGCGTTCTGGGACGCGGTCATTGCCGCCGGTGTGGTGCCGGCCGGACTCGGTGCTCGTGACACCCTGCGCCTCGAGGCCGGACTGCCACTACACGGCCACGAACTCGGACCCGACATTACGCCTCTTCAAGCCGGGCTCGGCTGGGTCGTCGCCTGGAACAAGCCGTCGTTCCGAGGCAAGGCGGCACTCGTTGCCGAACGGGCTGCCGGAGTGCAACGCCTGCTGCGAGGCATAACGACGGCAGGTCGCCGACCGGCCCGCGCCGATGCGTCGGTTCTTGTCGATGGCATTGCCTGCGGTGTCGTTACCAGCGGTAACTTTTCACCCGTCCTTGAGCATGGCGTCGCCCTCGCGTTCTTGCCGCCGTCGGTCTCGATTGGCACGGCGGTACAGGTTGATGTGCGCGGCACCCTGCTCGACGGCATTGTTGTAAAGCCGCCATTTGTAAGGCACTGATCGGCTACGCGTAAGCCTCAACGGGCAGGCAGGTGCAGATCAGGTTACGGTCGCCCTTGACGCCATCGACCCTGCCGACCGGTGGGAAATACTTGTTGGCGCGCAGGCCGGGCACCGGATAGGCGGCCAAGCTGCGATCGTAGGGGTGCTTCCACTCATCGGCAATGAGATCAATGGCTGTGTGCGGGGCGTTGCAGAGCGGGTTGTCATCGGCCGGCCAGAGGCCAGCCGCCACCTTTGAAATCTCACCATGGATGGAAATCATGGCGTCGATGAATCGGTCGATCTCCACTTTCGATTCGCTCTCGGTTGGCTCGATCATCAGAGTGCCCGACACGGGAAAGCTCATGGTGGGGGCGTGAAAGCCGTAGTCGATGAGGCGCTTTGCGATGTCGTCGACCGTCACGCCGGTGGCCTTGGCGACGGGGCGAATGTCGATGATGCATTCGTGGGCCACGTCGCCGTTGGCGCCGGTGTAGAGCACTGGGAAGTACTCGTCGAGCCGGCGGGCGATGTAGTTGGCGTGCAAGATGGCGTGAGCGGTTGCCGAACGCAGACCGTCCGCGCCCATCAAGGCGATATACGTCCAGGAGATCGGCAGGATGCCCGCCGAGCCGTATGGCGCGGCCGAGACGGCTCCGGTTTCGCTCAGCGGATTGCCGGGAAGGAACGGTGCAAGATGCTCACGCAGGGCGACGGGCCCGACGCCGGGGCCGCCGCCGCCGTGGGGGATGCAGAACGTCTTGTGGAGGTTGAGGTGGCTGACATCGGCACCGAACGTGCCCGGCGTCGCAACACCGACGAGCGCGTTGAGGTTGGCGCCATCCACGTAGACCTGGCCGCCATGGGCGTGGATCATGTCGCATATGTCGCCGATGGCCGTTTCAAAGACGCCGTGGGTGGACGGGTACGTGACCATCAGCGCGGCCAACGTGTGGCTGTTCGCCTCCACCTTTGCCTTCAAGTCGGCAACGTCGACGTTGCCCTCGTCATCACAGGCAACGACGACGACCGTCATGCCCGCCATGACCGCGCTGGCGGCGTTGGTGCCGTGCGCCGATGACGGAATGAGGCAGACGGTGCGCTGAGGCTCGTTGCGGCTTGCGTGGTACCCACGGATGGCGAGCAGCCCGGCAAACTCACCCTGGCTGCCGGCGTTCGGTTGAAACGACACTCTGTCGTACCCCGTGCAAACAGCCAGCCAGTGTTCCAGCTCGTCAATCATGGCTTGGTAGCCAACGACCTGCGACGCGGGAGCGAACGGGTGGATGTTGGCGAACTCGGGCCACGTGATGGGCAACATCTCGGTAGTGGCGTTGAGCTTCATGGTGCACGAGCCGAGCGGGATCATGGTGCGGTCGAGCGCGAGATCCTTATCGGCCAGACGCCGCAGGTAGCGCAGCATGTCGTGTTCGCTGTGATGCGTGCGGAACACAGGATGGACGAGGATGTCGCTCCGGCGCGTGTGGTCGGCAAGTGGACTCTTACCGCCGGTCAGAGTAGTGATGCCAAAGACCTGTGACGCCAGATGTTCGATCTGGGCCAACGTGGTGGTCTCATCGAGGCTGATGCCGACCGTCGTATCGTTCACGAAGCGCAGGTTGACGCCGATTCGATCGGCCGCGGCAATGACGCGGTTGGCATCATCGACCCCGACCGTAAGCGTGTCGAACCAGGCGAGGTTGCTTACGGTTGCCCCGCTGGTCATGAGCGAAGTGGCGAGCCGGGTGGTGAGGTCGTGCACACGCGTGGCGATGCGACGCAGACCTTCGGGACCGTGCCATACCGCGTACATACCCGCCATCACGGCCAGCAGTACCTGAGCGGTGCAGATGTTGCTGGTGGCCTTCTCGCGACGGATGTGCTGCTCGCGGGTCTGCAGCGTGAGGCGTAAGGCCGGCCGACCGGCAGTGTCCGCCGAGACGCCGACGAGGCGGCCGGGGAGCGAGCGGGCGTATGACTCCTTCGTGCAGAGGAAGGCAGCGTGCGGGCCTCCGAACGCCATCGGGACACCGAAGCGTTGCGTGCTGCCGACCGCAATGTCGGCACCGAGTGCTCCGGGGGATTCGAGCAGTACCAACGCAAGCAGGTCGGTGGTAACAACGGCGAGCGCGCCAGCATCATGTAAGCGGGTGATGATCGGCGCCAGTGCCGGGATCTCGCCAGAGGAACCCGGGTACGACAGCAGCGCAGCGAACACGGTCGACGGGTCGAGATCCGTTTGCGGATTGCCGACGACCAGTTTGATCCCGACTGGCTCGGCCCGAGTGCGCAGCACAGCGATGGTCTGTGGGTGGGTGTCGGCATCGACGAAGAACCTGTCGCTTTTGCTCTTTCCGGCACGATGGGCCAGCGCCATTGCCTCGGCCGCAGCGGTGGCTTCATCGAGCAGGGACGCGTTGGCGATCTCCAGACCGGTAAGGTCGCACACCATCGTTTGGAAGTTCAGGATGGCTTCGAGGCGGCCCTGGGAGATCTCCGGCTGGTACGGCGTGTACGCGGTGTACCACGCCAGGTTCTCGAGCACGTTGCGCAGGAGCACCGGGGGAGTGACCGTGCCGTAATAGCCCATGCCGATCATGGACGTTGCGACCGTGTTGCGTTCGGCATGTTCGCGAAGGCGCTTGAGTACCTCTACCTCGGTCAGCGCGGGTGGCAGGGCGAGTGGTTCGTCGAGTCGGATGGAGTCGGGCACGACGCGACGAACGAAATCGTCCATCGTGGTAGCGCCAACGACGTGCAACATCTCGACTACTTCTTCGGGCGAAGAGCCAATATGGCGATGGGCAAACTGGTCGTACGACATGGGAACTCCTTGGCTGAAGGTGAGTTCCCCCGCTGTCGATGGACCTGAGAGTTTCACTTCGCAGCGATCACGAAGCTGTCCCCTTCGGTGAGTCGAAACTGTTCGACTGCTTTCCAGCGTTGCCTGACCCGACAGTCCGTTGGCCTGAGAGTTTCCGGGGAGGTTGCTCCTTCGGCGTCCTCCTCACTGGCTGTGAGGCGAACTCTCCCGCCGGGTGTGAACGGCATGGCCAGCCTACCCGGTCGGCCGGACGTTGGGGGTGACGCTGCCGCGAGCGAACAGCCTCCGGCTGGCGTCACTCGACAGTGCCGTACGCGCCAGCCTCGCCACGAGCGCCTTTGAGCCGCCCAAGGACGGCTCGAAGGTCGTGGAGGAACTCGGGGATGAGGCCATGGTGGACAGCGTTCACGGTGCAGTGCAGCGACGCAGGAGGGCCTTGGCGGTCGAGATACCAACCGAGCTTCCACAACTCATCGGCCACCGCATAAATGTCAGTGTCATCGCGCGAGCCGAAGGAGACGAGTGTCGTGTCCGGGTCTGCCCTCAGAAGGAGCTCGGGAACGGCACGAATCCCATCGGCCAGTTCGAGGGTGGCGACCCGCGCCTTTCGGGTGAGTTCGAGATAGCCGTCTTCACCCAGGTGTTGCATGACGGCCCACGCGGCGGCCATCGCTCCGCCGGATTTCGTGCCCATGATGCCCGATGATCCGTACAGGCCGCCGAGCCAGTTGTCGGTTACGAAGGTTTGGTAAGCCCGCAGCTTCTTCGATCGATGGAGGAGCACCGACGCACCCTTGGCGGTGTAGCCGAACTTGTGAAGATCTACCGAGATCGAGGTCACACCCGGCACGCGAAAGTCCCATGGCGCAATCGGCTCACCGAGGCGTTCGAGGAACGGAAGAGTGACGCCACCCATGCACGCATCGACATGGCACGGAATGCCTCGCTCGCCAGCGATGGTTGCAATCGCAACGACTGGGTCGATCACGCCCTGCGGATACTGAGGTGCGGAGGCGACGAGCAAAACGGTTCGATCGGTGATTGCATCCAGCATGGCGTCGACGTCGGCTCGCCAATCGCGGCCGACCGGGACGCGAATGCTGCGCACACCGAAGTAGTCGGCCGCTTTCTCAAACGCGGCATGGGCGCTGGTGGGGAGCACCATTTCGGGCTCGGTGATCCTTCGCTCTACGCCTGCCCGTTCTCGGGCGGCTCGGACCGCGAGCAGGATGCTTTCGGTGCCGCCGCTCGTCATGAATCCGGCCGCCTCGCTTCCGCCGTTCAGCCATCCGCTGACGATGTCGACAACGTCCGTCTGCAGCTTGCGCAAACTGGGGAATGCGTCGGTGTTGAGCCCGTTCTCCGACAGGTACGCGCTGTAGGCGCGTTGCTGCACAGCGGCCACCTCATCACCAGCGAAGTACGTAAGCGTAAACGCACGGCCATCGCGCCACCGCACGTCGCGAACCTTGAATACGTCCAGCTCAGCCAGTACGTCATCGACCGATCGACCCTCAGTACCCAGCGCCATACGACGAGCCTACGAGAACGCAACCTTCGGCGCGAGACCTACAGTTGCGAGGGTGGAGCGCTCAATCGTGGTTACGCCCAGTGGACAGTCTTTCGGCGCGTCGGTGACCGGAGTTGACCTGACGGTGCCTTTGTCGACGGTGGAGGTCGCAGCCATTCGGGCAGCCTGGCTTGAACATCACGTGCTGGCCTATCCCGACCAGGCGATGTCGGATGACGACCTCGAACGATTCACGCAGTACTTCGGACCGTTCGGAGACGACCCGTTCATCGCCCCACTTCCAGGCCGCGAGCATGTCATCGCAGTGAAACGACTGGCGGCGGAGACCGCACCGCTCTTCGCCGAGAATTGGCATAGCGACTGGAGTTTCCAGGCGAGGCCACCGGCAGGAACGTGCTTGTTCGGCATCACCATTCCAACGACGGGTGGTGACACGCTGTTCGCGAACCAACATGCCGCACTTGACGCAATGCCCGATGCGTTACGGGTACGCCTTGAGGGCCGCATGGCCATCCACAGCGCTCGTGGTGGCTACGCGCCGAGTGGCATGTACGGCGCCGATGACAAAGGGCGCAGCATGGACATTCGACCGTCCGATGACGCGCAGGCCGCTCAGCTCCATCCGATCATCCGCGCCCATCCGGAAACGGGGCGGCCCGGAATCTTCGGATGCATTGGCTACATCATCGGTTTCGAAGGAATGCCCGATGACGAGAGCGCGACGCTGCTACTCGACCTCCACCGCTGGCAGACGAGAGACGAGTTCGTCTATCGCCACCAGTGGCGGCCGAACATGCTGGTGATGTGGGACAACCGGTCGTTGTTGCATCGCGCGACGGGCGGCTATGACGGTCAGGACCGCTTGCTCCATCGCACGACGATCGGTGCAACCTAGAAGCCGCGGTTGCGCTTGACCTCGCCGCGGGCGGGTCCGCTGGGCTTGGCGGTGGCACTCGGACGACCGGCTCCGGCTCCTGCCGAAGTCGGGCGACCCGCTCCGGCAGACCCGGAGGGGCGGCCATTGCGGGCGGCGAACGAGGGACGCTCCCTGCCAGATTCCGGACGCAGGTTCCCATCGAAGCGGGGCGTGCCGTGGGTGGCAGGCCGGGCGCCGCGCTCGAACTTGGGCTTGCCGTAGGTCTTGGCCGCGGCGCGGGCGTCGGCATCGAAGCGAGACTTGTCGGATCCGACCGGCGTGGCGAATGTGAAGTTGGGGCCGCTCAGCTCTGGCTCTGTCATGGAGGCGACAATCCCCACCTTGCGAGCCAACGCCATGGCTGCACGAGACGTTTGCGGCGTCACTAACGACACCACGACGCCGGTTGCACCAGCGCGTGCTGTGCGGCCGGAACGGTGAATGTAGTCCTTCGGATCCTCCGGCAGGTCCCAGTGAATAACCAGGCCAACCGCGTCGACGTGAATACCGCGCGCCGCAACGTCGGTAGCGACAAGCGCATGGACGCGGCCGTCCTTGAACGAACGCAGCGCTGCCTCGCGCTGCGCCTGCGTGCGGGCGCCGTGGATGGCAGCCGATTTCACACCGGCCGCTTCAAGCTGATCAGACAGACGATCAGCGCCGTGGCGAGTACGCGTGAAGATGATGGTCGGACCGTGCAGCTGCACAAGCTTGGCCGCAACGTTGACGCGCTCGTGCGGCTGCACGCGGTTGAAGTGGTGGACCATCTCGCCCTGCTCGATGTCACCGGCGACATCGTGGCGGATCGGGTTCTTCTGGTATCGGCGCACGAGTTGATCGACATCTCCGTCGAGCGTGGCCGAGTACAGAATGGTCTGGCGGGTGGACGGCGTCTGATCAAGCAGCTCGCGCACCTGTGGCATGAAGCCCATGTCGGCCATACGGTCTGCTTCGTCGATGACGGCAACTTCGACCTTGTCGAGCTTCACGGCACCCTGGCGGATGAGGTCGGCCAGACGACCGGGGCAGGCAACCAGGATGTCGATACCGCGGCGCATCGCCGAAGTCTGCATGGCGAAACCAGCGCCGCCGTACACCGCGAGCACCCAACGGCCCTGAGCCTTGGCGATCGGCACAAGCGCGTTCTGCACCTGCGCGGCGAGCTCGCGGGTGGGCACCAGAATGAGTGCGGTCGGCTTGTAGGGCTCGGCCTTGGTGATGCGGTGAACCAGCGGAATGGCGAACGCAAGGGTCTTGCCCGAGCCGGTGGGGGCGCGACCCGAAATGTCATGACCGGCCAGAGAATCGGCGATAGCGGCCGTCTGAATGGGGGTGGGCTGGGTTATTCCGGCTTCGGCGAGGGCCTTGACCATGTGCGCGGGCACGCCAAGGTCGGAAAATGCACTGGACATCTGAGTTGCTCCCGTGGGGATTTTCACGGAAGCAGCGAATCGGCTGCCTACGTGCACCTAGGCCCGAAGGCTGGCCCGAAGACGATAGCCGAAACAGTCCGACGTACCCACCCTCTGCTCGTGGTGACATGCGGCACCGCCTCTTGACCGACGTCGCCGAAGGACGAGACCGGGAGATCCGGACCGAACGTGTTCGAGCTAACCGGTCACGGTGGGTCCGGTGTAGACGACGTCGAACGCAGTAGCGGGAACCGACTTGAGATGGTTGAGGTCATCGTCATTCCAACGGACGTCGGTGGCCCCGCTGATGTACCAGGGACTGCCGTTGTCGGCAAGGATCATCCCGTACTTCTTCAGCGCAGTGAGGATAACCAGCGAGTCTCCTGAATAGCCGGCGGTGTTGAAGTCGGCACGCAGTCGCAGGCGTGCGCCCATGGGCGGGCGGTCCGGATTGGATGTGCCCGCGAAATGGCTGGCGGGGAAGATATAACCCCGCTGGGTTACCGGCGCCGTGAAACGAAGTGCGTGCGTGATGACGCCGCTCTTCACTTCCTCATAGCGAGCGAGTCCGGGCAGGATGGGCAGACCAGCGGCGTCGGCCGACGTCCATGTTGTCGGACGATACGAGCTGGTCTTCAGATCGAAGATCGCGCCACCGGACGCGCTCCATGCTCCATTGACGTACGAGGAGTTGCCGGTCTCGTAGAGCTTGCATGTGCCTTGCTGCACGACCAGCACATGCGCGTCGGAGCCAGCCTCAATGGCTGCGTCGGGCGGCAGCGGATACGGGCCGGGGTCGCTTTCGTCGGAGTAGTCGGTGAACGTGACCGGCACCAGCGGCTGGCCCTCTGGCACGACCGTAAACGGGATGCCGTAGTCGGGGTTCGACCCGAAGTCGGGGTGCACGCGTTGCGATCGCCCGATTGCGGTCACCCACGTGTCCGACATCGGGTGGACGGCGAGCCCGGTGATGTCCTGATTCCATGGATCCGAGGGTGGACGAATCTCGCATCCGCCAACGCTGGCTGCGCCGATCGGCAGGGGAGGGGCGGTACCACCACCTATGTCGAAGGTGGTGATGTCGACGATGAGATGGGCCGGCTGGTCACTCACCAGACAGACCTTGCCTCCGACCCCGATTTTCACGATCGAGAGGTTGGCGACGGTCTGACCAGCGGTGAAGTTCACGTTCGATGTGTTCGGCTTGGCGGTGCCGCACGGATACGCGGTGAGGAACCCGGCTGAGGTCGGATCGACGATGGTGAGGTTCAGCGCTGCGGTCGCTGCGCTGGCCGGAACGCTCGCCCGACCGCTGACCGGAAGGTCGACCACGACGTTGGCGCGGAGCTTGAGCGTATTGCTGTAGCGGCCGTCGATGGTGGCTGCGGGCCGGCTGTCGAGGAGCCGCGCCGGACTCAGCGTACCGAGGGTGGTGGCTTGCGGAGCGAACGCGGTGACATCCACGATGAGATTGGTGGCCTGGTCGCTGACCACACAGACCTTGCCGTCCGTTCCCAACTTCGACAACGTCAGGTTGGCCACGGTCTGCCCGGTCCGGAAGTTCACGGTGGAGGCATTGGGTTTCGGCTCGCCGCACGGATAGACCGTCACGAAGCCAGCGGCCGCCGGGTCGACAACGGTGATGTTGAGTGCCGCGACGGCTGCGTCGAGGGGAACGCCCACCCTTCCTCCGACGCGAACTTGCATCGTTGCATTTGCAACCAACTTGCCGACGTTGGCTTGTTGGCCGTCGATGGTGGCCGCGGCCCGACTCTCGAAGATCCGCGCCGGTGTGATGGGGGAGAAGGGGGCGGCAGACGTGCTGAAGGCGGTTACGTCGGCGATGAGGTGCGTTGGCTTGTCGCTCACCAAACAGATGCGGCCATCGGCGTTGAGTTTCATGATGGACAAGTTGGCTACCGTTTGTCCCGGCGTGAAGTTCACATTCGACGTATTGGGCTTGGGGGAGCCGCACGGGTACGCCGTCACGAAACCGGCCCCGGCCGGATCAACCACCGTCAGGTTCAGCGCCGCGACCGTTGCGTCGGTCGGCACGCCGCCGCGACCGGTCACGCTCACCGCCAACTCGGTGTCGGCCCGTAGTCGCCCGATGTTGGCGAATCGCCCATCGACCGTTTCGGCAGGTCGCGTGTCCAGCAGCCTCGCTGGGTAGACGGGAGTCAGCGTCGGTTCGCTCACTGCAGCCATCGCCGTCGGCGCGACGTTTGAGAGCCCGAGGAGCAGCAGCGTTAGCGCGCCGCCCAGCCGTACCCACCGTCTCGCCATCCCGGAAGGCTACCGGTGACCGCGAACCAGCGTGCCCTCGGGACATCGAAGGCGCCCGTGTCCGCCAATTCATTCGCCGGGACGAACACTGTCTGCTGGCGTCTAGGTTCGCTGGCGGTTGTGGTTTGCAGTCGCTCGGCGTCGTTGACGTGGTCGTACTATGGTCGTACCATGTGTGTATGTCAACTGTTGTGAAGCGATCAGTGTCTCTGCCGTCAGAGGTCTTCGCCGCACTGGAACGAGAAGCCGAAGCACAGGGCCAGACGGTATCGGCGGCATTGGCAGACGCTGCCGATCAGTGGTTGGCGACCCGTCGAGGGCTTCGTGCCGTGCGGGCGTGGGAACGCGAAAATGGTGCGCTCACTGCTGAGGAGCTCTCCTTTGCGGATGCCGAACTTGATCGAGCCGGCGTAGCACGCCGGTAATGCCGTCGAAGTCTCTCGAACTTGTCTACGACACCGGTGCGCTGATTTCGGCTGAACGTGGTGACCGCCGATTCTGGGCGTTACATGCGCGTGCGCTTCAGCGAAAGGTTCGTCCGATAGTGCCAGCCGGGTGTCTGGTCGAGGCGTGGCACAGCGGTCGCGTTGCGAATGTTTCGCGGTTGCTCGATGGTTGCGAAGTTGAGGAGCTCGGCGAGTCCGCTGCAAAGCGAGCGGGTCAACTTCGACAGAAATGTGGCGAGACAGTCGGGCCGGTCGACGCCATGGTGGTCGAATCGGCCCTTCGCAGAAAGGCAGCTGTCGTCACTTCCGATCGAGCCGATATCGAATCGCTTGCTCAGACAGCGAACCGGGCGTTGCAGATCATTGACGTCTAGCGCAACGTCAGATCGAAACCTAGCTTTACATAACAAGTATTATGGGCGTTGTGGCCATGTGCCGAGAAGCGGGCCGGCGGAGTCGATCAGCCAGCCGACAGCGTCTTTGTAGGCGACGAGCGTCTTGGAGGCCGCCAAGTCTTTCTGTACGTCCTGGACGGCGCACTGCAGCACGAACAGCTTGTCTCGGAGGTCCTCAAGCTCAGCACGCGTGATGATCAACTCGGCCTCGTCCAGTCCGTGTGCCCATTGCCCGCGACCCCTTCGGTGGGATCGGTAAACCTGAACAACTCCGCCACGCGCTCGCTGGCGCGTGGTCACGTCGCATCAATGAGGAACACCGCATTGTCTACCTGGTCGACGGCGACGACATCGTCATCCTCCAGGCCCGCTACACCTGACGGTCGACCCGTCGCCACTCGGTTTCAGGCATAGCCACTCCCGTTCGACCGAGCAATGAACGCTCACCAGCGTGTCATATCGCGTCCCATCATCTCGCGACCTTCTGGGTCGGCCCCGGCCGACCCAGCTCCAACTCCCTAAAGTTCGTCAGTAGCACCTTAACCCCCCAGTACAGAGTCCGGACTTATACACTGAACCCTCCCCCTTGGAGCCCGAACATTGTAGAGTCTTGGAATGCGTGACGACCTAATCCGACGAAGACTTGCCGAGTCCAATCCTTGGTGGTCCGCCGGATCGCCCGCAAACGAGTCTTCATTATGGGTGCGGCACGATCTCCTTCTGACTGCGCGCGGCAACTTCGACGTCGGGTATCGGTCGCACATACTCGCCGACATTGCCACGGCACCCATCGGCGATTCGCTCACGGTTCTGCAGGGCCCCCGACGAGTCGGCAAATCCGTCGTCGTCCGTGAGTTGGCAGCGGCACTTTGCACGCGCCCTGATGTGGACGCACGCCAGATCATTAGTCTTGCTTGCGATGGTATGACGGCTCAGGACATCACCCGAGCAATCAAGCTCGGACGGGAGCTAACACGCTCGCTCGATCAGCCCGAGGCGCGTCGACGTGTATGGCTGTTCGACGAGATCACACCGATTAGGGGATGGGCCACGGCCCTCAAGCACGCCCGCGACAACAGTGCGTTCGGTCTGGACACTGTCGTGACGACGGGGTCTTCATGGCGTACAGAGGAAGATGTCGAGGGCAACCTGTTCGCAGGGCGATCAGGCACGGCCGGGCTCCGTCGCCTCCGGCATCTGATGCCTCTGTCCTTCCGCGACTACGTCGTCACGGTGCGACGCGCATTGCCAGTTCCCGACGTCATCCACCCAACGCTTCTCCAAACACCACAAGCGCGCCTTGCGTTCGAGACCATGCGGTTTGCGATCGACGACTTTGACCTGGCGTGGCAGGCCTACCTGGCATCGGGAGGCTTCCCACGAGCAATTCATTCGGTGGAAACAACCGGCGCTCACGACCGAGGCTATCTCGAGGACTTGCACGCATGGCTCCGACGCGATGTCGATCCCGACGGTCCTCAAGAGTCGATCTTGCTGCTGCTCGACGCGATCGCAACACGGTCATCCAGTCCATTCGATAGGGCCGGCACCGCCGACGCGCTTGGGTACGCCAGCAAGAACACATTCGAGCGCAGACTCGCACGCCTGGTCGCTTCCTACGGCGCGCTGTGGTGCCCGCAACGCAACGACAGGGGCAGGACGGTTCCGAGCACACAAGCAAAGCTCTACCTCGCCGACCCCCTACTAGCGTGGTTACCGAACCTTCTACGCGCTGCGGCCGAACCCCCAGACTTCACGCGACTCACCGAACAAACAATCGGCGTCGGCATCGCCCGCTCCATCGATGAGCACGAATCCGGGCGATGGATAGCGGCAGACACCATCGGGTATTCACGCACCAGCACGGGCAACGAAGTTGATCTCGCACCCGTTAACGTTTCGACGCCAGGTGGCCCCAGATCAACGGCACCGATCGAGTCGAAATGGGTCGACAACGGCTGGCGTCGAGAGGCACTCACAATCGAGGGCAAATTCGGTAGAGGCATCGTCGCGACAAAGACGATTCTCGACTTCGAGTCACCGTCCTGGGCCATCCCAGCGCCCCTTCTCATGATGCTCATCGGGCCATGAAATGGCGGCGCACCATGAGAGGGAGTGTCAGGGACGCGACCAGAGAAGCGTGAGCTCGTGTTTGTTGTGGTGGAGGTGCAGCACTCGGCTTCCAGCGATGGCCTGGAAGGCACGGACCGTCTCGTGGTCGGTGTCACCTTGCAGCTTGATGGTGCACACGATGTTCGCAACGGTGCCGGCGGCGATCCATCGTTCGACCAGCGCGAGCAGCCGTGCGGGGTAGGCGATGATGTCGCTGAATAACCAGTCGGCTTTGTGCGCCGAGGGGTCAAGACCGAAGGCGCTCTCCCCTAGCCACGTCACGTTGCGAAGACGATCGACCTTCGGGTCGAGCGGTGCCTTGTCGACAGCGAGAACGGTTGCGCCGAGTTGGGCGAGTGACCACGTCCAGCCGCCGGGGCTGGCGCCGAGATCGATGCACCGCTCCCCCGCTGTTGGGAATCGTCGAAGTAGCGCCAGTGCTTCCCACAACTTCAGGTACGCGCGGTTGGGCGGTCCTTCACGGTCTTCTTCGAAGCGCGCTTCGCCGTTGGGGAAGGGACTTGAGCATGATCCTGCTGCCAACAACAGATTCGGTGTCAACAGCGTGAACGAGCCGAGTGGCGCGGTTGGAGCGGGTGTGCCGAAGGGCAACGGTTTGGCGGAAACATGGGGAAGCTTGTCGACGATGAGCTGCGCTCGGCCGTGATGCTGCGGTGCGTAGGTCGCCCAGTTGCGCTGTCGCGCTTTCAACTCTCGGGCCGCGGCGCCGATCGATTCCACTTCAATGAGTTCTGCGTTCATCCATATGTTGGCCGACCACGCCGAGGCGACAGCCGGGCCACCAGCAATAAAGAGCCGATCGTGCCGTGAGGGCACCACCACGCCGGCCAGTCGAAGTTCGTCGGCCAACTGCCCTTCGAATCCCTCAGCGGCCAGGTAGGCAGTGACGTGGTCGGAGCTCACCGCACCATCCTTGCCGGTTCGACGCAACGAGACCCGTATGCATAGTCGGGGCCGGTGGGCGGGAAAGTCTTGAGAGTTCTAGGCCGAACGAACCAAGACTTTTCAGTGTCCGACCTTTTACGATTCGCTGCGTGGATGTTCAGGGAGAAGCGTTGACAACGGCTTCCTCTCCCGACGCTCGCCACACGGTGTACTTGCACCAGCGGCGATTTGCGAACCTCGACGGCATTCGAGCGCTGTGCATTCTGGCGGTTGTGTGGCATCACACCCACGGTGTGCAGTCGTGGAACCTTGCCGGTCGCGGGTTCTTGGGTGTGGACATGTTCTTCGTGCTTAGCGGCTTTCTCATCGTGTCCCGGCTGCTGCGGGAAGAGTCAACAGCCGGCGCGGTTTCCCTTCGCTCGTTCTACCGACGCCGTGTGCTGCGCATCTTTCCGCTGTACTACGCAGTGCTCGCCTTCGCCACACTCTGGATGGTGGCTGCTCCTCATTCCACCAGCGGGCAGGACTTCAAGGATGGTCTCGGTTGGGCGGCGGTGTATCTGTCGAACTGGAGAGAGGTTCCAGGCCTACTTGCAATCACCTGGTCGCTCGCCTGCGAGGAGCAGTTCTACATCGTCTGGCCGCTTCTGCAACGCTTCTTGAAGCGACGGGCCGTGTGGGCATTGGGTGCACTCATCGTTGTCAATGTCGAGCTGCAGCTCGGCCTGTTCAACCACGCGCTGCGCGGTACTCGATTTGAGGTTGCGAAACTGAACGTGTTGCAGGTGACGTTCACACCAATCCTTTTCGGGGTGGGCCTTGCCTATCTGCTGCACGATCGTCGCGGCTTCGTCGTGATCGACGGACTGTTGAATCGCCCGTACGTGACGGGTGGGTTGGCGGGCGCCTGTGTCGCTGTCGCTGCGCTTCCAGTTGCGTCCGTACAGGGTCTCCCCCGTCTCACTATGCATGTGCTGATGGTGAGCCTGCTGGCCGCCGTCGTGTTGCGTGACCAAGGTGGGCTCAGCCGGGTATTGCAGTACAAGCCCCTGGCCTACGTCGGCGCGCTGAGTTACGGCATCTACCTGATGCACCAATTCGTTCGCACCGGCGTGGCAAAGGTCCTGGGCCGGTTCGACATTCACGAAGGGCTGGCGTTGTTCGTGGCTACCGCGCTGGCAACCACCGCTGTCGCGGCTGCGAGTTTCCGCTGGTTTGAGTCCCGCTTCCTGAAACGGAAGCAGCTCACCTAGACCGGCGTTGCTACCAACACGGCGATGCGGCGATCGGTCTTGGCCTTGTAGTTGGCGTAGGTCGGGAAGACGGCGACGGCACGGTCCCACCACAGATCATATTCGGCACCTTCAAGCTCACGGACCTGCATGTGCACCGCCGTGTCACCATCTTGAATCCACACGTTCATCGGGTCGGCCAGCAGGTTGGCGAGCCAAGCCGGATCTGTCGGCGCACCACCTTTCGACGCAACGAGCGCATACGCGCCGTCGTGTTCCACCCGCATAAGAGCGAACTTGCGTACGTACCCCGTCTTGGCCCCTCGGACGGTCAGCACGATGATCGGAATGCCCGTTTCACGCAGGGTGTTGCCTTCGCGTCCGCCGGTCCGTTCGTAGAGTTCGACCTGTTCACGGACCCAATCGGACGGTGTCGGGACGTAGGTGCCTTCAATGGTCATGCCGAGAGCTTACGGTCCACTGCTGGGACTTGCTTATGCGAAATCGAGATGGTTCTCAGCTCTGTGGCCACTGGAGTGTGATGGCGGCCCACACGTCTTTCGTTGCAATTGCAACGACTTCCAAGGGAAGCAACGCTTCGAGAACATGGTCGTAGTTGGTGGCAAGAATCCCACTGATGACGAGATGGCCCGCCGGCTTCAGGCAGCGCTTCAGATCGTCGGAGAGTTCGATAAGCACCGGGGCCAAAATGTTGGCGAGGATCAGGTCGAAGTCGGCCGGTCGGGCCTGCGCAATGTCCGCAAGTGGCGTGTTGGACACCGCAAGCCGGTCGGCCACATGGTTCGCTTTGGCGTTGGCTCGACTCACTTCGACCGATGCCGGATTGATGTCGAGGCCGACGGCCTTCTGCGCGCCCAACATCAACGCAGCGATTGCCAACACCCCGCTGCCGCACCCCACGTCGAGCACCGTGTCACCGTCACGAACGAGTGCCTCGACCGCCTGGAGTGAAAGCACCGTCGTCGCGTGATCACCCATGCCGAACGTGGCACCAGGCTCGACGGAAATGACCCGCTCCCCCACTACTGCCTCATACGGCACCCAGGTCGGGGCGACGACGAGGTGGGGGCTGATACGGATCGGCTGCGCGAACTGCCGCCATGTGTCGGCTGCGGTGTCGTCCATCTCCACAAAGCGGTACGGCCACGTCGTCGGCATCGCTGCGGCCACCCACGGCTGGTCCTCGCCCAGACTCGTCCACAACTCGCCGTCACGCTGTTCGACTGCCACTGCCCCCAACGACCACAGCGCGTCGGCGGCCAGTTCGAGCTCTGAGGCCGGCGGCGAAACGACGACGCCGAGCGTCATCCGATACGCCGAAGCTCGCGGCGGTAACGCTCGGTGTTGCCGACATAGGAGGCTGAGCCGTGCTTGGCCATCTCGGCGTTCGCGGCCCCCTCTCGGATCTTGGCCGGAACGCCCATGGCGACTGCGCCCGAGGGCACAGTCATGTCGTTCAGTAACACGGCGTTGGCGGCAACGATGGCGCCGCTGTGCACGATGACGCTATGCAGCACGATGGCACCCACGCCGATGAGTACGTTGCTTTCGATGGTGCAGGCTTCGAGATGCACCAGATGGCCGATAACGCAATCATCGCCAACCGTCGTGCCGATCTCGGCCGTGGTGTGGATGACGCAGCCGTCCTGCACCGAGGTACGGTCGCCGATCGAGATGATCATCCCGTCGCCACGGAGTACGGCGCAGGGCCACACCGAACTTTGTGCGCCGATGGTGACGTTGCCGATAATGACGGCATCGGGATGGATAAACGCGGTTGCATCGATGGTCGGTTCCAAGTCACCCAGGGCATAGATCGGCATATTTGAACGCTACGCGACGCCGCCGTTCGGGGGCGGGTTTCTCATCGCAATGGTCCAATCAACGCCGAACAACTAGCTTTGTTCCCCATGTCCCGCAGGATTGAACTCGAACTCACCAGTAATCGTGGTGACGGCACCTGGACCTGGCGTGCCGTTGGCGCCCGCGAACCGAAGGGAATCCTGAACGGCACGCTCTTGCCTGGCGATGCCAAGGTGGGCGATACCCACCGGGCGGAAGCCGACTTCGATCTTGACGGCATCACGGTGCTTTCTGTGCTGCCGGCCAAGGGCGCCCGCAAAGAGGCGGCCAAGCTCGAGCTCATGGGGTCGAGCAAGCCGTTCGAACCGGTGCTACAGACCCTTGCGGCCAAGGGCAGTGGGCCCCGCCGTGACTTCGGTGATCGCGCCGATCGTCCACCGCGCGGCGACCGTCCCGACCGTCCGCCTCGTGGCCCGCGGCCTGACGGTGCAGCGGGTGATCGTCCGCCGCGCGGCCCGCGTACCGAAGGTGATCGCCCGCCTCGTGGCCCGCGCCCCGAAGGTGATCGTCCTGCTCGTGCCCCGCGCCCCGAGGGAGACCGCGGTCCCCGTCAGGCGCGCCCAGCGTTCACCGAGACGCCACAAAAGCCGAAGGCAAAACGCCTTCGCGCTGGCAAGACTCATCGCAACGCGGTGCTTGCTGCCCTTCCCGAGGAACACAAGCCGATCGCCGAGCAGGTGCTGCGCGGCGGAATTCCGGCCGTCCGCCAGGCCCTCAGCGAGCAGAACGACGCGCTCAAGGCTGCTGGCCAGAGCGAGATCAAGCCGGCTGGCGTGCTGCAGCTTGCCGAGACGCTTCTGCCGTCACTTCGTGTGGCCGAGTGGCTCGACCGGGCCGAAGCGGCCAAGGCCGATGTGCAAGAACTTGACCTGCGCGACCTGCGCTCCGTCGTTGTGGCCGGCGACGAACCCATCGTGGCCCGTGAAGAGTCCACCCGAGCGCTGGCAGCCGATCTGAAGGCTGCACTCAACCTGCGTCAGGACAATGAGCACAGCGACTGGCTCGGAGAGATCACCGAGTCGATCAAGACCGGCAAGTCCATTCGTGCGCTGCGCCTGTCGTCGCGTCCGCCGAAGGCCGGGGTTCGCTTTCCTCCGGAGCTGTCGGTGCAGCTCGCCGCCGCTACTATCACCACGCTCTCGCCCGAAGCTGGCAGCGACCGTTGGGTGGCGGTGCTCGATGCGCTGGCGTTCTCGCCCGTGCGCAATCAGGTTGTCCCCACCGGCATTCCGGCCAACCCGAGCGAAGAACTGCAGTCGACGGTCAAGCGGCTGGCTCGTCAGCTCCCTGCTATTGCTGCCTTGTTCGGCGTTGACGCTCCGGCCGGTGGCACCGGTCGGGCCCCGCGTCCGCCCCGCAAGCCTGGCCTGCGTCCGCCCGCTCCCCCGGCCAAGGGCGACAGCGCCTCGGCCGCGACGGAGACCCCGACTGCGGAGACACCGACTGTCGAGACACCCGCTGTCGAGACACCGGCTGTGGAGGTATCGGCTGTCGAGACATCGACTGTCGAGGCCCCAACCGTCGAGGCCCCAACCGTGGATGCAGTCGTGACCGAAACGCCGACTGCTATCGAAGCGTCGGTCGTCGCCCCCGTCGAAGCACCGGTCATCGAGACGGCCGCCGTCGTTGTCGAGACGCCCGTTGCTGCGGAGACGGTCGCAGAAAGCCCTGCCACCGTCGAGACGGTCGCGGCCGCCTACGAGTTGCCTGCTGACAGCCCGGGCGTGACGTATCGCATCGTGGAGGATCCGGCCGAGGCCGCGGCACTCACCGCCAACCCCGATGCCCATGTCATCGAGACCCCGGCCGAGGTGGCCGCGATGGTCGAAGCTGACCACGTTGCCCAAGGCGACGGCCCAGCCGAAAGCTAACGGCCACACGTCGGCGACGATGCCGTCATCGCAGTGAATTGCAACCGCCCGAGTCCTCACCGGCTCGGGCGGTTCCGCGCGCGTAGGCTGACCGAATGGTTGAGTACGAAGTCATCGGACGCATCGCCGTCATTACCCTGAACCGTCCCCAAGCCCGCAACGCCATCAACGGCGAGGTTGCAATCGCAATGGAAGCGGCGATCGACCAGATGGAAGACGACGACCAGGTCTGGGTTGGCGTGCTGCGGGCGAATACCGAAGGCCAAGAGCGCCCGGTCTTTTGCGCCGGTGCCGACTTGAAAGCCATCAACTCTGGGCAGGGCGCCACCCTGGCCACCGCCAAGGGTGGCTTTGCCGGCCTTGTGTACCGCGACCGCAAGAAGCCGTTGATCGCTGCCGTCGACGGTCTTGCTACCGCAGGTGGCTGCGAGATCGTGCTGTCGTGCGACATGGTCGTTGCCTCGACCCGTTCTTCGTTCGGTCTGGCCGAAGCCAAGCGAAACCTCGTGGCCGGAGCCGGAGGGCTGTACCGCCTTCCGCATGCCATCGGACGCAACGTTGCGATGGAGCTGATCCTGACGGGAGAGCCGCTTGCGGCCGAGCGTGCTTATCAGCTCGGTCTGGTGAACCGCCTCGTTGAGCCAGGCCAGGCGTACGACGCGGCCATGGTGCTGGCTGGCCAAGTGACGGCCGCAGCCCCCATGGCTGTATGGGAAAGCCGCAAGGTCGTTCTGGCCAGCAGCTATGCCGACGAAGCCACGCTGCGCAAATTGACCAACGAAGCCTTTGCTCGTGTGATGGGTTCTGAAGACCTCAAAGAAGGCCTCACCGCCTTCATTGAAAAACGCCCTGCGAACTGGCAGGGGCGATAGCGGTAAAAGCTAAAGCGAACGGCTGACGGTAATGGCGCGAGCCACCATGCCGAAGGTTTCGAAGAAGTTCTTGGTGTGACGATCTCCTGGGAGAGCAACCGCGTCGAGCGTGGTGCACGTGCGGTCCCGTGCCCAGGCAATTGCTTGGTTCAGCAGTTCCTCGCCGACGCCGAGTTCACGAGCTTCGGGTTCGACGTAGATTGCTTCAATCCGCGCGGCGGTTGATGCCGAAGACACGACGGCGTAACCGATCACCGCGTCGTCGATCAGGCCGGCGAGCACCACCACGTCAGGCGCCCCGAACCGAGTCGACAGGGTCCATCCGAGGCCGTCGACATCAAGGTGCACCGCCCCGCCGCGGACCGGCTGCACGATGTCTCGGGCCTCGGCCTCAAGCGACAGGAGTGCTGGCAGGTCATCCGTTGTCGCAACCCGCGCGCTGATCTCAATGGGGGTCACGCGCGGAGCTGATCGACGCGGCCCAGTACGGTGCGGCGGTTGCGATGGGCCTTTTCGTGTTCGGCCACCCGGTCCCGCTCGGTGGGCGTGAGAGCATCAAGCAGCCCGATGATCTGGGCGGCGGTCAGGGAGTCGTAGTTCGCGATTGGCATCGGTGGAACAACGACGGTCTCAATCGGTGAAGCCGCGGTCGTTGATGGTTTCGGCGTCAGCAGCTTTTCGATCTCGCGCCGGGTCTGATTGACGGTCATGGTTCCGATCGTGCGTGCCGAACTGATCTGCTGGTTGATCTCTTTGAGGCCAACCGGCTTTATCTTCGGCAGGTTGTCGCAGAACGCGAGCGCCAGCCCAATGGGTGCGAAGAGCGCGAACTCAAGCAGTTGTTCGAGCGGAGGCCTGGGCTCGGTCATGACAGGGTTCTACACGCAGTCACTGCAAAGTTTCTTTTTGGCGTCCGCGAGTTGGCCAGGATGCTTCACCAGGAAGCAGGACTGGCACACGAATTCGCCGGGACGCTTAGGTTGGATGCGATCGACTGGATCACCGCGGTCATCGACCTCTACCTCTTCGTCATCCTCGTCGGGCTCCTCCTCTGAGGTGACCAGGCGATCTTTCAGAATGGTGTCGAGATCGGCCTCAACATCGTCGGGATCGACGATGTCGTCATCGTCGTCCTCCTCATCGGTGGCAGCGAGTCGGCGGGTGGTCGCGGCTGGTTCCTCTTCGATGTCTTCGACGTCGTCGATGACGGTGTCGTCGTCAACGACGAACGCATCGTCCTCCTCGTCGACCTCAAGGTCTTCTTCGTCGAGATCGTCGGGATCGACCAGGTCGTCGACCAGGTCTTCCTCTTCGAATTCGATTTCTTCTTCGGGGATTTCGTCTTCATCAGCCATGACGGGGCGGCATCATACGAGGTTCCGCGACGAAAAGCGCCACACCATCAGGCTGCGTTCAAAAACATCACGCGTCGCGTCAAGATCTTGCGGGCATATTGCAGGCCGGGACGGCTCGGCCCCGACCGTCGAACGGAGGTTTCGCCCTCAAAATAGGCTGCTAATGCCTGTTCTCCGTTTCCGGGAAAGGCCGTGATGAGGTAGCGCAGATAGTGGGCGGTCATTCGTAAATTGTCCTGCAATCTGCGCGGATCAAGCCCGGGATCATGCATGATCGAGCCGGAAATGTACCGCGACGTACTCGGTAAGAGCTGGCCCACCCCCACCGCTCGATCCGCTGAACGGGCGCCCTGCGTCC
The DNA here is from genome assembly GCA_031410595.1 of Actinomycetes bacterium. Lineage (GTDB taxonomy): Bacteria > Actinomycetota > Acidimicrobiia > Acidimicrobiales > Ilumatobacteraceae > JANMCE01. The sequence goes on along the minus strand of JANNZM010000053.1, from coordinate 91,231 downwards.
ACCGCGACTCGGTATAGGCCAGGGCCATCAGCAGATCAACGGAAACCCCAGCCTCCTTCGCACTGGCCCGAAAAAGTGGGATCAACGCCCGCTTCTCGGCCGTATTGATGTCCGATGGAAGCTCGCCCGTGGACGAGAGCGGCGCGGCAACGTCCGTCGGCACCTTCAGCACCTGTCCGGGGCGAATCATCGTCTTGGCGAACATGGCATTGGCTTGGAGGAGGCTTTTGAGCGAAACGCCGAATCGGGAGGCGATACCGAACAGGGTGTCTCCCGACTTCACGGTGTAGTTCGCACTGGCTGCAGCGGGCGCAGCGCCCGCAAGCGTCGGAGTACCGAGTAGCAGGCCACTTGCGAGAGCGGCGATACGAACAAAGCGACGGAAAACAGGCAACGCAAAAACCTCCACGGCGCCGCCCGCAGCGAGCAGTGTACCGCTCACCGCCCACGGTGTCTGCTGCGCGGTGTGTTCTCCGGCCTTGGCGTCAGTCGGCGGACATGCTCCGGCGTTTTTCGGCCTGGCGTTCGGCTTGCAGGCGTTCGAGACCGGGGTCGGCCGAGTTCACATGGGTCATTGCGGCGGCAATGGCCCGGTGACCGGCCTGCTCGGCGATAAGGCGGTGCATCTCCAGACACACCCTGCGATACGACGGATGCCCCTGCGGCGCGGTGCGTAACTCGAGCATGTGCATGGCTTCGCGGGCGTTGAACTGCATGATGTAGCGCACCCGGTAGGCCATGGACACGGCGTAGGACGCCTCGGCCGGAAACTCCGGGGAAAGCGCCGCGTGCAGATCGGCCGATCGCTCCATGGTTTCGTTGAAGAGGTCGGCGACGCCCGCTTCATCGACCAGATCGGGTCGGCTGAAGCCATGTTCAGGTGAGAGACGCTGCCAATCGATGGTCATCAGGCGATGGCGTTGCAGGTCACGGAATGCTCCGTAATCGCCGAGAACGTCGAAGCGGTAGTCGGTTCGCTCGAAGGCTCGCCCGGGCTTGTGGCGCCGATTCTGGCGGTCTCCAATCGAAGCGCGCAGCACGCTTGCCTTCTCCTCGGTGGACATCGTGCGAACCCTGGCCAGGATCTGGGCTTCGGACATCGACAGGTGCGGATACAGCGTTGCGGCCACGACCTTGTCCTCGCCGTCGGGGTCCCAGTCGAGCAACGTGACCTCGGCGACATCGTACGGCGCATCACCGGCGAAGAACCCGTGGGCCGCCGCCGCCGTCGCCTCGCGAGTGGATTCGAGATAGCTCGACCAGACCACGCCACGGTCGGGCAGGTCGACGCGTCGCATGAAGGTGGGGATGACCTTGCGGAGTTCCACCAACATCAGATCCGCGTAAGCGCGCGCTTCGGGCAACGGGTGGGCCCGCATGCGCAGCAAGAGGTTCTCGTAGCCCTGGCCCGAACCGTAGATACCTAGGTTCGACAGGGTCGACGCCGGCAGCATGCCGCGAGCCGCGTCGAGTGCCTTGGCCCGGATGGCCTGGCGGTAGACGAAGTCGCTATCGGTGGGAAGCTGGGCCACCGTGGCGCGCAGATGGTCGATGACCGCCTGCACCACAGTGGTGTAGGCCTCGAACGTACGGTCCATGTCGGCCACATAGCGAGTGCCGAGCCCACTGCTCAATATGCCTGGATCACGATGGAAGCGGTAGCGACCACCGAGCCGCAAGTCATAGTTGATGTAGCGGGTGCTCTGCTCGATGTACGACAGCAGACGTCCCCATTCGAGGATCTTGGTGAGCACGTTCGACGCCTGTTCGCATGCCAGGTGCACGCCGCCGAGCTGCGCGATGGAATCGTCGCCGTACTCTACGAAGTTCTTCTCGTAGAACGCCTCGGCCCGCCCGATACCGACGGTCGCGTCCACACCGTCGTCGCCCGATACGTCGAGGTCACCGACAAACTCGTCGAGAAACAGCCGCCGCAGGCTCTTCGGGCTTCGTGAATAGCGCGACATGAGTGCGCCCTTGACCAGTTCTGGCAGATTCACGAGGGCGAAAACGGGCCCGTCGACATTGGTGAAATACCGGCGGAGGAGGTCAACTTCAGGCGCGGTGAACTCTTCCGGCAGATACGGTGTCACGCCGTTGAGCTTACGGCCCGGCCCGGCCCTCACGTGGGATTGCCGGGCGTGGCCCCCCTCAACCGGCGGCGAACTCGGCCGTGGCGGCCTGTACCAGGCTGGCGTTGGTCCAGAGGTCAAGGACAGTCAGCGCCATGGCCTTGGCCCCGTCGAGAACGGCGCGGTCGCCTTCTTCTCCACCGGCGAAGGTGGCGAACTTGTGCGAGTGGATCGGCACACCGGCCGGTGCAACCTGCAGCATGGGGTGAATGGAGGGCACCAAGTAGCTGATGTTGCCCATGTCGGTGGAGCCGACCACTTTTTGGCCCATGCGCGGGTCGCGCAGGTTGCGGCCGACAAGTGATGCGTTGGCGACGAACGAACCAAGCATGGCCGCGTTGTCACGCATGTCGGAGTAGGCCTCGGCGCCGGTCTTCCATTCGATCTGGCATCCGCAGCCAGCGGCGCTGGCCCCGGCTTCGAGACAGGTCTGTACCCGTTGCTTGAGTGGCTGCAGGCTCTCAACCGTTGGCGACCGCACGTACCACATTGCCTCCGCGCGGTGAGGCACGATGTTGGCCTTGTCGCCGGCGTGGGTGAAGATGCCGTGGATCCGCTCGTCGGTGCCGATGTGCTGGCGCAGCGCGGCGACGTTGTTGTAGCCGAGTACCGCGGCGTCGAGCGCGTTGCGGCCCATCCACGGCGCGGCGGCGGCGTGGGCGGCCAGACCCTCATAGGTGGCGATCAGCTTTTGCAGCGCTACCGTGTTCATGGCGATCAGGTCGGCATCGGCAGGATGAATCATCATGGCGGCCGTAACGCCGTCGAACGCACCGCGTTCGGCCATGACGATCTTGCCGCCGCCGCCCTCCTCGGCCGGCGTGCCCAGAATGGTCAGTCGACCGCCCGTCACCTCGGCCACTGCTGCGGCCGCCAGCCCGGCGCCGAGACCCGCCGACGCAATGATGTTGTGACCGCAAGCGTGGCCGATTTCGGGCAGCGCGTCGTATTCCAACAGCACCGCTATCAACGGACCGTCGCCCGAGCCGGCCGTGGCCCGGAACGCAGTCGGCACATCGAACGCGCCCCGTTCGGTATCAAGTCCCGCGTCGCTCAAGGCAGACGTGAGCACGTCATGGGCGTGGTGTTCCTCGAAGCCCAACTCGGGGTTGGCGTGAATCGAATGCGATACGTCCAGCAGCATCCCTGCGTGCCGGTCGACGTAGTCGGTGATCTGGGCTCGAAGCGTTTCAGTGGTCACGCGGACCACGTTACGGCAATCAGCGGTTCGGTGGCAGCGGCACCGCCGACGGGACCGGCCTAGATCACGATGGTGAGCGCGTCGGGTTCGACGGTGATGGTGAAGTCGGTGAGGGTCGTAACGGGTTCGCCATCGAGCCAAATCTTGGTCGGTCGGCTGAGGTGGAAGTCGGCGGTACTCACGCGCCGCTGAGCGATCGCCGGGTGCGGCACGTGCGTGCCGGTCACCAGTCTCTTGCGAGCCTTCAGCCGGTCGCCGAGACCCATCGAGATCTCAAGCACATCAACGACGCCGTCGTTCGGGTGACTGCGCGGGGCAACGTCCCAGCTGCCGATGAACTGCGCGTTCATGACCGCGGTAATCGGTCCGCGGAGCCACCTCTGTCGGGCAACACAGTGAGCGACAAACAACTCATCCACTCCAACGACTGTGAGACGACACAGGTCGATCGGGAACACCATCGACATCGACCCCGCCCCACTCAGCGTCCGACAAAGGTCGCCCCCGGTAACGCCAATCACACGGGCACCTTCGACCACGAGCGTACGGAGCTCTGCGTTCGAGTTGGCCACAGGAGCAGTCGGCGGAAGGACACCGGGGGTTCCCCAATCCTTCCCTTTCTGGATGACCACTAACTGGCCTCGCGCTCGGGTGCTTCGGGACCATCCACCTCGACCGCGCTCGACGCCGCCACCACACCGCGGAAGAGGCCATCGCGGGCCTGCGCAGCAGCACGGCGAGTCGCAGGTTGGTCGGCGATCTCGGCGATCTGACGGAGCAGATCGACAAGCTGTTTCACGTTCCGGACGAAGTCGCCGCCGGAAAGTTCTTCGGCCTCCACTACCTCGGCAAAGCCTTCCCCTGCTGCCCACGCGTACGCAATGGCGGCGAAGGTTGGGTCGGGTCGTCGGGTTGGGTTGAGCCCGGCACGTAGCTCCGAGCCGATCAGTTCGTCGGCCAGTTGTTCGATCGAGCGCCAACGCTTCTTGACGTCTGCACTGGGGAACCATGGTGCGGGGGGCGGTTCCGACGAGCGGTGTTCGTAGGTGAATACCGACATGGTGCAGGCAAGACTCGGGCCGTCGAGACCGTCGAACAGGCCGCGGCGCATCGCTTCCAGGATGAGCAGATCACACTCGTGGAAGAGGCGAGACAGTTGCTTGCCCGCGGGCGAGAGCGTCCAATCCTGCACGTAGTTCCACTCGGTGAGCACGTCCATGACCCGATCGAACGCCTTGGCGAGACTGCGGCTGCGGCCGCCCACCTTGGTGACCAACTCATCAATCTCGCGCTCGAGACGGTCGGCCGATGAGGCGGCCTTCAGTCGCGCCGGAAGATCGGGGTCGTTCAACACCGGATGCACCTGCGTGGCATCTGCCCTTGAAGCGCTCCGCGTCGCGACCTTGGCGCGATCAAGTGCCCTGGCCACTTCTTTCTGGTAACCCTCGCGGTTCGGGTTGTAGGGCTTCGGCATCTCGACGCGACCGGCGGCCTTGGGGATGTCGATGAAGTCGTGCGCGGTGAGTTGCACCTGCACTCGCGCTGAGGTGATGGCCCGCACTCGACTGGCCTGATGCTTGCGGGAGGTCACACTCAACACTGCGACGCGACCCTTGTGGCGACCCTTCTCTACCATCACGATGTCGCCCAGTCGCAGGCGGCCGAGCGCGGCTTCGATGGCGGGAACCGGCGCGCGGCCGTCGTCGCGTCGGTCCTTGCGGCTGGTGAGACGGCGGTACTCGTCCACGTCCCCGAAAGGGCTGATGGCGTCGGTCTTCACCTCTTCGAGCGCGGTGCGGCGACGGGCGAGACGGGCCTCAATGCGAACCACGTCACCGTCGGCCTGGTACTGCGCGAACGACAGCGACAGCAGCTGCTCGGCCTGCTCACGCTTGTAGGCGCGCACCAGGTTGGCGGCCATGTTGTAGGTGGGCCGGAATGCGCTGGTGAGGTGAAAGCTTTTGCTCGATGCCAGCGATGAGATCTGCTCAAACGGTACGAACGGACTCCAGAGCACCACCGCGTGCCCCACCGTGTCGATACCGCGCCGACCGGCGCGACCGGTCAGTTGGGTGTACTCCCCCGGGGTGAGAAACGCGTGATGCTCACCGGTGAACTTCGACAACTTCTCGATCACCACCGTGCGGGCCGGCATGTTGATGCCGACAGCCAGCGTTTCTGTTGCAAATACAACTTTCACGAGACCCTCGGTGAAGCAGGCTTCGACTACTTCTTTGAACGGTGGCACCATGCCCGCGTGGTGGGCCGCAATGCCGTTCTCCAGACAGGCCAGGAACCGCGAGTAACCCAGCACGGTAAGGTCGGCGTCGTCCATGCTGTCGAGGCGCTGCTTGGTGATCTCGCGAATGCGATCGCGTTCGGGCCCGGTGGTGAGCCGAACCCCGGCATCAAGGCAGGTCTTGGCCGCGTCGTCGCACGCATTGCGGGAGAAGATGAAGTAGATCGCCGGCAGCATGTCTTCGTGGTCGAGCCGCTCGATCACTTCCAGGCGACGAGGCGTGTAGAGCTTGCGCTTACCCGAAAGCTTTGCTCCACCCTTCCAACCACGGGCAGCTTCGTTGTCGATGCGGGCCGCCTCGGCGTTGGGGTTGCCGTTCACAAGCGTAGGCAGGAGATGGAGGCGGTCCTGGGTCTTGTCACCGATCATGGTGAGGTGATGCAGCGTCACGGGCCGCTTCGTTTCGATGACCGAGGTCGTCGGCCCGCGCACGGTGCTGATCCAAGCGGTGAGTTCGTCCGCGTTCGACACCGTGGCCGACAGGCACACCAGTTTCACGCTGGCCGGTAGGTGGATGATTACTTCTTCCCACACCGGACCGCGGTACGTGTCCTGCAGGTAGTGAACCTCGTCGAGCACCACCAGCCCCAACTGGGACAGGGCCGGTGATCGCGCATAGATCATGTTGCGGAGGACCTCGGTGGTCATCACCACCACGGGAGCGTCGGCGTTGATGTTGTTGTCACCGGTGAGCAGGCCGACGTTATCGATGCCTCGCAGCTTCACCAGGTCCTGGTACTTCTGATTTGACAATGCCTTCACCGGCGCGGTGTAGAACGCCCGCAGACCTCGGTCGAGAACGCGACCGACCGCGTACTCGGCCACGACGGTCTTGCCAGAGCCGGTTGGTGCGGCGACCAGTACCGACTGACCGGCGTCGATAGCGTCGAGGGCCCGCAACTGGAAGTCGTCCAGCGCGAAGCCGTAGCCGGCAACGCGTGCCGCGCGCTCGGCTCTGGACTGCTCGGTTGGACCGGATCCACCCGAGGTCGCCATCATGCCTCCGGGACTACTGCGGCTTCGTCCTTCTTCTTACGGACAATGAGATGCCCGATGCCGATCGCCACGAAGTAGAAAATCCACATTGGAATCGACAGAGCGAACAGAGTGTACGGATCACCCGACGGTGTGATGACCGCTGCGACGACCACGATGACGACAATGGCCTGCCGCCACCACAAGAGCAGCTGCCTCGGCGTGACAACTTTGATGATTTCCAAGAACACCAGCAGGACAGGAAAGAGGAATCCGATACCGAAGGCGAGCATCAGCAGCGTGAGCAGCGAAAGGTATTTGTCGGCGGTGAATGACGCGGTCTGCCCACCGCCGGCCCAGCTGACCAAGAACTCGAGCGCCTTTTCCAGCGTGAGGTACGCAATGGATGCGCCCATGGTGAACAGAATCAACGACGACGCTATGAAGGGGAAGGCGTAGCGTTTTTCCTTCTTGTGCAGCGCTGGCATGACGAATTGCCAGATCTGCCACAGCACAACCGGAAGCGACAAGATGATGCCGCCCCAACCCGACACTCGCAGACGGGCCGCGATCGGCCCGAGCGGATCGGTGATGATGAAGCGCCCGTCGCAATGGTATTTCTCGATCTTGCAGAGCTGCTCGAACGGGCGGCCCAGAAATTTGAGGATCGGGTTGTAGAACGTGAACACGACGAACAGCCCGATGACCACCGCGAGGATAGATTTCACCAGGCGCTGGCGCAGTTCGCGCAGGTGGTCCGTGAGCGACATGGTGTCGTCTGGCGTCTTCAAAGCAGCCTTGGCCGGCTTGTCTTTTGACTTTTCCTTCGCCTTTGCCTTCGTTCGAGCCGCCATCAGTCAGTAGCCCGGTCTATGGCCCACGGGTCTAGGCGCTCCTGTCCGACCGGCGGCGTCCACAACGGGGCCGACGGAGGGGGCAAGGTCACCGCAGCTTTCGGCGGCGGCAGGACCGCCTCCGCCGTGGGTGGCGGAAGGAACGGAATAGCAGGCTCGTCCAAAGAAGGATCGGCGGTGACGACGGGTGCGTAGGGCGGGTCAGAGCCCGACGCCACGGGTAGAGCTTCTGACGTCTCTGAGGTTTCGATGACCTCGTCTTCCTTGAAACCGGCGAGCGGGTTGTTCACCATGTCGCGGGCTTGGTTGGCGGTCTCACGGAACTCGCGGAGCGGTTCTTTGAACGTTTCTTCGAATTCCTCCTGGAAGCCGGTGGTCAGACGGCGGAGGTCTCCGTACACCTTGCCGGCCTTGCGCAGAACTTCAGGAAGTTTTTCGGGACCAAGAACCACAAGGGCTAGGACGAGGATAATGATGACCTCGCCACCGCTGACATTGAACATCGAGGATGAGTCTATTGAAGTTCTGCTCACAAGCCAGGTACGGGCATTCCTGGCAAGCTGTGTGGGTATGCAGCAGCGCCTCCCGTCTCTCCTTGATCGACCCCTTGCCTTCGCTCATAGAGGCGCCAGGGCCCACGCACCCGAAAATACTCTGGAGGCCTTCTCCCTCGCCCTCAAGCTGGGCGCGACGGGTTTGGAGAGTGACGTGTGGCTCACCGCCGACGGCGTGCCGGTGCTCGACCACGACGGTTTGATCAAACAGGGGCGCAGGCGGCGGCCGGTCGGAGAGGTTCCTCGCTCCGAGCTTCCTGTCCACATCCCCAGCCTGACCGAACTCATGGAGGCCCACCCGGAGAATGCATTCGCGCTCTCGCTCGATCTCAAAGGCCCCGATTCGGGCGTTGCCGTGATTGAAACGGTGCGGATGATTCGGCCCGACCTGCTCCCCCGCCTCTGGCTGTGTCACCCCGACCGCACCGTACTGGCCGAACTCCGCCATCTCGACCGCGACGTCAGACTGGTCCATTCCACCCGATTAAGGCAGATCAAAGAAGGGCCCGAGCGAGGCGCATCCATTCTGCGTGACCTCAACATCGACTGCGTCAACCTGCACCACACCGAGTGGACCGGCGGCCTGATGGCTATGTTCCACCGCTTCGACCGCTACTGCTTCGCGTGGGATGTGCAGCACGACTATCTGCTCACCAAGCTGATCCGCATGGGGGCCGACGCGGTCTACAGCGACTGGGTCGACCGCATGATGGATGCCATGCGCACCGAAGTTCCCTAAAGGAAGCCGAGAGGGTGACGTGGGCAGTTGGGGGTCGCTGGCGGATGTTTTGTTTTGGGTGCATACGGGTTAACGACCAGTCACAGTTCACATCCGCCGGGATGGCTGGTGAGTTGAGACTGTACGTTCACCCTGATCGACCCAAAAAGATTTGCCGGCTGTTTTGGTCGATGCGAGCGTGGAATACCGACACATCGGGATGGAGTTGCGGTCGACTCGCCTGAGCGATACGGGCACTCGGCGGATTGGCTGAACCCGCGTCGATCGGACTTAATCAGCTCGTGGGCGCACTCCACGCGAATCATCCTGGGCGTCGGGGTGTCAAACAACACCCCGACTAGCCATTTCCCGCAACTTGCTAAAGGAAGCCGAGATTCTTCATTGGGAAGTACAGCACGAAGGCCCGACCCACAATCAACTTCTGGCTGAACGGTCCGAAGTAGCGGCCGTCCTTGGAATTCTCCCGGTTGTCGCCAAGGACCAGCACATCGCCTTCTTCCACCGTGATCGAATCGCCTTTGGTCTTGGCGAGAGTCTGGGTACCTGCCGGCAGATACGGCTCGTCCAACAGGTGACCATCAATGAGGATCCGGCCGTCACGAAATTCGACCGTTTCACCCGGAAGCCCGATCACCCGCTTGATGAGGTCCTTGACCTCCGGCGCATCCTTCAACTCGGGGGGTCGTTCGAACACCACCACATCGCCGCGGTGCACGTCATGCAGGCGGTAGGCCAATTTGTTGACGAGAACCCGATCTCCATTGTGCAGCGTCGGGGTCATTGAGGGAGACGGAATGAAGAACGATGCGAGCAGAAAGGCTCGGACGATCAGCGCAATACCGATGGCACCGGCAATGACCGTGGCCCACTCGCGCATGCTGCGGACGCGGCCGAGCTTTTGCTGCCGACGCGCGCCGGCGACACTGCTTGAGCGTGATCCGGCGGTGTCGAAAAAGGCACCGTGGGCAGCTGATTCTTCGTCAGGACGCAGGTCTGAAGACACCACCCGAGGCTATGGGGGCGCGATCAATTGCAGTGTTAGAGACCGCCGGCGCGACTGAACGGCCACACAATCACGAAGGCCCGGCCCACAATCAACTTCTGATCGATAGGACCAAACACCCGCCCGTCGGTGGAATTCGTTCTGTTGTCGCCAAGTACCAACACGTGGCCCGGCGGAACGGTGATCGAATCTCCGGTCTGACTCTTGGGGTCAGTGCGGATACCCGGGGCAAGGTAGGGCTCGTTGAGCAATTCACCGTTCACCAGCACTTTGCCGTCTTTGAACGTGATCACGTCACCGGGCAAACCGATGACTCGCTTGATCAGATCCTTGATGCTGACGTCCAGCTCGAGCGGAGGGCGCTCAAACACCACGACGTCCTGGCGGTGGACATCGTGCAGCTTATAGGAGAGCTTGTTTACGAGCACGCGGTCGTTCACTTCAAGCGTCGGCACCATCGAAACCGACGGAATGAAGAACGACGCGAGCAGGAAAGCTCGGATCAGTAAGGCGATGCCGAGCGCGCCGACAATCACGTAGGTCCACTCGAGCAGATTGCGAACCTGGCCGTCGCGTTCCTTCTCGGGCTTCACCTGCACAGCCGTCGCGGTGGTACCGCCGCCCTCAAGATGCTCGGACCATGAAAATGTTGATGATCCGTCGCGCTGTTCCGTCACAGCGAGTCAGGCTATACGCGTTCACTACAAAGACGCGATCAGCTTCTCGACGCGTTCATCCTTGCTACGAAACGGATCCTTGCAGAGCACCGTGCGCTGGGCCTGGTCATTCAGCTTCAAATGGACCCAATCGACCGTATAGTCCCGCTTTTTCTCCTTCGCAGCCTGAATGAAGTCGCCGCGGAGCTTCGCCCGAGTGGTCTGGGGCGGGGTTTCCATGGCGGTGTCGATCTCCTCGTCAGTCACGATGCGCTCGACCAGACCCTTGTTTTGCATGAGGTAGAACAGGCTGCGATCGCGATTGACGTCGTGATACTGCAGGTCCATCAGTGCGATCTTGGCGTGACTGAGGGGGAGGTCGTGCTTGGACCGATAGGCCTCCAGCAGCTTGTACTTGATGACCCAGTCGACCTCGCGGTCAAGTTCCAGCGGGTCACGTTCGATAGTGGTGATGACGTGCTCCCACATCTCCAACGCCTTTAACTCAAGGGGCCGAAAACCGCGCGTGTCCCGATAGCGCAGCGCGCGGTCGAGGTACTCACGCTGGATGTCGAGCGCAGAAAGGTCTCGCCCATTCGCTAATCTGACCTCTCGCTTGCACGTGATGTCGTGACTGATTTCACGGATGGCGCGTATCGGGTTTTCAAGGGTCATGTCGCGCAGCACGCAGCCCGGATCTTCCAACATACGCAGCAGGCAAGCGGTGGCACCGACCTTGAGGAAGTTGGTGTACTCGCTCATGTTCGAGTCACCGACGATGACATGGAGTCGCCGATACTTTTCGGCATCGGCATGAGGTTCATCGCGGGTGTTGATGATGGGCCGACTGCGAGTGGTGGCGGAGCTGACGCCCTCCCAGATGTGCTCGGCCCGCTGCGCGATGCAGTAGGTGGAGCCACGCGCGGTCTGCAATACCTTGCCCGCTCCGGCGTAGATCTGACGGGACACGAAGAACGGAATCAGCACTTCGGCGTAGTGGCCAAGGTCGTCATTGCGGCTGGTGAGGTAGTTCTCATGGCAGCCGTAGCTGTTTCCCGCCGAGTCGGTGTTGTTCTTGAACAAGTAGATGACGCCTCGGATGCCCTCTTCCTTCAACCGGTCCTCGGCCGAGCCGAGCAATTGCTCGAGAATCCGCTCCCCCGCCTTGTCGTGCACTACCAGGTCGTGAATGGAATCGCACTCGGGCGTGGCGTACTCGGGGTGCGAACCAACATCGAGATAGAGCCGGGCGCCGTTCACCAGAAAGACGTTGGAGCTGCGACCCCACGAGACCACCCGACGGAACAGGTACCGGGCCACCTCATCGGGGCTCAGCCGACGCTGGCCGCGCAAAGTACAGGTAACGCCGTACTCATTCTCGAGCCCGAAAATCCTCCGCTCCATCCGGGCACCTTACCCACGTATTCAGCACGAAGGAGATATGGTCCCAACCGTGGTTGATGAGTTCGCGATGAGCCGGTTGGTGACAACGACGCACTACGACGCGCGGGTACTCGTAGCCCGGCTGGGTTCGGAGGGTCTAGTGGCTGAGGCTCGCGAGAGCGGCGGCGCAGCCTACCCGGGTGGACCGGTTCAGGTTTGGGTACTGACCTCGCAGCTGGAACACGCACAGGAACTGCTCACACCAGAGCCCCTTGAACGAGAAGACGATGACGAGCAAACTCGGCGGGTCACGAAGCGGTTCGGGCTGTTCTTGCTGTTCGGCTTCATCCTCATGATTGCGATCCCGGTCGCTCGAGTACTGCTCAGTTAGCGGGGAGCGCGGCGGTGACTTCGTCGTCACTGAGGCGTTTGAAGCAACGCCTACTCTCGCCGCGCGACAAGGTGGCCACTTCGAGGTCGGCTGGCGCCAAGGTGCGGTCGGGGCCAGCGAGGGCGGTGATAGCCATGGCGAGCGCGTCACCAAACGCCAGATCTGCCGTCCACGTCTCGGCCAGACGGGCGGCGATGGCTTCGGCCTCCCCCCCGAGCACGCTGTAGTTGTGCTCGTCCATCACGGTGCCGTCGTAGAGCACGTGGAAGAGACGACTGTCCGCGGTGGCATAGCCCACTTCGGCGACCAGAATTTCGACTTCCATCGGCTTCATCTCGTGGGTGAAGATCTGGCCGAGTATGCCTGCGTAGTTGTTGGCGAGGCTGCGGGCATCAACGTCGTCACGGCTGTACTGAAAACCCTTTAGGTCGGCGGCGCGAACTCCGGCTACGCGCAACTGGTCGAACTCGTTGTAGCGGCCGACCGCGGCGAAGGCGATCCGGTCGTAGATTTCGGACAACTTCCGCAACGTGTTCGACGGATTTTCGGCCACAAGGGCGATACCTTCTTTGTACACCAGCGCGCACAGGCTGCGGCCGCGGGCGATGCCTTTGCGGGCGTAGTCGGCCCGGTCCTTCATGACCTGTTCGGGTGAAACGTACGACGACATCATGCTCATTTGGCCGGCACCTCCGGGGCGATGGCTTCGAAGCGGGTCTTTAGTTCAAGATCCGACACCGCCACGTATCCATCAGCCGTCACCGTGGCAACAGTCGGATAGATGCCACGCAGCGGATCGGGACCGCCCGTGGCGGAGTCGGCATCGGCGGCTTCCCACAGCGCCTTCAGACACAGGTTGATCACCTGGTCTCGGGTGAGGTCGCTCTTGTATCCGATCTTCACGACGGTGCCGGCGTGCAAGCTGCCCGAACCGGTAGCGACGTAGTCGGTTTCTTCGTAACGGCCGCCCGTGACATCGAACGCGAACAGGCGGCCGGTGTGGCGACGAGCATCCCAACCGGCAAAGATCGGCACCACGACCATGCCCTGCATAGCCGCGGGCAGGTTGCCGCGGATCATGGCTGACAACGTGTTGGCCTTACCTTCGAGGCTGAGCGGCGAGCCTTCAACCTTCTCGTAGTGCTCCAGCTGCAGTTGGAAGAGCTTGACCATCTCCATGGCCGGACCAGCGGCACCGGCAATGGCCACCGCGCTGAACCGATCGGCAGGGACGACTTTTTCCATGGCTCGGTGGCTAATCAGGTTCCCCGACGTGGCCCGGCGATCGCCCGCCATCAGCACGCCGTCGGCGAATCGGATGGCCACGCACGTGGTGGCATGCGGAACAGACAACTCTCCCCCGTCACCGGTCGGCTCGGCGGTAAGACCCATGCGCTTCAGGAGCTCAGGGAAGTTCGTACCGGGATCGGTAGCGGGTGTAAAGAACGGCATCGACATAGCGCACGCAGGCTACCGGGCGAAACCGCGGAGCGCTGCGCCGTGACCATTGGCCTACTGGCCGCCCTTTTGGACGTAGCTCTTCACAAACTCTTCGGCGTTATCTTCGAGCACGCTGTCGATCTCGTCCAGCAGGTCATCAAGATCGGCCTTGATCTTCTCGCCTTGCTTGCCGGCGGCGGGCGCAACTTCCTCGGCCTCAGCGGTCTTTTCGGGTGCGGGTTTCTGCTTCTGGGTACGTTCGGTCATGTTCGCTCCTAGGCCCCGAGTTTGCGGAGCAACTCGTTGGCCGTATCACTTTCATCAATCAACCTACCCACATGAGCCTCGGTTCCGCGCAGCGGTTCCATCATCGGCACTCTTCGCAGCGAATTGTGGCCGGTGTCGAACACCAGACTGTCCCAGTTGGCAGTCACGATGTCGTCGGCAAACTTGTCGAGACAGCGGCCCCGGAAATAGGCACGGGTGGTGAGCGGCGGAAAGTGGACCGCCCGGTCGACATCTTCATCGGCCGTGAGCCGCTCGAGGCCGGCGCGGGCCGACACACTGCGTTCGGGACGCACGTCGTGGTACTGGAGATCGAGGACGCGCATCTTGGCGTCGTTCCAGCCAATGTCGTGCCGCTCCTGGAAGGCCTGCAGCACCCGTTCTTTGGCCACCCAATCGATCATGTGCGACACCGTGAAGCGATCACCTTCGAGACCGGTGAGGGCCTCCTGCCACCGTTCGAGCACGAGCTTGCCGATACCCTCGTCACCGAGGCACTCGAGTCCGTGGGTCTCTTGGTAAACGCGTGCGCGTCGCAGCAGTTCCCACTGCATATCGAGGCCGGTCATCTTGCGGCGATCCTTCAGCGTGACCAACGCCCGCAGCGTCGGGTCGAAACTGACGGCGCGGATGTCGCAGACCGGATCGTGTAGCGAAAGGTCGTCACCGAGTTCGTCGTCTTCGATCATGGCCAGGAGAATGGAGGTGGTACCGAGCTTGAGAAAGGTGGAAACCTCGGCCATGTTGGCGTCGCCCACGATCACATGGAGCCGGCGGTACTTCTGGCTGTCGCAATGCGGCTCGTCACGGGTGTTCACGATGGGTCGCTTGACGGTGGTTTCCAGCCCCACTTCCTCCTCGAAGAAGTCGGCTCGCTGGCTGAGTTGGTAGGGCACCTGTTTGGCCGACACGCCTGGTGATTCGCACCCAACCTTGCCGGCACCGCAGATCAGTTGCCGGGTGACGAAATGCGGCGTGATCTGACTGACCAGGCGACCGAACGGCAGCTCACGGGCCAGCAGATAGTTCTCATGGCAGCCGTAGCTGTTGCCCTTGCCGTCGGAGTTGTTCTTGTAGACCACCACTTCGCCGTTCGGTAGCGCCGCGTTGGCGGCGGCCATGGCGCGGCGCATGATCTCCTCCCCCGCTCGATCGAACACCACGGCCTCCAGCACGTCGCGGCATTCGGGTGTGGAGATCTCGGGGTGCGCATGGTCGACGTAGAAGCGCGCCCCATTGGTGAGCACTGCGTTGGCGAGGTGGGATTCGACCTCGGGTGGCATGGCGTCGAAGGCCCGGTAGCCACGGGCGTCGATGCCCGGTGTCTCGTCTTCGAAGTCCCAGGCGATCTTGTCGGTGTACTGACCGAGATAGGCGTTGACGAGCAGGGACGACGACGTGATCGGGTTGGCATCGGCGACGCCGCGCACCACGATGCCGTATTCCGTTTCGATTCCGACGACCTTCGGCAGCGCCATATTCCGCACCCTATCTGTGGTTCTCGACCGTGTGGCTACAGGTACTGCCCGGTCGCAACCCGTTCTATGGCGCGACCGCCCTTTGCGTCATCGGCTTCCACGTTCTTGACCAACGTGCGGATGAACACGATGCGCTCACCCTTCTTGCCGGATATCTTGGCCCAGTCGTCGGGGTTGGTGGTGTTGGGTAGGTCTTCGTGCTCCTTGAATTCCTGGCGAATGGAGTCGATCAGGTCTTGCGTGCTTACGCCCTTTTCGCCACCGGCGATGAGCCGCTTGATGGCCAGCTTCTTGGCGCGGCGCACGATGTTTTCGATCATGGCCCCGGACGAGAAATCCTTGTAATACAAAATCTCTTTCTCACCGCTCTGGTACGTGACTTCGAGGAAACGGTTGCTGTCCTCAAGTTCGTACATCGACGTAACGGTCGCCTCGATCATGGCGGCCAGCGCTTTGTCGACATCGCCCTTGGCCTTCTTCACCTCGGTGGCCGACAGCGGAATGTCGGCCGTGAGATAGCGGGCAAAGATCTGGCGGGCAGCCACGTCATTCGGACGTTCGATCTTGATCTTCACATCGAGTCGACCGGGCCGCAGAATGGCCGGGTCGATCAGATCTTCGCGGTTGGTGGCACCGATGACGATGACGTTGCGCAAGCCTTCGACGCCGTCGATTTCGGCGAGCAGCTGGGGCACGATGGTGGATTCCATATCGCTGGAAATACCGGTGCCTCGGGTACGGAACATGGAATCCATCTCGTCAAAGAACACGATGACGGGCCAACCCTCTTCACTCTTTTCACGAGCACGTTGGAACACCAGACGGATCTGCCGCTCGGTTTCGCCGACGTACTTGTTGAGCAACTCGGGGCCCTTGATGTTGATGAAGTAGCTCTTCACCTTTCCGTCACCCATCTTGTCGGCCACCTTCTTGGCCAGCGAGTTGGCCACGGCCTTGGCGATAAGTGTCTTGCCGCACCCGGGAGGGCCGTACAGCAAAATGCCCTTGGGTGCCGGCAGCTTGTGTTCGGCGAACAGCTCCGCATGCAGGAACGGCAGTTCGACGGCGTCGGCGATCTGCTCGATCTGGCTGTCGAGACCGCCGACGTCCTCGTAGCTGACGTCGGGCACTTCTTCGAGCAGCAGATCTTCCACTTCGGGGCGGGGCAATTTCTCGACCAGCAGGCTGGCTCGGCTGTCCATCCGCATCGTGTCACCCGATCGAAGCTTCACGCCGAGCAGCGCATCACCAATCTCGCACACGCGTTCCTCGTCGGCGCGCCCGACGACGATGGCGCGAAGGCCGTCGTCGAGGAGCTCTTTGATGCTGACAATCTCGCCGTTCTGTTCGGCTTGGCGGGCGAGGATGACATTGAAGCTTTCGTTCAACACCACCTCTGCCCCGCGCTCGAGCGCTTCATGCGAGATGTCAGGATGCAGGCTGACCCGCATCTTGCGACCGGACGAAAAGACATCGACCGTGCCGTCATCATTCTTTCCGACCACCACGCCGTAACCCGACGGAGGCTGCGTAAGCTTTTCCACCTCGTCACGAAGCTGCGCAATGTGCTCCCGCGCCTCGCGAAGGGTGAAGCTCAACTTTTCGTTCTGGCCAACGGCCTGGGCCAGTTGGCCCTTGGTGTCGAGCAGGCGCTCCTCAAGGGTGCGCATTCTCTTGGGCGCGTCAAGGAGCTTGCGCCGAAGCGCGATGACTTCTTCCTCCAGCGATTTCGCCTGTTCACGTAGCTCCGCCAATTCTTCCGAATAGGCCGCGAGCCGCCGCTCATACGCTGCGTCCGACATCGAGTTACCTCCCTGAAAAGCAAGCTACACGCCTAATCGCGCGTTGTGGGTGCTGTATCGCTGAAAATGAACCATGTGACCTTATGCGCCGCGCGTCCCAGCCGATTAGGCGGTAGCGTTGTTTTCACCGGCTACACCGTGTATTTTCCACACGGCCCACTACACCGACAAGGAATGGCTCATCATGAAGGTCTGGATCGATCAGGATCTCTGCACCGGCGACGGCCTCTGCGAGGAGATCGCCCCCGAAGTTTTCACGCTCCTCGATGACGGCCTTGCGTACGTCAAGGAAGGCAGCAAGATCTTCGCCACCGCCAAGGGCAACCCCCAGGGTTCCGACGGCATGGCCAACTTCGCCGACAGCCAGATGGACGGCGTCATCGAATCAGCCGAAGAGTGCCCCGGCGAGTGCATCTTCATCGAGCCGTAACAAATGAAAGTTTGGATTGATCAGGATCTTTGTACCGGTGACGGGATTTGCGTCGAGATTGCGCCTGCTGTGTTCACGCTGCTTGACGACGGTTTGGCGTACGTGAAGGAAGGCAGCAAGGTGTTTGCCACAGCGGCCGGTAACGCCCAGGGCGGCGACGGCATGGCCAACTTCACGGACGGCCAACTCGATGTCGTCATCGAGTCCGCCGAAGAGTGCCCTGGCGAGTGCATCTTCATCGAGGTCTGAGCACGCCTTTGTGATTCTGATGTTGTACAGCAACATCAGAATCACATTCCTCTCGGCCGGTAGGGTAAGGCCATGGTCCAACAGCTGAGCCCGCTGAAGCGATTCGCAACAAAGCTGGCGTCGAGTAAAGCCGGCAGCTTGTACATCATGGCGGTGAGTTCGAAGATCGATCCCCTGCTGTTGAAGAAGACCGACGGCCGTTGGAGCACCATGGTCGGCCAGCCCGTGCTGTTGCTGAAGCACACCGGCGCCAAGTCAGGCGAGGCCCGCGAGACGCCGTTGGTGTACGCCGCCGATGGGGACGACATCATCCTGATCGCGTCCAAGGGTGGCATGCCCAAGAACCCGGCCTGGTATCACAACCTGAAGGCCCATCCCGAGTGCGACGTCATCGCCAAGAATCGCAGCGGCCGCTACCGCGTCACCGAGGCAACTGGAGCCGAGCGCGACCGCTTGTGGGAACTCGCCCTCGACGTCTACCAGGGCTACGACACCTACCAGGCCCGCACCGGCGGCCGCATCATCCCCGTCCTGGTGCTCACCCGAGCCTGAACCGACGTGCCGCGTTCGCGGCGTCGCTCAGCAGTTGAGTCGGCTCCGTTGGTACCGCTTCAACCATCGACTGGCTCAATCGCTTGTAACTGCTTGACCAGTACGTCTCCGGCGTCGTGGTGGTGTAGCCAGCGACATCGGCGAGCACGTGCGCTGCAGACGAGGTGTAGATACAGACGGCGCCGTCGCTCGCCAGCTTGACGCTGACGAGGTTGGCAATGGTCTGACCACGGGAGAAGTTCAGATTCGACGCAGTGGGAACTTCCTGCCCGCACGGAAACACGGTGAGGAACCCTCCGCCCTGAGGTTGATCGACGGTGATATTCATCGTGACCGCCTCTGCACCGGTGACCGGCACGCCGCCCCGTCCTGCCACGCCGACGGTGGTTATGGAACCGGCGGCGCGCAGTGCTGTTCCTGCGATTCCGACAGCATTGCGACTGTCGAGCACACGAACTGGTTCGAGTTCCTCGAATCCGGCAGCAAGACTGGGTTGATACCACGCGGCAAGGTCGGCTATCAGATGCGCCGACCCCGACGTGTAGAAGCAGACGTTGCCATCCAGCCCGATTTTGACGGTGACGAGATTGGCGATGGTCTGCCCCGCGGCGTAGTTGAGGTTGGAGGCATTGGGAACGTTCTCGCCGCACGGATAGACCGTTAGGAAGCCGCCCGTCTCCGGCTGGTCGACGGTGACGTTCAGCGTGACCGCTTGGGCACCGACCGCAGGAACGCCGCCGTTGCCAGCAACATGCAGCGTCGTAGTTGAATCCACCTTCACCTTTGACTGCGTCGGCACGCCAACCGCGCTTCGACTATCGAGGAGCCGTGACGGCGCAACGGCCTGACTGCCCGAGCCTCCGTTTATGGCGTAGGCACCCATGAGGTCGACGATGACATTGGTGGTCGCTGAGCTGAAGAAGCAAACCGAACCGATTGCCGACAGCTTGACGGTCACCGCATTTGCAATGGTCTGGCCAACGTTGAAGTTGAGATTCGAGGCTACGGGCCGAGGCTGATCGCACGGATACACCGTGACGAAGCCTCCCGCTTCTGGTTGATCCACAGTCATGTTCAGCACCACGGCAGAATAAAATCGAGAAAAGTCGGTGCCGAACGGAATCTCACCGAACCGACCTCCGTCCAGCTTCTTTCCGATCGGTGCCGGGTCGCTACGGGTGTCCAGCAGCCTTACCGGCGTGATGGCCACGAGCCCGGGGGCCCGGACGCTCTCGAGCGTTAGCTTGCTCGTCGGCGGAAGGGCAGTGGTGTCTGGCCCTGTTGTCGACAGCCATCCAAGCAACGTCACGCGAAGGTTTGCCCGGGCAGATGAATAGACGCAAGGCCCCGCGCTTGCGGTGATCGGGACAAATACGGCGTTATCTTGGCCCCACGGGTTCACCCCGACATCGGCGAGGAGCGGCCTGGAACTGCCACACGTGAATGCGGTAGCGAATCCGGCTACGTTGCCCCCGAAGGTTCCAAGGGCAATAACAGCGGCCCGTGCGTCCGCCGGCGTCGGAATCCCAAAGCTAAAAGCGGTGGTTGATCCCGCGGCAACGGTTGCATCAAGCGGTGCGAGCGGCGTCGATAAGGGGACGTACTGAAGGCGGTCGGTCGTCGGCGCGTCGGTGATATCCCCGAACTTGTCGACGATCAGATCGACCGCCGTGGTGGCGGTGAGACAGTCCGATGTCGAATCCGTCAGCAAACGATGAGTCATTGAATCGCCCGGCCCGAACGCAAACACAACTTGCCCGGCGCTCGCTGGGGCTCCGCAGGGGTGCACGCTCGCGGTGCCTGCCGTCTCTCGAGATTCCAGAGTCACGTTCAGAATCCCGCCTGTGCCAAGCGTCATTGCGGTTACGCCACTTTGACCGTTCAAGTAACGGGAGTCCTGCACGCGGACCGGTGATTGCAGCGCTACTCGTCCACCGATACCCGCGACCGGCGCAGCGGTGGCCCGACCTATCCCGAAGGCGAGCCCCGATGCGAGAAGCGACAGCCCAACAACGCTCCGACTGAACTTCGACATGCCGCCCACGCTCCTACGTCTTTTGACGAAAGACGCATGGTAGCCACGCCTCTATCTGCGAATCGTCTGGGTCGACTCAGGCTTCGAGCACCGGTTCGTCCCCAAGGATTGGTTCGTCGCGGGAGTCGAAGACGCGCTCGCGCTCGGTGGGGGTGACGGCGCGGGCGCCATCGCCGATCCAGCGGCCGGTGGTGAGAAACCCGGTGTGGGCCACCATGCGATGGTCGGGGCGTACGGCCATGCCTTCGATGTACCAGCCGCGGTTGAGTACTTCCATGGTGCGCTTCAGAATCCAGCCACTGCCTTCCATCGCCTGGCGCACCTGGGTGGCTTGCGTGATCGACGGTGTGTAGGCCAGCAGGATGCCGCCGGGGTGCAGCGCCTTTTCGGCGTGGGGCACCACGTGCCACGGCTCGGGCAGATCAAGCACAACCCGGTCGAGGCCCGTCTCGTCAATGCCTTCGTAGCAGTCACGCAGATGCACGTCGTAGCGGTTGAGCACATCGGGACCGAGCAGTGATTCGACGTTCGTGCGGGCCCGGTTGGCGAAATCTTCGCGCAACTCGTAGCCGGTGATGTGCGCACCCATCCGCAGCATGGCCGACGACAGCGCACCCGAACCAACGCCGCTCTCCAACACTCGGCAGCCAGGGAAGATGTCGGCCAGGATCAGGATCGGGCCGATGTCTTTCGGATAGATCACCTGCGCGCCGCGAGGCATCTTCAACACAAAATCTTCGAGCGTGGGGTGCAGACAGGTGTACGTCATACCGCGGGCCAATGCGATGGTGGTGCCTTCGGGTTTCCCAATGAGATCGGCGTGCCCAAACAGACCGGCGTGGGTATGGAACTCCCCGTTGGTCTGCAATGTGATCAGGTAGTGGCGGTCACGGGAGTCGACGATGTGGACTCGGTCGCCCAGCTTGAACGGTCGGCCATGCGGGTGTTCGTTGTCGGTCACTTACGTCCTCGGGACCGAACGATCAGCTCGACCGGCACTGGTTCATGGGCGGAGGCCTTCTCGGCAATCCGACAGAATGCGCACAAGTCACTGGTGGTCGGCGAACCGCACCGCTCGCACGCCAACAATTCACCCCGCTCGGCGACCGTGGTGGGCGACAGTTGCGGGCCCACCCGGGCGAGAAACCCATGGTAAAAAACCGACTTGGTGCCGGGTGACACGGCCTCAATAGCGTTGAGTGCTTCCTTGAATCCGATGTGCTTGTTCCCTGCGGCCATCGGGCATTCATCGACCTGGTAGTCGATCCCGCGGACGATGCAGTACGCCGCCATCTCCCGTTCGCCGAGGCGGATGAGTGGCTTCACCTTGCGGGGAAAGCCGTCTCGCTCACGGAGCACGGGCTGTTGCCGCGCGAGGTACTCCACCTCCCAACGCAGCGTGTTGCCGAACAGCACCGCCGCCTCGTCATCAAGGTTGTGGCCGGTGACCAGCACGTCGTAGCCACCATCGAGGGCGGCCTTGTCGAACACGTGACGCTTCGAGGTGCCGCAGGCGGAACAAGCAACTCGTCGAGTGGCCCACGCGGCGGTTGGAATGTCGAAGCCGTGCTCGCCGCGCATGTCGACGGTGATGAGTTTCAGACCTCGCGATCGCGCAAACTCCTGGGCGTAGTTGCCCGACACGTCGGAGTAGTCACCGATGCCCAGGCCGACGTAAAGCCCGTCAGCTTGGTAGCCCAGGCCGAGCAGAATGTCCCACACGGCCAGGCTGTCCTTGCCGCCCGACACGGCGACCAGGCAGCGGTCACCGGGCTTCATCATGTCGTGGTCCTTGATGGCCCGAGCGGTCTGATCGTGACACAGGCGAATGAAGTGCTCGGGGCAAAAGTTGGCGTTGTGATGGGGCAGATCGATCACGGCCGGTTCTCGGCAGACGCGACATTTCACAGCGGCCGCCCGGGTTCAGGCTCCGCCGGAAATGACCGGGCGGACTTCGACGACATCGTCGTCAAGCAACAAGGCATCGCCAGCAACCAGGGTGCCGTTGGAAATGACCAGCACCGACTCACGGTTCATATCGAGCTTGGCGATGAGCGCGTGGACACGAATGGGACCGTGTACCGAGATTTCGCGACGAGGATTTCGCAACAGCACGTTCACGTGCGGGCTGCCTTGCGCTCGCGACCAGTCAGCGGAGGAATGGCGGTGATCGTGACGAACTGGCCGGCCTTCAACCTCTCAAGACCGATCGTCTCTTGCGTCTTGGTGGTCGCCTTGCGAAAAGTGCGGAACACCTGTATTGCAATCGGTAGCGCCAGGTAGCCGCGCTGTCCGCCGAACGTCCCGCGGCGAAGCGCCGCTCGACCGAGGGTCGAAACGAGTGACTTCTTCGGCGTCGGCTTCTTGGCCATCAGACGCGGCGGATCTCGACGAACGTCGTCTTCTTTTTGCCGCTGCGCTTGCCAAAGAAATACGCCAGGATCAGCAGCAGCAACCCGAGCGCGCCAAGGCCAGCCAGGATCGGCGGCTTCTTGGCCTCAACCTTGCCCTTCACATCACCGGACAGCTCACGGAGCTTGCCGTCGATGTCGGAAAGACTGACGCGTTCTGTGCTCATTTCGATCCCTTCGCAGCGATAGATGTTTTGCGGCCACGGATGAACCAGACCAGGGCCATGACGACAAGACCCGCCACGAGGGTAATGCCATACGGCGCCCACGACATAGCGCCGTGCATGTACCGCTGGGTGAGGCGAAGCACAGCGAGCATGAGCAGCACCGTGCCCATACCGACAGCCAGCGCTCCGGCGACACCGAAGGCGATCCAACGACCGGCGCCCTTCAGCGGTCCGAGCGTCTCCTGCTTGACGTAGGCCTTGGTGAGACTGAGAACATCATCAACCGGCCGGTTGGTAAGGCTGCGAAGGGATTTGGCCACGCCATTTCCTAGCACGCCGACGAGCTAGGTCTCGTCTCCTCCGACGTTAAATCGCAGGATGTCGAACTGCTCATCCAGCATGTAATCGAGGAGTTTCCACCGCTCGGTGGGCCCGCCGGCGATCAGGAGTCGCTGCTGATCATGGGTGCTGATCGGGGCCAATGCGGCAGCGTGGTACGACGCAAGCAACGGGTCGTCGCTGAGATCGGTCGTTGCCGGCGGAACGTCGAAGCCCGCCTCGCTCGACATGGCAAGCAGTCGTCGCAATTTGCCGATGACTCGGTCGGCCAGACCGTCGGACGCGTCGCCCGTCATGTCGTCGTCCCAGTCAACGACTTCTGCCTGCGGGTACGGGTCGTCGTTGTACCACGACAGAACCTTTACCCGTCGCACGCCGACGGTCTGGAGTGCGTAGCGACCGTCGGGGAACTCTCCGATTTCGAGGATCCGACTGACGGTGGCGATTTGCGAGCGCTCTTCTCCCCCACCTGTTTCTTGACCGCGGGTGATGAGGGCGACACCGAACTCTGGTTCGTTGGCCAGGCAGTACTTCACGAGTGCTCGATAGCGAGGTTCGAACACGTGAAGGGGTAGCAGCATGCCCGGGAACAGGACGCTGCCGAGGGGGAACATCGGCAAGTTGGCCATCATTATCCCGCTACGGCCGGTTTCGGTGCGAATGCCAAGAGGTCGATCGGCGTGGGGAACGAAGCCATGGCATCGCCAAGGATGCTCCAGAGTTTCTCGGCTTGGGCCACGGCATTGGCGCCGTTGAGCACGATTGCGAAGGTAACGCTGTGCTCGGGTGTACTGCTCACGAATCCGCTCAGCGATTTCACCCCGTTCAGCGTTCCGGTCTTTGCATGCAGACGATCTTTCACCGGGGAGGTGAGAAACTCCTTGTCGAGCGTGCCATGTCCGGGTGTGGCCAGACCTGTGGCGAGTGCGCTGGTCGGACCGCCGTGGGACAAAACCGAGATGAGGGCCTGGCAGGTGAGCTTGTTGCCACGGTCGAGACCCGATCCGTCGTTGATCACCACGCCGGTCATCGGGACGCCCCACTTCGTGAGCGTGTCGGTCACAACCTGGGCGGCCCCGCCGAAGCTGCCGTTGCTCGCCACCTTCTTGCCGATCTCACGAAACAGCATTTCGGCAATGGTGTTCTCGCTTCGGGTCAGCATGGCCGCCACGATGTCTTTCAACGGCGCTGAGGTAACACTGGCCAGTTCGGGCCCGGGGTCTTCGGGCATGGGGCCCGAGTGTGGCGGGTTCCCGTTATAAATGATGCGGGCGT
This sequence comes from Actinomycetes bacterium, assembly GCA_031410595.1. Lineage (GTDB taxonomy): Bacteria > Actinomycetota > Acidimicrobiia > Acidimicrobiales > Ilumatobacteraceae > JANMCE01. The sequence continues at coordinate 66,581 of JANNZM010000053.1, read as the reverse complement.
CCTTCATATTGGCCGCGAGCTGCTCGACCGCGTGCTTGGCCGGATCGGTTCCGTAGAGCTCATCGGTGTAGCTGATGCGGGTGTCGTTGATGACCAACCCGCCAATGGGGCTCACCTGATTCTTCGGCCAGGAGCCGTAGGAGCCGTCGCCTTCATACCGGTTGCCCACACCGACAAGGTCGCCACCCACGACACGGATGCCCTTGGCCCGTAGTTGCTTCAGAATTTCGTCGAGCTGAGTGAACGGCGTATCGACGTAGTACGGAAACGTCTTACTGGCGTCGCGGAACTTCTTGGTGGCGAGCACCGGGTCGCCCCCACCCACCACAGTCAACTCCTCGGTGACACCGTCGGTCTCTTTGCCGAAGACCTTCGTGGTGAAGGTGTATTCCGGGCCGAGCACTTCGAGGGCTACGGCGGCCGTGACGACCTTCATGTTCGACGCGGGAATAACGGCGGTGTCCGGGTTGGTGGCGCCCACAACTTGGCCGTCGGCCAAAACGCCGAGGCAACTCCCAGCCGGAATGAGCGCCGACAGCGACGTCAGCTTCTGTTTGATCTGCGTGGTGGTGAGCGGAGCGCTCACCAGGGTGGGGATGCGACGCACGGCGAACAGAGGCGTGTCGACATGTGGCCCGACTGCAAGTTCCTTCTGCGCGGTCAACGGCTCGGCCCGTTGGGAGAACCGATATTGGCGCACGCCGTAGACGACGAGAAATATCGGCAGGAGGGCGAGCAGCACGCGGCCGGTGACACGCACATAGCCAGCGAGCTTCCGTCGCTTCTCGCGCGACAACATTTTGCTGGACACTAATGCGCTCTCCGCTGCCGAAACCTGGCGTCACGATACATGTGCGCGAGGGCCGTCACGGCGCGGTTGGCCGATGGGTAGCACAGCCGCCCGCTGGCGCGGACCGCCGTCGGACCAGCGTTGGTTGGGTCAGCGACCGCCAATTCGGTAGCGGTCAAAATGGGCTTGCCACTCGTAAGGCTCACCGCAGCTGCTGCTTCGGCGAAGCGGGTGTCCTGTCGCTCGTGATACTCGATGATGCGTTCCAAGCCGTTGTTCGGGTAGAAGCGACCGCTACGCATGAGGCGAGCCTGGTTCGACTGAATGCCAAGCCCGAGGTACACAATGGCATGCACGTCAGGGTGCGACGCGATCATGGCCATGACCTCCGGGATGGTGTCGCGGGTCTCTCCGCCCGCCAGATCTACCGGGTTGCTGCGGCTCCAGCGCGGCGGCAGTTTGGTATCGATTTCGGCCATCAGATCGGCTGGTAGCGGCATCAGCACAAGGTCACGATCACGGGTGATGGCATCGGCGGTGACCACTCCCCAACCACCGGCCGTTGTCATCACCACAACGTTGGGTCCCATGGGCAGCGGTTGGGTTGCGAAGGTAGCGGCGGCCTCAAACGCTTCCTCAACCGAGGCGGCGCGTACCACGCCAGCCTGACGGCACGCGCCGTCAAACACCTTGTCGTTGGTGGCGAGCGAGCCGGTATGGCTGGCTGCTGCCGCTGCGCCGCCTGCCGTAGCGCCGCCCTTTACGAGCACGAGCGGCTTGCGGGCGGCGACCGCGGCCACGCGCTCGAAGAAGCCACGGCCGTCGTCGATGCCTTCCACATACGCCAGTGCTACCGCGGTCGCAGGATCGGTGGAGTAGAAGTCGAGGTAGTCGGCCACCCCGGTCATGGCGGCGTTGCCGGCCGAGATGGCGCGCGAAACGCCGACTCCGGTCGCCAGCGACCAGTTGAGAAAGCTCGACACAATGTTGCCGCTCTGGCTGGCAACACCAATGGAACCGGTCGGCGGATACGGCGCCACGATCTGAGCACACAACTTGGCTGGGGTGGATACCAGGCCCTGCCCATTTGGCCCGGCGAGAAGAATGCCGAGTTCGCGAGCAAGGGCAACGAGCTTGTCCTGCGCGACCCTTCCGGCCTCACCGGCCTCGCCGTAGCCGGCCGACGTGATAAATGCAGCGCTGATGCCTTTGGCGGCGCACGACCGCAAAATGTCGGCATTGGTGGACGCCGGCGTGCAAATGAACGCGAGGTCAATCTGGCCTGAGGGAAGCTCGTCAACCGAACGGGCGCAGGCGATTCCGAGGACGGTCTCGCCCTCAAGGTTGGTGCCAAAAACCTTGCCCTGATAACCGGAGGCCAGCACGTTGTGGAGGGCAACGAAGCCGAACTTGCCCGGGTGGGTCGAGGCACCGACTACCACGACACCTCTCGGATCGAAGAGGGCTTTCACGCGCTCATCTCCACCAGGGCGTCAACGGCGATCGGTACTCCGTTGGCGACGATGAGTGGGTTCACGTCGATGGACACGATGTGCGGATCATGCTCCACGACGCGCGACAGGCCGACGAGCACATCAATCAAACGTTCCCGATCAACGGCCGGTTCACCGCGGAACGGCCCGAGCAGCGCCTGGGTTGCGATCTCCTCGATCATCTCCTGCGCATCGACGCGACTGATGGGCACAAGCCGGAAGACAACATCCGCAACCGCCTCGGCCAGGATCCCCCCGACCCCGACCATGATCGTCTTGCCGAACTGCGGGTCGGTGGCGACACCCGCAATGAGTTCGCGATTACCTCGAATCATGGGGGCGATCAGCACGGCGACCTCACCATCATCGGGAACGGCTTTGGAGAAAAGATCGGTGGTTGCATCGGCAACTGCTTCGGCGGAGCCTAGGTTCAGTGTCACGAGGCCGCGTTCGGTTTTGTGGGCAATACGCTCGCCGCAGAGTTTTGCCACCACCGGGAACCCCATGGCCGTTGCGGCATCGGCCGCTTCACTGGCGGTTGCCACGATTCGTTCGGGTGCCACGGGAACGCCCGCGTCGGCGAGCAGCTGCTTTGATGCCGATTCCGACAGCGTGGTGGTAAGGGATGACACAGAAGCAGCGTAACGGGCAGTCGGTGCTTAGCCCGGACGCAAGGCAGCCTGGTAGAGGTCACGCAGGCTGGCGATGTGGCCGGCGACCCTGTCGGCGCCAAGCGGGTCACCGTCGATGAGGCCAGCGATGAGGGGCGCATCGCTGAAGTAGCTGAGCAACGCGCCGTACGCGGAAAGCAGCAGATATTCGGGCTCCATCGTCCGAAACGTGCCGGCATCCATCTCTCGCTGGAGAAACGACTTGGCCCGGTTGAACAGGGGGCGAAGAATGCCTCCCATATCGATACCGAGGTTGACTCCCCCGTCGATTGCCTCGCGCCGCAGAACCCGGACCACGTCGGGATTGTCCACAAAGAATTCGGCGCTGACATTCAAAACGGCCTCAACGAGGGCCCAACCGTCATCGCCGACGCCCGATACGGCGTCCTCCAACCGAACAAGCCAGTCGGACAGGCTTCGCTCAAAAACCTCGCCGTACAGAGCCTCTTTGGACGCGAAGTGATGCAAAAGACTGGGGCGCCGAATACCGACCTCGGCCGCGATGTCGTTCAGTGACGTGGCCGCATAGCCGTGGTCGGCGAAACACTGTTGGGCTGCCAGCAGGATCGATTCCCGGGTCGAGACTTGATCGCTGGCCACACGGGAAAGTCTAGCCGACTGGCCTACCTACTGGTCGGTAGGCCGGAGATGCTACGTTTTGGGGATGGTTCGCATCGTCGCAGCGATTGCTGTCGGACTCGCCGTCACTCAGGTCTCCAACCTGATCACCACGGTCTATCTGCATCGCGGTCTCACGCATAGGGCACTCACGTACCGACCCGGCATCTCGTGGGTGTTCCGTTTCGTCATCTGGATCAGCACGGGCATGAAGCCGCGCGAATGGGTGGCGGTCCATCGAAAGCATCATGCGCATACCGACACCGAACAGGATCCGCATGCACCCACGGTGTATGGCTGGTTCAAGGTGTTGGTCACCAATGCTGCGTTGTATAGACGCGCGGCACGCGCCGCCGACACCGTGAAGAAGTACGCCAAGGATGTACCTCGAGATCGTTGGGATCGGCTCATGTTCGATCGTGCCTTTGTCGGACTCGGCCTGGGCATAACCGCGCTCATCTTGCTGCTCGGTGTGGTTCCGGGTCTGATCGCATCGGTGGTGCACGCCGTTTTCTATTTGGGCATCGGAGGCGCTGTGAACGGTCCAGGTCACCACTTCGGTCGACGCCCGTACCAGAACTCGGCCACGAACCAGCAGTGGCTTGCGTGGCTCTCGGCCGGCGAAGGCCTCCACAACAATCACCATGCGGCGCCCACGTCGGCTCGCCTGTCCCTCAACAAGGGCGAGATCGATCCGGGCTGGTGGTTTATTGCGCTGGCAAAGCGGCTCGGCCAGGCGACCATTCGCCTCGATCATGTGAAGCTCAAGGAATCGGCGAAGTACGCTTAGGTAGTGCAGATCGTTTCCGCCCTCTTCGTCGAGGGGTTCAACATGCGCCAAGCCGCCGGCCCCGCGTCGCGCATCGACCTCACCGGGGTCATGTTCTCCATGGCATCGCCCAGCCCGGTGCCGGTCACGATCGATCCGCATATGTACGCGCTCATCTGGTGCCCGCCTGACGAAGCCGGCTCAGGTGTCTTTGAGGTGTCCTACAAGCGAGGCGACGACTCGGAGATGGCTCGCAACGTCAGCCCTTTCACCGTCGAGCCCGGTAAGTTCACCTACCGGCTGGTAAAGGCCGAACTCGAGTTTGAGGAGTACGGTCAGATCGTGGCCCACTGCCGAGTCGACCGAGGTGCATGGCATCTTGTGCCCTTCACGCTCCTCCCCCCGGTCTGACCATGGCCTTCGCCAGCGCGCTGTCGACTCATCCCGTGATTACCACGGCCGTCGGTGAGGTCGTGGGCGCCGTTCTCGAACAGGTCGGACCAAATCCCGAACTGGTCGTGCTGTTTGTTACCGCTCCCGTCATCGGCGTGCTAGATGATGTGGTCCGCACCGTCAACGCCGTTCTTGAGCCGGGTGCTCTTCTCGGAACGGCTGGCAGCGCCATTCTCGCCGGTGGTGTCGGTGTTGAGGATGCGCCCGCCATCGCGTTATGGGCCGGTTCGTTCTCCGATGGTGTCCGCGCCGTTCGCCTCACGGCTCGACAGTCGCCTGAGGGCTGGTTGTTCGACGGCTTGCCGGACAACGTCGACAGCGATCATGAGTCCCTGGTGATGCTGGCCGATCCATTTTCTTTCCCCGGTGATGAATTCCTGCAGGACACTTCGCTGCGCCACCCGCGTCTGCAGATCAGTGGCGGTTTCGCTTCAGCCGGACGCAACCCGGGCGGCAATCGACTGGTGCTCAACCAAACGGTGTACCCGAGCGGCGCGGTTGGGATCTTGGTTCCCACTCCGGCACGAACGGTCGTGTCCCAGGGTTGCCGTCCGATCGGTCAACCGTTCATCGTCACCAAGTCCGATCGCAACGTCATCTACGAACTCGGCGGCCGCCCGGCCTACGACCGACTCATGGAAATGATCGACGACCTCAACACCGAAGATCGTCTCCTCGCCGGGCAAGGCTTGCACTGCGGGCTGGTGGTAGATGAACACAAGGCCGATTTCGACCGCGGCGATTTCCTGGTGCGCGGTGTCATGGGTGGCGATAAGAGTGTCGGCGCCGTAGTAATCGGCGACGAGGTTCCGGTGGGAGCCACAGTGCAATTCCAAGTGCGGGACCCCGACTCTGCCGGGCCCGATCTCACCACCATGTTGAACAGCGTGCGCGCCGACGCCGCACTCGTGTTCACCTGCAATGGGCGCGGCTCGTTCATGTTCGGTACGCCCAACCACGACGCCGAGATCATCGATGATGCGCTGCTTTCCAACGGGCCGTCGCGGCCGGCCGTGGCCGGAATGTTCTGCGCCGGCGAGATCGGTCCGGTCGGCAGCCGTAACGCACTGCACGGCTTCACGGCGTCTCTTGCGCTCTTCACCGATCACGCTCGAACATCACCCCAACTCGCGTAGCGCGCCCTGCCGCATTGCGACCCCCTCAACCGGAGAATGATGAACACCAAAACCGACGACCAGGTCATCAATGTCATTCGTGGCTTGGCCATGGACGTTCCCCTCAAAGCAAAGTCCGGCCACCAAGGCACCGCCATGGCCTTGGCCCCGCTCGCTCACGTGCTGTTCAGCCGAGTACTGAAGCACGATCCGGCCGACCCACACTGGCCGGATCGCGACCGTTTCATTCTCTCCAACGGCCATGCGTCGGTGCTGCTTTATTCCATGTTGCATCTCACCGGCTACGGCCTCACCATGGACGATCTGAAACAGTTCCGCCAGTGGGGTTCGCGCACGCCTGGTCACCCGGAAGTGCACCACGCCGCGGGCGTCGAAGTGACGACCGGACCGCTCGGCCAAGGTTTCGCCAATGCGGTTGGCATGGCCATTGCCGAGGAGAACCTACGGGCCCGTTTCGGCGGTGACATCGTGAACCATCACACTTACGCGTTCGCTGGTGACGGCTGCCTCATGGAAGGCATCAGCCATGAGGCAGCGTCTCTGGCCGGCCACCTTGGTCTCGGTCGGCTGGTAGTCGTGTTCGACGACAACCACATCACCATCGATGGCAACACGTCCCTTTCGTGCTCCGACGATGTACCTGCTCGATTCCGCGCCTACGGCTGGCATGTTGATGAGATCGGTGAGGTAGCCAACGACTGCGACGCGCTCGAACATGCGTTGCTGCGGGCCAAGGCTGTCGTTGGTCAACCGTCGTTGATCGTTCTGCGCAGCCATATCGGCTACCCCTCACCACGCCTCACCGACGACCACGAAGCGCATGGCAACCCCTTTACTCCCGACGATGTGGCGGCCTCCAAGGCCGTTATGGGCATCCCCACTGATGAGGCGTTCTGGGCGCCGGCAAAGGTGGTCGACCCCTACCGCAAAGCCGTGATGACAAGAGGCGCCAAGGCCAATGCGCAGTGGCGGGCGCGCTTCACGAAGTGGAAGGGTGACAAGACGGCGTGGGCACAGTCATGGGACGGTCCGACCGCGGGCTGGGAAACCAACTTGCCTGTCTCCCCTGCCGGAGAAAAACTCGCCACCCGCCAGTCGTTCCAGAAGGTGCTCAACGCGTCGCTGCCGTTTGTGCCCGGCGTCATTTCGGGCTCGGCCGATCTCACTGGCAATAACGGTGTCAAGCTCACCGATGCTGTGGGATTGTCGGCCAAGACCACGGGCGGCACGCAGGTGCACTTCGGCATTCGCGAACACGCCATGGGTGCGGCGCTGAACGGTATGGCTCTGCACGGTGGCGTGCTCCCCCTCGCTGGCACGTTCTTCGTGTTCAGTGACTATCTGCGACCGGCGCTGCGGCTGGCGTCGCTCTCGAAAGCCCGCGCGGTCTACATCTTCAGCCATGATTCGGTGGGCGTTGGTGAGGACGGACCAACGCACCAGCCGGTTGAACAGTTGATGTCGATCCGTCTCATTCCGGATCTGCACGTGATTCGTCCCGCCGACGCCAACGAAGTGGCGCATGCATGGCACGACGCCGTGCATCATGACGGTCCTACGGCCATCATCCTCACCCGTCAGGCGGTCACCACCGTCACCAACGGTTCTGCGGTGGCCAAGGGTGCGGCGCTCGTCGTCGATCCACGAGGTGCGCAGGTCACGCTGCTCGGAACCGGCAGTGAGGTGGGTCTGTGCGTTGAGGCCGCCGCTGCTCTCGCAGTGAAAGGCATCAAGGCTCGGGTGGTGTCCATGCCGTCGTGGGACCGTTTCGCCGCCCAGCCCAAGGCCTATCAGCGCAAGGTTCTCGGCACGCTGCCCACTCTCTCCGTGGAAGCCGGCGTAACCCTTGGCTGGGAACGCTACGCCGATGACTCCATCGGCATCGATCGCTTCGGCGCCAGTGCCCCTGGCAACGTTGCGCTCGACAAACTCGGCATCAACGTCGCTAACGTCGTGGCACGGGCTACCAGGCTCGCCGGCGCTCAGAAAGGAAAATGAGATGGATCGACTGAAGAAGCTCTACTCCGACTACGGCCAGAGCCCCTGGCTCGACAACCTCAAGCGCAGCTATCTCACGTCAGGTGAGTTGGTTCGCCTGCGTGACGGTGGTGTGCGCGGCCTTACGTCGAACCCCTCGATTTTTCAAAAGGCCATCCAGGGTTCACCCGACTATGACGACCAGTTCCTTGCACTCGCCAAGGACAACGGTGATGTCGTCGATGACTACTGGGCGCTCGTCACCCAGGACATTCTCGGTGCCCTCGACGTGTTTGCTCCGGTCTACTCGGCTAGCAACGGGCACGACGGTTTCGTCAGCGTCGAAGTGGCTCCGAACCTCGCCCACGACACGGCAGGAACTATCGCCGCGGCTGGTCACCTGTGGTCCACCATCAACCGGCCGAACCTCATGGTGAAGATTCCGGCCACGCCCGAAGGTGTGCCGGCAATCCGCCAGGCCATCTCCGAAGGCATCAACGTCAACGTCACGCTCATCTTCAGTCTTGAACGTTATGCGGAGGTGATGGAGGCGTACATCAGTGGTCTCGAAGCAGCCAAGGGTGACCTGTCGCGCATCGCCAGCGTTGCTTCGTTCTTCATCAGTCGGGTCGACTCCGAAGTCGATCGCCGCCTCGACACCATCGGTACTCCCGAAGCCCTGGACCTCCGCGGCAAGGCTGCCGTTGCGCAGGGGAAGTTGGCCTACCGACTCTTTCGCTCGACCTTCCTGGGCGCACGTTGGGATGCGCTGGTAGGCCGTGGTGCCCGACCGCAACGCCCGCTGTGGGCATCTACGTCAACCAAGAACGCTGCTTACCCCGACACGCTCTATATCGACGAACTCATCGGGGCTGAAACGGTCAACACCATCCCTGACGCAACGCTGGCGGCATTTGCCGATCACGGCAATTTTGGCCGTACCGCCATCGCCGACCCAGACACGATCGATCAGCAGTGGTCAGCGCTCGCCGCGGTGGGCATCGACATGGACAACGTGAGTGACAAACTTGAGGCCGAGGGGGTCTCATCGTTCATCAAGAGCTTCGATGAGTTGCTCGCAGCACTGACGGTGCGGGCCGAGGAACTCCGCTCCGGTGCGTAACCCGACCTGAAAAAGTGAGATGACCCGAGTGAGGCAGCCAACCCAGCTGCGTCACTCGGGTCATTTCGTGGCCCATCAAGTCCGACCTCGATGGGTCAATCGAACGGCCCGCCAGCCGATCGGATTGGTTCCCGCAATCTTGAGTGCCGATTCGGGGGGCGTACCGGCACTCGTAAACTGTGGCCGACGACGTGCCGCCGGTATGTGAATACTCTATGTGATTTATTTCTCACTCTGCATGGGCCACGTGACCCAAACTGAAAGAAAATGTCCTTGACAATGCCACTGAGCGAGATCGAAGTCTTCCTACGGAGCATTCGTCCCACTCTTGGTGGTGAGGCGCAAAAGGTGGCGGTCGACCTCCTTCAGGCGGCAACCGGCCTGGTTAGTGATCACCCGGAACTCATCGACCTGAAGATCACGGCATCAGCCGTGCACGAAATGCGTGCGGCATTCCGCGCCTTTGCTCCCTATCGTCACATTCCCAAGGTGACGATCTTCGGGTCAGCCCGTACGCAGGCCGATGACCCGCTTTACGCCCAAGCCGAGGACGTCGCCCGTCTCTTCGCTGCCCAGGGATGGATGGTGGTCACAGGCGCTGGCCCCGGCATCATGGCCGCAGCCTCAGAAGGTGCAGGGCGGGCCCACAGCTTCGGCGTGAACATTCGGCTGCCCTTTGAACAGGGCGCCAATGCGTTTATTGATGCTGACACCAAGCTGGTGTCGATGAAGTACTTCTTTACCCGCAAGCTCATGCTCATGAAGGAATCGAAGGCCTATGTCTGCCTGCCCGGGGGTTTTGGCACGTTGGACGAAACCTTCGAGCTTTTGACCCTGACCCAAACCGGCAAGGGGGTTCCGGCGCCAATCGTGTTCCTCGATACGCCCGGCGAAACATTCTGGGGTCCCATCCACTCGCTGATTTCCACGGTCCTCATCCCCCGCCGGCTCATCGAACCGGCCGATCTTGCGTTATACCTTGTGACCGACCAAGCACAGCTTGCTGTCGATGAGATCAACGACTTCTACCGCAACTACCACTCCATTCGTTTCTTCGGTGACGACCTGGTCATTCGTGTGCACCACGCTCCCACCTCGGTTCAGTTCGCTGCGCTGAACACCGAGTTCGCCGATATCTGCAACGGCGGAACGATCACGCTCGCAACACCCCGGCCCGCCGAGATCGCCGACGACGACCACCTCGATCTTGCCCGACTGAGTCTCCCGTTCGACAAACGTCACTGGAGTCGTCTCCGCTCCCTCATCAACGCACTCAACGCCACATGACGGCCATCGTGGTCCGCTATCTCACGCGCGGAGGCCTGGCTCCGTCAGTGGCCGAACACCACCGCCCAAGTCGTCGCGCCGTCGAAGGGGCCATGCGACGTCCCCCCGGACGAGGCCTCGTGCTTCTGGGACTATTTCAGCAATCGAAATCCCCATCGGTATTCCGGTTGCCGGCTCACCAAATTGGGACCACCCGGTCTGCGGCCCTCCGCATCCGTAGACATCACGAGCCCTTATGAGGCTGAGGTGATGACGTAACTCCTTACGCAAGATCTCTCAGCTGTTCACCAGTTGGTGGATGCGCTGATGCGACATGCCCACGAGCGTGCCAATGTCGCGCAGTGTGAATCCATGGCCAGCGAGCGTGCGTGCTGCAGCGAGTGATGCTTCTTCGGCGCGCCGTTGTGCTGCATGTAGAACATCTCGCGCCTCGGCCGCAGCTTGGACCGCGCTTGAGTCTGCCGGTTCCAAGCCGAGGTGCTTGTAGTCAATGACCAGCACGATCTGATCCGCTTCAACCTCGGCTTCCAAGGCAAGCGAGATCGCCTCGGCAAGCCGTGGAGCAACCTGATCAAGGCGCTTCGCATTGCTGTGGACTCCTGCGAGATCAGGTACACGGGCGATCCATACGCCGGTCTCGTCTCTCTGCACATTCGCTCGATACATCAACGTTGCCCTCCAGTTAGCCAGCCCTCACCTAGGCAAGGAGCAAGGTCAGATTCGAGAGATCTCAACGTTCCCGGTGGGATCTCACGTGCTCTGGGTAAGGTGATGAAACGGGTGCCGCATAGCCATCGCCCATGACTGGCGCGGGTACGGACCAAGATGCAACCAAGACTCGTGAGTTTGGCGACCAGCTTTCGATACCGAATCGCCTTCACCCGATAAGTCTATCTACTAGACAATCAATTGTCTAGTAGATAGACATCCTCCGAGGAGTTAGCTGTGCCGTCCCGGCCGCACTTCCGTTGTCGGCGTTAGTCAGGCGAAATCGTCGGGTTTTTTGAGGATGTTGATGGCTTTTTCGACGGCGCGGCGGGTTTGGGTGAGACGCTTTTCGTCGACGGGACGTTCTTTGCCGCCGGCATCGATGGACTGGCGCAACCGAATAATGGCGAGGTCGCCCAACTCTTCCGCTATCGCTTCCAAACGATGACGGATGTCTTCGAACTCACCGGCCATGTTGTCCTCCGAGGGCTGCGTCGATCACTTCCATAGGATGCACCACCCGCACGCCTGCCGCGGCAAGATGCATGGCGCAGCCCGGGTTGGCACTGGCCACCACGGTGGCGCCGGACGCAACGGTTGCTCGCCCGATGGAGCCGAGCTTCCGCTCGCGAATGTCGGCGGCAATATCAGTGTGAAGGCTGGAATAGGCGCCACCAGCGCCGCAGCACAAGCCTTCGTCGTCGAGCTCGACAACCTCGGCAAACGGAGCGAGCGCCTTACGCACGTCGAGGTGGCAGCGTTGCACATGGCGGAGATGGCACGGGTCTTGCACGATAATTTTGCCCTGAGGGACGACCGCCGGAGGTAGGCGAGACGCATTGTCGGCCACCCACGAGTGAATGTCGTGGACCCGCGCCGCGAACGCAACAGCTGCAGGCGTGCCGACGAGGTGGCCGTAGTCCTTCATGGCGGCCCCGCAGCCGGCCGAATCGACCAATATCGGCGCGTCACCGGGGAAGGCTGCCATGGTGCGCTCAGCGAGCGCAGAGGCCTCATTGGTGAGACCGGCGTGCACGTGCAGCGCACCGCAACAGGACGCGCCCTGTCCCGTTGGCAATGCGACGCCGACTCCCATGGCGGCTAGTACGCGCATTGCTGCGGCGTGTACCGGCCGCTGCCATGCATCCATCACGCAGCCGGGGAAGAACCACACGTCGGTGCCGGTGGCAACTAACGCCGCGTTGCGCAGCGGCAACGACGGAACACCGAAACGGCCGGGCACAAGACGCAGCCGTTGTGCCACTGCCAGCAGCCGCGAACCGGCCAGTACGACGCGGTGCTGGCCGAGCAGTTTGTACCCGAGGCGCTGCCAACGCGGCGTCACCAGCCTCTCAGCCGCGAGGGTCGAGCGAGTTCCTTCCATGAGGCTGCCGAACTTGACGCCCGACGGGCAGGCCGTCTCGCAGCCGCGGCACTGCACGCATGAATCGATGGATGCGAAGAACGCGGCGTCAGCGATGCCGCCCGGTTCCTGCACGGCGCGCATGGCTGAAATACGACCGCGGGGCGACGAGGCTTCCTCGCCGCTCACCCGGTAGGTCGGGCAGTGCGGCAGGCAGAGGCCGCATGACACGCAGCTCGCAAGATCGTCGGCGTTGAGTTTCAGGTCCATCAGGTGGTCACCGTATCGAGGAGAAGGGGGAATCGTCCCGGGTTGAGTCGACCAGTGGGATCGAACGTTGCGGCAAGCGATCGGTGCAGCTCGAACACTGCGGGGTCGACGGGGCGGGCCGGTTGTGGAACCGATGCGTGGACTGCTCCGACACCGAACTCGGCAACCGCTGGCGCCATCGCATCTGCTATCACTCGACGAAGATCGGGCATCGCTACCGACCATGTGTAGGGCGGAAGCGTTGGCGGTGCTTCCACTTCGGGCAGTCCGACCAGCGCGGCTTGGTCGGCAACATCGGCCGGATGTCCTTCGAGACAGACCCAGGTGGTGCGCCCGTCCCACAGCACGGCCGCCGGTCGATAAAGGCGACCGCGCACAACGTCGGGGTCGGAAGAGCCAGCGAACCAACGACTCTCTGCGGGCGCGGGACGAGTCCGAAGAATGACGTCACCGAAGAAGCCGAGCGCCCCGTGCGAACCCACCAGCAGGCGACACAAATCGAACCCGCTGACGTTCTTCACCGTCGGCCCGCCGGCCTTGGCGATGAGACCGTCAGCGGTCACTATACGGGCCTGCAGCAAGGCCTCACGGGCTGGCCCACGACCGAGCCGGCGGATGTCGCTGGCTGCGGTCGCAAGTGCTCCCCCGACGGTCCCTCCGGGCGCCAAGGCCACCATCTGTCCGGCGGCCTTCAGCGCGTCGAACACTTCGGCCATCGGTGTACCCGCACCACAGCGCAGCGTCATCTCGGCCGGGTTGTAGTCGAGGATGCCGCTGGGCGCGGTGATTACCTTGTAGCCGGGCACCTGCCCGCCACGGGTGCCGAGACCGACGATGGACACCGGCCCGGTGGTGCCGACCGCTTCGGCAAAGAGGCCGAGATCCATCATCAGATCCACATTCCCGGCGCCAGGCTGTCGATGTCGGCACATCGGCTACCGGACGGCAGCACCTTGTCGCTGTTCGACATGTGGTCGGGGTCGAACACATCACGCAGCCGGGCCTGCAGGTCGAGGTCGACCGGGCTGAACATCATCGACATGTACTCCCGCTTTTCCAGGCCGATGCCGTGCTCGCCCGACAGCACGCCGCCCGCGGCCACACTTGCGGCCACGATCTCGTCTCCGGCCTGATGCACGTGCTCCATCACGCCCGGCTCGCGCTTATCGAACACCAACAGTGGATGCAGATTGCCGTCACCCGCGTGGAACACATTCATGACCAGCAGATTGTGCCGATCGGCGATGGCGTAGACCTCTTCCAACACCTGGACCAGCTTGGCGCGAGGTACGACGGTGTCATGCAGGTAGTAGTTGGGTTTGATCTGGGCGATGGCACCGAATGCACTCTTGCGACCCTTCCAGATGAGCGCTCGTTCGTTGGTATCGGCGGCGATGCGAATACTGGTAGCACCATGGGCCTCGCCGATCTCGCTCACCCGTTCGACGGCGTCGGCAACGGCGTTGGGTAGACCGTCGACCTCCACAATGAGAACGGCCTCGGCATCGGTAGGGAAACCGGCGTGAGCAAACGCTTCAACCGCACGTGTGATGGGTGCGTCCATCATCTCCAGCGCAGCCGGAAGCACACCGGCGGCGATGATGGCACTGACGGTCTCGGCGCCGGCGCGAGTACTTGCAAATGCAAGCAACATGGTTTTGACTGCGGGAGGGTTCGGTGTGAGGCGAACGAGCACGCGGGTGACTACGCCCAGCATGCCCTCCGAGCCGACCACGACACCGCGAAGATCGAGCCCGATTGGTTCGGCGTCGGGCCCTCCGAGTGTGATGATGTCGCCCGATGGAAGCACCATTTCCAAGCCGAGAATGTGACCATTTGTAACGCCTTCGGCGAGGCAGTGCGGGCCGCCGGAATTGTTGGCAACGTTGCCGCCGATCGAGCACGACTGCTGGCTGGAAGGGTCGGGTGCGAAGTGCAGCCCGTGAGCCGCCATCTGTTTGGACAGATCGAGGTTGAGCACGCCAGGTTCCACCCAGGCCATCCGGTTCGGCACGTCGACCGAAAGCACCCGGTTCATCTTGGTGAGCACGATAATGAGGGCGCCATCGGGCGGTACCGCTCCCCCAGCTAGGCCGGTGCCCGAGCCGCGGGCGACGAAGGGCACGCCGTGATGACGAGCTGCCAGCACGCACGACTGCACCTCGAGGGTGGTCAGTGGGAAGCACACCACCACGGCGCGGCCGGTCATGTTGGAGGCATCTCGGCCGTACAGTGTGAGCTCGGTAGCGTCGGTTCGTACCCGATCGGGCGTCAGGGCGCGGCGAAGGTCGTCAACGAGTGTTGCGCTCATTCCCACGACCGTAGCCTGCCACCCGATAACTTCAATGTCCGTGTCCGCTCCCAAAGACCTCCACGAGTACCTGACCTTCGAAGATCCGAATGAAGACCGCACCTGGGTGTTCGACATTACGTTCTTCTTGTCGTCCTGGTCGTGCATCTTCGGCAACGGCTGCCAGGGCATCATGACCGGTGATGCCTCGCACCTTCAGCAGGGCTGCTGCAGTTACGGCGCCCACATGATTGATGAGGACGACGTTGCCCAGGTGGAACGGGCGGTCGAGCGCTTGCGGCCCGATCAGTGGCAGTTCCACGCGAAGGCCAAGCGCTACGGCTGGCTCATGCCCGAAAAGGAGGAGGGCGGCAGCCGCACGACCCGCCTCGCCGATGATGCCTGTATCTTCCTCAACCGTCCCGGCTTCGAAGGTGGCATCGGCTGCGCCTTCCACAACGCGGCGCTTGAGGTTGGTGAGCGACCAATGGACTGGAAGCCCGACGTGTGCTGGCAGGTGCCGCTCCGTTTAGCCGAGACCACCGATACTCGCGGCCACATCACGTCGACATTGCGGGAGTGGAAGCGTCGCGACTGGGGTGAGGGCGGTGACGATTTCCATTGGTGGTGCACCGACAGCCACGAGGCTTTCGTGGGCAAGGACCCGACCTACGTCTACCTAAAGGACGAGATCACCGAGTTCGTCGGCCCCGAGGTCTACGCCATGCTGGTCAAGCAACTGCAGCCTCGCCACACCTCGCAGACCTTCCTGCCGCACCCCGCCGTGCGCCGGAGGTAGCTCAGCGGTAGCCCTTCAACACCTTTTCCAGCACCCGGTGCTGCTCGCCCGACTCGTCCACCACCTTGCGTTCGATGAGCATCGCCAGACCGATAAGGAAGGCGCCGCCAACAGCCACCCACAGCCAGAGGGACAACTTGGCCAACGCCGGGCCAACCATGATCACGATGGTGGCAATGGTGGTAAGCGAGCCAATGAGCAGCGGAGCAGCACTACGGCGTAGTCCGCCGATAGCGATGGCGACAATGGCGAGACCGATGGTCACACCGGCTCGACCGGGCTGACTGCTGTGCTGCGTAAACAACAGATAGAGCGAACCCCACGCCAGCGCCGGGCCGTAAGCCAGCCAACTCGATATGGTGGGGCGATAGCGGCACGCCACCATCCCGGCGAACAGCGCACCGGTCACCCCAAGCAGGTTGGCGAGGTCTTCGCTCTGCGGTCCGCTCATCGTCACCGCCGCGCCGAGTCCGGTGATGAAGAACGACATGACCAACGTGTCGAGGTCCGGTCGATTTCGCTTGAACGACGCAGCGGCCGCGAGCACGCCGAGCACCAGGAGACCGAGGGCAATCGACTGGTAGGTGGCATCCCATCGGGCAGCAATGGTGACAATGGTGAGTGGCACCACCGCGGCCAGAGCAACACGGAACTGGCGGCTTCCACGAAGCAAGCGATCCGACGCAATCAGGGCGACGACAACAGCGGCCATGACGCTGACCGCTGCCGTTGAACGCATTTCCGCCAAGACGAAGACGGCGGTCGGCAGCAACATGGCGAGCCATGCCGTCTGGCCGTTGCGTCGAAGCTGCGCCAGGCACACGACCACGGTGAACAGCCCGACGATGACGGCCACCTCGGTTGACCGCACCAGATACCACGTCGCCAAGGCCATCGCCGGCGCCGGCCAGAAGGCGACGAACAGCGTTTCTGTCTGTCCTAGCCTGCCGCGAATGGTACCGAGCAACAGACTGAGCGCAGCCACCTGGAGCAGCACAGTGAGACCGTTGAGGCCAATCAGTTGATGGCCGACTGGCTGCAGCACACCGACCCACCAGGCGACGAGGGCGAAGGTCGTTGCAAGCCATGAAGGCAGAGCCGATCGCAATGCGACCACACCCGCCGTGGCGACGAGCACGGCAACGGCAGCGACCGGTTGGCCGGTGAGCGCGAGGGCGGCTGCGGCCACCACAACACCAAGTTCCGCGGTCACCAGGGCAGCGACGTCGGCCATCGCTCGACACCGAAATGCCGACAGGGCCAGTCCGCAGGCGAGCACGGCCAGACCGATCGCCAGGGCAACATCAGGGTGCGAAATCGTGGCTGCCACTTGAGACAGACCGATCGATGCGAATGCAACGCTGGTGATGAGCAGCATCGCGGTTGCGAGCGCAGAGCTGATCGGGTGCCAGAACTCGTCGTTACGCTTCCAGGCGGCCAGCGCTTCAGTCGCGATGAGGACGAGCCCGGGAACGAGCAGTGCCGAGTTACGAGTAACGGTGAGGAGATGAAGCCCCGCAGCCAGGTTCGTCAGGAGAACCGCACCCCCGAGCGCGACCAAGACGCGACTGCCGATGCGCTCGGCCCGGCGAAAGAGCACCAGCGCGGCTATCAGACCGGCGACCGGGGCGGCCCAGGACAGAGCCTCACCGCGGGCGCCCAGATCGGTAAGGGTTCCGGGTCCGATCCCGATGTTGCCGAGGTACCCGACCAGGGGCACCAGCCCGGCCCCAACGGCGAGCAGGGCAGCCTGCATCTCGCGGCGAAGTACGACGGCAACGACGGCGAGTAGTGCAATAGCGATTCCCATCGGTGTGTTGGTCAGCGCCGCCATACCCGCGGCAGCCAGGATCGCGGCTGCCACCGATGCGAACGGGAGCAGCACCAGCTTGAGGCGCCGGTACTGGAACTCCGATGCGATCAGACCGGCCAGGCCACCGACCGCTATCGACGCTCGCCAATGCGTACCGGCGGAAGCGGCGGCGAGAATTGCCGATGGGGCAAGCAGCACCGGCGCGAGGTGCGAAAGGGCCCGCCCCACAATCGGCATCTTCGACCGCGATTTCTCTCCGACGAAGATCACCGCCAGATTCGTGAGCCCGATGATAAGAAGGCGCGTGATCACCGACAGCGTCTTCCAATCGGGTGTCAGTGCAATGGCGGCAACCAGCATGAGTGCTGCGCCGAAGGCCGATAGCCACGTGACCGCCGGGACGTCGGTGATCGCGGCAAGCGGGATTCGCCGTATGCGGGGCTCCGGGGGCGGAGCGGCGCTGAATTCGGCCGCCGGTTTCGGCGGCGCGAGCGGAATTGGTGCAGGAGGGGCGGGCCATGGTGAGGTCATGGTCTGATTTTCGGCGTTTCACCGAGTTCTGCCTATCCAGGGAATCCCCCACGACCGCCTAGGGGGAGTTAGTCGATACCGTGCTCGACCGCGTAGCGCACCAGGTCGGCTCGTCGGCTGAGGTGGAGCTTGCCGAGAATGTTGCGCACGTGGTTCTCCGCCGTTTTGGCCGAGATGCCCAGGTCGGTACCGATGCGCGCATAGGGATGACCCCGGGCTACCAGCTGTAGGACCTCGCGCTCGCGATCGGAGAGCGGATTGGCTCCGGCGGTCTTGGCCAGGCGTCGGAACTCGCCGAGCACCAAAGCGGCGAGCGAAGGACTGAAGACGGGCTCGCCTTTGGCGGCGCGAACGAACTCGCGCCGCAGCTCGTCGATTGGCGTGGTCTTCAGCAGGTAGCCGGCTGCGCCCGCAGCAACGGCGTCGAGCAGGTCCCGCTCGGCCTCGCTGACTGTCAGGATGACGATTGGCGCAATGGTGGCGCAGGCTCGCACGACCGCCAATCCCCCACCACGAGGCATGTGGAGATCGCAGACGACGAGGTCGGGTTTCCGCCCGTTGATCACGTCGATGGCGCCCTCTGCGTCGTCAGCTTCTCCGACGACGTGAAACCCGTCGCCGAGCTCCGAGCGCAGACCGGCTCGCAGCACAGCATGATCGTCCGCCAGTACCACCCGCAGTGGGGCTACTTCGTCCATAGTTGAATCTCCGTTCCTTCGCCCGGTGCCGAGGTGATCGCCGCGCGACCGCCGACCTCAGCCATGCGGGCTGCTATCGATTGGTTGAGTCCTTGTCCACGTTGCGCCGTGCTCGGGTCAAAGCCGCAGCCGTCGTCTCGTACCGACACGAACGCTCGGTCGTCGTCCACCTCGGCGAACACCACGATCTGCTTCGGTGACGCGTGTTTCGCCGCATTCATCATCGCCTCGCCCGCCGCTCCCGCGAGCGCGTGGGCAAGGTTGGCGTCGAGATGGATGTCGTCATCGACGACGAGCGACACCGTGATAGGGATGTCGAACTGCGCTGACACCCGGTGAGCGGCGGCGTGCAGCTTGCTCGAGAGATCGCCCGACTCGTCATTGCCATGAAACAGCCAAGCCCGCAGCTGCCGGTCACTTTGCCGCGCCACACTGGCCAACTCCGGGTCAGAGTCCCGCGTGCGCCGCTCGACGAGGGCAAGCGTCTGCAGCACCCCGTCATGCAACGTGCGGGCCACGTCGGCCCGTGCCTTTACCGCCACGACCTCGGTCTCCACCCGTCGCAACAGGCGCGTGATAAAGCCGAACAAAAATCCCGCCAACGCCATGAAGACCATCGTGGCGAGCACCGAGAGCACGTCACCCGACTTGAGCGGAGCTCTGTTGGTGAACGCACCAAAGACCCGTCCGAGGCCGATGAGTGCACCTGCCGCTGCCCCCCACCATGGCCCGAAGGCCGTGCCTGTGGCGAGTGCGGCAATGTCAGGAATGGAGCCGGCCAGGTTCTGTCCTCCACCGAAAGCGTGAGGCCGCATGTACACCCAGCCGTCTGCGGCGTACAGGTAGAACGACAGGGCTATCTGCATGGCAATCGCCGGCCGTCGGAACAGCTGGGCCGGGTCTTTCCGCAGAGTGCTCGAGTAGTAGGCCGCCACTGCGATCGAGAGGCCGATACTGACCAGCGCCAACCACAGCCGCTTTCCTTCTTTGTTCCACTGCAAAATCGTGGTGGCGACCATCCAAGCCACCGCCGCCCATCGGGCGATCGAAAGGCCCTGTAGAACCGTGCGTTCGGTCGGTAGGGGCTGTCGCACCCCGTCAGTATGTATCGGGCGACGGCCGTTGCGGTGGCAACACCTCAAAACGGAGAGAGCCGCCCGGGACCGAGGTCGACCGGGCGGCTCTTGCCCTACGTTGGTTACTTCTTGTTGGCCCTTCGGCGATCCGATTCCTGGAGCTGACGCTTGCGGATGCGGATGGCCTTCGGGGTCACTTCCACCAGTTCGTCATCGGCGATGAACTCGATGGCGTTCTCAAGCGTGGGCACCTTCGGCGGCGGGAGCTTGATGCCGTCGTCGTGGCTGTGGGTACGGATGTTGTTCTTCTCCTTCGCCCGCACGCAGTTGACGACCATCTCATCCGCGCGGGCATTCTCGCCGACGACCATGCCTTCGTAGACCTTTTCGCCCGGATCGACAAACAGCACGCCGCGGGCCTGGAGGTTGTCGAGCGCGTAGGCGGTGGTGTCACCCATGCGGTCCGAAATCATGGCGCCGCCCATGCGGTGCGGCAGCTCGCCCTGCCACACGATCCAGCCTGCGTTGTGCTGGTGCAGCAATGCGGTACCGCGGGTGGCGGTGAGCAGCAGCGAACGGAAGCCGATTAGGCCACGGGCCGGTGCTTCGAAGGTGATGATGGACCGACCGATGTCGCCGGCCTGAATGTCGGTGACGCGACCCTTGCGAGGGGCCAGCGCCTGGGTGACCGTGCCGACATGCTCGTCGGGAACGTCGCACACACCACGCTCGATGGGCTCGTGACGCTTGCCTTCGATTTCCTTGGTGATGACCTCGGGGCGACTGACCTGCAGCTCGTAGCCCTCACGACGCATCGACTCGATGAGCACGGCCAGCTGAAGCTCGCCACGGCCGGCGACCTCAATGATGTCAGGCGAATCGGTGGGCTGCAGCTTGATCGAGACGTTGCCCAGAACTTCTTTGTCCAACCGCTCTTTGAGGTGGCGGCTGGTGAGGTACTTGCCGTCCTTGCCGGCCAGCGGCGATGTGTTGACGCCGAACGTCATGGACAACACCGGCTCATCAACCGCGATACGCGGCAGCGGCTTGGGTGTGAGCGGATCGGCCAGCGTGTCGCCGATTTCCACCTCGGGATAGCCGGCCACGATGAACAGGTCACCGGCGTACAGCTCCTCGACATCGGCACGACCAACGCCGCTGAACGCCATGAGGTTGTTAAGCTTGCGCTTGAGCGGGGTCTGACCTTCGAGCGTCTCCTCGTCGAGCAGCGCCACCATTTCACCCTTCCGCATGACGCCATTCATCACACGACCAATAGCGAGGCGGCCAAGATATTCACTGGCGTCGAGGTTGGTGACAAGACCCTGCAGCGGCGCGGTGTGGTCACCCTGTGGCTGTGGGATCTTTGCGAGAATGGTGTCAAGCAGCGGCGAAAGGTCGGCATCGGCGGCGGGCATGCCGACGCCGAGCATGGCGCGACCTTCGCGGGCGACGGCCGACACGACGGTGAAGTCGATGTGGTGGTCGCCGGCGTCGAGGTCCATGAAGAGCTGGTAGATCTCGTCGAGCACTTCATCGGGACGAGCATCTTGGCGGTCAACCTTGTTGACCACGACGATGGCGGGCAGGTCGAGGGCAAGCGCTTTGGAAAGCACATAGCGCGTCTGGGGCAGTGGGCCTTCGGCTGCATCAACCAGCAGGATGACGCCGTCGACCATAGTAAGGGCTCGTTCGACTTCGCCACCGAAGTCGGCGTGGCCGGGGGTGTCGACCAGGTTGATCTTCACGCCCTTGTAGGTGACCGATGCGGCCTTGGCCAAAATGGTGATGCCTCTCTCGCGCTCTTGGTCGTTGGAGTCCATGACTCGGTCGATGACGGCGGCGTGGGCGGCAAAGGTGCCGGTGGCGCGCAAAAGCGCGTCGACCAGGGTGGTCTTGCCATGGTCGACGTGCGCGACAAGAGCAACGTTACGGAGTGCGGGGGGATTCATAATGTTTGGTTCACCAGCGCCCAGGGGCGGGTCAGGGAGTGCGAGCTACTGCTCGTCCTCATCATCTTCGTCATCGTCAAAAACGACGCCGTATTTCTCTGCCAATGCGGCGTATTCGTCATCTTCTTCGACCGGGCGAGCTTCCCCACCGTTGCCAAAGCCGAGGTCAAACGCGCCTGGGCCAGACTGCTTCAACTTGCGCGCTTCTTCGAAGCGGCGGTGACGACCCTTCTTCACGGGGGGCACCCTTCTACCTCATGGCTACGGCACCAGAGGTGACCGCACCGACTCACTGTGACGACATCGCTGGTCAGCTTAGTCGGGAAAAGTTCGAAACGTGTGTATCAGTCGAGCCCGGGGGCCCTGAGGGCCACATCAGGGGGCAAATCGAGCAGCTTCAGGCCCCCTTTACCGTCAAAAGCCAGCGCAGCCTGCCCACTGACCAGCCGGCGGATGCCTTCACCGACCATTTCCGCCCGCCAACCTTCGGCCAAACGCGCCCCGGATGAACCGGCAAGAAGCTCAACGATGTCGGATCGGGTGGCCAAGAGCACCGTGTCGATCTTCTCATCCCGGGCCAATTGACTTACCCAGGCCGACACCAGCGTCACCGCCGGACGCAAGTGGCGTTCGAGGTCGTTTTCATCCCGTTCGGTGACCGGGCTCGACTGGTCGGCCAGTCCTTCTCGAACGGCGGCCAGCAATGACTCCCCCACCAGCCCTCGACCGTGGCGCTCATCAAGGCCACGCGTACTGCGCAGATCGTCGAGTGTCTTGGGGGCCTTCTGGGCCAGACCCAGTACAGCAAGATCGGGGAGCACAAAACGTACGGGCTGATCGATCTCCGCAGCTCGTCGCTCGCGCCAGGACGCAACTGAACGGGCCACGTTTCGAGCGGTGCCACGCAGCGTGCGAACATCCTTCAAGCGGGTCCAGGCGAGGTCGGGGTCGTTCGGACCGGTGGGTCGAACGCGGAGCATCTCGCACTCGTCCTGCACCCACGACAACCGACCTCTGGCCGTGAGCTGCTCAACGAATCGGCGGTGGAGTTCGAGGAGATGCGCCACGTCGGACGCCGCATAGGTGCACTGGTCGGCGGTAAGTGGCCGACGCAGCCAGTCGGTAAGCCGGTCCCCTTTGGGAAGACGGAAACCGAGCTCTCCCTGCACCAGATTCACCAGGGACGGGGTGGCGTGTCCGAGGAACCCGGCCGCAATCTGCGTATCGAAGAGTTCACGCGGCACGGTGCCACAGGATCGCGCCATGACCTCAAGGTCCTGCTGGGCGGCATGGAGTACGGCACAACCGGGGCCGTCGAGAATCTCCGCCAGTGGCTCCAGGTCGACGGCAAGAGGGTCGATCAGAGCAATGCCGGTAGGCCAGGCGATCTGCACCAGGGCAACTTTGGGGAAGTAGGTCTTCTCCCGATGAAACTCAGTGTCCACCGCATAGAGGGGCTCGTGGCGCAACGTGTCGACCAGCGCAGCCAGTCGACCGTCATCGACAATCATCTCCACGGGCAGTTCCTGGGCCGGTGCCACCGCCTGCAAGGTCACTCTGCGGCCGGACCTGTCACCACGGGTTTGCCGGCTGCGATCCAGGCCATGGTTCCGCCGGCGACATTGGTGACATCACGGCCATGTTCGGCCAGAAACTCGGCTGCTCGCATCGATCGGCCACCGGATCGGCAGATCAGAAGGAGTGGCTGATCGGCGGGAAAGTCGCCAACGCGAGAGGGCAGCTCGCTAAGGGGAACGAGCACGGCGCCAGCCGCGTGGGCCTCGTGGTATTCGTCGGTTTCACGGACATCGAAGAGCAGCGCCCCGGCCAAACGTCGCTCGTCAACTTCTTCCACGGAGATCTCACCAATAGCCATTGCCCTTCTACGTTACGTGATCCTCCGGCGAATTGACGTTCCTCACCTCGGCAAAGTCATCGAGAACGAGCTCAAGAACCTTGAGAGAGGCCAGAAACTCTAGGAGTGACCGGGCTCCCGTGGCGAAGAGGCCCTCGGCCACGGGACGGCAGGATTCGGCCCGATAGGCGGCGCACAGGGGCTCTCGTCGATCCGTTCTGGCGACAACTGCGTCGATCTCCGGATGCTGATGCGCCGTTCGAGCGAGACGACGGACCGTAGGGCTGCTGAGGTACGGCATGTCGCAGGCCACCAGCACGATGATGGCTTGGCTGGGTCGAGCCAGGACAGTGAGCAGTCCCCCAAGTGGGCCGTCGCCCGGGTACAGGTCAGGGCGGTGGGCGGCATCAAAGCCACGATCGGGACCCCCGACCGTGACCACATCGGACGCACCGGCGGCCCGCAGGATGTTGATCATGCACGCAGCCATGGCCACGCCGCCGTGGAGAGCCAGCGCCTTGTCGGTGCCGTAACGGCGGGACGCTCCTCCAAGCAGGACAGCCCCGGCGAACGGGCGAACAGTCATCCCTCGGCGGGCACGCCACTGGGGTCGAGTTGCACCAGAAAGTGTTCGCAGCGTTCGGCCTCATCGGTCTCGCCGATCGCGGCGGCCATGTCGCGCAGGCCACGCAACGCTCGCAGGAAGCCGCGGTTCTCCTCGGCCGTCCAACGCACGTAGCCGCTGCCCCGCCACCCGTTGGCGCGCAGGCGGTCAAGCCCGCGGTGGTAACCGACACGAAACGCGGCATAGGCCTCAACGCTGTCGCGGGCATGCAGTCCGAGCTGTGCCCATCCGTCAAGGAAACGGGGCCAGCGAGCGACCACGGCAGCGATCGCGGCTCGACGTTCCTCGGCTGGCGCGTCCAGCGCAGCGCCGAGGGACTGCAGTGCATCGTGTGGTTCGGCGTCCAGCACCGTGGTGGGTGGACCCTGGGGCGTGAGATGCGCGGGACGAAGTTCGGACATGGCCGCAGCGTACTTGCCACCAACGAAGGCGACCGGACCGATAGCGTGCGTGCCATGTTTCTGTCTGTACTGGCCGTGACCACCGACAACGTGAAGACGTACGCCATCATCGCGATTCTGGCGTTCATTGGCATTGCGATCGTGGCGGCCATGGTCGTGAAGGCCATGGTGACCAAGCTGCTCACTATGGCGATCTGCGCCCTCTTGAGCATCGGGATGATCAGCCAGCGCTCGACTGTCTCCAAGTGCGTCGAGGACTGGAAGAAGGATCACAAGAAGACCGAGTGCAGCTTCTTTGGTGTAAAGGTGAAAATCCCGCTCGACCAGTTGCAGAAGTCGTAACCGGCCTTCATGGAGTTGCTGCTGATTCGCCACGCCCTCCCAGTGCGGCAGGAAAATTCTGTTGGCCCGGCCGACCCTGGGCTTTCTACTGCGGGCCTTGAACAAGCCGAACACCTCGCCCGCTATCTGTCCACCGAGAAGCTTGATGCGGTGTACTCCAGCCCCATGTTGCGAGCGGTACAGACCGCCGCGCCATTGGCGGCAGTCCAGGGAGTTGAGATGCGGTTGGAAGATGGCGTGGCCGAATTCGATCGGCACTCCAACAGCTACGTGCCCTTCGAAGAGCTACGCAAGGCCAATGATCCCCGCTGGCGTGAGATGGTGCTTGAAGTGCCAGCCGATGCCAGCGAATTTCGCGCCACCGTTGTTGGAGCAATCGAGGCGGTGATCACACGCCACACCGGAGACAGGGTTGCCCTCGTGTGCCACGCCGGAGTCATTGGCGCCTACCTGGCCGGTGTCCTTGGTATCGAATTGGTCGGTCGCAGTTTCTTTTCCCCCAACTACACCTCGATTCATCGGGTGATGGCGTCTCGCAAAGGCGGCCGCACGCTGTACACCTTGAACGAGACGGCGCATTTGCGCGGCACGGGTTTACCCACCGGCCTTTACGACTGAGTGATGTGCTGAACTAGGCCGATGCCGCCAACCGTCTCGGGCCTGCTTGACTACCTCGCTGCGTCGCCTTCGCCGTACCACGCCGTGCGCAGCGCGGCTGATCGATTGGATGAGGCCGGCTGGCAGCGGCTGCATCCCAGCGATTCATGGACCGATCTTCCCGATCGCGCCTACGTTGCAAGCGGCGGCGCGCTGGTGGCGTGGAACCGTCCGGGAACGACACCGGTCTCGGCCGGGTTCCGGATCGTCGGCGCTCACACCGACTCGCCGAACCTTCGCCTCAAGCCTCGTCCCGACACCGGGTCGATGGGATGGCGTCAGCTCGCCATCGAGATCTACGGCGGTGCGTTGTTGAACTCGTGGCTCGACCGCGATCTGGGCCTGTCCGGACGAGTGGTGACGCGCACCGACGTGCACTTGGTGCATCTCAACGACCCAATTGCCCGTGTGCCGCAACTCGCTATCCACCTCGACCGAGATGTGAACGATAAGGGTGTGCTACTCGACAAGCAGCAACATCTCACGCCGATCTGGGGCGTCGGGCCGACGACCGAAGGCGACTTCGCGCGGTGGCTCGCCGGGCATCTTGGTCTGCGGCCGACCGACATCTTGAGTTGGGATCTGATGTTCCACGACATCACCGCGCCGGCACTGCTCGGCCCGGACCAAGACCTGATCGCGTCGGCTCGCCTCGACAACCTCGTATCGTGCTGGTGCGCACTGGAAGCACTTCTGGCCACCGAGGCGACCGACGCGGTGACGCCGTTGGTCTGCTTGTTCGACCATGAGGAAGTTGGATCGGAGTCTGCGACGGGAGCGGCCAGCCCGTTGCTGCAAGCGGTGCTCGAACGGCTCACGCATTCAGCCAGCGAAGACGCCGCGTTTCGACGATCGATGGCCGCGTCCGTCTGCGTATCGAGTGACATGGCCCACGCGGTGCACCCGAACTACCCCGAACGGCACGAACCGGCGCACCGTCCGCTGCCGAACGCCGGGCCGGTCATCAAGGTCAATGCCAACCAGCGCTACGCGACCGATGCATTGACCCACGCGATGTTCCTGCAAGCGTGCGAAACAGCCGGAGTTCCGTCGCAGGTGTTCGTCAGCAAGAACTCGATGCCCTGCGGCTCCACCATCGGCCCCATTACCGCCACCCGACTCGGCATACCTACCGTTGATGTCGGCTGCGCCCAACTGTCGATGCACTCCGCGAGAGAACTCTGTGGTGCCACCGACCCAATCATGATGGCCGCCGCCCTCGGCGCATTCCTCGTCGACGCCCGCGGGGTGGCGTAGTGCCGAAGTGACGGGCACTACGACCGCATCCCTTACGCGTCCGCGGACGCGTCAAGCGATCTAGGTGGTGTAGTCGGCGTTGATCCGGATGTAGCCGTCCGTCAGGTCGCAGCCGTAGGCAGTAAAGGTGCCATCGGCTATGGACAGATCGACGTTGATCGCAACCTCGTCGCCCCGCATGTACTGCGTGAGTTGATCGAGGCCGTCGTCACCGACCTGGGCGGGATAGACCTCTTGAGTGCCGAAGCGGATGACCACACGTTCCTGATCGATATCGATATCGTCGCTGCACTTCCCGATAGCCATGGCCACTCGGCCCCAATTGGGGTCGGCTCCGTGCACCGCAGTCTTTACCAGCGGGCTGTTGACGATGGACTTGGCCACTCGCTTGGCCTGACCGCTGTCACGAGCGCCCGTCACGTTGACCACGATGAGCTTCTCGGCACCCTCACCGTCACGAGCGACCATGCGCGTGAGCTCTAGGGCCACACGGTGAAGCGCGGCCTCGAACTCGGCAAGATCGACTGGACCAGCGGCGCCGCTCGACAAGATTGCCGCGGTGTCGGACGTGGACGTGTCGGTGTCGATGGACACAGCGTTGAATGTGCGGTCGATCACCCGGCGGAAAATCGTGTCGAGATCATTGGCGTCGATCTGGGCGTCGGTGGTGAAGAGGGTGATGAGCGTGGCCATGTTCGGCTCTATCATGCCGACACCCTTGGCGACACCGACGATGCTGGCCGATCCAACCGATGCTGAGGCCAGCTTGGCGAACGTGTCTGTCGTCATGATGCCCCGAGCGGCATCGTCGGCAACGGTACCGGTGGGCATTGGTAGGGCGGCAAGATGGGGCCTCAACCGTTCCATTGGATACTGGCGGCCGATCACCCCGGTGGACGCGAGAAGGATGTCCTCAGCCGCGCAGTCCAGCCGAGCCGCTACGGTGGCCACGATCTCCTGCGCATTGACCATGCCTTGTGCGCCAGTGGCGACGTTGGCGTTCTTCGACAAAACCACGAAGGCGCGCAGTCGGTGGTCGGCCGCATGACGACGTGACAGAGTGACGCTGCAGCCGGCGAAGCGGCTCACGGTGAACACCGCGCTGGCCGGCCCAACCTGATCGGCCGCGATCACCACAAAGTCGTCGTCGGTGTTCTTCACGCCAATGTTGGCGACGTAGGAGTGAAAGCCGGTCGGCCACGCCGTGGTCATACTGCGCCAACCTTTCGCTGGGCGACATCAAAGAGTCGCTGGAGTTCGTCATGGAGTTGATCGGTGCTCAGCTTGATTCTTTCCCGCGAGATGCGGCCGTTGTCCTCCAGCGCGGGAGCCGCGATGGGCTTGCCGATCACCACGTGCACCTTCGATGGGCGTATCCACTTCGCGCCTTCTGCCATGGCTCGTTCGCTGCCGCCGATACCGACCGGCACGGTCATGACCTGCGCCTTCGAGGCAAGGTACATCGCGCCGTCTTTCAGCGGGGCAATAGTGTCGCCACTTTGCCGGCTTCCCTCGGGGAAGAGCACCAGCGGTTCCCCGGCTTTGAGGCGGTCGACGGAGCGGGTGATGGCTTCGCGATCGGCCGTGCCGCGAGCCACCGGATAGCCGCCGAGCGCGGTGAACAGCCAGGCGCTGACCGGATGTTTCCATAGCGAGTCTTTGCCCATGTAGCGCATCCGTCGCTTGGTGCAGACGGCCGCGATGGGCGTGTCCATGTTCGAGCGGTGTACCGGCGCGAGCACAAACGGACCGGATGCCGGCACGTTCTCCAGACCTTCCACAGTGAGGCGGAACCAGAGGCGACAAAAGACAACGCACGCGTTCCGGCCGAGCCAGTAGGTGGCCAGCGCCAGCCTGGTGTCCTTGGCGAACTCAGTTTGCACCTTGGTCATGTTCGCTCTTTCAGCAAGTGAAGAATCTCTTCCACGATGTCATTTACGGGTCGATCGCTGGTGTCGACCCGAACTGAATCAGATGTCGCCGTCAGCGGGGCCGCATCACGATTCTTGTCGCGATGGTCACGTTCACGAATGGAGGCAATCACCTCATCGACGTGCTCGCCGGTTTCGGCGCTGCGGCGCGCCCCGCGCACTTCGGCGCTGGCGGTGATGTAGAGCTTGAGGACCGCATCGGGGAAGACAACCGACCCAATGTCTCGACCTTCGATAACCCCGCCACCGTGTGCCGTTGCCCATGCTCGCTGACGTTCGGCCAGATTGGTGCGAACCGACGGGATGACCGCAACCTTGCTGGCCGCCTGCCCTGCTTCGGGAGTACGAATGAGCGATGTGTAGTCGATACCCTCGACCCACACATGACCGTCATCGGTGGCTTCAAAACTCTTGGCCAGATCGGCACACGCCCGGTCATCATCGAAGCTGATGCCGCCGTGCAACGCAGCAACACCCACTGCTCGGAACTGAGCGCCGGTGTCGAGGTAGGCAAGCCCCAGCCGTGTTGCGAGTGCTCGGCCAACGGTGGATTTTCCCGCGCCGGCTGGGCCGTCGATGGCGATCACCATTGGCGCGGGCAAAGAATCGTTGGTACCGGTCCCCACAAGCGCGACCCTACTTGCGGAGGGTCTCAAGAGTGTTCCAAAAGCTGGGAAAGGTCTTACTGACACAGTCGGGATTGAGAATGGTGATTCCCGGCACCCGTAAACCGAGCAGGGCAAAACTCATGGCCATCCTGTGGTCGTCGTAGGTTTCGATCTCGGCCGGTTGCGGAAGTCCGGGCTTGATGATTACGCCGTCCGGTTCTTCGATGGCTTCAATGCCGCATCGCTGCAACTCGGTGACGATGGCCGCCACTCGGTTGGTTTCCTTGCCTCGGATGAACCCAATTCCGGTGATGCGAGTCGGTGAATCGGCGAACGGAGCAATAGCCGCCAGCGTTTGGGCCACGTCGCTGCAGTTCTTCATGTCCACCTCAAGACCGTGTAGCTGCGAGGTGCCAACGACCTCGAGTCCCTTGCCGCTATCACTGACGGTGCACCCCATTTGCGTGAGGATGTCAACGAACGCAACGTCTCCTTGCCGGGATGATCGGTGTAACCCGTTCACGCGTACCCGTCCACCGGTGACCGCCGCCGCCGCGAACAGGTAAGACGCGGCGGAAGCGTCGGGTTCGACCTCATAGCGGCGGGAGAGGTAGCCCCCGAACTCCACGTGAAATCGGCTGTCGGTGGCCTGCACGATGTGGCCGCCAAATGCCTCGATGGTTTGCAGCGTGAGGTCGACATAGGAGCGGCTCACCAGGTCGGTGGTGACCTCCACATCAATACCGTCGGCATAGCAGGGCGCGGCGAGCAGAAGCCCGGACAGGAACTGTGAGGAGGTGTTCCCGGGAACATGCACCACGCCGCCCCGGAAGGTTCCGCGTTGTACGGTCACCGGCAGGCGGTTCGGCTTCTGCTCGGAGCGGATCACGGCACCGAGGCTGCGGAGGGCGTCAAACTGGCCGGCCATGGGGCGAGCCTGAAGCGGTTCGCCACCCGTCACCTGGTACGGACCCACGCCAAGGCATGCGACCGGAGTGATGAAACGAGCGGTCGTGCCGGAGAGTCGGCAGCGCAGCGTCGCTTCGGCGTTTGGCAGGCGACCGTCACAACCGACGACCGTCCAGGTGTCGTCGTGACGGGTGATCTTTATACCGAGAGCGCTCAGACAATCGACCATGGCTGCGGTGTCGTCGCTGGCCAGCGCGCCCACCAGCGTGCTGGTGCCACGAGCCAAGGCTGCGCACACCAACGCCCGATTGGTGTAGCTCTTCGAGCCGGGCACGGTGACGTTGGCGTCGACAGGCGAGGGAAGAGGTTGCAGCGTGATGCGGTCGGCGGTCATCCGAGTGCCTGCACGCTCGGGCGGAAACCGCGGGCCAACAGGCCGCCGCGGAACAGGTCGGACTGGCTGGCGTCGATGACGGCAATAAGCACGCCGCGTCCGCCTTCGGCCGAGTGGAAGACCTCGAAGTCAGAGATGTTGACGCTGAGGTCAGCGGCCAGGCTGAACACCTCTGCGGCCGCACCCGGACGGTCGGGTATGGGCACGCGCACTTCGGCCATCAGCTCGGCATTGGTGACCCGACTGGGGAGGTTGGTGCGAGCATGACGGGCGGTGGACAGAATCGATTCGAGTGTGCTCCGATCTCCCTTGGCTACGACCGCTCGCGTCGCTCCAAGTTGGGTGATCAGACCGTCGAGCACGCCAACGATCGCGTCGCGGTTCTGTTCGCAGATATCGAGCCAGATGGCCGGATGTCCGGCGGCCACACGCGTCATATCACGAAAGCCGCCCGCCGCCAGCCGTAGCAGCGCCGTGTGTTCTTCGGCGCGCTGGTCGGCCAGGTTCATGAGCGTGGCGGCAACCAGGTGGGGCACATGGCTGACCACGGCAACCACGTCGTCGTGCCGAACCGGTCCGAGCACCACCACTTCCGCACCGAGTTCGGACGCAACGGACGCGACGGTTGCAAACGCCTGATCACTGGTACTTGCGGTGGGAGTCAGTACCCACACCGTGCCCTCGAACATGTCGGCATCGGCACCGTCCAGTCCGTCCTGTGCAGAACCCGCCATGGGGTGACCACCCACGAAACGTGGATCATCCACGACCGCAGCAACACCTGCCTTCACACTCGCAACGTCCGTCACGAAACCGGTCGTGGCGGCCAGCGCCTCTGTCACAGCACGCGGAACGGCCAGCACCGGCACCGCGACGAAGGTGATAGTTGCGTTTGCAACGAGTCCTTCAGAGGAGATGATGCCAAGTTGGTGGGCCCGTGAGATCCGATTCGGGTCGCGATCAGTGGCCGACACTTGCCAGCCTCTGGCCGTCAGCCCCTTGGCGATGGAACCGCCGATGAGGCCGAGCCCGATGATGTTGGCCTGTCTTGGAGGCTTATCACTCATCGTCGTCACCCAGCAGAATGGCGCCCTCGTACACCGGCGCGTCCTTGCCGGCCTTGACGGTCTCGGATAGCGCCATGACCTCGGCGCCCTCGAGCATCCGCCAGGTACCCGGCTTGAGCGAGGTGTCACGCAGCGGCCCGATACGCACCCTTACCAGGCGTTTCACCGGATGGCCGATGGCGTCGCACATGCGGCGCACCTGCCGGTTGCGGCCTTCGTGGATCACCAGACGCACCATGCCCGGTTGGGGTTGACTGGCCTGGGCGGGCGCCGTCTTGCCGTCTTCCAGCTCGATACCCGATCGCAGCGAATGGAGGTCGGAGTTGGACAGTTCGCCCTCGACCTCGGCGAGATATTCCTTCTCGACACCAAAACTCGGGTGGGTCAGGCGGTGGGTGAGATCACCGTCGTTGGTGAGGATGAGCAGGCCTTCGGTTTCGGCGTCGAGACGACCGACCGGGAACACCCGAACATCGTCGGGAACCAGTTGCACCACCGTAGGGCGACCGTGGGTATCGCTCGATGTGGTGACCACGCCGGCGGGCTTGTTCAAGAGGTAGTACACGAGCCCCTGTTTGGTGCCGACCGGTACGCCGTCGATGGTGACCTTGTCGATGTCGGCGTGGATGCGTCGACCGAGCACCGCAACCTCGCCGTTGACGGTGACGCGACCGGCTTCGATCATCTGCTCGCAGCTGCGGCGGCTGCCGTAACCACGCTCGGCCAGAATCTTTTGCAAGCGGATACCGTCAGCCGCGGCCTGATCTTTCTGGATCTCCCAGAGGGGTCGGGTATCACTCATCTAAGGCTGGTGCTTCCGGTGCTACGCCCGCCGCAGGAGCGACAATGGGGACAATGCGCAGACCCTGCTCGAGGGCTTCCACCACATCAGCGCCAGGCACGTATTCGGCCAGAGGCGGCAGCTGTTCAAGTGAACTCAGACCCAGCTTCTCGAGAAACGTTGGCGTCGTGCCCCACAGCAGCGCCTGACCAGGGCCGGGGTCGCGCCCGATCTGATCGACATAACCGCGGGCCTGCAGCGTGCGCAACACACCGTCGGGGTCAACCCCCCGAATGGAGGCCACCTGAGCGCGTGAAATCGGCTGCTTGTACGCCACGATCGCCAGGGTTTCGAGCGCCGCGCCCGACAGCCGAGCGCTTCGCCCTTCAAGCACGAAACGCTCGACGTACGGCGCCATGTCCCCGTGGCTTTGGTAGCGGTAGCCGCCCGCCACCTTCACCAACTCGAACCCGTGACCGGCCTCACGGTAGGCCTCTGCCAGTCGGGCACAAAGTGACTCGACCTGGGTGAGCGGCAACTCAAGCAGTTGGGCCAACAGCGTTGGTTCGACCGGTTCGCTTGCCACCATGACGATGGCCTCGATGGCGCGGACGGCGTCGGGGTTGACCGGGCCGTCAGCCGCGGGAGAGGAAGAGTCGGTGGCCATCCGTATCAGCCTTCGTAGTCATCAATGGTGACACCGTTGGCGCCTACCAGTTCGGTTCCGAGCCAGGCGATCTCGATGTCGCCGAATGTATCGGCCTGCTCCAGATCGATATAGCCCTGCTTGAACAATTCGAGCAGCGCCAAAAAGCGCACAATGATTTCCAACCGCTCGGCGAGGCCAGACGTCAGGCGACGAAAGCTGATGCGACCGGCGCGTGGAAGTTCGTCCACCAGCTCATCGACGGCCTCAGCGACAGTGAGGCGGATGGGGTTGACATGGAACATGTCGACCGTCGGCACGACTTTGATACGCGTGGCTCTGTCATACGCGGCGCGCAGACGAGTCGGGTTCAGACCTTCCAGCGGATCGGGCGCCAGTTCGGCGAACCGCTCGTCGAGACCGGCGATTCGGGGGAAGCACTTGGCTGCCGTGTCGGCCAGGCTGGACAGCACCTGCGCCACATCTTTGAACGTCTTGCACTCGAGCAGGCGGGCCAGCAGCAGGTCACGCTCCTCCCAGAGCGCCAGTTCGTCGTCAAGGTCGATGTCGTCGCGGCCGGGCAACAGTCGTCGACTCTTCAACTCGACCAGGGTGGCGGCGATCAGCAGGAATTCGGTGGCCAGCTCAAGGTCAAGACTGGAGATCAGCTTCATTTCCTCGAGGAACGCGTCAACTATCGCGCTGAGCGAGACCTCGTAGAGATCGACCTGATCTTTGAGGATCAGGTGCAGCAAAAGATCGAAAGGCCCGTCGTACACGGGGGTGTTGACCTCAACTGACACCCTGCGAGGATACAACTCCCGGCCACCGTGGGCACGAATACACCGGTGACCTGCTCGTCTCCCCCGCTACGATCAGTGCGTTATGACGCGTGTGCTCAGCTGTATTCAGCCAACCGGAGACGTCCATCTTGGGAATTACCTCGGGGCGCTTAACCCGTGGGTGGCCAATCAGCACAACGTTGACGCCTTCCACGGCATTGTTGATCTGCACTCCTTGACTGCCGTTCACGAGGCAACGGTCCTGCGCCAAAACGTCACCGAGTTGGCCACGATGCTGTTCGCTATCGGGCTCGATCCGGACGTAGCGACGGTGTTCGTGCAGAGCCACGTGCCCGAGCATGCGCAGCTCTGTTGGCTGATGGAATGCATCGTGTCGGTCGGCGAGCTTTCTCGCATGGTGCAGTACAAAGAGAAGTCGGCCAAGTCGAAGGGCTTTATTCCCGCGGGCTTGCTTACCTACCCGGCCCTGCAGGTCGCCGACATTCTGTTGTACGACGCCAACGAAGTGCCGGTCGGTGCAGATCAGCGCCAGCACATCGAACTCACGCGAGACGCAGCCATTCGATTCAACAATCGTTACGGCGACACCTTCGTGGTACCGAAATTCGTTGCGCCCACCTCCGGCGCTCGCGTCATGGATCTGCAGGATCCGACCTCGAAAATGTCGAAGTCCACCGAGAATCAGAACGGTTGCATCTACCTTCTCGATACAGCCGACGCGATCCTGAAGAAGTTCAAACGGGCCGTCACCGATTCCGACAACGAGGTCTTCTTCGACCAGGACAAGAAACCAGGTATCTCGAACCTGCTCGAGATTCTGGCCGCATGTACCGGAGAGAAGCCCGAGGTCATCGCCGAGGGTTTCACCCAGTACGGCAAGCTCAAGACCGCCGCGGGTGAAGCCGTGATCGAGTTGCTCCGCCCGGTCCAGGCCCGTTATGCCGAACTGGCTGCCGACCCGACCCACGTCGCCTCGTTGCTGCACCTCGGCGCCACCAAGGCCCGTGCCGTCGCTGCTGTCACGCTCGAGCGGGCCTACCGCGCCGCAGGTCTTCTCCCCGCCTAAGGACTGCTGAGGAACGAGGACATCTCGCGACGCGAACTTCGGTGAGCCAACCCCTCCCTACCATCCTTTGTTTTTGACGTGTATCCGATAAGATACACCCCAAAAATAAAACCTTGGTGCTCCCGACCAAAACATGAGGTCGCGCTGTCGCAGTTGGCATGCGTCGATACAGACCGCGAGGTGTAAGGATCTGGCTGCTAGTCGCCTATCAGCCTCGCACCGGCGGTATCGATGCGGAGCTGTTGGGCGCGACCGCCTGGTGGCAAAGAGTCGATGATGTGGCGGGCCTGATCAGGCGCGCAGAACGCGGCGACTGTCGGACCCGACCCCGAGAGCCATGCCGACCACGCTCCGGCCTCCAGGGCTGCCACGATGGCGAGTCGGCTGCGGGGTGAAGCGTCCAGTCGGTACTTCTGGTGCAGACGATCCTGTGCCGCATCACGAAGGGCACCGGTGTCACCCGTTGCGAGCGCGGCGACCAGCAGCGCGACCCGGCCAACGTTGAACGCCGCATCGGCGTGTGACACGGTCGGCGGCAGCGCCCGCCGGGCCGCGTCGGTGGAGGTCTGCGATGGCGGTATCCACACGACCACCACAGGTTGCACCGCAAGCGGAATGCGCACAACTCGTCCGGCTGCAGTGACGATGCATCCGCCGTAGAGCGAGGCGGCAACGTTGTCGGCGTGGCCTTCCAGCTCGGCGCTTAGGCGGAAGACGGTGTCGGTGTGATCAGCCAACTGCACCTCGGGTCCATATCGCTGCACAACGGCCGCCAGACATCCAGCTACGCGCGCCGCACCGGAGAAGCCGAGGCCGCGGCCTGACGGGATCGATGTCTGGGTCGAGAGTGCGCCGGTGCCACCCATTCGGCGATAGGCCACGACGGCGGGATGTCCTTCGGTTTCCACTCGGCCGTCCGGCGCAGGGCCGAGGCGGCAGAGAAAGGGCATGGCGAGGGCAAGGCCCAACGCGTCGAATGCGGGTCCCAGGTTGGCAGAGCTCGCCGGGACCGAGACAATCATGGGCGGCGGGCCGCGACCAGTTCGTTGGACGAGGTGACCAGTCGGTCGAGCGCGTCCGCTGCCGCACCACCGTCAAGCAGTGACGAAGCCAGTTGGATGCCTTCCTCCAGGGATGGGACCACCTCGGCCACCAGGAAGCCAGCCCCCGCGTTGAGCGTGACGATGTCGCGGTGGGCACCCTTGTCCCCCGCCAGTACGCGTCGGGCCAGAGCAGCATTCTCGGCGGGGGCACCGCCTCGTAACGCATCCATCGAAACACGGGGTAGGCCGAGTACCGTCGGATCGATGCTGAAGTGACGCCGCACACCGTTGTGCAGCTCCCACGCCGACGAGGTAGCAGTCGTGGTCAGTTCGTCGAGGCCATCGTCGCCGTGCACGATCAGCACGTGTTCGGCTCCGTGACGGGCAAAGACGTCGAGCATGCGCTCGGCCATGGACGGGTCGGCCAAGCCGACGACAAGACGGGGTACCCGAGCCGGGTTCGCCATCGGACCGAGGATGTTGAACGCCGTCTGTACGCCGAGCTCGCGACGGGTCGGACCGGCATGACGCAACGCCGGGTGGAAGGTGGGCGCCAGACAAAATGCGAATCCGGCCTTTTCCAAACACGGCAGGAGCTCATCAGGGATCAGGTCGATGGCGACCCCGAGTTCGGCCAACAGGTCGGCGGCACCGCACTGCGAGCTGGCAGCGCGGTTACCGTGCTTGACGACGGTCAGACCTCCGGCTGCGAGCACGAACATGGAGATGGTGGAGACGTTGATGGAATGGCTCCGGTCACCGCCGGTGCCAACGATGTCGATGGCCCTCGCCAACAGGGCTGGTGGCAGAGTCACCAGGGCAGCGGCGTCCAGCATCGCGTCGAGCAGACCGGACAGCTCATCGACCGTCTCACCCTTTTGTCGCAGCGCCACCACAAATCCCGCGATCTGGGCTGACGTGGCGTTGCCGGCCAGCAGTTCGGCCATGGCCGCGCGGGTATGTGCGGCCGGTACGTTTTCGCCGCGCATGAGTGCGCTCAGTAGGGGCGGCCAGCCACCAAGATCGTCAAGGCTTTCCATCAGCGCAGGTTAGCCAGTCCCCAACTGTCTGGCCCGCCCCAAATCTGGGCTCGGTCAGGCGGTACGGCGACGCTGACGGATGATGCGACGACGCTCACGTTCGGTCGCACCACCCCAGACGCCCTGTTTCTCGCGATGCCCGAGCGCAAACTCAAGGCATGTGACGCGGACGGCGCACTGGGCGCAGACGGCCTTGGCCTTCTGGGCGTCCTCCTCGTCCTCCGGATAGAACGTCTCCGGATCCAGGCCGCGGCACGCACCGAGATCAAGCCACGCCGACTCCGGAGACCGGAGCTGCGATGAAAAGGCAACTGCTGCCAAGGTAAGCCCCTAACACTTCATCAGACTTGGAGCCCCCCGGCTCCATCGGCGTCATGTTATGGGGCGTTCGGCCCGGTTGCTAGAGGGTCTTACAAATTTTCTGCGGTTTCTGGCACAAGGTCGCGAAGCAGCTCGTCCCTGGTCTGGTCCCGCAGCACCACAGCCACGTGAAGCGCTGGGTGCCCAACAGCGAGTTCGACCGGACCCGCCCGAAAGGCGGCAATTTGTACGCTCGAAAGTTCAAAACGGACGTAGTGCACGGACGACGTGATGTCTTCACGTGTCAGTTGTGAGGCGTGCTGCTCTTCTACCACGGCCTTGATGACATGGCCCGGCAGGCGCAATTCGAGCGCCCGTTCGATGCCGACCAGCCGGGGCAACCAGTCCCGCAGAGCTAGGTCGGAGGTCAGTTCGATGAACATGGTGGCCGACAACTGGCCGGGCTCGGGGATGAGCGTGTTGTATGTGTCGAGTTCACTCTGAATACCAGCATCGGTGAAAATCTTCTCAACGCGAGCCATTTCCTGGACCTGAAAACGCATGGTGTCCCGGTTCTCGAACACGAACGTGATCATGTTGCCAACCTGGACGCGTCGCAGTTGTTTGAGCGAAACAATGTGCTCTCGGAACGACTCACGCTCGCGCTCGTAGGCCCGCGTATCGGCAATATCAGCCAGTGTGAGTTTCATTCAGTTCTCCTCGGGAATGCCGTAGGCGCGGGCCATCATCTGCATCGGATGCACCGGTACCCTTCCGGTCTGTTCGGTGATGACACCGTTGGCCAAGTGGCAGTCGCCCGCCACAATGTCGCCTCCGGCTTTGGTGATTTCGTCGCCCAGCTTCTTGCCGATCGGAATGGATATATTGGCGTTCTCGGCTCGTAGGCCCCACATCCCGTCGATGCCCGAGCACTGCTGCACAAGCTTCACTTTGGTGCCGGTGAGCTTCATGAGGTCACGGCTCTTCAGCCCGATGTTCTGGGCCCTCAGGTGACATGGCGTGTGGTAGGTGACGGTGTCGGGCACGTCGCCGGGAAACACCATATCGAGACTGCGACCGTCGTCTTTATGGAGGCGGATGAGGTACTCGGAGGAGTCGAAGGTGTGCTCAGCCACCAGTTTCGCGTCGGGGCCACCCACGTAGTCGATGTAGTCCTTCTTGAGGATGAACGAGCAGGTCGGCTGCGGCACCACGATGTCGTTGCCAGCCCGAACCGATGCGGCGAGCGCCTTGATGTTCTTGGCCGCCTGCTTGGTGAAACTGTCGACGTCGCCTGAATGAAGGAACGGCGCCCCGCAGCAGTTGGCGCCTTCGGCGAGAGAGCATTCCACGCCGTTACGCTCGTACACCTTGACCAGGTCCTTGCCGATGTTGGGAGCCTGGTACTCAACGAGACAGGTGGGAAAGAGGGTCACTTGGGACTGGCGATTGGCAAGGCGAACGCGCGGCCGTTTGGCAAACCAGGTGGAGAAACGCTGCCGAGCAAACGGCTGCAGCAAGCGTTGTGACGACACTCCAGCCGTTTTCTCGATGACTTTGCGCATGATGGAACCGGGTTTGCCGGTGGCCGCGTTGGCCAACGGCGCCACCGAGGTGCCGAGCTTGCCAACCAGATCGGTGTGGCCCATGACGTTGGTGGTGAGCGCCTTGCGTTTGTCGACCTGTTTGGTGGCGTTGCGCATTGCGTCGGCACGCAGCATGAGGCGAGGGAAGTCAAGCGCCCATTCGTGGCCCTTAGCCGGAGTGTACGGACAGTTGATGTCACACAGCTTGCATTGAAAACACTCGTCGACGACCTGGTCCTGCTGCACTTTGGTGAGCTTGGCCGAGTCCTGATCGTCATGCGCGTCGATGTAGCTGAAGAGCGTCGGAAACGAGGTACAGAACTTGAAGCAGAGGCGGCAGCCGTGGCACAGGTCGTACACACGGGTCATCTCATCGCGAACGTCGGCTTCGTCCAGGTACTTGGGATGATGAGGGTCGTAGATAGTCGTCACGACGCGCTTTCTTTCGCAAGGGTGAGGTCGTACTGCGGGTGCGCCGGCCGGGACTCGCCCGGCGAACCACGATGACTCGGATTCAGGTTTACCTTGCTCAGCTGATGTTGGCCAAACCCTGGCCGAAGCGGCCGGCGTGGCTCTTCTCGGCCCGGGCCAGCGTCTCAAGCCATTCGGCGATTGACGTAAAGCCTTCGTCGCGGGCTGTGCGCGCAAAACCCGGGTACATCTCGGTGTATTCGTAGGTCTCACCGGCAACAGCTGACTTCAGGTTGGCCTCGGTCTCGCCAATGGGCTCGCCCGTGGCCGGGTCGCCAACTTCGGCCAGGAAGTCGAGGTGGCCATGGGCGTGGCCGGTCTCGCCTTCGGCGACGGAGCGGAAGAGCATGGCAACGTCGGGGTACCCCTCGACATCGGCCTTTTGGGCGAACCACAGGTAGCGGCGATTGGCCTGGCTCTCGCCGGCAAAAGCTTCTTTGAGGTTCTCATGCGTCTTCGATCCAACGAGTTCGGGCATGCGGGTCTTGCTCCTTGATATATGGGTATGACTATGGGGTTTCGGATGGCGACGAGCACGATGCGCACTGTCCATGGATAACGACCTGCATCGAGTCAGGGTGAAAACCGTGCAGCTGCAGGGACAACGAGCTCAGGTCGAGATCGAGATCGGCCAGTGATCCGCACCGGCGGCACAGAGCGTGATGATGATCGGCAATATTCGGGTCGAATCGAACCGCACCGCCTTCGAGATCGACCGAGGTGAGTTCACCCATGGCAACGAGGTCGTTAAGGGTCTGGTAGACGGTGCGCAACGAGATAGAAGGCATGTCCTTCACGATGGACACATACACCGATTCCGCCGTCGGATGGCCTAAATTACCGTGCAGGTGAGCAAAGATCGCCTGCCGTTGCGGCGTGTTTTTCAGCCCACGCTCGCGGAACGCCACGGTGAGTTCACT
Source organism: Actinomycetes bacterium (assembly GCA_031410595.1). Taxonomy (GTDB): domain Bacteria; phylum Actinomycetota; class Acidimicrobiia; order Acidimicrobiales; family Ilumatobacteraceae; genus JANMCE01. The sequence goes on along the minus strand of JANNZM010000053.1, from coordinate 26,062 downwards.
GGGGGTCCGCATGACGTCCACCGTACTCAAGCGCTCCGCTAATCTGCAAGTCTTGTTAACTAACAATTGCTGCGAATCACGCCGCTGCTCGTCTCGCCGCTTTCGTTTCCTTCCGAAAGGCTCCGAACGTCACTTCCTTGCTTCGCTTCGCGTACGATCTGGCGAATGGCACCCCTTCCGTTTGACCGCACGGCGATGCTTGAGCGACTACGCACCGAAACGTTTGATGTTTTGGTAATCGGTGGTGGCATCACCGGTGCCGGCGTGGCGCTCGACGCCGCCAGCCGCGGCCTTATGACCGCCCTGGTCGAACGTGACGACTTTTCGTCCGGCACATCTTCGAAGAGCTCGAAGCTGGCGCACGGCGGGCTGCGCTATTTACAACAAGGTGAGATCGGGCTGGTGTATGAGGCATTGCACGAGCGCCAACGGTTGCTGCACAACGCTCCGCACCTCGTGCGGATTCTGCCCTTTCTCATCCCCATCATGTCCTCGGGGGGCGTGGTCGGTCGCAAACTGGGCTTCGCACTCGGTAAGAGCATGTGGCTCTACGACCTAACGGGCGGCGCTCGCATCGGCAAGAAGCACAAGAAGCTCAACAACGCCGACACTCTGGCCCACATGCCCACCATGGCCGACGACAGATTGGCAGGTGGGTATCTCTACTACGACGCGACGGTGGATGACTCGCGCCTGTGTCTCACGGTGGTTCGCACTGCCGTCCAACACGGTGCCGCTACCGCCAACTACACGAACGTGGTCGCGCTCACTCGCTCGGGCAAGACCTGCACCGGCGCCACGGTTGAAGCCGACGGTCACCAGTTCGATGTGCGCGCCACCGTGGTGGTGAACGCTGCGGGTGTGTGGAGCGACCGGGTGCGCACCCTTGATGAGGGCAAGGACCCCGACGCCATCCGACCGGCGAAAGGCATCCACATCACCGTGCCGTGGGACAAGGTCCGCAACGACGTCGCAGTAGTCATCCCGGTACCGGGTGAGAAGCGCACGCTGTTCGTGGTGCCGTGGTTGCCCAAGCCCGAAGGCGGCTTCACGTTCACCTACGTGGGTACCACCGACACCGACTACCAGGGCCCGTTAGAAGACCCCGAGTGCACGGCCGGCGACATCGACTATGTGCTGAACGCGCTGAACCATGCCGTCACCACCAACGTCACCCACGAAGATGTCCTTGGTGTATGGGCTGGGTTGCGTCCGCTGGTGAAGAGCGTTGCGTCCGGACGCACGGCCGATCTTTCGCGCGGCCACAAGGTGAACGACCGGCCCGATGGCGTCATCACCATCACTGGCGGCAAGCTGACGACGTACCGGCACATGGCGTCCGATACGGTCGACCACGTCGTGAACCGCCTCGGCCGGGGTGGCAAATCGCGCACGGCCAGCCTCAAGTTGCTCGGGGCAGAGGGCTACACAGTGCCGCCGTCCCACAGCCCGCAGACGCACCTCGACGAACGGTTCGGCACCGAGCGAGCCACCATCGACGCCATGATCGCGGCCGACCCAACGCTTGGCGCTCCCCTCGTTCCGGGCCTGCCCTACGTGAAGGCCGAGGCCCGATACTCGGTGCGCCACGAGATGGCTCGCACCGTTGACGACGTGCTCTCCCGGCGAACCCGAGCCCGCTTGCAGGATGCCCGTGCCTGTATGGCTGCCGCGTCCGACGTAGCCCACCTGCTCGCCCCCGACCTCGGTTGGGACGTGGCGCGCATCGATGCGGAGGTGGCGTCCTTCTGCGAATCGGTCAAGCCCGAGCTGGTATCGGCGCCGGCGCCACGGAGCAGCGCCACGACGTGACCCGGCCTCCTTTTGATCGAGAGGCAATTCGCCGTGGTGTCACGGTGGCGGGTGCCTTCGCCGTGCCTGCCGTTGCTATCTCCTGGCTGACCGATAAGGGGCCCGGTCAGCGAGGCCCCGCAGGCCTGCTCACGCTGGTCGTGCTGGCAGGTCTTTTGCTGGGTGGGTTCGCGGCGGCCAGTCAACAACGAGTGAACGCCCCGCTGACGCACGCGCTGTTGGCGGTGCTTTCGGTGGTTGTCGTGCTCCAGGTGGCGCGGATTGCCCGTTTGGCCATCCTTCATCGCCCGCTGAACCTGCCCGCCTCCGTCGGCAATCTGCTGTTCGGCCTGGCCGCTGCTCTGCTCGGTGCGCTGTTGGCGGCACAGAACACGGCTAAACGGGGACGGGCGAACTAAGTTTTGCGCTCGGCAACACAGGTCCTGCCTGTCGCGCCTGGAGACCTCTAGATTTGTCTGCTCCGGCGGCGACAAAGAAGGCTGTCTCCACTACCAAAGGATCTAAGGGAGAAACTGTGGACGCCCATCTACTCCGACGCCTCGCCGCCGAGGTTGACGACGAACACCGCGAGTCGATGCGCACCATCGCTGACGACCTCGCACCGCTGGGCCGCCGCGCCCTGGCCGGTGCAGTTGTTGGGGTCGGCGCCCTGCTGCTCGGAGCATCACGGGCCAGCGCGGCCGACGCCACGACCACGCTTCCGCCCCGGCAGCCCGATGAGGCCGACACCTCGGTGCTCGTCTTTGCCCAGTCTCTCGAACTCGCTGCCGTTGCCGCCTACGACGTGGCCCTGGCCAGCAATCTGCTCGAACCCGCTACCGCAGCCGTGGCCGGTCTCTTCCGATCGCACCACCTCGAGCACGCACAGGCCATGGCCGGAGCGGCTGGCAAGGCCGCAAAGAACACAGCCAACAAGGCCATTTTGAAGAAGTTCGGCCCGGTCCTCCAGGCGGCCAAGAGCCAGGCCGACATGCTGACCGCCGCGTTCCTCCTGGAGACCGCCGCCGCCGCCACCTACGGGCAGGCACTCGCAACGCTCAGGGCCACCGACTCTGCCTCCCTGGTCGCCTCCATTCAGCCTGTTGAAGCCCGGCATGCCGCCGTGCTCGCCCGCGTGCTCGGACTGAACCCGGCCGACTACCTGCTCGACTTTGATGGCGGCGCCACAAGCGCGCTCGCCCCGTCCGCCTATGCGATCGAAGGATGACCGCCGTGCCTTCTGCTCCTCTCACTGACGCGCTCCCCCGTCGGAAGTTTCTGGCTCTCGGCGGCTTCTCCGTCGCCACCGCCGCCGTGCTCGCCGCCTGCGGTGGTCCCGGGGGCGAGGGCGCCGGTAACGGTGCACGTGTCGCCCAGGCTGGCCAGTCGCCCGTAACGACTGCGCTGCCCGATCGCGTGGTCAACGACGTTGTCCTGCTGCGCACCGCCAGTTCGCTTGAACACAGTGCGGTGGCCATTTACGACAAGGCGTTCGGTATGAACTTGCTGACCGGTGAAGCCGCCGAGTTCGCAAAGCGCTTCCACGATCATCACGCTGCGTACGCCAGGTTCTTTGAGGATCTGACCACCGAGGCCGGGGGCACACCGTTCACGACCGAGAACCCGGCCGTAACCAAGAACATCGTCACCCCCGCATACGGTGCCATCGAGGCTTCGGCAGACAAGGCTGGCGATTTGCGCAACATGCTGCACTCGCTTGAGAACGTCATCACCGAGACCTACCAGTCGTTCGTTCCGCTGCTCACCGTTCCCAAGCTGCGAGCTGCGGCCATGTCGGTCGGTGCGGCCGAAGCGCGCCACGCCGCCGTCTGGGCCGGCATTCTCGGCGGCCCGGTCGCTGCTTCTTTGGCGCCAAAGGTTGAACCAACCACCACCGTGAAGGGCGCCGTCGAAGTTGTCGTTGTGCCCGTGTACCAGGCCCCGCAGGCGTTCAGCGCCATGGGACTGGTGCCCACGCTACTCAACGGCAAGAAGGTCGACCTCGACCTCCTTGGTCCGAACTCCTTCGCCTACTGAAGAAATTGAGCCGGAGGGTAGGCCGCCCGTAACGAGTCGACGACCGGTAGCCCGTTGGCAGTGCAGTCCAGATCGCCAAGGCGAGCCAAGACAGCATGCGGCGGCGTCGCCGATTCGGCCGGAGGAACAACGGGCAAAACGCCGGCAGAAGGGCCGAAGCCAGCGGGCCCCAGCGGCCACCAGGGCGCAATCTCATTCGCAGGATCGCTTCCCGTGGACGCCTGGCCGGCGAAGAGTGCCAGTATCTGTTCTTTACTCCGCCCCTGCCATTCGATCAGTTGCCATGGGTCTCGGTCGAGTTGATCAGCGAAGACGTACAGCACCGCAGCTTGATGCTTGCAGGGGTCACCCCAGTCAGGGCAGCTGCAGATGGCCTTCATGTCGCTCCACCGAGTTGGGAACAGCTTCATGCCGACCGACGCGAATACCTCCTCAAGGTCGGTTGGCACCTCTCCCGCCAAGAGATGAGCGGCGTACCCAAGTCTGGCCTGCAAGGCCCGTTCGATCTCGACCCATTGGACCGCGGACGGCGTGGCGATGGTGATCGAGATGCCGTAGGGCCGACTACGCGAACCTTGCACCTTGGCCGTGAGACTTCCGGTGGACACATCGAGCGACAGTACCTGGCCCTTGCGGGCATAGGCCCGACCACGAGTCATGCGGCCGCCAAGACCGTAGGAATCGAGCACGGTGACAAAGCGTTTCGACCACCACATATCGGCCATGGCACCGCGTGCCTTTGTCGTGGCGATACCGCCTTTCGCCGCGAGCGGTTTCGAAGCCGGAAAGTGCTGCCATGAATCCTCCCAACGGGCCATCAGATGACGTCCTCGTCGGTGTCGCTCGATCGCAGAGCGATCACGTCACGCAGTTGATCGGTCGACAGTTCGGTGATCCAACCCTCGCCAGCGCCGACGACCGACTCCGCGAGAGCTCGCTTCGAGGTGATCATGGCGTCGATGCGTTCCTCGATCGTGCCAGAGGAGACCACCTTGTGTACCAGCACGGTGCGCTTCTGGCCAATGCGATAGGCACGGTCGGTGGCCTGATCTTCGACCGCCGGGTTCCACCAGCGATCGAGGTGGATGACGTGGCTAGCCGCCGTGAGGTTGAGGCCCGTGCCGCCCGCCTTGATCGAGAGGAGGAACATGCTCGGGCCAGCGGCCGTTTGGAACTGCTCGACCATGTGGTCGCGCTTTTTTCGGGCGACACCGCCGTGCAACCACAACGGTGTCTGGCCGTACCGGGCGGTCAAATACGGCAGCAGTAGCTCGCCCCATTCGGCGAACTGGGTGAACAGCAACACCTTGTCGCCAGCAGCGAGGATCTCATCTAGGAGCTGTTCGACTCGGTTCAACTTGCCGGATCGGCCCGATAACGCCGAGCCATCACGGGCGAAATGGGCCGGATGATTGCAGACCTGCTTGAGCTTTCCGATGCCAGCGAGCACCAAGCCGCGCCGCTCGATACCTTCGGATTCGTCGGCCCTCCTCAGCAGGTCATCGACGACGGCCCGGTAAAGCGTGGCCTGCTCACGAGTAAGTGGAACCTGCTCGGTTTGTTCGATCTTGTCGGGTAGGTCATCGATAATGGATCGGTCGGTTTTCAACCGTCGCAACACGAACGGGCCGGTAATCCGCCGGAGGAGCGCAACTACTCCGGCGTCCTGATCGGTCTCGATAGGCGTGGCGAACCGGCGTTTGAACTCGCTTTGGGTACCAAGCAGACCCGGGTTCAACACGTGCATGAGCGACCACAGTTCGCCGAGCCGGTTCTCAACCGGGGTGCCGGTGAGCGCGATGCGTCTGCTGGCGCTGAGTTGGCGGATGGCCTTGGTCTGGGCGGTACCAGGGTTCTTCACCTGCTGGGCTTCATCCAGCACCAGCCGTCCCCACGGCACGGCCTGCAAGAGGGCCAGGTCACGGGCCACTAATGAGTACGTCGTCAGCACGACATCGGCGTCCGCTCTCGCTGCGCTGATCTGTTCCTCGGTGCGTAGCCGATCGGGGCCGTGGTGCACCTTCACCCGCAGGCCAGGTGCGAACCGTTCCAGCTCTCGCTGCCAGTTGCCGAGCACGGACACGGGGCAAACGACCAGCGTTGGCTCGTTGATCGGGTCGGACAAAAGTGTAGCGATGAGCTGCGCCGTTTTGCCGAGACCCATGTCGTCGGCCAGGCATGCACCGAGGCCGAGCCGCCCAAGAAACGTTAGCCAACCGGTGCCCCGCTGTTGATAGGGGCGCAGTCTGCCGACAAACCCAGGCGGGTCGCTGATTGGCGTGACGGTGGCGTGCAGCGCGCCGTCAAGCAGTTCGCCGAGCCACCCCGACGCCGTTGCGTCGGCGTTGCCCACATTGGCTGGCAGGCCGATTCCCGGCAGTCCGAGCGCCGTGCGCATGAACTCGGCGGCTGTTGCTTGGCCCTTGCCTCCGACCGCGGCGATGACCGCGGCCAGTTCGGTCGGGTCAAGCTCCACCCATTCACCCCGCACCCGCACCAGACTTCGTTTTGTCGCCGCGGCTCGTTCAAGATCACCCAGATCGCTCGCCGTGAGCTTGGTTTCGCCGAGTGCCGCTTCCCAGGTGAACGACACCATCTGGTCGAACCCGAAGCCCGACGAGCCTCCCGAGAGCGCCGTTCCCGACGACCTTTTGGAGGTCGCCTTGGCCCGTAAGCGCACCCGCTGACGCTGTGACCACCAGCCCGGCAAGTTCAGACCGATGCCCGCATCGGTCAGTAACGCGACCCGATCTCGTACGAACTCGATCACGGCGTCGGTCGTCAGATCGATGCCTGATGGTCGGGCCGCGTTGAGCAATCCCGACAGCTCGGGTGCGAGGCGAGCCACGCGCCCGAGCCCCTGTAGGAGCTCAGCGATCGCCCCGGCAGGAAACGGAGAGTCGGCGTCCCAAAGCCGGGTTGCGTCAATAATCAGGCTCGGTTCATCGCTGTCTTGCACCAACACATCGACCCGCCAACTGGTTTGCTCGTCCGTCGGCTCGCTGAGCCGGAGCACCACCCGCGTGCGAGTCTGCGACGCCGCGCCCGCTCGTATCCACGCCGTCACACTTTCAGCAAGGGAATCGACCTTGGCCGCGTCGAGCTTCGCCGGCAAATGCGGGTCGTCGCTGGTCAGCGCCTCAAGCCAAGCCTCGGCAACAGTTCGACGGCCACTCTTCTTCTCGATAAGTGCGGTGCCGCGCAAACGCGTCCGCATACTGATATCGACGGCCAGCGCGAGGGCGTCGGCGGCGCGTCGATGCCCATCGGGCGTTGGATCTGCCACGATGGACCGGATCAGATCGCGATCTGCAGCCCTCGGCAACGGCCACCACCACGAGCGACCTCGACCGTCAACGGTGCATGTCAGCCCGGGCACTACCTGCCCGCCATCCACGAAATAGTCCGCCAGCGCGTCAATCCGCTCAGCCCACGCGTGGTCGCCATCGCGTCCACTGAGCGCGCTGCTTGTGACGTCAGCCGAGGTGAGGGCGGTTGCGGTCACGGCCGTAGTAACTATCACGCCAGCCCTTCGCGACGCACGCTGATCGTTCCAACCGGGATGCAAAATCAACGTGCCAGCGATCTAATCTTTCTGTCGCTCCCTCAAGCGCAGGCTAAGGTCATCGCCGGATGGTGAGTAGTTCGGGTGACCGCGGCCGGGCTTGACCTGGTCGAGGAAAGTCGGGGCTCCGCAGGGCAATGTGCTGACGAGAGTCAGGGTGGGGTGACCTACCGGTGAGGGCAACAGAGAGAAACCGCCGATGGGCCGGGCAACCGGTCACAGGTAAGGGTGAAACGGTGCGGTAAGAGCGCACCAGCATGCGGGGCGACTCGCATGGCTCGGCAACCCCCACGTGGAGCAAGGTCAAGCAGAGGGACGTGAACGGCTCCGTTCGCCTTCGGGCACCCCTCGGGTAGACCGCTGAGATGGATGGTCACCCCGCCGCTTCGGCGGCGGACAGAACCCCGCTTACAGAACCACTCACCATCCCATTGAACTTGCGGCAGTTGCTGCTCGTTGAGAGCAGTAACTGCCGCAAGTTCGCGGGGTTGCGGGTTAGGCGCGGGCCAGGGCTTGCTGGCGGGGCAAGGCAGGTGCAGGGGCTGGGTCGGCCGTTGCCGGAGCGGGTGCGGCGGCTGGCGGGTCCGGCACGGGCAGCGGCGGGGCGTCGCACGCCTTGTCGGCGGCGTCGTCTGACTGACGGGCCGGTAGCTTGCCGGTGGCCAAGTACTCGGCCACAACATCGTCAACACAGGCGTAGCCATTCAGCGAGTTGGCGTGGGTCGTGCCACCAACGGATGAGACCAAGCTGGCCTTGGGGAACTGACGACGTGCCTCAAGGCTGCCTTCGAACGGCGTGGCGCCGTCAAGGGTTTCACCAATCAGCAGGATCGGGGCTACACGGCTGCCGTCGATCTCCACCGGCTCTGCGGTTTCGGCGTGCCAGGTGCGACAGGGCGCGTTGAACCAGGCGTTGTCCCACGTCAGGAACGGCGCGGCCTTGGCGGTGATGATGTTGTCATGACGCCATGTGTCCCAGTCGCTCGGCCACTCGCCTTCGGAGCAGATCGTCGCCAGGTACATCGCATATCCGTTGTCGCTGTCGGGTGAGCTGGCATCGAGATAGGCGGCCACGAGGTTCTTCGGATCCTGCGTGGTGACCCATTCGGAAATAAGAGCGGCGATACCGGGCCAGGCACCCTGGTTGTAGCCGGCACTGGTGACCACGTCGGTCCATTCGTCAGGTCCGACGACACCGCCGGCCGGATTGGCCCGGAGCTTGTCCTGCGTTGCGTAGAACAACTTCTCGACATCATCGGCGGTCTTGCCAAGCTTGTAGACATCGTCGTAGCTGGCGATCCACTTGTAGTACTCCTTGAACACTCCTTCGAACGCGACGTTCTGTTCGAGGTTCGAGGTGTACCAAATGGTGCGGGCGTCAACGTTGCTGTCGAGCACCATGCGGCGGACCCGCTTCGGAAAAACCGAGGCGTAGACCTGACCGAGATAGGTGCCGTAGGAGAAGCCGTAGTAGTTGATCTGCTTCTTTCCGAGGGCCCGACGGATCTGATCGATGTCTCGGACGTTGTCGATGGTCTTGAGATGATCGAGGAGCGGGCCGGCGTTCTTGGCGCAATCATCGGCGTATTTCTCGGCCCGCGCCAAAAGTTCCTGCTCCACCGCGGGGGTCGACGGCACGAAGTCCGGACGGGGACCCTTGGTGATATCGGGGTTGCAGATCAGCGCGGGCTTGCTGGAACCGACGCCGCGTGGGTCAAAGCCGATCCAGTCGTAGGCGGCGCCACCGTTGTTGGGGACGAACTGGCCGAGTCGGGAGAGCCCGAGACCGGAGCCGCCCGGGCCACCGGGGTTTACCAACATGATGCCCTGGTACTGGTCTTCGGGCACCGAATGCTTGATCATCGAGACGGCGATCTCAATGCGTTCGCGGTTGTGGTGGCGTTCGTAGTCAAGAGGCACCGACAACATGCCGCACACGGCTCCGGCCTTGGTGAGCCGATCACTCGCGCAGGCGCCCCATGTGATGCTGCCGGGTTGGTTCTTGGCGTCGTCCCGCTCGGACGGGGACGCGGCTGCAGTGGTACTCATCGACGCAACAAGCAACGACGCTGTCGCAACGAGGAGAGGGAGTTTCCTCATGATTCTCTCTTCCCTGATGGTGAGCGAGGGGTGGGTGAAGTCGCTCTGGTTGGGAACGTAAGCCACCTATCCCAGGGTGTCCACGCCAGCCATCGATTTGCTCCGTAACGCTTTCGCGCCAAACCCGACACCCTCTGCGCCGGGGCAAGCGCTCTACGCGGTAGATTTCCGACCTACACCGTTTGACCTGCGGTTTCGCGTTGCCGGGTCAATTGTCGAAAGTGTTATCCGGTAGATCGAAGCGCATTGGTTCAGCCCGTTCACAGGTGGTGCTCAAGGTCGTCTGCTGGCCGCTGTGCGCCGAGGAGAGCGCGCTGGTCATGATGTCGAGGACGTGGAGGGCGAGAGTGGCCGAGGCCCGATGCGGCCGACCGGTGCGTTGGGCCCACATCATGTCGGCCAAGCCAATGCCGCGCTGCTGAGGGATGTTCGGGGTGAGTGGATCAAGCTCGATCCACTCCTGGTCGCGAAATCGTTTGATACGAACGGCACCACCAAAGAAGTTCGGATCAGGCACCGACAGCGTGCCTTCGGAGCCGTAGATCTCGATGTTGCGGTGGTCGGTGGCGGCCACGTCGAAGCTGGTGACGAGCGTCGCCAGCGGACCGGCCGCGAACTCGACGACGCTCGATACGTGGGTGAGCACCGAGACATCCATCATCTCGCCGAGCCGTTCGCCGTTCATGATCGGGCGTTGGGCGCGACTGACGCGACCCGACGCGGTGACCGCGACGGCGGGGCCGAGCAGTTGGACGAGCGCCGTGAGGTAATACGGGCCCATGTCGAGCAGTGGGCCGCCGCCATGTTCGTAGAAGAAGTTGGGGTTGGGCAGGAAGTGTTCCGGCCCGAAGCCGAGGAAGAACCCGGTGGCGGCGAGCGGTACGCCGATGTCTCCCCGGTCGATGGCGGCGCGAGCCGATTGCAGCCCTGCGCCAAGAAACGTGTCGGGAGCGCAGCCGAAGCGAACGCCTTGGGCCGCCGCAAGCTCAACCAGTGCGTGCCCTTCGACCATATCGACGGCGAGAGGCTTCTCGCTGAACACAGCCTTGCCGGCCTGAAGGATCGATCGCGTGACCGGACCGTGCGCCAACGGCGGTGTGAGGTTCACCACCGCGTCGATAGTTGCATCTGCAAGTATTTCATCCACGGTCATTACCGCCGCACCGTGTTCGGAGGCAAGAGCCTGGGCCCGTTCGGGAATACCGTCAGCTACCGCGGCGAGAGTGACAGAACCAAGCTCATTCAAGGTCTTGGCATAACGCGGCGAGATGGCGCCGCAGCCGATGATGGCAACGCTGCTCATGAACGTCCTGCCGACAACCCATTGCCGACCAGGTAGCGGTAGCTCGCCTCGACGGCTTCGAACATGTCGGTGTCACATCGGTCCAGTTCGACCACGTGCCACGCCGCGTGCGGTGCGGCTGCCAAAACGGCAAGGATGTCCACCGACCCGCTACCGACTGCCACCATGCTGCTCTCCGGCACGTCGGCCGGACCATCCTTCACGTGCAGCAAGCGCACGCGGTCACCAAAGGTGGTGATGACCTCGATGGGGTCCGCTCCCCCGACCTTGGTCCAGTAGCAATCGAGCTCCACGAAGATGTCGTCTGCGAGGTGGTCACACAAGTGGAGGAACGCGGAGCGCCCCTCGAAGATCTGCTCGAACTCCCACCAGTGGTTGTGGTAGCCCAGCGTGGCACCGGCGGCTCGGGCGATCTGATTGCCGGCGTTCAGCATGTCGGCGGTGCGCTTGATGGCGTCGAGATCAGTGAAGCCATCCGGTGGTACGAACGGTATGACCACGGTCGAGCAGCCGACGGACTGCACATCAGCCAGCGCCTGGGTGAAACCGTCCCCGGCGGCGACGTGTGCGCTCGACACGACGAGCCCTGCGTCGTCGATGCATTCCTTGAATGCGGCAGGCGTGAGGTGGTTGAACCCGGCCAGTTCGACCCCCACGAAGCCGGCCGCGCCGAGGCGGGCGAGTACCCCTGGAAAGTCATGCGCCGCCTGCTCTCGCAATGAGTACAGCTGTACCGAAATGGGGGTCGCGCTCATGGAAACTCCAAGCAATGGTCGAAGGGAGAGGAAGTCGCTGGAGACCCTAGGTCGAGCGATGTTTCCATTCAACCAGTTCGGGCCAGAAGTTCTGCCGTGTCCGGACGGGGCACGCTCGGGGGCGCCGCCATCACCCGGCGGTAGAGCTGCACCAGATGTTGTAGACCGATAGCGGCCAGGATGCATACGAACGGCTCAAACCCCGCCCGAAAACGCGTCGTTCCGTACGTGACCGCCGACGCAGTGATGACGACCAGTCCGGGCAACGTCAAGGCGAACAGGTCGTTGCGCTTTCGCCGCAACGACCCGCTACCGATGGCGCCGAACAGCACGAGCACGTACCAGGCAGCCAGGCCCGCAAAGGCGACTGGGCGCTCGACCCCTTCGATGAAGATGTCGAGATTGACCTGTTGGATCGGCTGGTAAAGGCTCACGAGACGACCCACCCGCAGGAATGGCATCACCAACGCCCGGCGTTTGTGGCTACGGAGATACTGCAGGCCGTCCTTGGCGGCTTCGCTGGCGAGGACCGATTCGTCCCTCCCAAGAAGGTGAGTGCGTTGATAGGCCGGTTGGAGGCACTCCACGTCCCAGTATCCGATGGTGGTGCCGTAGTAGGTGGAATCGCAGTTGGTGAGCGGTAGAAGGTACTGGAAGCCAACGGTGAGACCGACGGGATGCTCGAAGCGCGTGGCGTTGTATACAAGCCACGGTGACATCGTCGCGGTTGCTGCAACCGAGAAGATGGCAGCCACGGCAAAGGAACGGCGAAGTGTTCGACGGCCTGTCCACAAAAGGAACGCAGCGATCAACGGAATGGCGATGACGTACTCGGCTCGGGTGAGGGTGGCGAGGCCAAAACAGAGGCCGGTTTCCGCGGCCCACCTCCGGCTTGGCCTCGTGAGGAGATGATGCAACGCCAGAATCGACAGGAGCATCAGGGCAATGGCGAGGGTCTCCGACCAGAGGGTTCCGTCGTAGCGAAATGTATTCGGGTTCACGGCCACGAAAAGCCCGGCGACCAGAGCGGTTCGGGGCCCGCTGATGCGGCGAGCCAGAACCATGACCAGCACGATGGAGGCTGTGCCGATCAGGCAGTTCATGAACATCTGTTGGGTGATCGAGGTGATGCCAACCTTGTCGAAGAGTGCAAGCAGCAACGGATACAGCGGCGGATGATCGGCGGCCTGTTCCACCCGGTGCTCAGTGAGAAGGGTAAACGGGTGGATAAAGCCCTGGCCCCGCACCAGCGCCTTTGCCTGGTGATAGTAGAAGTACGGATCGCCTATGAGTTCCAGCTTGCGCCGCACACGCACAAGGTACGTGACGCGAAGCACCAGACCGAGCACAACGGGTATCGCCGCCGAGCGGCGCAGCTTCGTTTCGTTCATGCCGAGGCGGGCACCTTCACAGCTGGTTCGGTCCTGGACCGATGGAGCATTCGGGGCACGAGGCGCATGAGCGGGGCTTCGATGAAGCGGTGGCTCAACTCCGCCACGGCTGTGGAGCAGACCATCACCAACACCAGCAACACCCAGAAGTGACCGCTGAACGTCTTCCAGTGCAACAGTGCCATGGTCCGCTCGAGAAGCCATTGATGCCAGAGGTAGATGCCGTAGGAAACGGTGCCGAGGTACGTCATGACTCGGCTGTCGAGCGCGCGTCCGATGAGCGTTGGAACACCGCCTCCCCAAGCCATCGGCAGCACCACAGCAAAGGCGATGAGGCCATACGCGAACTGACCAAGTCCGCCCCGCACCGCCGTCTCCTTTTGCCATCCAATGGCCAAGCCGAGTTGGGTAGCCATGAACCAAAAAAGGAACGCCGCACCCCCGTACCAGAACACCACTCTTCGGCTAGCAAAGGCGATCGCTGCAGCGACGACAGCATTGTGGGACGCCCACGCGTACCCGACTGCCAGCACCATACCAAGGGCGAAGACATCGGCCCGGGAGATAAACCAGATGGTGCTGACCTCACCGAAAACTGGCTGCGTCACGGCGACCCAGATACGAAAGCTGACACTCATCAGGTAGAGCCCGACCAGGCCAACGACGGAGACGACTGCCCGTTGATTCACTGTTCGTTTCCGGCCGAATCGTTCCGTCAGACGGTGAAAAAATGGCAGCATCACGTAGAACGCGATCTCCGTGACCAGGGTCCACGACTGGGTGATGCCGGCGATGGCCCGCCGCGGGTGGTAACCGTGGGTGAGCGTGGCGGACAGCATCAGACCGATCGGCCCGCGAACCCGAATACCACCCACGATCAGCATGAACGCCATCGCTACCCAGTAGGCGGGGTAGAGCCGGAAGAACCGTTTCAGCCAGAATTCGCGGGTACTCGGCGCGGCACGACCGTCGAGCAGTCGAGCGATGAAGGGCCGGTACAGAAGAAAGCCCGACAACACGAAGAAGATCGACACGCCGACGTCGGCGCGGGCGAGGAGCTGAGTGAAGGGTTGCCGGAAAGTTTCTCCGGAATCAAAGGCGACGTGATGCACGACGACGGCAATCGCCGCGAAGGCCCGAAGCCCGTCGAGCCCACCTAGCCGCGGCCTCGTCGCTTCGCCGACGGGCGTCACGGGAGTCATGATTTCCCCTGGAGTCATCGGCCACGATCGTAGTTGGCGATACGGTGCGGGCATGCGTGTTGATACTGAGGTGACTACAGATTTATCCCGGGCCGCAGCGAGCGCGTCCGCCTCTGAGACCGCCGGCTACGACGCCGTGTGGGTGGCGGAGACCAATCACGACCCGTTCTTCCCGCTCCTGCTTGCGGCGGGCGCGACCGAGCGGATCCAGCTCGGCACCAGCATCGCCGTGGCATTTTCCCGCAGTCCGATGACGCTCGCGGTTACGGCCAACGATCTCCATCGAGCGTCGAACGGCCGGCACATTCTTGGCCTCGGAAGCCAGATCAAGCCGCACATCGAGAAGCGGTTCTCCATGCCGTGGTCCCATCCCGCGCCACGAATGCGCGAGTTCATTCTGGCCATGCGGGCCATTTGGGACTGTTGGAACAACGGCTCCAAACTCGAGTTTCGCGGGGAGTTCTACAAGCACACCTTGATGACACCCATGTTCAGCCCCGAGCCGAACCCGTACGGCTCTCCCGCTGTCTACCTCGCCGGCGTCGGCGAGTTGATGACCGAGACCGCGGGTGAAGTGTGTGACGGGTTCATCGCGCATAGCTTCACCACCGAGCGCTACATGCGCGAAGTCACGCTGCCTGCCTTGCTTCGGGGACGGGGGAAGGTTGGCAAGACGATGGACGGGTTCGACTTCTCATATCCGGCGTTCATCGTTACCGGTGCCAACGCGGCGGACACTGCGAAGGCGAAGGCGGCCGCCAAGAAGCGTATTGCGTTCTACGGTTCGACGCCTGCCTACAAAGCGGTGCTCGACATGCACGGTTGGGGCGACGTGCACGGAGCGCTCAATACACTGTCCAAGCAGGGTAAATGGGTGGAGATGGGCGATCTCATCACCGACGACATGCTGGACGCGTTCGCCATCGTGGCCGAACCGAGCGACCTCGCAAAACAACTGAATGCTCGTTACGGAGACATTGCCACCCGAGTGATGGTCGAGCTTCCGAAATCCACGGACCCTGAGCTCTGGGCGGAAGTACTGGCCGAACTCAAGAAATCCGGAGGTGGCCTGTCTCGTTGAACGAGTGCAGCACAGCCCCGGCCGGCGTCATGGTCATACGGGTGAGTGACGCCTGATCAAGGTAGGTGCGCGGCGCGGTCTCCATCCCAATGTGCAATACGTGGCTGAACGCAGCCTTGATCGGCATGACATGGGTGAACACTGCGATGGTTTCGTGCTCGGCTCGGGCCAGCAGTTCGTCGAGCGCGGGCGTCACGCGCAGCATCATGTTGGCCAAGGATTCGCCACCCTCTGGCTGGTAGTGAACGTCGCGCTGCAAGCGGATCCAAATGGCCGGGTCGATGTCCTGTCGCCGTTGGCCGTCGAGGTTGCCGAAGTCCATCTCTATCCATCGGTCGTCGATCTCAATTTTCTTGTGGAGGGCAACAGCCGTTTCCATCGCTCGCTGTAACGGGCTGGAGATCACGACATCAACCGATGCCAGCGCAACGGCAATCTTGCGCGCCTGCTCCTGCCCAACCTCATCGAGCGGCAGATCCATTCTTCCCTGCAGGAGGCCTTGCGCGTTGGCTGCGGTGCGGCCGTGGCGAGCCAAGATCAACATGGCTGGACCTTACGGGATCGGGAGGCGGCCAGTGGCCAGAAACGAAGCCCGAGGTTCGGAGTCGCCAAGATGAAAGCGCTTCCAGAACCAGCGGAGGATGAGCGCGCCCGCCGCCTCGAAGGCAACGTTGAGCAACACACCACGGTGGAAGCTTGGGATACGACCAGCGACGGGCGCGAGCCCGGTGATGGGCCACCAGAAGGTGCGAGTCGACTGGAACACACCGTCGAGGGCTAGGTGCAGCAGCATGCCGATGGGCAACATGAGCAGGCGTTTGCGCAGCGGTCGGCGTCCGATGGTGCCCAGCATCAACACGACCAGCACGGCGATGGACACCGTTATCGAGTGAGCCACGCGATGGCCAGAGGCGACATCAAACACGTCGGGCAGCAGCGAACCCAGCGCGAGCACGCGGTAGTCAATGGCCGGGTCACGAAACACGTTCCACACGATCAGGGCGGAGCCGCCCACGAACCACAGCAGCACTCAACGCACCAACAACCGGCCGCACTGTTCGCACTCGACCAACTCGTCAGGGGCGGCCGCCTTGAGCGCTTCGGTTTCCTTGCTCGACAGCTTCATGTTGCAGCCGAGGCACGTGCCGTGATCGAGTCGGGCAACGGCCACACCGCCGAGGTGGCCACGCATCTTTTCGTAACGGGTGACCAGCGCGGCGGGAAGATCGGCTGCGGCAGCGGCTCGATCGGTGAGCACGCCGGCCAGCTCTTGGGCAACGTCCGCGGATACGCCGACGAGTGCAGTTGTCTCGGCGTCCTGCTGCGCGACCAGCGGCACCTTTTGCGCGGCAAGCTGTGCCAGTTTCGCCTCGATTGGTTCGAGCCGCTCCATGATGGCCAGTTCGTCGTCTTCGGTTGCAGCACGACGTTGCTTCAGGCCCGTGATCTCGGCCTGGAGCGTCTCGGCCTCTTTCGGCACGATGGACTTCGACAGCTGGGCGGCAAGAGTGACTTCCTTGGCGCGCATCGTTTCAATGGACGTTTCGAGGTCGGCTTGCTGCGCTTCAAGCGTGCCCTGATCGGACTCCTGCTGCGTCTGTTCGGCCGCGAGAGCCGCCAGCGCGTTCTCGGTGGCCGTCAGCGCCGCTCGCTCGGGGAGGTGCGACGTGCGGTAGCGAAGCTGATCGGCCCGCGTGTCGAGGTCCTGCAGAACGAGTAGCTGTTGGAGTTCGGTCACGGCCATGAGCTTGGCATGAAAGAGGTGGTGGCGCGCGAGTGACCAGCGGCTACGGCTTGGCGGTGGTCACTGGGGCGGGGGCTGGCTTGGCGACCGTGGTCGGTGCGGCTGGCACAGACGAGGCTGGGGCGGGGGCTCCCTTCACCGTGGTCTGACCGGGAACGGTGGTCTGACCGGGAACCGTTGTGGTGGTTGCCTTCGGCTTCGGTTTGGGTGGCGCAGGCAGGCCACGCTTGCAGGCGTACGTGCTCATCCAGCCCTGCACCGTTGCGGCGGGTCCGGTGAAGTCGTTGGGGTCGGTGGCAACGGGGTTGAGCTTCGGGTTGGCACCCACGAGATAGCCGGGCGGCGGCGCAGCGTCTGGCTCGGCTTCCGGGTCGGGCGTTCCCGCTGCGTACGTGGCGAAACAGTCCTGGAACGGCGCGTACACCCGCGCGTACTGCCGCGGGTTGTCCGGCGGCTTTGGCCAGTCCTCCGGTTCCTGGTTGGCCTGCACCCCCTCCATGAACTGCTTCCAGATCAGGGTTGGATACGTACCGCCGTGCACGGCTTGGAAACGTTTGAACTCGGGCACATTGCGCATCTCGTCGTTGGGGTTCAGCGGGTTCCCCATGTAGACCGCAGTCGTGTACTGGCGGGTAAAACCAACGAACCAGGCGTGCTTGTCCTTGTCGTAGGTACCGGTCTTTCCGGCAGCCGGCCAGTCACCGTCCAGCTTGCCAAGCGTGGCCGTGCCCTGGCGGATGACACCCTTCAAGATGTCGACCGTACGGTCGGCGACACCGGGTTCGATGACCTGCTTGCCCGAATCACTGTGCTGGTAGATGACCTTGCCGTCTCGATCTTCGATGCGTTCGATCATGAACGGATCGTGACGCATACCTTCATTGGCAATGGTTGAATATCCGGCGGCCATGTCCATGGGGCTGATCTCGTTGCCGCCGATAGCGAAGCTGAAGAGGTCGTCCAGCTTTCCCTTCACCCCCAACTCGTGCATGAGCGAGATCACCCGAGTACCGCCCACCGCAAGGTAGAGGCGGATATAGGCGCAGTTGATGGAGTCCCACGTCATCTTCTCGATGGTGCCGTAGCCGTTCGAGACGCCGTCGCTGACGGTGAAATCGGGCTGGCTCTTGTCGGGGAAGGTCCAGGTGCAGGGCAGTGTGCCGTCGATGACATCGTTGTTCTGAATGCCGGCGTTCATTGCCGCTGCGGTGATGAAGCCCTTCACCGATGACCCGGTCTGTCGGGGTGTGAGCGCCAGGTTCACTTCGGACGTGCGGAAGTCTCGACCGCCAACCATCGCACGCACCGCACCCGTCTTGGTTTCGAGCGACACCATGGCGGCGTCGAAACGACCACCGGTGTCGGGCATCTGGTCGGTGCGGGCCTGCTCGGCCATCTGTTGAATGTTGGCGTCGTAGGTGGTGTACACCTTGAGACCACCGCGGAAGAGGCGCTGGTAACGGGTGTCGTAGTCGGCGCCCAGAATATCGGTCTTGCGCAACAGCTGATTGCGGACCTCGGCGGTGAAGTAGGTGGTGGCCTTCAAGGGGGCCGCCGAACGTTGCAGACGGTCCGGCACCTGCCAAGAAAATTTCGCGGCGTCTGCTTCGTCCTTGGGCATCTTGCCGGTACTGACCAACCGGTCGAGCACCTCTTTGAATCGGCCCTTCGAACGATCACTGCGCTGGATCGGGTCGTAGCCGACAGGGTTGCGAATGAGGCCGGCCAGGAACGCGCCTTCGAACTTGTCGAGCTGACCAACGGTCTTCCCGAAGTAGGTTTCGGCCGCGGCCTCAAGTCCGTAGGCGTTGTTCCCAAAGAAAATCGTATTGAGGTAACGCTCGAGAATTTCGTCCTTGGTCCACTCACGCTCAAGTCGAACCGCATAGGCAGCTTCGAGGATTTTTCGGTTGGCGTCACGGCGCGAACCGACCAGTGCGTTCTTCACCAACTGCTGGGTGATGGTGGATCCGCCCTGCACCGCGGAGGACGAGTTGATGCCGGCCAGGGCGGCTCGAAAGATGCCCTTGGCGTTCACACCTTTGTGTTCGTAGAAACCGGCGTCCTCGGTGGCGATAACGGCGTCGATGACAACCTGGGGAACCTGGGCCAGCTTGAATGGTTCGCGGTTCTCGACGCGCAGCTCATCAATCTGGTTCTTATTGGCGTCGAACACCAGCGAGCGCTGGGCCAATTCGGCGAACGGCGGCAGCGGATTGGCTTCCCCGTGAAACGCGGTCGCCATCTGAGAAAGGTCGGGAGCAGCGGCTACGCCGAGGGCAGCGAGGCCCAATCCGGCTACCAGAACAACGGCGAGGAGACGCAGGAGAGATCGCACAACGCTCAAACGCTACCGGTCTCGGCGGGCGAACTGGTGGCAGACTGCACCGATGCGTCCTTTTCGATTTGGTGTTCAGGCATCCGTCGCTTCGTCCGCCACGGTCTGGCGCGAGCAGGCGCGCAAGGTCGAATCGCTCGGCTACAGCGTGTTGACCATGCCCGATCACTTCAACGATCAACTGGCGCCCGTTCCTGCGCTGATGTCGGCTGCTGAGGCCACAAACACGCTGCGTGTTGGCGCGTTGGTCTGGGACAACGACTACAAACATCCGGTCGTGCTGGCCAAGGAACTGGCCACCATGGACCTGCTGTCCGAGGGTCGAGTGGAAATCGGACTCGGGGCCGGTTGGATGCGGACCGACTACGACGCGGCGGGCATGCGGTTCGACGCCAATGGCGTGCGCGTCAGCCGCTTTGAAGAGGCGTTGCGCGTCATGAAGGGTCTGTTCTCCGAGGGTGCCTGCAGCTACAACGGCGATCACTACACGATCACCAATCTCGACGGTCTACCCAAGCCGATGCAGCGACCGTGGCCACCATTTCTCATCGGAGGCGGCGGCAGGCGGGTGCTGTCCATCGCCGGACGTGAAGCGGACATCGTCGGCATCAACGGCACCTTGGCCCATGGCGAGGTCAACGCTGAGGCGCTTGCCACCATGACGCCCGAAGCGGTCGATGAAAAGATCGGCTGGGTCAAGCACGCCGCAGGTGACCGGTTCGATCAGATCGAATTCAACGTTCGCACGTTCTTCGTAAAGGTGTGCAGTGACCGAGACGAGCGGGCAGCGAAGCTCGCCGCCATGTTTGGGTTCACCACCGAACAGCTTCTTGCCTCTCCGTTCGCCATCATCGGCACCACCAAGCAAATCGCGCAGGATCTCATCGAGCGTCGCGAACGTTGGGGGTTCTCGTATGTGATCGTCGGTGCCGACGATATCGACAACATCGCGCCGGTTGTTGCCCAACTGTCCGGCACCTGACCACATGGTCTCGCTCGCGTTTGCCGGTGCTGGTTGGATAACACCCATGCACGCCATGGCGGCCAAAGCCCTCGGTATCGACGTTCGGGCGTTTGCGTCGCGCACCGCAGAGCACGCCGAGGCCAAGGCCCGTGAGTTCGGCGGTCGGGCCGTGGTATATGCCGAGCTGCCAGCCGGCGCGAACATCGTGGTGGTGGCCACGCCACCGAGCCGACACGTAGCCGATGCGCTCCACGCACTTGCCGCGGGGGCGGGGGTGCTAGTGGAAAAGCCATTGGCAACCACGTTGGCCGACGCCGACCGACTCGTGGCAGCCGACACCGACGGCCGCTTGGCCTACGCCGAGAACCTTGCGCACTGCCCGGCCGTGCAAGCGATGCTCGGACGACTTGGGTCGATCGGCGCGCCAAGCTACATCGAGATCCGCACCGCCGGACCCCGGCCGACCTACGGGACGTTTCTGAAGCCCGAGTGGGGTGGCGGCGCTCTGTTCGATCTCGGTGCCCATCCCATTGCACTGGCCCTCTTGTTCGCCGGCAGTGCACGGGTTACCAATGTGACAGCAACGTTAGAGGCGGGTTCCGATCACCGATCGGATGAAGCCGCCACCGTCACCCTTTTGTTCGACACCGGGCTGCGGGCCAACGTTGCCGTGAGCTGGCGAGCCGAGTTGCCCCTGTGGGATGCGCAGGTCTCGGGGCCGACTGGCGTGGTGCGCGCCGAGTTGCTTCCCACGGCATCAGTGGAGCACAACGGCGATACGGTCGCGCTCCCCCGCGCCAAGTTCTCACCGACCCAGCTCGAGACTCTCGGCTACATGGCACAACTTCGCTCGTTCGCCGGCGATCTTGCCAGCGGCCGCCGACCCGCGCTGGACGCGACGTTTGGCCGGTTGGTTCTCGATGTCCTCTGCGCGGCGTACGCCAGCGCGGGTAACGGCTCGACGTCGGTCGCGGTGCCCTTTGCAGGGCCACGCGACCGCACACCATTGCAGCTGTGGCGCGGACTCAGCGCTGGCTGAGGGTGAGCGCGAAGAAGTCGAGGCTGCGCTTCTGCGCTTTGCGGGCCGACGCCTGGTGATAATTGCTGCTGCCGTCCCGGTTGAACCCATGCTCAGCCGGGTAGGCGTGCACGATGGCGGTGGTCCAAGCGGCCCGAATCTTCTTGATGGTCTTCAACGGGATGTACTCGTCCTTCTTCCCGAAGTGGCACAGCAACGGAATCTTCGGCTGCGCCGCCAGCATGTCGCCAACACCACCGCCGTAGTACGCCACCGCCGACGCGAACACGTCGGACAAATGGATGGACGCAGCCGCAGCCATGGATCCACCGAAGCAGTAGCCGACGATGCCGACCTTGGCGCCGCGTTGGGGGCCTCGTACTGCGTCCGCTGCGGCTCGGATGTCGGCAAGCGTGTTGGCCGAATCGAGCGACCGGGCCATGGCGCTGCCTTTGGCGATCGAGTCGGGTGAGACTTCAGCCTCGAAGTTCTTCTGGGCGCGGTCGAACACGGCCGGCGCGATGGCGGTGTAGCCCTTGCTGGCGTAAAAGTCGCACACGCTGCGCATGTGGGCATTCACGCCGAAGATCTCCTGGACCACCACGATGCCGCCCTTCGAGGTGCGGGGTGGATCGGCGCGGTACGCGTCGAAGGTGTGGCCATCGGCGGCCGTAAGCTTGATCGTCGTTCCCATCGGGGGACTCCTTGGTGCGGTAGGGGTGAAATCGAGAAGCTACAGCTTTACGACGTACCGCCCGGTCGTTTCTCCCGCGAAGATGGCCGTAAGGGCCGATTCAAGGCCGTCCAGGCCGATTTCGGTGACCAAACTGCCGTCGACGCCGATCGGCTTCAAGTCGGTGGCACACCTATGCCAGATGTCCTGCCGCATGCCCATGGGGATCATTACCGAGTCGATGCCGAGCAGACTGACGCCACGAAGGATGAACGGAAATACCGTCGTCGGGATGGTCGTTCCGCCCGTCAATCCGCTCGCAGCGACCGATGCTCCGTACTTGAGGGTACGCAACACATACGCAAGGGTGGTGCCGCCGACGCAATCAACAGCGCCGGCCCATCGCTCGGATTCCAACGGTCGCTTTGACTCCGCACTCGTCTCGTCACGGCGAATGATGTCGGAAGCGCCGAGTTCGCGGAGGAAGTCGTCGTGATCGGTTTTGCCGGTCGACGCAATCACGTCATAGCCGCGTCGGGCCAGGATGCCGACCGCGGTGGAACCCACGCCGCCGGTTGCACCCGTCACGAGCACCTGCCCGCTTGACGGCTGCAACCCGGCGTTCTCCAAGGCGTGCACGGAGGCCGCAGCAGTGAAGCCGGCGGTTCCGATTGCCATTGCCTCGCGGGCGGTGAGACCACCCGGAAGGGGCATGACCCACTCGCCTGGCAGGCGAGCAAAGGAGGCGTATCCGCCGTGGCGCCCGGTGCCGATGTCGTTGCCGTGGGCCAGAACGATGTCGCCCACCTTCACCCCCGCCGGACCGTCGACGGCCACCACAACGCCCGCAAGATCAACGCCGGGCACGAGCATGTTGAGACGACTGACGCCACCGTTGTGCGTTGTTGCCAGCGCGTCCTTGTAGTTGACGCTTGAGTACTGCACTTGGATGGTCACTTCACCGGCTGGAAGGTCGGCCGCGGCCAGCTCTCCCACGCCGCGCACAACAGCCGTGGGCTTGCCGTCCGTATCGAGTTGTTTGGTGGCGATGAACGCAGGAAACGACGATGGTGGAGTCACGCGGGCCAGCCTGTCATTCTGGACGGGTGGAAGAGAAACCAACTCACCAGCATTGCCCGGCCTGCAACGTCCTTGACGAGGCCGATGGCATCACCGACCACCTTGTCTACGGCCCGGTGGTGTCCCACATCCGGTCGGAAAACTCGATCATGTCCGTGCTCCGTCGGGCCGAGGATCAAACCGCCGACAAGATCACCAACTTCGCCGGTTCGATGCGCTTCATCTACGTGCACATCGCCTGGTTCAGCGTTTGGGTGCTCGGCAACCTTGGCCTCGCCGGCCTCGGTTTTCACTTCGACCGCTTCCCGTTCGGTTTGCTCACCCTGATCGTGAGTCTCGAGGCCATCTTCCTCGCCACTTTCGTGATGATCAGCCAGAACCGGCAGGCGGCCCGATCGGAGTTCCGCGCCGAACTGGATTTCGAAAACAACCTGCGGGGCGAGATCTGGTCGGTGCACATCGGGCACGCACTTGGCATTGATGTCGAGCACGTCGAGGAGATCGTGCAGGCCGCCATCGTCGCCTCTCGCGAACGACTGGCCTCCCACAACGGCGAGTAACTACGCAGCAGCCACTATTGCGATCTCCATCTTCCACTTCGGTTGCGCCAGCGCTGGCACGGGCACCAGGGTTGACGCAGCGTGATGCTCGCCCATCACCCGGTCTCGCGCCGCCATCACCACGCTCAGATCGTTGCCGACCACCACGTAGGTGGTGATGCTGACGATGTCGGCCACCTCCATTTCGGCCTCGTCCAGCATGGCCAGAAGGTTCTCCCAGATCACGTGCGCTTGCTCGGCCAGATCGTCGGGCACTGTTCCGTCGGCTCGGGTCGCGACCGCACCGGAGGTGTGCAGCATTTTGGCTGAGCCGATGGAAACGATGGCGTGCGCGTAGTTTGCTGCGGGTGGGGCGAGATGAACGGGAGCAATCTGTCGGTTCATACCGGCAACTTAGCGTTCGACTCCCCCGTCTCTGCACGCCCATTCGCTCGTGGCCTAAGGTCCGCGGATGGCTACATCGATCCTGGGCACGTCCGTTATCCGCCTCGAAGACCCCGCCTTCCTCACGGGGGCTACGACCTACATCGACAACCTTGATCTCTCGGGTGTGCTCCACCTCTCCTTTGTCCGTTCGACGGTGGCGCTCGGCCGAATTCTCTCCATCGATACGGGTCAGGCGTGGGCTATGCCCGGTGTGGTCGGCGTATTCAAGGCCGAAGATCTGAATATCCCAGCCCACCATGCGTTCATGGCGACGAACGACGCGGTCAAGCGACCTCCGCTGGCCACCGGGATGGTTCACTTTGTGGGTGACCCGGTTGCGGTCGTGGTCGCCCGTACCAAGTCCGAAGCGGTTGATGCGGCCGAGACGGTCATCGTCGACTACGACATCCTTCCGGCTCAGGTCGACATGGAAACGGCCCTCGCGGCCGATGCTGTCTCTCAGTACGACACGCTTGTTGGCAATCTCATGGCCGGCTTTCGTGATCCGCAAGGTGACAGCGTGCTGGCCGACGCCGAGGTCGTTGTGCGAGGGCGCTTCGAGAATCAGCGCATCGCCGTCGTTCCGATGGAGGGCAACGCCATTGCGGTCCTGCCCGGTGATGACGGCAACGGCCACGACATCACCATCTATGTCTCCACCCAGATGCCGCACGTGTTCCAACGCTTGATGTGTGCCGTGTTTGGCACCGAGCCCGAAAAGATGCGGGTGATCACCCCGAACGTCGGCGGTGGCTTCGGTGGCAAGGCTGGCGTCACAGCCGAACACAGCGTGGCGGTTGCCGTGGCTCGTCGGCTGGAACGGCCGGTGAAGTGGGTGGAGACCCGTACGGAAAACATGCAGGCGCTCCCCCATGGCCGCGGCCAGGTGCAGTACGTCGAAATGGGCTTCACCCGCGCCGGCAAGATCACCGGACTGCGCGCCCGCGTTGTCGGTGACGCCGGCGCCTACGCAGGCTTTGGTGGCAACCTGGTTATCGGCCCTACCGTCGCCATGGCTCAAGGTGTGTACGACATCCCCAAGATCTCGATTGACGCTGCCGTTGCCCTCACGACCACCACACCCATGGGCGCGTTCCGTGGTGCGGGTCGTCCGGAAGCTGCCTGCTTACTGGAACGCATCATGGATCTGGCAGCAGACGAGTTGGGCGTCGACCCGGCCGAGTTGCGTCGCCGCAATCTGTTGCAACCGCAACAATTTCCGTACACGACCCTGACCGGTCGCACCTACGACGTTGGTCGCTATGAGTTCGCGCTCGATACTGCGCTGAAAGCCTCCGACTACACCGCGCTTTTGGCCGAGCAGACCGAGCGACGCAAGCGCGGCGACCGGGTGCAGATGGGCATCGGAATCAGCACCTACGTAGAGATCACGGCGGGCGGAGGCGGTAGCGAGTTCGGCGCCGTCGACATCGCACCCGACGGAAATGCCACCATCCGTGTGGGCACGTCGGGTCATGGTCAGGGTCACCCGACGTCGTTTGCCATGATCGTGCACGATCAGCTCGGTATCCCCCTCGACCAGATTCACTTCGTGCAGTCCGACACGGCCGAGGTGCCCCGAGGCTCGGGCACCGGCGGCTCCCGTTCGCTGCAACTCGGAGGCACCGCCGTGCAGCATGCAGCCGTTGCGGTGCTTGAACGAGCCAAACAATTGGCCGCTACCGCCCTCGAAGCCAACGTCGAGGACATCGTTGTACACGACGACGGCAAGGTAGGGGTGGCTGGTGTCCCCGCATCGGCGCTGTCGTGGTCCGAGTTGGCGGCGCACGCGGCCTGGTCAGATGACGGACCACTTGGCGCCGAACTCGACGTGACGCAGTCCGACGCCACGTTCCCGTTCGGCTCGCACGTCGCCGTGGTCGATGTCGACATGGAGACCGGCTACGTGCGTCTCCGCCGTCACATTGCAGTGGACGACGCCGGTCGCATTCTCAACCCAATGCTGGTGAACGGCCAACAGCACGGCGGTATCGCACAGGGTGTCGCCCAAGCCCTGTGGGAGCAGTTCGTGTA
>JANNZM010000052.1:0-40223 GCA_031410595.1 Actinomycetes bacterium | reverse complement strand
GGCATTCATGCACAGCCGCGAGATGCACGTGCATGTCTGGACCATCGATGATGAGCCGGAGATGAACCGGCTCTTCGATCTGGGCGTCGATGGCATCATGACCGATCGACCTGCGTTGTTGAAGACCGTTATGCAGCGGCGGGGCAGCTGGATCTGAACGCCGAGTCGGCATCGTGCACCGAGGGCATCCGGTCGGGGATACTGGGTGTATTCGGACGATGAGGAGTTGGGAATGACGAGACTCAAGGGCGCGCTGCTTGCCGACGGCCGGACGGTGGACGTTCGCATCAGCGCCGGCTTGGTGACCGAGGTTGCGTCCTCATTGAATCCGGTGTTCGGCGAGAACGATCTCGACCTTCACGGCCACCTGTTGCTGACGGCTGCCGCCGAGCCGCATGCTCATCTCGACAAGGCCCTCACCGCCGACCGGGTCCCGAACGTCACTGGCGATCTCATGGGGGCGATTACCGCGTGGATGGCCTACCGACCAAGCCTCACCGTGGACGATATTGCCGAGCGCGGCGAACGCGCCGCCCGCATGCTGCTCGCCAACGGTGTCACCGCGCTCCGCACCCATGTGGACGTCTCGGCTGACATCGGCACTATCGGGGTGGAGGCGATGCATCGAGTGAAGTCAGCACTGCAGGGTCTGATGGACATCCAGGTTGTTGCGCTCGTATCGGTGCCGACCACAGGCGTTGCGGGTTCGGGGAACCGCTCTGCGCTTCGAGAGGCCATGGAAGCGGGTGCCGACGTGGTTGGCGGATGTCCGCATCTCGACCCTGAGCCTGATCGTTGCCAGCGCTACTGCCTGGAACTGGCCGGCGAGATGGGCCTACCAATCGATCTCCATATGGACGAGCACACGGGCGACCATGGTGAGCTGCGCGAGTTCGCGGCATGGATCAAGCGCACCGGTTTCCGTTGGGGTGCCACCGCCAGCCACTGCGTCAGCCTGGGCATGATGGATGCCCACAGGCAGGCGGCGATCTCGGCCGAAGTGGCCGAGGCTGGTGTGAGCGTCGTTGCGTTGCCGCAGACAAACCTGTTCCTTCAGGGTCGTGACCTGCCGGTCGGAACGCCCCGAGGTCTGACGGCGGTGCGGGCCTTGTTAAACGCCGGCGTCAACCTTGCTGCTGGGGCCGACAACGTGCAGGATCCGTTCAACACGATGGGTCGCGCTGACCCCTGCGAAACAGCGTCACTTATGGTGATGGCCGGACATCTGCTCCCTGATGAAGCCTGGCACGCGGTCAGCAGCGCCTCCCGGCGGGCACTCGGCCTGGCCGCAGCCGGCGTTGAGGTGGGAGCGGTTGCCGACCTCGTGGCTATCAGGGCCGCGTCGTTGCGAGAGGCGATCGCCATGGGTCCGACCGGCCGGCTCGTGCTGAAAGCTGGAGGAATTGTCTCCGGATCGCTTTGATCCTTCGTTTCGTCAGTTCACAGTGCGTTAACGTTTCCGGAGGGCACTGTGATCGGGGCGCTCACTATGTTGAGGGGAATGATGTTGAGTACAGGATCAGCTGAGAGTCGGCTCGCCGGTCTGCCTGCACCAGGGGTTGGCCTGCCTGCCCTCACGTTCGATCGCGTCGGCATGACGTTTCCCGACGGCACAGAGGCGCTGCAGGACATCTCCTTCGACGTGAAGCCGGGCGAGTTCGTCACGGTGGTAGGTCCGTCGGGCTGCGGGAAGTCGACGCTGCTGCGCATTGCTTCCAACCTCACCCCCAACACCAATGGCACCTGCTCGATCGACCGTTCCTCCATTGGCTACGTGTTCCAGGACGCCACCCTGCTGCAATGGCGCACCGTGCGCCGCAACATCGAACTGCTGGCCGAATTACACGGGCATAACGCCGCGGCCCGTAGACAGCTTTCCGACGAAGCCATTGACCTCGTCGGGCTGCGAGGCCACGAGAACAAGTACCCCAAGCAACTATCGGGCGGCATGAAAATGCGCGCCTCGCTGGCCCGCTCGCTGGTGTTGAAGCCGAAAGTGTTCCTGTTCGATGAGCCCTTCGGTGCCCTTGACGAAATCACCCGTGAACGCCTGAACGACGAACTGCTGCGCCTGTTTCAGATCGAACGCTTCGCCGCGCTGTTCATCACCCACTCCATCTACGAAGCAGTGTTTCTCTCGACCCGAGTGCTGGTGATGTCGGCTCGACCGGGCAAAATAATCGCCGAGTTCAAGGTACCGTTCGCCTATCCCCGCGACCACGACCTGCGCTTCGACCCCGAGTTCACCAAGCTCTGCGGCGAAGTGAGCCACGCACTCAGGGAGGCCCACGCATGAGAATGACCGACCCAGTACCAGGGGCACATGCCGGCTTGGGAATGTCCGCATCGGAGCTGGCCGATGCCCCCGTGAACGCCGGGCCGAAACGTCATCAGCTCGTCGATCTCCTCGGCCCGTTTGTCGTCTTCGTCGTATTCATTGGCGTCTGGTACGCCTTGGCCTATGGCATCGACGGCAACTTTGCCCCCAACGGCAAACCGCTGCTCATTCCGGCACCCCATCAGACCTTCTCGGGCGTCGGCTCGGTGCTCGGCAAGATCTGGAGCTCGACCCAGATCTCCTTCTGGACAGCGTTGCTTGGTCTCGCTATCGCTATGACGCTCGGCGTTGGACTGGCCATTGCTATGAGCCAAGCGCGATGGGTCGAACGGGCCCTCTACCCGTATCTTGTTGCGTTACAGGCCGTACCGATCCTGGCGATGATCCCGCTCATCATCGCCATCTCGGGTGCCAACTTCCGAAGCCGGGTCATCACCACCGTCTTGATCTCGATCTTCCCTATCGTGTCGAACACGTTGTTCGGGTTGCTTTCGGCCGAGCGCAACCAACACGACCTCTTCACGCTCAACAGCGCTACCCGCTGGACCCGACTCCGCAAGCTGCAGCTTCCGGCCGCCATGCCGGCCATGTTCACCGGCTTTCGCATCTCGGCTGGCCTGTCGGTCATCGGCGCGGTGGTCGGCGACTTCTTCTTCGCCAAGGGTGATCCTGGGCTTGGCCGCCGTATCAACGACTACTTCTTGAACAATCAACCGAGCCGAATGACGACGTGTGCCATCATCGCCGCTCTGCTCGGCATCTTGTTCTTTGTGACTTTCGGATGGATCTCGAACAGGGCCGTTGGCCACTGGCATGAGTCCAGCCGCAAGGATGCGATCTGACTCCGTATCGCATGCAGTGCCGCACGACCTACCACACTTCAATCAGGGGGATATTCCTTTCATGATCACCAAACGTTCTGCCGCTCTTGGGTTCGCCCTTGCCGGCTCGCTTCTCGTTGCCGGTTGCGGCAGCAGCTCCACCAAGACCGCCACCGGCGGTGCCGCCAAGGAAGGTGCCCTCAAGGGCGTTTGCCCCGACAAGGTCGTGGTCCAGACCGACTGGTTCCCCGAGGCTGAGCACGGCGCCACGTACCAGCTGATGGGCCCCGACTTCAAGACCTCGAAGGACACCGGCGCCACACTCGGCACCCTTACCTACAAAGGTAAAGCCCAGGGTGTTCAGCTCGAAATTCGCGCCGGCGGCCCGTACCTTGGTGACCAGACAGTCACCAGTCAGCTGTACAAGGACAAGTCGATTCTGCTCGGCTTCATCTCTACTGACGACGCCGTGAAGTTCAGCAACGATACGCCAATCGTTGCTGTCGTTTCGCCGCAGGAAAAGAGCCCGCAGGTCATCTTGTGGGACAAGAAGAAGCACCCGACGGCCAAGTCCATTGCCGACATCGCCAAAGAAGTCGACACCATCACCGTGTTCGGTGGCTCCACCTACATCGAGTACCTCATCTCTGCTGGCGTTGTCCCCAAGGAAAAGGTCGACTTCAACTACAAGGGCGACAAGATCCTGGCCAAGCCCGGTACCGACAAGACCGCCCACCAGGGGTTCGCCACGGCCGAGCCGTATGCGTACTCAAAGCTCGACACCGGTGCCATCGACATCGGCTTCGGTCTGGTGTTCGACGCCGGCTGGACGCTGTACCCCGAGTCGCTTTCGGTTCGCGCTGACGCCCTGAAGGATGCCAACACCAAGAAGTGCCTCGCCGCGCTGGTTCCGATGTTCCAGCAGTCGCAGATTGACTACATCAAGGACCACGCTGCAACCGACAAGATCATCATCAGTGCAACGACCACCTTCGACACCTTCTGGAAAGAGGACCAGGGTGCCACCGATGCATCAGTGAAGTCGCAGCTCGAGATCGGCATGATCGGCAACGGCACGAACGCCACCCTTGGTGACGCAGAAGATGCCCGACTGGCAGACTTCATCAAGAAGGCCACACCGATCTTCGAAGCCGAAAAGATCAAGGTGAAGCCGGGCCTCAAGCCGTCCGACATCGCCGACAACAGCTTCATCGACAAGTCCATCAGCTGGAAGGGCTAACCACCTGACATGAGAACGGGCCGGGCCTTTCGGGCCCGGCCCGTTTCTTTTTATGGGCGCCTACTTGCGCTCCGGCTTGGTGAATTGCCGAGCGACAGCGAGAAGGAGCGCCAGGAGCGGTAGCGACCAGCGACGCATGTCATGGGCGATAGGTGAAGGCGGCGACTTCGCCGAGAGCTTCGGCCAGACCGCGTACTGCGCCTTCGAAGAGTTGCTTGCCCAACTCTGCTGTCGCGGGCGTGGGGTCACCGATGTAGCCGTCGTCGTGGAAGTCGTTGCTCATCCAACTGAATGCCACCTTGCCACCGAAGCGCACGTAGCGATTGCCGGCAATGTGCTCGGGCACACGTCGTTGCGCCACGCTCATGTCGACCAGTTCGGGCGCAAGGTGCAACATGATTGACGTCTCGTCGGTTCCTCCGTGGACGCCCATGCCCAGCTCCGAGGGCGGCGACTGGCCACCCTGATCTGGCGGCACACCCGGATGAGTCAGGAACGAGATCAGTCCGTGGTTCAGGCGAAGCTCGCGGTTCATCATGTTCATCAGCGATGAGTTGCCGCCGTGCCCGTTCAGGAACACGATCTTCTTGACCGGCATCTTGGCGACGCTGCGGCCAATGTCGTCGACGACCCGCATCATGGTTTCGGCCGAGATCCAGAACGTGCCGGCCGACCACGCGTGTTCGTTCGACTTGGTATAGGCCAACGGCGGCAGCAGCCACACGTCATGCTCATCACCGACCGCGTCCACTGCGCCTTCCGCTACGGCCTGAGCGATCACCAGGTCGGTGTTGAACGGCAGGTGCGGGCCATGCTGCTCGATAGCGCCGAGAGGCATCAGGAGTACCGATCGGTCGGTAATGAGGCGGTTGATGTCGGGGGCACGGAGTCGGTCGAGATGGCGATCTTGAGGCACGTGCGGATGGTACCGGTTGAAGAGGCGAACGGTAAGAAACCTGTGCCACACTCGCTCGATGAGCTCAGCTGACTATGACGCGATTGTTATCGGCGCCGGGCACAACGGGCTGATCTGCGCCGCGTATCTGGCTCGGGCCGGTCGGCGAACCCTGCTGGTGGAGGCCCGCGCCGAGGTCGGCGGTTGCGCCGCGACGGTCACGGCTCTCGGGAATGCTCGAGTCAATATCTGCAACTGCGACCATCGGGTGTTTCGTTCGACGCCCATCATGGAAGAACTCGGGCTCGCGGCCCACGGCCTCAAGTACCTCGACGTCACGCCTGGCTGGGTCAACATGGCCCACGACGACCGTCCCGCGTGGTTCCTGTTCCA
Source organism: Actinomycetes bacterium (assembly GCA_031410595.1). GTDB lineage: Bacteria > Actinomycetota > Acidimicrobiia > Acidimicrobiales > Ilumatobacteraceae > JANMCE01. The sequence continues at coordinate 34,536 of JANNZM010000052.1, read as the reverse complement.
CGACTACGACCGCACCATAGACGCCCTGCGTTACACCTACCCCGGTGAGGTTGCCGGCTACCAGCGGTATGTGAAGGATGCGCTGCCGATTGCGAAGCTCGTTCGCGATGTCGCCAACGAGACTCCTTCACTGGGTTCGCTCGCGAAGAAGGCCATCGCCCATAAGGGCCGTGGTCTGACCACCATGATGAGGTGGTCACGCATGAGCGTCGGCGATGTGATGCGTTCGTATTTCAAGGCCGAAGCCCTGCTTGCACCAGGTATCGCGATGGGTCCCGGGGTGTGGGGGCTCTCCCCCGAAACGCCGGGTACGGGTCTCGGCGCTATCACCTACGCGCTCGAGCACGCTGGTTCGGTGGGGCGACCGGTCGGTGGGAGTGGAGCGGTACCCGAAGCCGTTCTGGCCAGTTTCCTCCAGGCTGGCGGAACGGTGCGTACCGCAAGTCGGGTCGAGGCCATCTTGTGCGAAGGACCAGCCATTCGTGGTGTCCAACTGACTGATGGCACGCTCATCACCGCACCGGTCGTGGTGTCGGCCTGCGACCCACACGCCACGTTCGTCGGGTGGCTGAAGAACCCGCCGGCCAGTGCGAACGCCTTGGTGGAGAAGTGGCGCAACTTGCCGGTGCAGGACGGGTACGAAAGCAAGATCGACGCGGTTGTCGGCGACCTGCCGATCTACCGTCAGGTCGATCACAACCTCGCCGATCGCCTCGGCATCAACCCGGCGCTCCCGTCGGCCATCATCGGGCCGCGACTAGCCGACATGCATCAGGCGTGGCTCGACAACGCCAAGGGCAAGGTGGCCGACAAGCCGATCTTCATTGTGAATCTGCCCTCCGTGCTCGACCCCTCCATGAAGGTTCCGGGCGCCGACGGTGGTCATGTACTGAGCCTCGAAGCCCTCTACACGCCCTACGCACTCAAGGGCGGTTGGCCGACATCGACCGAACCCGAACGTTGGCTCAGTGTGTATGCCTCGATGGTCCAGCCGGGTTGGTTATCGAGCGTGCGCCGCATGCGGGCCATGACCCCGGACATCTACGAGACCGACTTCCACCTGCCCCGCGGTCACGCCACCAGTTTCGCCGGCGGTCCGCTCGCCGCCATTCGGGGCAAAGACCCCGAGCTCACTCGCTATAAGACGCCCGTGAAGGGCCTCTACCTCACCGGTGCCGCAACGTTCCCTGGCGCCGGCGTCTGGGGCGCCAGCGGCCGCAACGCCGCCCACAGCATCCTCAGCGAATGAAGCGATCTACCGACCTTCGACCGGAGAGGGCCACCTCTGCGAGCGAACCGAGCCTGTGTCGAAGACTGCGAGTAAGTCGTTCTCCTGATGCGGGGCGGTAGGGCATCCTGCGTGTTTCGGGCGGGGTGTTTTGGTTCGGGTGCATACGGGTTAACGCACAGTCACAGTTCACATTTCGCTAGAACGGCTGGTGAGTTCAGACTGTACGTTAACCCTGATGGACTCAAACAGAACTGCCGGCGGCCTGGCCCGACGGGAGCGAAGTCGCAACACGTGTCGTCGTCCCTCCCGCCGCCGGAAACCAAGCGAATACGCCGCAGCCTCCTACGCTTCGGGGACGCCGCGGCCGGCGATGGGTGGCTGCGAACTCCAGGGGAACTCGATCCACTTGTCGGTCTTTTTCCAGATGTACTGCACCGGCACGATGTTCCAGGGCTTCTCGTAGAGAACGGCCGTGCGCAACTCACCGACCTTGCCCTCGCAGAAGCTATTGATCAGCTTGAGGGTGTTGCCGGTGTCGGCCACATCGTCGGCAATGAGCACCTTGGCGTCGGCGAGCAGACTGATATCAGGCACCGGCGGCAGGATCATGGGTACTTCAAGGCGCTCATCGATCCCGGTGTAAAACTCAACGTTCATCGTGTAGAGGTTTTTGATACCGAGCGCGTACCCGAGCGCCCCGGCAACCAGCAGGCCACCGCGAGCGATGGCCAAGATCATGTCGGCCTCAAAGCCGTCGTCGGCAATGCTCTGGGCGAGCGAGCGAGACGCCTCGCCGAAGGTGGTCCAATCGAGAATTTCGCGGGGTTCCGACACAGCTCCGACATTAGCCGGGAGGCCCACCCGAACTGGATTTTCGGTCAGCCGCCGACGCGATCACGGCTGGCGATGACTGCGTCCACCTCGATCTCGACCTTCCACTGCGGATTCAACAGTGCCGCCACCACGACGGTGGTATTGGCTGGCCGAGTTTCGGAGAACAGCTCACCGTGGACAGTACTTATGGCATCAAAGTCGGCCGCGTCCGTCAGAAAGATTCGGGTCCGGACCACATCCCTTAGTGATCCGCCCGCCTCAATCAACGCGTGGCTGATGGTGGCGAAACACTGACGGGCCTGGTGGGCAGGGTCAGGGTCAATGGTGCCGTCCGGCCATTGCGGCGCCGTGCCCGATACCCAGACCTGGCTACCCACGCGAACGGCACGGCTGTAGCCGATGATGAGTTCCCAAGGGGAGCCCGACGAGATGCGTTGATGTTCCATCAGTCGACCTTCATACCAGGCACCACATCGGGGTTCGGTGGATACTGCGGGTTGATCTTCTTCAGGTGCTGACGCAAAATAGTTGCAATTGCAACATCTCTCACCCATTTGCGGTCGGCCGGCACGACATACCAGGGCGCATCCGGAGTGGACGTTTTGTTGATGGCGTCCTGGTAGGCAGCCATGTAGTTGTCCCATCGGGCCCGGTCCTCAAGATCACGGGCCCGAAACTTCCAGTTCTTGTTGGGGATATCGATGCGCTCCTGCTGGCGGACACGCTGCTCCTCTTTGGAGATATGCAGGAAGATCTTGATGATCTCGGTGCCCTCGTCGGCCAGCATCTGTTCGAAGTTGGCGATGTGTTGGTACCGCTTCTTCCACTGTTCAGCGGCGACAAATTCGCGCACCCGCACGACCAGTACATCTTCGTAGTGACTGCGGTTGAAGAGCACGATCTCACCCTTGCGCGGACATTCGTTATGCACCCGCCAGAGGTAATCCTGCTCGGTCTCCCGGCCGGCGGGAACCTTGAACGACACGACGCGTACCCCGGTCGGGTTTAGCGCACCATGAAGGCCGCGAACGGCACCGTCCTTGCCGCCTGCGTCCATTGCCTGGATGACCAAAAGCACTCCACGCTTGCCTTCGGCATGAAGACGGGTTTGCAGTTCGGTGATATCGGGCTGAATCTTGGCTAGCTCGGCCAAGGCGTCTGCCTTGTCGGCCAACCCAAGGGTGGCGTCGGTCGAAATTTTCGTGAGTCGGACAGGACTGCCCTTCGCAATACGCAGGTCGTCAATCTTCATGGGGTGCAGATTAGGGGGTACAGGCCACGTAGTCGTACGGGCAGTGACGACAGCGATTTCCACAGCACGAGCCGCGTTCACGTAGCGCCACCTCGGTGAAGACCTCATAGCCCGTACGCGGATCGCAGTATGTTGGCGCCCCACGCCTAACGGCGGCATCATGGGCCTCGCACACCGCCAGCGAGAGAGGATTACTCACAGGTAACAACGTTACCCGTAATTTCTTTCGAGCGGCGTTACCGACGAGTAGCGAAGGGTGTTACTTCGTGGCACACTTGTGCCGGGGGTCACAAGGTTCGGTAGTGGTGTGATCCCAACGCGTGGGCCCAGGCGGTCACGAGCTGTTCAAACACGGGAGCCAGCTCCCAGATTCAGGGGGATTACATGAAGAATCGTTCAATCGGACACACCCGCAGTCGACTGTTCACTGCCGGTCTGTTGTGCATGGCATTCGTCGCGGCTGCGTGCGGAAGCAGCAGCAAATCGTCAAGCTCATCAACCACTGCTGCAAGCACCGCCACGACCGCTGCCGCAACCGCATCGTCGCAGGCTCCGGCCACCACCGTGGCTCCCGTCGTGACGACCCCACAGACGGCCATCACCACCGCAGCCCCCGCGCCGCCGACAACCGTGGCGCAGGCAAACAAACCCGTCGTCGGCGGGGAACTCCGGGTTGCGCTCGAGTCGGGTATCAGCACGCTCGATCCGGCCAAGGCACTCATCCAACCCGCCGACCGGCTCGTCGGCCTCGGAGTTTTCGACCCGCTCGTCTCCTTCGACAAGGACAACAAGTTCGTGCCCTACCTCGCCGAAAGCATCACGGCGGCCGACGACCTCAAGTCCTGGACTGTCGTCTTGCGCAAAGGCGTCAAGTTCCAGGACGGCACCGACCTCAATGCCGATGCCGTCATCGCCCACTGGCTGCGCATGGCCGATCCGGCCACGTTGAGCAATAATCAGGCGCTGGCAGCCAGTCAAAAGCCGTCGAAGAAAGACGATCTAACGGTCGTCTTCACGATGGACAAGCCGTCGGTCGGCTTTCCAAACGACCTGACGACCTCGATGGGCCTCATCCCGTCACCCACCGCCGTAGCCAAGGACCCCGCCGGATTCAGCCAGAACCCCGTTGGCACCGGACCCTTCAAGGTCACCAAGTTCGAATCAGGTGGCGTCGTCGTGATCGAAAAGAACGCCGGCTACTGGAAGAAGGATGATGCCGGGGTTCAGCTCCCCTACCTCGACAAAATCACCTTCACCGGCGTTGCCGACACCCAGAAGCGACTACAAGCCCTGCAGAACGGCGAGTTCGACCTTATACAGACCGCCGACGCCGCAACCGTCGTGGCGGCCGAGAAAGCCAAACTGAAGGTGCAGCGGGTGACCGGAGCGTCATCCACCACGCTTATGTTCAACAACAAGACGGGTCCCACCGCCGACGTGAAGGTACGTCAGGCACTGGCCGCTGCGATCGACCGTGACACCATCAACCAACTCGTCTACGACGGAGCAAGGGTTCCCTCATACAGCGTCTTCGCACTCGACTCTCCATTCCTGAAAAAGGACACCGGTAACCCGAAGTTCGACCTCGAGAAGGCCAAGGCTCTGGTAAAGGAAGTCGGCAAGCCGATCGAGATCACGGCCGAGTGCATCCCCACTCCCGAGGCGAACAGCTTCATGGAATTGTTGAAGCAGCAATGGGAAGCGGCTGGCATCAAGGTCACCCTCAAGTCGCAGGATCAGGGCGCCTACGTGACCCGCATCGTCAAACGGGGTGGCGACTACCAGGTGGGCTGCTTCCGCAGCAACCAGTTCGCCGAACCCGATCAACTCCGCGGCACCTACTTCACCGACGATCAGAACAACTACACGTTCTTTTCCGATCCGGAGGTGGACAAGGCATTCCTCGACGGCAACTCCACCACCGACTTCGCCAAGCGCAAGGCCGCCTACGACAAGGTGCAGGTCGGGCTGGCCGCCGGGCTCCCCGGTGTCACGCTCATGTACGACGTGTTCGGCAACATCACCTCTGACAAAGTCTTCGGCTTGCCAACCCCCGAAGCCAGCGCCCTTGGTCTGATCAAGCTGACCAGTGTTTACGTGAAGAAATAACGAAAGCCACCCGGCAACATCGTGAGAATAGGCACCAAACTCGGCATATTGGCGCTCACCGTTTTCCTGGTGTCGCTCGTCACGTTCATGATCTCCCTACTTCTGCCGGGTGATCCCGTGGCCATCGCGCTCGGTACTTCCTACAACCCGAACACGGCCTCAGGTCGGGCGCAGATCACCGAAGTCCGCAAGGAACTGCGCCTTGATAGGGCCGTACCGATGCGGTACCTGCTCTGGGCTAAGGGTGCTGCTACGGGCGACCTCGGCCGAAAGGTGGGCAGCTCGTCGGGTGGGGTCAAGACGACGCGGATCTTGAAAGAGCGTCTGCCCGTCACCCTGGAAATCATGGTGCTCACCCAGATCGTGGCAATCCTGCTGGCGATTCCTCTCGGCATGCTCAGCGCGTATCGAAAGGGGAAAGCCACCGACAACATCATCACCGGCGGATCGTTCGCCATGCTGGCCCTGCCGAACTTCGCGCTGGGCCTGGTCCTGGTGTACATCTTCAGCGTCAAACTGAAATGGCTGCCGAGTGTCGGCTACACCAGGCTCACCGAAGACCTGGGCAAGAACCTCCGGTCGATGGTGATCCCGGTGCTGACCCTCGCACTCGGACTCGCGGCCGTCTATACCCGACTGTTGCGCAGCGAGATGACCGCCACTCTTCAGGAGGACTTCATCCAGATGGCGACCGCCAAGGGCATCAAGCCCTGGCGGGTGCTGTTCGGCCATGCCCTTCGCCCATCTTCGTTTTCGCTGCTCACCGTCATCGGAATCAATGTCGGCGCCCTCATCGGCGGCGCAGTCATCATGGAACAATTGATGTCGATCAACGGCGTGGGATCAGCCCTGGTCGAATCGATCTTCCAGCGTGAGTATCAGGTCGTGCTCGGGCTTGTCCTTGTCATCACCATTTTCTACGTGGTCGCGAATTTCATCGTCGACCTGCTCTATACCGTCCTCGACCCAAGGATCCGCCGTGGCAGTACCCGCGCCTGAAGCCGGCGGCCGGGCTCGCCGCAGATTCGACCTCCGCTTGTGGCTTCCGACTGCGTGGGTCGCGCTGGTGGCAATCCTTGCCATGACGGCACCCTGGCTGCACAGCGTGCCTTTGATCCGTCTGAAACCGAACGCCAAGACGCTCGGTAAGGCCGGCCAGCTGCCGAGCATGAAGTTCTGGCTTGGTACCGACCAGATCGGCCGAGACATCTTCAGTCGCCTGGTGTGGGGCGGACGGGTCGCCTTGGCGGTCGGTGTGGTCGCGGTGGTCGTCGCCATGGTGGTCGGCGGGACACTCGGCCTAGTCGCCGGTTTCTACCGAGGCAAGGTCGAGGTCGTGCTTAACACCATCGTGAACACGCTGCTTGCCTTCCCAGCGCTGGTTCTAGTGTTGGCTATCATCACCTTCCTCGGCCACAACCTGTGGAATATCGTCACGGCGATCGCCATCGTCGGAATCCCAGCGTTCGCCCGCATCGCCTATGCCAATACCCTTGCCGTATCCCAACGCGAGTACGTCCTGGCGGCCCGATCGCTGGGCGCCAAGAACAAACGCATCCTGTTTCGCGAGGTGCTCCCCAATGTCATCCTGCCACTTTCGGCCTTTGCGCTCGTGGTGACGGCGGTGGCCATTGTGGCGGAGGCCGGGCTCGCCTTCCTGGGCCTCTCTATCGAACGACCCAAGCCAAGTTGGGGCTCGCTGATCGACGACGGCCGCAAACTTCTGGTGAGCAAGGGCGTCTGGCACGTGAGTTTCATACCGATCATCTGCATGTTTCTGACGGTGCTCTCCATAAATCTGATCGGTGATCGCCTGAGGACCCTGATCGATCCACGGGAAGCCAAAGTATGAGCACCGATCACTTGTTGGTCGTCGAAGACCTGAAGACCCATTTCTCCACTACGGCCGGCGTGGTGCGCGCGGTCGACGGCGTGTCGTTCACGCTGGAACGAGGCAAAGCCCTCGGCATCGTGGGCGAGTCGGGCTCGGGCAAAAGCGTGCTCTCGCGTTCCATCATGGGGCTACTGCCGGGCAACAACGTCATGCGTTCGGGCTCGGTCAAGCTTGATGGTCACGAGCTCATGGGGCTCTCGCGCAGTGAAATGCGGTCGTATTGGGGCCAGACCATGGCGATGGTCTTCCAGGACCCGATGACGTCACTCAACCCGGTCATGAAGATTGGCAAGCAGGTAGGCGAAGGCCTGCGCCGCACGCTCGGCATGAGCAAGCAGGATTCCATCGAGACGGCAGAACGCCTGCTCGCCGATGTTGGTATACCCGAGCCGGCCCGGCGACTCAAGGAGTATCCCCACCAGCTCAGCGGCGGGATGCGCCAACGCGTCACCATCGCCACTGCTCTGTCGTGCGGCCCCTCGTTGCTTTTCGCCGATGAGCCGACCACCGCTCTTGATGTCACGGTTCAGGCTCAGATTCTCGACCTGTTGGCGGCGCAGCAGCACGACCGCAACATGTCGATGATTTTGGTCACCCACGATCTTGGCGTGGTGGCCGGACGCACCGACGAGATCGCCGTGATGTACGCCGGGCAGATCGTCGAACGAGCACCAACGGCAAGCTTGTTCGCCAATATGAAAATGCCGTATACCGAAGCGTTGATGAAGAGCATCCCCAAGCTGACTGACAAGGCGCACACCCGCCTCGACAGCGTGGGCGGCCGCCCGCCGAACCTCATCTCACCGCCTGCGGGCTGCCGGTTCGCACCTCGCTGCCCCTACGCCAGCGAGCGTTGCCTCTCTGAGCAACCACCGCTGGTCGAGGCGGTCGAAACTCCCGGTCACTATTTCCGCTGCTGGTACCCGGTTGGTTCTCAGGAATACATCCAGGCGGTGCGCCGACGTGAATCGCTCGCCGCGGCGGGAGGGATCTGATGGCCGGTACCGGCAAGGCGCACCTCCACAACGGTGACGACACGATCTTGCGGGTCGAAGATCTGCTCGTTGAGTTCAAGACCGAGGAGCACGGCAAAAAGGTGCACGCCGTCACTGGCATTTCGTTCGACGTGCTGAAGGGTGAAACCCTCGGCCTCGTCGGCGAATCCGGCTGCGGTAAGAGCACGACGGGCCGCGCCGTCATGCAGATCCCCCGACCCACCGGTGGCTCGGTCGTGTTCGAGGGACGCGAACTGACCGCGCTTCACGGCGAAGAGCTACGCAAGCTGCGCACCGACGTGCAGATGATTTTCCAGGACCCGATCTCGTCATTGAACCCGCGTCGCAAGGTGATCGATATCGTGGCCGAGCCACTCCACATCTGGGGTATCGGCACCAAGGAAGAACGCATTGCCAAGGCCCGCGACACCCTCGCCGCCGTTGGTATCGACCCTGACCAGGCCGGCGACCGGCGCCCGCATCAGTTCTCCGGCGGTCAGTGCCAGCGAATCTGCATCGCCCGTGCGCTGGTTCTCGACCCGCGCCTCATCATCTGCGATGAGCCGGTCTCCGCCCTCGACGTCTCGGTGCAAGCCCAGGTGCTGAATCTGCTCGAAGACCTGAAGGCCCAGTTCGGGCTTACGCTCGTGTTCATCGCCCACGACCTGGCCGTGGTGAAGAACGTCAGCGATCGGGTAGCTGTCATGTACCTGGGCAAAATCTGCGAGGTCGCGCCGTCCGACGATCTGTACCGCGAGCCGCGCCATCCGTACACGACGGCGCTCCTGAAGGCCATCCCGGTACCAGACCCGACGGTACGCCCCGACGGGGCCGTACGACTGCGGGGCGAGATCCCCTCGCCGGTCGCTCCGCCGTCAGGCTGTCGCTTCCGCACCCGCTGTCCATCGGCCGACGCCATATGCGCCGAGCAGGAACCGCAGCTCATCCAGGTCGGCCATGAACACTTCGTCGCCTGTCACCACCCGGTCCCGATTTCCGGCCTGGCGGACGCGGCGCAGTAGATTTCCTCTTCTTGACCCTCGAAGCCCCACGCACCCTGGCCGATCTGCGGCCGCTGCTACGGCGCCATCAACATGGCCGCTTCGACCCGACGATCACGCTCTCGGCCACCGAGTTCTGGCGCGCCGCCCGCACCCCTGACGGACCCGGAACGCTCCACATCTCATGGGCCGATGGCAACCTGGCAACGATGGCGTACGGCGTAGGCGCCTCGTGGTTGATGAACAGCGTGCCGGCCCTGATCGGCGCGACCGATCCTCCGACCGACATTTCCCCGCACCATCCAGCTGTCGCCAAGGCTCTCCATCGACACGGGGTGCCCACAATGTCGGCCAGCGGGCTGGTGCTGTCCGATCTGATCCGGTCCATCCTGGGGCAGCGGGTCACCAGCCTTGAAGCGGTCCGTCAGTGGAGCGCGTTGTGCCGGCATACATCGGAACCGGCACCGGGCCCGATCGAATTGCTGCTGCCGCCAAACCCATTGGTGCTGGCCACCACACCAAACTGGCAGTATCACCGCATGGGCATCGAACGGCGACGCGCCGACACCATTGCCGCAGTCTGTCGACACGCCGCTCGGGTCAACGAGGTTGCCGACATGAGTATCGCCGACGGCTACCAGCGGCTCCTGGCCCTTCCGGGCGTAGGGCTTTGGACGGCGGCGTGCACCATGTTGACGGCCATGGGCGACCCCGACGCGGTCCCTGTCGGCGACTTCCATGTGAAGAACGTGGTTTCGTTCGCGCTCGCGGGTGAGCCCCGGGGCGGTGACGAGCGCATGCTCGAACTCCTTGCTCCCTATGCCGGCCACCGCGGCCGTGTGCTCGAGCTGTTGGCATCCGACGGATGGCAGGCCCCGAAGTACGGACCGAAACAACCCATCCGGTCTATCGCCCAATGGTAGCCGTGGCCGCTCGTCCCCAGACCCACGCCGATGTCACGCCAGCCGATGTCACGCCAGTGGCCGAGACCGATACCCCCGCGTGGCGACACGCCCTGACCTGGGGAGTCATCACCTATCTCGTGTCGCGTGTGATGGTCATTGCCGGTGCCGCCGCGGTGTCGGCCGCCAAGGTGTCCGCCGTGGTCGAGTGCGAGAATCGCGGTGTTGGGATTTGCGGTGAGCGGCCCCGAAGCGCCGCGGCGGGCATCATTGAAGCCCTCACGTCATGGGACGGGCAGTGGTACTTCTCGTTGATTCGCCGCGGCTACCCGACCTCAGTACCGGCCCACATCACCTACGCTCAGCCCGAGGCGCGTGCGGCGTTCTTCCCGCTGTACCCGTGGCTGGTGCAGGGGGTCGACAAGGTCTTGCCAGGCAGCGATGTTACCGCCGCGCTCGTGGTGAACTTCCTCCTGGGCTTGGCGTTCGTCGTCGCCATGGGTGCCTTGGCCCGTGCCTGGACCGGTGTGGAGACGTCGAAGCGAACCATGATGATTGCGGCGCTCTATCCCGGCAGCTTCGTACTATCGTTTGCGTACAGCGAAGCATTGTTCCTTCTGCTCGCCGCCGTATCGATGTTGGCCTGGCACCGACACCGTTACATCATCGCCGGTCTCTTGGCGGCCGGTGCCACCGCCAGTCGCCCCAATGCCGTCGCACTCATCGCCGCATTCGTCGTGGGCTCTCTTTTGTTGTTGCGTTCGCAACGAACTTGGAAGAGTCTCATCACTCCTCTGATCGCGCCGCTCGGGTTGGTTGGCGCGCAGATCTTCATCGCATGGCGAGCCAACGAACGTGGCGTGTGGTTCCGCGTGCAGTCCGAAGCCTGGGGGGAAGGGCTGAGCTTCGGCGGCACCGCCGTACGACGGGTGCTGAAGTTCTTCATCCATCCACTGTCGTCACCGTCGAACCTCATCACCGTGCTCGCCATCTTGAGTCTGCTCATCGGCGTGGCGGCCCTGTTTCGCAGCCGGCTTCCTGCCTATGCCGTGATCTACGTAGCGGTCATTTCGATACTCATGTTCCTGCCGGAAACCGTCACGGCCCGACCCCGCTTCGTCTACAGTGCGTTTCCGCTGATTGTGGCCGTCGCCGCGGCGTGGCCGAAGCGCTGGCGCGACGAACTCTGGGGCATCTTCCTCGCCCTGTGCGGCTCGGCTCTGTTTGGTCTTTCGGTGCTCTATGGCCTCTACGCCGTCGTCATTCCCTAAGGCGTTGAGCAACCGAAGCGGGCGTATCGGCCAACTGTTCCTCGCCCTCGTCGCCTTCGTTCCGCCGCTGCTGACGGCGCCGGGGCAGGTAGCGGCCGACACCAAGCAATACCTCTATCTCAACCCTGGCCAGCTGATGCGCACCGCGACCTCGCTGTGGGATCCGGCCCAGTTCGGCGGCTACGTCACCCACCAGACCATCGGCTATCTGTGGCCGGCAGGGCCGTGGTACTGGCTGCTCGATCGCCTCGGTTCGCCCGACTGGGTCGCTCAACGGCTGTGGCTCGGGCTGCTGTTCTTCGCCGCCGGCCAGGGACTGTGGCGACTCTGCCGCACCCTCGGTATCGCCACCGGCGGAGCACTGGCCGCCACGGCGCTCTACCAACTCTCGCCCTACGTGCTCACCTACGCCAACCGCACGTCAATCCTGCTCTCACCATGGGCCGGGCTCGGTTGGATTATGGCGTTTACCATTCGCGCCGCACGGGGCGGTGGCTGGCGCTACCCGGCACTGATTGCACTGGTGGTCGCAACGGTTGGCGGAATCAATGCGACGGCACTGTTGCTTATCGCTGTTGCCCCGCTCACGTGGCTGGCCTATGCGGCATTCGTCGAGCGCGGGATCAGCGTGAAGCGAGCGCTTGCCACCGTCGCCCGAGTCGGCGCGCTCAGCACCGTGATGTCCAGTTGGTGGCTGGTGGCTCTTGTGGTGCAGAGCCGCACAGGGGCCGATGTACTGGCCTACTCGGAAACGGCACAGGCGGTCTCGTCGACGTCCTCGGCTCCCGAGGTATTGCGAGGCCTCGGTTACTGGCTGTTCTACGGCGGTGATAACACCGGGCCGTGGAACAGCGCGTCGACCCCCTACGTGCAGTCCCCCGGCCTGATCCTGCTCGGCTTCGGTCTGGTGGCCCTGGCGATGGCCGCACTTGGTTTGGTCGAGCGGCCCGTTCGTTTGTGGCTGGCGTCGCTTTGGTCGATCGGCGTTGTGGTGGCCGTGGGCGCCCACGGCGACTCGTGGTTCTCCCATCGACTGCTTTCGGGCAATGCTCGGTCCACGCTGCTGCTGGCCTTTCGCAGCTCCACTCGAGCGGTACCGCTGGTCTTGCTGGCTAGCTCGCTGGCCGTTGGTTACGGCCTGTCGGCGCTGACCGCTGGACATCCCACGCGGGCCAGGAACCTTTCGTTGGCCATCGTCGTGCTGACAGTGCTGCAGCTTCCGGCTCTTTGGAACGGGTCGCTCGTTGATCGTCAACTCCATCGGCCCGAGCAGATCCCAACCGCATGGTCCGAGGCCGCGACGGCGCTTCAGCAGCGCGGTTCGGATACCCGGGTGCTCGAACTGCCAGGCCAAGAGTTCTCGGCCTTTCGATGGGGCACGACCACTGATCAGTTATTGCCGGGTCTGATGACGCGACCGACCATCACTCGTGATCTGCTGCCGCTCGGGAGTCCGCAGATGACGGACTTGCTGCTGGCCCTCGACAACCGCCTGCAGGACGGCACACTTCGGCCTGACTCGATCGCTCCCGTCGCCCGCCTGCTCGGTGTGGGTGACGTTGTCGTGCGCGGTGACGAGCGGTTCGAGAAGTATCAGACGCCCCGCCCCGATCGCGTCGCCCAAATCCTCACGACCCAACCTCCGGGCCTTGAACCGCCGGCCTCGTACGGCCTCCCGGTGGGCAATCCGGGACCGGTCGACCTTCTCGACCCCGTCGCTCTCGCCGATGCGACCTTTCCCCACCCGCTACCGGCCGCCACCGTCTATCCGGTTGCCTCATCGGTTCCGATTGTGCGCGCCGAGGCCACCCGCGGCTCGGTGTTGATGGCCGGCAGCGGTGACGGCGTGGTGAACGCCGCTGACCTGTTGCCATCGGGAATACTTGTGCGCTACTCGGCCGACGCCGTCAGCGACCAGCAGCGACGAGGGTGGGCTTCCGAGGCCGGGCTCATCGTGCTCACCGATTCGAACCGCAAACGAGCCCAGCAATGGCGCGGCTCTCAGAACACCGCTGGCATGACCGAAGACCAGTCCTCGGGGGTTCTGACGGTTGATACTGCCGACGTTCGGCTGCCCTTGTTTCCGGGCGCGAACGCCGACGGTCAGACGCTTGCGTTGCAGCAGGGCGGCACCGTTCATGCGACGGCCTACGGCGAGCCCAACGCCTACCGTCCCGAGGACCGTGCGGTGATGGCCTTCGATGGCGACGCCAGCACGTTCTGGCGCGTCGCCGACCATGCCGAAGCCGTCGGACAGCGCATTGAGGCGACGTTCGACACCCCTCGCCCCGCCGAGAGCTTCGTCGTGCGCCAGCCGGCTGGCGACCGCACCATCACCCAACTCACGGTCTCCACCAACAACAGCAGCTCAAACCTCACGCTTGACCCGCGATCACAGAGCGCCGCCGGCCAGCCGCTCGGCCTGCCCGCAGGCATGATCTCAAAACTCACGATCGAGATCGCCGCCACCACCGGCGCCGGCTCGTTCGTCGGCCAAAACGCGGTTGGCATCGACGTCGGCAGCGATGGATCACCTATCAGCGAGGTCGTCCGGCCGCCCATCGACCTCGACCGTGCCGTTGGGCTCGGGTTGGCTGATCGACCGCTCGCAATCGTATTTTCCCGAGAGCGTGCCGACCCGGCCAGCACCTATCGACACGACCCGGAACCACAACTGCTACGCGCCCTGCAACTCCCGGCCGACATTCCCTTCACGCTCTCAGGCAACGCTCACATTGCCGACCGATCACCCGATGCGTTGCGAACGGCGTCTTTGTCGAGTAGCGGCCACTTGGAAGGAAGTGAACAGAGCCGAGTGAGCTCGGCCTTTGACGGCAACTCGACCACTCGCTGGGTGGCACCAATGGGCCAGGCCGACGGCGAGTGGCTCGGCGCCGACCTCGGCACGGCTCGGACCATTGACCATCTCGACATCAGCCAACCAGACGGTGACCGTTTCAGCCGGGTCGACCGCGTCGAGGTCACCCTCGATGGCGTCGTGCGCTCGGCACCCGTCGATGCAAGCGGCCGCGTGTCGTTCGAGTCGATGACGGGCCGCCGGCTGCGGGTCACGTTTCACAGTGCCAACCCCCGCTTTGCCGTTGATCCCCATTTCAACGAACCCGTTGCCGTGCCGGTGGCGATCACCGACGTGGTTGTTCCCGGTTGGTCTGCTCCCGTCTCCACCAGCCTGCTGCCGACCACCTGCCGAGACGATCTCCTCACGATCGACAGCAAACCGCTGCCGATCCAGGTTGCCGCTGATGGGGTGATCGCCCCGTGCACCGCTGGGCCGATCATGCTGACGGCCGGCGAGCATCACGTCGCCTCTTCGCCCGGGATGGTCACCGGCATCGACCTTGATCGGCTCGTACTCCGCCACGCCGCCGCCGTCGCTTCCGTGCGAACGCCAACCCCCGCCGTCCATCGAACCACTCGGTCGTCCACCGAGACAGTGGTGCAGATCGACAAAGCGACTGATCCGTTCCTGCTCGTCTTCGGCCAGGGATGGGCCTCGGGCTGGCGAGCGTCTCTCAACGGCCATGACCTGGGCACGCCGGTCAAGGTCGACGGTGGATCGATGGCCTGGCCGATCGACCCGACCACGACGCCAGCGACCGTGACGATCAGCTGGCGGCCACAGCGCTTTGTCAACATTGGGCTACTGCTAAGCGCCCTCGGTGCTGCCGCATGTCTCCTGCTTGCGGTGTTCGGGGGCCGACGCGTCGATGTCGCTCTCTCGGCACCTCGCGTCGAGACCTCAAGTCGTGCCGGGGCGTTCATCGGCGTTCTCACGGTCGCTGTGTTCGCGGCCGCCGTCGTTGCGCCCTGGGGCGCGCTGGTCGTTGGTGCAATAGCAATCATCTCGCGCACGGTGCGAGTGCTACGTCGGCTTGGCCTGGCGGCGGCCGTGGTCTGTGTGGGCATTACCGGGGTTTTCGTGGCTGGGCAGCAGTTTCGCCACCGATATCGACCCGGTTTTGGATGGCCACAATCGTTCGCATCGGTGCACCACTTGGCACTGCTGGCGGTCGTGTTTCTCCTGGCCGATGCGACCTCCGCGCCTCAAAAACCGAGGTCACCCGACTAGAGTGATGGTCTCGTGGACCCCTCCCCCCAGGACCAAGAAAAGCCAGTCGTCATTATCGGTGCCGGCCCCGCGGGGCTGACGGCCGCCTATCAGCTGACGAAACGCGGCCAAAAACCGGTCATTCTCGAAGCCGACGATGTGGTCGGCGGCATCAGCCGGACCGTCGAACGCAACGGTTGGCGCTTCGATATCGGCGGTCACCGGTTCTTCACCAAAGTGCCCGCGGTGGAAGCGCTCTGGCACGAGATCCTGCCCGAATCCGACTTCCTGCTCCGGCCTCGTATGTCGCGCATTTTCTACGGCGGAAAGTTCTACGACTATCCACTTCGGGCCATGAACGCCCTCGGCAACCTCGGCGTGATCGAAGCCGCCCATTGTATCGCCTCTTACGGCTGGGTACGCGTTCGTCCTCCCAAAGACCAGACAAGTTTCGAGGGTTGGACGGCGTCACGCTTCGGGTGGCGACTGTACGGAAAGTTTTTCAAGACCTACACCGAAAAGGTGTGGGGCATCCCAGCCGACACCCTCCAAGCCGACTGGGCTGCCCAGCGCATCAAGAACCTGTCGCTTGGCAAGGCGATCTTGAATTCGTTGCAACCGAAACGAAATCAGACCGACATCACCTCTCTTATTGAAGAATTCCAGTACCCGCGCCTCGGTCCTGGAATGATGTGGGAAACCTGCCGCGACACGGTGCTGTCACGCGGGGCGTCGCTCCACCATCGACAAAAAGTGGTGAGTATCGAGTACGCAAACGGTCGGGCGCAAGCCGTCACGACCGAGGGTGACGATGGCTCGCTGAGTCACTGGCCCGCCCGCGACGTGGTGTCGAGTATGCCGATCGGTGCGCTGGT
This sequence comes from Actinomycetes bacterium, assembly GCA_031410595.1. Lineage (GTDB taxonomy): Bacteria > Actinomycetota > Acidimicrobiia > Acidimicrobiales > Ilumatobacteraceae > JANMCE01. Next base: position 18,103 of record JANNZM010000052.1, on the reverse strand, counting down.
GCGCTCCATGCGTCCCACTCCGCCTGCCGAGGTGTTGAACGCCGCTGCCTCCCTTCGTTTCCGTGACTTTCTGACGGTCGCCCTCGTGATTCCCGAGCACCTTGCGTTCGCCGATAACTGGATTTACATCCATGAGCCCAACGTGCGGCTCGGTCGCATTCAGAACTTCGCATCGTGGTCCCCGTTCATGGTGAAGCCCGGGTTCAGCTGTTTGGGCCTCGAGTACTTCGTGAACGAGGGCGACGACCTGTGGACCATGACCGACGACAAGCTGATCGAACTCGGACAGCGGGAGCTCGCCACCCTCGGCCTGGTGCCGGCCGGTACCGTCTCGGAGGGTTACGTGGTGCGCATGCCCAAGGCCTACCCGGTGTACGACTCGACCTATGCCAACAACGTCGACATCATTCGTGGCTGGCTTGCCGCCAACACACCCAACGTGCACCCGGTCGGACGCAACGGCATGCACAAGTACAACAACCAGGACCACTCCATGCTCACCGCGATGCTGGTGGTGGAAAACATCCTTGACGATGCCGGCCACGACATCTGGTCCGTCAACGTCGAGCAGGAGTACCACGAAGAAGCCAAGACTCCAGCGGTGAACGTCGGCTAGCGTCGAGGTCGACGAGCGACGGCGAACAGCACGAGCGTGCTGGCGTCGATGTCGGCGGTGATGCTGAAGTTCTCGGCCGTTACCGTCGGCTCCGACACCGTTGACCGCTTCTTATTGACCGCCGCGAGCAACGGATAGGCGGCCCGGCGGGCGCCTGCGTGCAGCGCCACGTACCACGAGCGAGGCAAGCGATGGCGCAGGTTGAACACATCGACCGCCAGCAGCCGTCGAGCAAAGATACGGCGACGTTCGAAGTCGGCCTTGACGGCTGCGTCACCATCCAAGCCTTGCACCTCCACATCGTCGAAGTGTCGCAGCAACATGGCGCGCAGGTCGTCCGCTTCGAACAGATACAGGTGATACGGATTCTCGAAGTCGGCCGGCTTGTTCGGCGTGATGATGCATGCAGTGCCGGTCTCAGCCAGTACGCGGGCGATTTCGGCAACGTGGGGCTCGGGGTCAGTGAAATGTTCGATGAGATGGGATGAACAGACCCAATCAAACGATGCCGTCTGAAGCGCCAGGCGAGCGCCATCGGAGCACACGCTGAGCAGCCCTGCGTGCTGACGACTGGCGTCTCGCGCCGCGGTCGGCTCGTAGTCGAGGCCAACGACCGAGCGGGTCGGGTCGAGAAATCGGGCACTGCCGTCGCCGAGCCCGCAACCCAGATCGAGGAGCCGTCCCGGGCCGATGCGGGCCACCACTTCTCGATAGCCGGCCTCATGGAGAGCCAACAGGGAATCAGGAGTCTTGCCTTCGATTGGTCGCTCACCGGTAAGTTTCAAGGGTCGACTTTCGAAGAGGGGTACCTCGCTAGTCTACGAAACCACCCCGCGCGTTGCATCGAGGCTCCTTGCCGTCTACTTCTGATCAAACCGAACTGGCCGAGATGGTCAAACAGAGCGGTTTGCGGCGGGTCCATATTCTGGCGTGGCGGGATCTTGCCGATGCCGAAGCGGGTGGATCAGAGGTCCATGCGTCGACCATTTCAGCCATCTGGGCCACGGCCGGGGTTGAGGTAACGATGCGTACTTCCTTTGCACCCGGGCAACCTCACGACGAGGCACGGGACGGCTATCGCGTCATGCGCCGTGGCAGCCGTTACGACGTGTTTCCGCGGGCGATCGCAGCCGAACTGGCCGGTCGCCACGGCGAACGAGACGCTCTGGTCGAGATCTGGAACGGCGTGCCGTGGTTGTCACCCGTATGGGCGCGCGGCCCCCGCGTGGTGTGGATGCATCACATCCACGGGGCAATGTGGAATATGGCGCTACCGACACCGCTCGCCCCGCTCGGCGACCTGCTGGAACGCCGCATCGCTCCGCCCCTTTACCGACGTTCGAGGGTCATCACCCTGTCGGAATCGTCGAAAACCGAGATGGTGCACAAGCTCGGCTGGCAGGCGGCCAACATCGGCGTAATCCCACCGGGCATCGACCCCATGTTCCGGCCCGGTCAGGCAAAGTCACCGACGCCGCTGGTCGTAGCGGTTGGCCGGCTTATGCCTTCGAAACACTTCGACGAACTGATCCGGCTGCTCGCACCGCTCCGCGAACGACTGCCCGGTTTCGAACTCATCATTGTCGGTGAGGGTACTGAACGCCCGCGGCTTGAAAGCGAAATCCGGCGACTGGGAGCGAGCGACTTCATACACCTCCTCGGCCGCATCAGCGACGACGATCTGATCGCGGTCTATCAGCGTGCCTGGCTGCTGACCGCAGCGTCCGACTCCGAGGGCTGGGGCATGACTATTACCGAGGCTGCGGCATGCGGCACGCCCGCGGTCGTCACCGACATTGGCGGTCATCGAGACGCCGTTGTTGCGGGTGTGAGCGGCGAACTCGCGGCTCCTGCCACACTTGGCCAAGCGGTCGAAGCTGTGCTCAGCGACAGTGACCGATTGGCCGGACTGACGCGTGGCGCGCTTGATCGAGCCGCACAACTCACGTGGGACGCAACGGCACTGGCCACGTATCGGGAGTTGGCCGATGACGCAGCTCGTCGCCGGGTCCGATCGTGAAATCGTTGCATTCGAAACGACTTCTCGGGGCGCTTGCAACGCTCGCCTATCTGCCGCTGCTGTGGAGTTCGCCCGGCAAGGTGAGCGCCGACACCAAGACCTACTTGTACCTTGACCCCTCGAAACTGCTGGCTCGCGCCCCGTACCTGTGGGATGAGCACATCGGGTTCGGAACCGTCACCCACCAAAACATCGGCTACCTGTTTCCGATGGGCCCGTACTACTGGGTGATGGACCACCTCGGCGTGCCCGACTGGATTGCCCAACGGCTGTGGCTCGGGACCCTGCTGTTCGCCGCCGGAGCCGGCATCGTGTACCTCTGCCGCACGCTCGGGTGGACCGGTCGTGGGGTGGGCGTCGCCGCCGTCGCCTACATGCTGTCCCCCTACATCTTCGACTACGCCGCGCGCCTCTCGGCCATCTTGTTGCCCTGGGCCGGAATGGGCTGGCTGCTGTCGTTCACCATGCTTTCCTTGCGCGAAGGCGGTTGGCGTTGGCCCGCCCGGTTCGCGTTCACTGTCGCGGCCGTGGGCGGCGTGAACGCAACGTCGCTGGTGCTGGTTGGCTTGGCGCCGGCGTGGTGGATCATCCACGCGCTCGCAACGCGGGCGGTCCGGCCGTCGGTCGCTGTCGGGGCTGTCCTGCGCATCGGCTTGTTGACCGTGCCCGTGTCGCTGTGGTGGATGGCGGGCCTCCTACTGCAGGGCCGCTACGGCATTCCCATCCTGCGTTACACCGAGACCTATGAGGCTGTTTCGCGGGCCTCCACCGTGCCAGAAGTGCTGCGTGGCCTCGGCTACTGGTTCTTCTACGGCTTGGACAAAGTGGCGCCCTGGGTAACGGCCGGGCGGCCCTACACGCAGACGTTGTGGCTGCTGCTCTCGTCGTTCGGCATTGTCGCTCTCGGGCTGCTCGCCGCTGCGACGGTGCGCTGGCGCGAGCGCGGGTTTGCCGTCGGGCTCCTCATCATCGGCGTGGTCGTATCTGCTGGCGCCCACCCGTATCACGACCCGACGCTGTTCGGACGCGGCTTCAAACGTTTCATCGAATCGGGCGCAGGCATGGCGTTGCGGTCCACGCCACGGGCCGTTCCGCTGATCTCGCTGGCCTTGGCCCTGTTCCTTGGCGTTGGCGCGCAGGCTCTCGTCGGCCGATTTCATCCACTGGGCGCCCGTGCTCCGCACGCTGCCGTCGCGCTGCTGCTGGCCAACCTGCCGACATTCCTCCTCGGGCATATCTACACGCCGTCGCTGCTGCGTCGTGAGGCGGTGCCGACCTACTGGACTGACGCCGCCAAGGCACTCGACACCACGGACACCACCCGCGTGCTCGAAACCCCGGGGAGCGACTTTGCCGACTACCGCTGGGGCGGCACCATCGACCCGATCACGCCCGGTCTGATGGACCGGCCCTATGTCGCGCGTGAGCTCATACCCTACGGTTCGGCCGCCAGCGCCGATCTCTTGAACGCCTACGAGCGCCGCCAGCAGGACGGTCTGTTCGAACCACAGGCTGTCGCACCACTCGCCCGCCTCATGGCCGTCGGTGACATTGCATTGCGCTCCGATCTTCAGTTCGAGCGCTACCGCGTGGCTCGACCCCGTCAACTCTGGGATCAGTACCGCACCGCCGGACTCGATGGGCCCACCGGCTTTGGTTCCAGTCAGCCCAACCTGCCGATCGCCCGACTCCCGCTCAAGGACGAAGTGGAGTTGACCGCATCACCGTCGCTGCCGGATCCACCGGCCGTGGCCACCTTCGCCGTGCCCAACGCGCAACCGATCGTGCGCACCGCTCCGCTGCGAACCACCGTGGTCGATGGCGACGGCGAGGGTCTGTACGACGCAGCTGCGGCCGGGCTGCTCACGCCGGACTCAGCGGTGCTGTATGCAGCTGACCTAGCTGCACAACCGAAAAGGTTCGATGCGATCGCGGTGAACGCTCCCCTGATTGTCACCGATCAGAACCGTCGCCAGGCGCGCAGTTGGGGCAGTGTTCGGGAGAATCTCGGGCACACCGAGCAGGTCGGTGAGACAGCGATGCGCCGAGACGCCAAGGACAATCGGCTCGACCTCTTTCCCAGCGCGTCCGATGACTTCTTCACCGTCGTACAGCAGCGCGGTGTGGTTCGCGCTCAGGCCACCGGGTATGGAAACCCCATCACCTATACGCCCGAAGATCGGGCCGCCAACGCCTTCGACGGTGACCCGCTCACGGCGTGGCGGGTGGGCGCATTCGCCGATGTGACAGGCGAACAACTCGAAGTGCAGCTCACTGCCGCCACGACAACCGACCACATCACACTGCAGCAGCCGACGTGGGGGGCGCAGAACCGATGGCTTACGCAGGTGGAATTGCGCTTCGACGGCAAGGACCCGCTGCTCGTGGAACTCAACGACGAGTCACGCCGAGCACCCGGCCAGTTGGTGAACTTCCCGAGCCGCACCTTCACTACCCTCACGATCACGCTCGTGGCCACCAACTTCACCAAACTGCCGGGCTATCGCGGACTGGTGGCCGTCGGTTTCGCCGAGGTCAATATCCCCGGTGTGGTGGTGGACGAGGTGATTCGTCCGCCGGTGGATCTACTCGCTGCCTCCGATGGTCATCCCCTCTACGTGGTGTTCACACGGCAGCGAGCCAACCAGATCGAACCGAACCGCAGTGACCCTGAGATGTCCCTCGCCCGCGCCTTCACGCTCCCGTCGGAGCGAACGTTCAGACTGACCGGCGAAACTCGCGTCTCGGGCATTGCCGCGGATGACGTGATGCAGAAGGTAACGGGTGCCACTGGTGCCACCGCGTTGGCGACAGCATCGATCGTGGGGGCACCGCTCGTACGGGCTGCGAGCGCAATTGATGGCGACCCGACGACGGCTTGGACGACGCCGATCGACAAGTTGCAGCAGACGATCATGGTCACGAACCCCTCGTCGGTCACCACCGATCATCTCGACCTCAGCGTCGTGAATGATGGTCGGCACTCACTACCGACCACGATCAGTCTGACGGTGGATGGCGGTCAGGCGCAGTCTTTGTCGCTGCCACAATGGCCTGCGGCAGCGAGCACATTGCAAGCTGTCAGTACAGTCACGGTGCCATTGCCGTCGCCGGTCACGGGCACCCGGTTTGGCATTGCCTTGGTAGAAGCTCAGGTGGTGTCCTCAATCGACTACCTCAGTGAACTGCCGGTGGCCCTGCCCATCGGTATTGCCGAGGTTGTCTTTCCGGGTTTGCAGCCAATGCGTGTTCCCGACCAGTTCTCCAACGACTGTCGCATGGATCTGGTTACGGTCGACGGATCGCCCCTGGCGGTGCGACTGACCGGGTCAACAACCGACGCATTGCAACGGCGTCCGCTCTTGCTCGCCGCCTGCGCACCCGTCACGCTAGGGGCAGGCGAACACCTGCTTCGTTCGGTGCTCGGACGCGACGCTGGCATCGATGTCGACCGCCTTGTGCTTCACTCACCCCTCCCGGAGGATCTTCCTGCCGAGAGCGCGCCGACGGTCACCGTCAACGGGCACGGTCCGGTCTCTTACGATCTCTCCATCGCGGCTACCACGAAGCCCTTCTGGCTGATCCTTAGCCAGAGCCACAATCCGGGGTGGCAACCAACGGTGCGGGGCGGCTCGGCCGGGCCGCTTACCATTGTGAACGGGTTCGTCAATGGTTGGCTCATCACGCCCGACGCAAGTGGCAAACCCATCCACGTTTCGCTCGACTGGACCCCGCAGCGCATCGTCTGGCTGGCCTTGCTGCTCTCGGTGCTGGCCCTTGTCGTCGTGCTCTTCCTTGGCTGGAAACCGTCTGGACGCGGCCCTGTTCTCGACGCCACGGCCGACGACCCCACCTTCGATCGTCGAGGGACTCCGGCCTCGCTCGCGTGGCCAATCGTCGGAGCGCTCGCGTTCGCGGCGCTCGGCGGGGTGCCGGTCGGCGTGGCCACTCTGCTGGTTGGCGTCACCGCCGCCCGGCTACCACGAAGTCGATGTCTTCTTGTGTGGCTGCCACCAGCGCTCATGGGGTTCATCGCCGTCTACGCCTACGCCAAGACGGCGCGTTACCACCTGCCGACCGACCTCGAATGGCCAGGCGCGTTCGGCCCCGCCCATCAACTGGGTTGGCTTGCCGTTGCCGTAACCGCAGTACTGGCGCTTACTGCGGGGCCTCACCGCCAGGACCAGTCGCAGCGTGACGCTGTCACGACCCGCGGCCGCCTTGGCCGCCAAGCGTGACAGCGCTCACTTTGTGACAGCAATCAGCCCGGCATCCGGCGCCAGACCGGCCGAGGCAGGTGACGCATCACGCTGAACACGTACCGGAGTTGCGGCGGGGACCACACGGTATGAGCATGAGTACGGAGACCACGAATGGTTGCATCTGCAACTGCCTGTGGGCCGGTAGAGAACGGCGGCGGCTTCATTCCAGCGGTCATACGGGTATGCACGAAGCCAGGGCGCACCACCAGAACGCGAGCACCGGATCCGACCAATGAGTCGTTGAGGCCCTGCGCGAACGCATCCAGCCCGGCCTTGGTGGCGCCGTACACGAAGTTGGCTTTGCGTACCCGCTCGCCGGCCACCGACGAGAGTACGACCAGCGTGCCGTGGCCTTGTTCTCGCAGGTGTTTGGCCACGATGAGTCCGGCTGACACCGAGCCGACCATGTTGGTGTGCACCGCAGCGACGGCCGCGGCAGCATCATTGTCGAAGGTGGCCTGATCACCCAATACTGCGAAGGCCATAATCACGACATCGATGTCCCGGGCGAACGCAGTAGCGATCACGGCGTCGTGGCTGGCCGTGTCATCGGCATCGAACGCCAACGTCTCCACCGTCGCGCCGGCCGTCGCCATCTCAGAGCGGAACCCCTCAAGCGCGTCGGTCCGGCGAGCGGCGAGCACGACTCGTCGGGTCCGGCGGGCAACAAGTGAGCGCACGATGGTCTGGGCTATCTCGCTGGTCGCGCCGAGCACGAGCACGGATTGCGGGTCGCCGACGGCGTCGTTCATGGGAGCACCTTTTTCGTCAGGCCGAGCCGACGGTTGAGATCGGACTGGAAGCGGCCGGTGGGGTCGAGGCGGGCCTGCGTCTCTCGCCATTCCTCCAGCCGCGGATACATGCGTGCTAGCAGCGAGGGGTCGAGCCGACTGTCTTTGGCCAGATACAAACGGCCACCCGCGTCCGCCACGTCGCGGTCGGTGATGTCCAGCAATTCGTTGAGCCCCGACAGCCCGGCGGGAATGTCGAGTGTGAGGGTCCAGCCGGGCATCGGGAATGACAATGGTCCAGGGTTCGAGGCACCGAATCGCTTGAGTACCGCCAGGAACGACGCCGCGCCCGAACCAGCCAATCGTTCGACGATCTTGCGCAGCGTTTCTTCCGCGCCAAACGGGATGACGAATTGGTATTGCAGGAAACCTCGCGGGCCGTACAGCCGGCTCCACATACCGACGCCGTCGAGGGGATGAAAGAAGGCGCCGATGCTCTGCACCTGATCGAGCCGACGCTTGGGAGCTTTGCGGAACCACACCTCGTTAAATGCCCGCACGGTGTGCTTGTTCAGCAGGCCCGAGGGGAATACCGGTGGTGCAGTCAGCAGCTCGCCGGGAGAGAACGCCAACGGGTCGGCGGCCGCCTTGCCTGTCAGCGCCGCCGGCGGCGCGTGGTCGCCTGCCGTCAACACGCTACGGCCCATCGTGCGGCCGGTGGCGACAAGGTCGACCCAGGCGACCGAGTAGCGGTAGGTGGCGTCGGTCTGTTCCATCAGTGCCATGAGGTCATCGAGGTTGGCGGCCCGCTCGGTATGCACCAGCATGCGGCTGGTTTCCACCGGCACCAAATCGACGGTGGCATCGGTGACCACTCCGGTGAGGCCCATGCCGCCGGTCGTGGCCCAGAACGTCTCGGGATCGTCACGCAACGTCACGTCGCGGTGCGAGCCATCGGCCAGGGTGAGGCCGAAGCGACACACATGCTGTCCCCACGTGCCGTCAGCGTGATGGTTCTTGCCGTGGATGTCGGCGGCGATGGCGCCGCCGACTGTTACTTGGCGCGTTCCGGGCGTGACGGGCACGAAGAAACCCAGCGGCACCAGCGTGCGCATCAGCTGGTCGAGACTGATGCCCGCTCCCGCCGTCACCTGCGCGTGAGCAGCATCGAGCATGATCGAGGGAGGCATCGACGGCATATCGAGCAGCATCCCGCCCGCGTTCTGAGCGGCGTCTCCGTACGAACGTCCGAGTCCGCGTGCCAGCACGCCACGGTGTCCGGCGTCGAGCACTGCAGCTTCCACGGAGACAGCATCGGCGAGGCGCACGACGTCGGCCGATGTCGCGGCCGCGCTCCCCCATCCCGTCACCAGTCTGCGCGTCACGCGTTCACCCGACATAGACCGCCACCGCAAAAATGAGCACCCACAACAGACCGAAAATCTGCAGCGGGCGGTCGCGATAGAAGACCTCTTCCGGCGCGCCGCCGTCGCCGTTGGCGAGCACGAGCAAGTAACGCAGCATTGCCATCATCATGGGCACGATGGACACCAGATAGAGCGGATGGCTGCTACCGGCGGCCTTGTCCTTTTCGAAGGCCCACTGCACATACGAAAGCATGGTGCCCGACAACGCAGCACCGAGCACCACCCGCAGGAAGGCCGGGTCATACGGCACCGCTCGGCCAATGGGCTCACCGTCGTCTCTTGAGCGAGTGGCCTCGGCGTAACGCTTTCCGGTCACCACGAACAGCGATCCGAACGAGGTGCAGATGAGGAACCAGTTCGACAGCGGCACCCCGGTGGCCACCGCGCCGGCAACGGCTCGCAACACGAACCCCAAAGCGACAGCAACGAGATCGACGACGGCGACATGCTTCCACCAGAGGCTATAGGTGATGGTGAGCAGAACATAGGCCGCCACGACACCGACGAAGTTCCAGCTATTCACCCGGTAGGCGAACATCAGGCTGCCCAGCAACAGAACGAGCCCAACACCCGTGGCCGTTTGCACCGAGACCTCACCTGCGGCAATCGGTCGTGATCGTTTCTTGGGATGGCGGCGATCTGACTCCCTATCGGCAACGTCGTTGAGGAGGTAGGTACCGCTGGCAGCAGCGGTAAGCGCAACGAAGGCAGCCATCGTGCGCCACAACGTATGAGCTTCGGTGAGGACACCGGCCGCACCGGGCGCCGCGAAAACCAGCGCGTTCTTCAGCCATTGGTGCGGGCGGCAGGAGCGAAGCAGCGGCGGCATCAGGCGTGTGACCCGGGGATGGCGCTGATCCGCTGACCGCGGCGGACGAGCTGTGGGTGATCGGCCCATGCCAACATTTCGCGGTCTCCTGCCGAATCGCCGTACGCCCACACCTCGGACGGGCGTGCACCCAGCGCCTCCAGGCGGGCGACCTTTTCGGGGCCACGACAGTTGACGCCCACGAAGCGGCCGGTGAGTTCACCCGTCGTGTCGTCGTGTTCAAGCTCGGTACACAACACGTGGTCAACACCGAGCAGCCGCCCGAGCGGGTGCAGGTACGGTCCGAGCGACGCCGATACAAGCGCCGTGGTGTGACCTTCGGCCTGATGCCACCGCAAGCGAGCCAGGGTGTCGGGCCGCAGCCAGCGAGCGAACGTGTCGTCGGCATGGAGTTGGCCGTGCGCCGCCACGACACCGGCCCTTTTGCCGCCGAAGAGGTGACGCACCAACGAAGCCTTGGCCACATCGCGGTCGACGCGGCCGACCGTGACGCCGATCAACTGCGGCGTATGACGCAGCAGGGATACCGAAACCGTGGGTGTACTGGCGACCAGACGCATGAATGGCAGCACGCAGTCGCGGCGCGTCAGCGTGTGATCAACATCAAACGCGGCGAGTGGCGCCAAAGATGGTACGGGCATGAGCGGTCACAGAGCCTAGCTTTGCCCCTATGCGCATCGGTGATCCCCCCTCTACCAACCCGGACGATTACGCGTTCATACATCGGGTTCGCGTGCGGTTCTCCGAAACCGATGCAATGGGAGTGGTGCACCACAGCCGCTACCTGCCGTATTTGGAAGAGGCACGTGTCGCCTACTTGCGAGCAAGTGGCCACCCCTATCATGAGACCCGGGACGGGGGAACCGACTTCGCCATCATCGAGGTCTGGGTCAGTTACATCCAGCCCCTCCGGTTCGATGAGGAGGTCGACATCCACCTCCGCCTGGCCCACCTGACCAGAGCCACCTTCCAGATGCACTACGTGCTCACAGTTGCCGGCGAGGTGCGTGCCAGCGCCATCACCGCCCACAGCGCCGTCAACAACGACGGTCGCCCCGTGCGCGTGCCCGCCTGGCTCAGCGAGTTCGTGCAGCCCGACTAACGAGACTTGTCCCTGACTGCGGCGCCAAACGCGCCAGCGCACCCTTCCTACCCCGATTTCTCTCCGCACCTATATCCCATCGGATACACACCGAAACTAAAATGCCCGGCCAGGTGGACCAGCCGACCGGCCTCAACACGCCACCTTCCTGCACGTGTAATCATCCGACAAAAAGCGGTGCTTCACCAGCTGGTGCCTTGGGGGCGGCCTTCGTCGTAACCGGCAGCGGACTGGACGCCGACCACGACGCGGTCGTGAAACTCGGGGATGCTGGCCGAACCGGCATAGGTGAACGAGCTGCGCACGCCGGCCACGATTTCGTCGATGATGTCTTCGACGCCTGGGCGTTCGGGGCTGAGGTACATGCGGCTCGATGAGATGCCTTCTTCGAACAGTTCCTTGCGGGCCCGGTCGAAGGCACTTTCCTGCTTGGTGCGGTTCTTGACGGCGCGACTGGACGCCATGCCGAAGTTCTCCTTGTAGAGACGGCCGTCGGTGTCGCGCAGCGTGTCGGCTGCCGACTCGAATGTGCCCGCCAACCACGACCCGAACATGACGTTGCTGGCACCTGCGGCCAGTGCCAGCGCCACGTCACGCGGGTGGCGCACGCCGCCGTCGGCCCACACGTGGCCGCCGAGCCGAGCCGCTTCGGTAGAACACTCGTGAACAGCGGAGAACTGCGGACGACCGACGCCGGTCATCATGCGGGTGGTGCACATGGCACCCGGACCCACACCGACCTTTACGATGTTGGCTCCGGCTTCAATCAACGCGGCGGTTCCAGCGGCGGTCACCACGTTGCCGGCCACGATTGGCACGTTCGGCGCGGCCGCCCGAGCGAGGCGGACGGCTTCGATGGCCTTTGTCTGATGTCCGTGGGCCGTGTCGACCACGAGCACGTCAGCACCGGCGTTCACCAGATACGACGCTCGACCGGCCGGGTCACCGTTGATACCGATAGCGACAGCCACCATGAGCTTGCCGTTGGCATCGAGCGCAGGCCGGTAGATGGTGGAACGCATAGCGCCCTTGCGGGTGGCCACACCGACCAGCTTGCCGTCCGCGGAAACGACGGGTGCCACCCGATAACGCGGTCCGTTGAGCTCGTTGAAGATCTTCTCGAGATCGGTGCCGAGCGGGATCGTGAGCAGGTCCTGCTGCGCGATGGCGCCGAGTTGGGTGAACCGATCGTTGCCCACTGCGTCCGACTCGGTGAACACCCCGACAGGCTCGTCGTTCTCATTCACGACGATGATGGCGCCGTGGGCCCGTTTGTGGATGAGGTTGAGCGCATCACCAATGGTATGAGTGGGTGACAGGGTGATCGGCGTCTCATAGACGATGTCCCGGCTCTTCACGTACGCGATCACATCGGCCAGAACAGTCATGGGTATGTCCTGCGGCAGCACAGCGATACCGCCTCGACGAGCAACCGTCTCGGCCATGCGCTTACCGGCCACCGCAGTCATGTTGGACACCACGAGGGGAAGGGTGGTGCCGATGCCATCGGGCGTGGTGAGATCGACGCTGTTGCGACTGGCCACCGAGGACAGCGACGGCACCATGAACACGTCGTTGTAGGTGAGGTCGTACGGCGGGGTTTGATCGTTGAGAAAACGCATCGAAGACAGCTCCAGAGAGTCAGACAAAGAACCAGCGATACAGCCTATGGGCCTGACCGGTCAGATCGTGCTTCTTCGGCGGTATCGCTACGCTTCTGGCCATGAGCGACGTTCCCGTAGTGATGGTGCACGGCTGGGGCGGCAACTTCCGGGAAACCTGGCAGGAACCAGGCTGGGAAGCACTGCTCAATGACATGGGCCGCACGGTGGTCGGCGTAGACCTGCTCGGCCACGGCACCGCACCCAAACCTCATGATCCGGTCGAGTACGCCGACCTGTCGAGCCGAGTTACCGAAGCCGTGCCGAACGGCGTTTTCGACGCGGTTGGTTTCTCGCTGGGCGCCATCACGCTGCTCCGGATGGCCTCCACCGAACCAACCCGCTTTCGTCGGCTTGTGCTCATGGGTATCGGTGAGAGCGTCTTCCGCAGCGATCCCGACTCCACCCATCGCATCATCGCCGCGGTCGAGGGCACCGGTCCGGCCGATGATGTCGCCAGCCAAGTCTTCGCCCACTACGCCCACCGTGAGGGCAACGATCCCGTCGCTCTTGCTGCGGTCTTCAAGCGCCCACGCGGTCATCAACTCACGCCGGTTGATCTCGCCGCCATCACCTGTCCGGTGCTGGCAATCCTCGGCGATCGAGACTTCTCGGGTCCGGGCGAGCCGCTCGTGGATGCGCTGCCGAACGCGAGACTGGTCACGTTGCGCAACACCGATCACTTCGCCACGACTGAGAACTTCAAGGCCATCGATGCGGTGCTCGGGTTCCTTACCGACGACAAACCATGACTGAGGTCGACGCCGCGGTCGCCGCGCTGCGAGCCGGGAAGCTGGTGGCCTTCCCCACCGAAACGGTCTACGGACTCGGCGCCGACGCCGGCAACGACGAGGCCATCGCCAGCGTCTTCGCGGTGAAAGGACGACCGACTGATCATCCGCTGATAGTTCACCTTGCAACTATCGAGCAGCTCGCCCAGTGGAGCGACCCGCTGCCGGCATCCGCCCACAAACTCGCCGAAGCGTTCTCACCAGGACCCATCACCTTTCTTGTGCCGAAGGCTGCGCACGTGTCACTTGCCGTTACCGGTGGTCGACGCACGGTCGGCCTTCGCATCCCGGCCCACCCGCTCACGCAGGCGATGCTGACTGCGTTCGGTGGTGGCGTTGCCGGACCTTCTGCGAACCGGTTCGGGCGGGTCAGCCCCACGACGGCAGCCGATGTATTGCTCGATCTCGGTGACGATGTGGATGTGGTTCTCGACGGCGGTCCGTGTGAAGTTGGCATCGAATCCACCATCGTCGACTGCACCACGTCTCCGGTCACTGTGCTGCGCCGCGGCGCCATCACCATGGAGATGATCGAGGTCGTGCTCGATGAAGTTCCGAGCGACCCCAGCGGCCCGTCACGGGCGCCAGGCATGATGGCTTCGCACTACGCGCCGACCTGCGCGGTGAGGCTGGTAGACGACTGGAACGAGGCCGAATCCCTGCGGGTGGCCCTCCCCGGCCGCAGCGCCATCCTCGACCCGGGTCCGGACCTCGCCGCCTATGCCCACGGCCTCTACGGCTGGTTGCGCGATGCCGATCGACGCGACCTCGACACCCTCATCGTTGTTCGGCCGCCGAACCGAGGCCTCGGGGCCGCCATCAACGAACGCCTGGCGAAGGCCGCGGCACCACGCAGCTAAGCGCCTTCCGCGTCTCGGCGGGCGTCGTAGCGGTGACGAATCTGTGCGGCCATCTCGCTGCTGGCAGACGAGGACGGCTGGACCTCTTCCCCACCGCCAAGATTCCAGCGAATAGCGATGGCCGTCGGGTCCTCCTGGTCGAGCAGGGCTGCAGCCTGTACGCACGCGCCAGCAGCAACATGCTCCAACGCTGACGGCACGTGCACCGAGCGACCAGTGAGATCGGCCAGCACGTGTCGGAAGGCTGCTGACCGCGCTCCCCCGCCCACGAGCACGAGCCGACCGGTGGTGACCGGAGCGAAGCGGCCGAGAGCGTCCAGCCCGTCGAGCAGCCCGCAGATCACTCCCTCTACCGACGCCCGAGCCAACTGCTCACGGGTGACATCCGAGCGCAGGCCGTCGAGCACGCCCGTGGCATTCGGGCGGTTCGGCGTGCGCTCCCCGTCGAGATATGGCAGCAGCGTCAGTCCACCCGCCCCGGCCTCGGAGGCGAGGGCGAGTTCGTTGAATGCGGTCAGGTCGACGCCCAGAAGACGTCGAACGGCCTCGGTGACCTTGGTGGCGTTCAACGTGCACACCAGTGGGAGAAAGCGCCCGGTGGCATCCGCGAAACCGGCAACGGCACCGCTCGGGTCGGCAGTCGGCGTTTCGGAAACGGAGTACACCGTGCCGGACGTGCCCAGCGAAACAGCGACATCGCCCGGGCGTAACCCGGCCCCGAGCGCAGCGGCCATGTTGTCACCGGTGCCGGACGCCACCTGCGCGCCGTGCCAGGTTCCGGCCGCGTCGAGCGGGCCAAGCACGGTGGGCAACACATCGCCCCAATCCTTCGAACCGTCGACCAGCGCAAGCAGATCAGCGCGATATGACGCCTCTGCGGCCGACCAGTAACCGGTGCCCGAGGCGTCGCCCCGGTCAGTGGTGAACCGGCTGGTCAGACGGTGGGTGAGCCAGTCGTGGGGCAGCAACACGTGGGCGACCTGACGCCAAACGTCGGGTTCGTTCCGGCATAACCATGCCAACTTCGTGACCGTGAACGCGGCCACCGGCACACTGCCACAAGCCGCCGCCCAGCCTGACGCGCCCCCCGGCATGGCTGCTACCAGAGCGTCGGCGTCGTAAGCAGATTCGGTGTCGTTCCACAGCTTGGCGGGGCGTAACACCGCTCCGTCAGCGTCGAGCACAACCATGCCGTGTTGCTGTCCGGCCACGCTGATGGCGGCAACGTCGGGCGACCCGGCTTGCGTCCATGCGGCCTCAAACGCCGACCACCAGACGGCCGGGTCCTGCTCGGACCGGGGCGGCGTGGTAGCGGGATGCGGGGCAGATCCTGACGCGACGAGCACGCCGGTATCGGCCTGTCGTATCTCTACCTTGGTGGACCCCGTGGACGAATCGACTCCAGCGACAAGCGGCATACCGGGATCGTAGGTGAAGGTAACGTGGCGGCCATGACCTCACCGCTCGAAGACGCCCGCAAGGAAATGGACGAGGAGTTCGCCGAGTTCCGCAACAAGGGCCTCGGCCGCATCCACGAAGCCGTCGACCGCGTCATTGCGGCGGGGCCCGCCGATGACGTCTACGGCTTGCTCAAACACCTGGAGGAAGTGGTGGAAGACGTGCGAACCGGCGGCATTGTCGGCTCCGGAGCCAAAGGCCACCGTGAGGCGCGCGAGGACTGGCTCAAGGCCGGGGGGCACTAGGTCCATGTAGGTATCGTTGTAGTTAGGAAGCCGCAGCGCTAGGGTGTGATGCAGGCGGAGGCCACCCTTGTGACACGCGTATGCGGTCACACTCGTCGGAGGTCCCCCGATTTGTCCACAGCCAAAGTAAAACCGAAGCAGATCGCTCTCTATCTTCTGATCGCGTTTGTTGTGGTGTCGGTCTGGAAAGACCCGGCCACCAGCGCCTCGTACGCGGCCGACTTTTTGAGCTCCGTCGGACACTTCCTGCGATCGCTATACACCAAGCTCGCTCAGTTCATTGAGGGCATCGGGAAGTAGGAACCGTGTTTGGCGCCCTGCCAGATCTTGGGTACTACTGGATTGCCGTCGCGGTGATCTTCCTGGGCGCGCTTTTGGTGTTGTTGGTAAACATCCTTCTGCGAGACGAGGAACAGGGACCCATCGGGTTCGCCAAGGAATTGTTGGCCTCCCCTTCCCGCGTGGTGCGAGAGAACCTGGGCGAAGGCGAGAGAGTGATCCTCTGGAGCCGACCAGCCATTGCCGCGTATCTGGTCAAGGAGACTCGCCTGACGGTACAAACCTTCGTGGTGTTCGTGATCTGGTTGTTCGCCATTTTCGTGCGGGGCTTCACGTCGACCACCGCAATCATCGCGTTTCTCATCTTCGACGGTCACATGCTGTATCTCGCCTACCGACGGCTGGAGGATCTCTACACGCTGTACGTCTTCACCAACCAGCGGGTGATGCGACTGTCGGGCATCTTCAACCGAGACCAGGCCTCCATCGACTGGCTTCGCGTGGTGGACTTCGGATGGAAACAGCCGTTCCTTGGTCGCCTGTTCGGCTATGCCACCCTGCGCGTCGACTCAGCCAGCGAAAAAGCCTCGCTCGCCGAACTGCGCGACATTCCCGGCCGTTTCAAGGTCAACAAAATCATCGTTGAGGAACTAGCAAAGCACTCGGTGGAATAGCCGCCTCCGCGGGGACGGCCTCACGAGTCTTCAACACCAACCGCGTGAGCGTGATAACGAGGACCGTCGCTCCGGCAACGTGGGCCGCTACCAGGCCGACCGGCAGCTTGGTGAAGTACTGCGCGTACCCAATACCGGCCTGGACAAACAGTGCGAAGAGCACCGCCGTGAGCCGGTCTTCGAGCAACGTCCACGCCGATGTGCCGCGGATCTTCCAATAGAGAAAGAGCACCAGCCCGATGAGCACCATGACCAGGATGCTGTGAACACGCGCGACCGTGTCGAGGTGGAAGCCGAACCGCTTCACCGGTTTGACCCTGCCTGCCTTGTCGGTAATCGAACCGCTGTGAGGGCCCGTGCCGGTCACGACTGTGCCGCTCACGACCACAATGATCCCTAGCGCTGCGCACGCTCGCACGATGCGGCGAACCGATTCGGGAACGGTGGGGCGATAGGAGCGCGCCGTTTCTTCGCCGGCGCGTTGGTGGAGCACCAGCGACGCCACCAGCACGACAGCCGACAACAGGAAGTGAGCCATCAACGCAATCGGGTGCAGATGGCTGAGCACCAGAATCCCGCCAACGACACCCTGCAGCAGGAACCCGACGACCAACGACAGTGACAAGCGGGTCAGATCTTTTCGGCGCGGTTTGCGGAGCAGCGAACCGGCGAGCGCGCCCATGATGGCGACGGCCATCAAGCCCGTAAAGAGTCGGTTGATCTGCTCGATCGCCTGATGGCCGTTGGACGCCCCGACGAGCGTGCCGCTCTCACACTGTGGCCAACGGCTGCAGCCGAGACCCGACCCGGTCAGCCGCACCGCCGCGCCGGTGAGGATGATGATGGACAAAAAGACCAGCGCCGCCAACGTCCAGCGTCGATACACCTGCGGAGTAATTCGCCGAACAGCCACACACCGAGCCTAACGAGCCTTGCGCGCTTTTCTGGAGTTGAGAGCCGCGCTCGCGGCATTGCCGAGCGAAGCTGTGAGTTAGTGGTCGTGGCTTGAGCATCCTTGTTTGGATCCTCGGTGTTGGGCTTGGCTGGTGTTGGTGACCGTCGTGACTCGGAGCGAAGCTGACCCCTGTTGTTGGGGTGTCTTGTTCTCGAACTGTCCGAAGGTTGCCGACACCGGCCCGGTGTCCTCA
>JANNZM010000051.1:0-61749 GCA_031410595.1 Actinomycetes bacterium | reverse complement strand
ACAAACCGGGCTGGACCGCGAAGATGGACCCTGGCCAGTATCTCGTCGTGACCGATCCCGACGGCCACCAACTACGCGGCCCACCCCGCACACACCTGTAGCCGTGCGGGTCAAACGAATAGCGTAAGCAGGCCCAACCGGGCCTGCTTACCGCGCTCGGGATTCGCGGGCTCGACGATGACGGAGCAAGTGCCTGGGGGATGTCGAGGTAGCCAGGTTACGAGGCAGGTGGAGAACCGTTGGATGACCGTGCGAGCGTCACGCACGTCGAGATCTTCGGTGATGGTGTACCCATGCACTGGCACCCAAACATGTTGGAGAAGCCTTTGCCCGCGGCCGACATGCACCTCTCAGCCGAGATGGCTGCCGCGCGCAACGCCGTCAACCCTTGGTGGACAGGGATCGGCAACTTTCACAACTTCGCGGCCTGGATGAAACAGCCACTTTGATTGAGTCCGAGGGATCACTCCGAGCGAAACACCGCGCGGAAGTATGAGGAGGTGACCGGGAGGGGAAAGCTGCTTCTTGCGCGGTGGTTCGACATCCTCAGGCAGCTGGGTTGGCTTCCGTATGTCGCTATTTCGCTAGCCATGGTGGCGGGTGGTGCTATCAACGAAGCCGTCGCGGGCCACAGCCGCCGTCCTCGTGTCGGCGATCGCGTTGGCAGCGGTCGCCGGATGCGCTGTGGCGTTCCGTCGATGTCTTCGGAGGGCACCTATTGCACTCCTGATTCTCCCCCCGCTTGGCGTGTCGCTTTTTGGCTCCATGCACGGTTGGGCACTGGTTATCGGCGCAACTTTGCTCGTCGCCTTAGTCGCGTTCGGGGCGCGGAGCACGCGCCCTAGCCAAATGAGGTTTCGCCTTCGAACATCTCGCCGAGTCCGACAATTAGGTGCAGTCGACCGCTACCGCGAGTGCCGCGCACACTTGCCGCATCCGCGAGTCGCTGAGCCGACCGATCCGATTCGTGAGAAGCGCGACCGAGACGCATTCGACGGTGTCGAGGTTGATCGCAGTTTGACGGGTAACCGGATCGTCACCGGGTTCGAGTAGTACTTCGCTTGGCAGCCCTCGAAGTGTCGTTGTGCAAGGAGCAATCATGGCTCGGCGTAGCCGTGGTATCGCAGCATCTCGGGAGAGCACCACGACTGGCCGAGGCTTGATTCCCGGCAGTTCGCACCACCAGAGCTCCCCGCGAAAGGGGAGTTCGGTCATGCCGAGTTCGACCGACGGGCGGCGTCGCCGAACGAGGCCAGGTCGCCCCACTCGTCGGCTTTATCAAGCGGATGCTCGTCGTACGCGGCATAACTCGCATCGATTTCAGCTCGGCGGTGGACGGACAGCAGTGCGCGAAGGGCGGCATCAAGCAGCGAGCTGTCGTTTGGCCAGGCCTCCAGCTGACGAGCTGCGCCTAGCAGATCGCCATCGACTGTTGAACTCACTCGCTCACGACTCATGCCACAAATGTAGCATGATTGTGGTTCCCTGCGTCAGCGCACCCCGGCTGCTCGCAATGTGGCGACGACGTGGTCGGGGGTGAGGGGGAATTTGTGGAACCACACGCCGGTGGCGTCGAACAGCGCGGCGCAGACGGCGGGGGCGTAGGTGAGCATGGGCATCTCGGCCATGCCTCTGGCGCCCCACGGGCCGCGAGGGTCGGCGGTCTCGACGATGACCGAGCGGGTGCGCTGGGGGATGTCGAGGAAGCCGGGCATGAGGTACGTCGAGAACCGTGGGTTCACCATGCGAGCGTCGCGCACCTGGAGGTCTTCGGTGATGGTGTAGCCGTGCGCTTGCACGACGGCGCCTTCGATCTGGCCGAGCACCAGCGCGGGGTTGATGGCTTTGCCAACATCGACCGCGCAGGTGGCGTCGTGCACCACGATGTGGCCGGTGTCGATGTCGACGGTGAGGTCGATCATCTGCGCGCCATAGGTGTACGCAAAGTTGGGAACGCCGCCGAAGCTGTCGACATCATCGATGGCGTCGGTCGGGGGAGGAATGTAACGGAAGTCGCCTACGGCCGGGCGATCACCGTTGCGCCAAGCCTTGTCGGCTTCCTCGGCTGCGCCCAGGATGGCATTGCCCGACATCCAGGTAAGGCGTGACGCCGATGCTGATCCGCTATCGCCCGTGTGGGCGGTGTCGGAGAAGACGGTCTCGACCTGATCGAACGGAACGCCCACGGCTTCGGCTGCCATCTGCGTGAAGACGGTGTGGCCTCCCTGGCCGACATCGGCGCCGGAGTGGAAGAACTCGACCCGTTCGATCTTGTCGTCGCCATGCAAAACAATGCGAGCCTCGCATCGCTCAGGGAAGCCGAACGAGAAGCCGACATTCTTGTATCCGCAACTAAATCCTCGACCTCGCCGCAGTGCAGCCGGCTCGGGAGGTAGCGAACGCAATGGCGTCATCGGTTCGACGGACGGCAGCGGATCGGACCAGCCGCCCGCGTCGGCGCAGCGTTGGATGACCGTCGGCAGGCTCACGCCGGCTGGCATCTCCTTGCCGGTGTGACCAATGGAACCTTCACGTACCGAGTTCAGCAGACGAATCTCGACGGGGTCGGCGGCGAGCATGGCGGCGAGCTTGCTCATCTGCATTTCGGCCACGAATGCGCCCTGCGGACCACCGAACCCGCGGAAGGCACCGCCCGGTACGGCATGGGTGAATACGGCATGGCTGTCGACGCGGAGGTTCTCGATTTCGTACGGGCCGCACACGCACATGTGCAGATTCCCGAGCACCTTGTTCGACGTGTAGTTATAGGGACCGGCATCGAGGTAGCCGTCGGCTTCAGCCACGATGACTTTGCCATCGCGAGTGGCGCCCCAGCGGGCGTGCACTGTGCCGCGGTGGCGCTTGTGATGGCCGACCATCGACTCTTCACGCGACCACTGGCAGCGCACCGGCCGGTGGATGCCCATCTCGTGGAGACGATGAGAAGCCAGGGCCATCACGATCTGAAGGCTCATGTCTTCGCGGCCACCGAACGCGCCACCGATGGCCGGATAGATGACGCGGATCTGGTCGAGCGGCAGTTGAAGCGCGTGCGCGATCTGCTCCTGATCCTCGTGCGTCCACTGACCCGCGACCTGCACGGTGATGCGGCCTTCGTCATCAATGAAGCTGACCGCGGCTTCGGGTTGAAGATAGGCGTGCTCTTGGTAGGGGAACTCGTAGTCGCCGTCCACAATGACGTCGGCTTGTGCCCACGCCTCATCGGCGGAACCCTTCCGCAGGCGGTAAGTCCAGTACACGTTCGTCGTGGGACTGACGTCGGGGCGAACGATCACGTCGTTGGTCAACGCGGCGTCGAGGTCACCGACGACGGGAAGCTGTTCCCAAGTCACGTCAATGGCTGCAGCACCAGCCTGGGCCGCGGCGCTGCTTTCGGCGATGACAACCGCGATGTGATCGGCTTCCCAGCGGCTGATGTCGCATGGCACCTTCGACACGCCGTTGTCGTTGAGACCGATGAACACGGGCTGGTCGAACATGGTGAGGCCGTACTCGTTCAACGGCACGTCGGCGGCGGTCAACACCATCACAACGCCGTCGGTGGCTCGGGCGGCTTCGACCGACATTGACAGCATGCGAGCGTGGGGCTGATCGGAGAACACGACCTTGGCGTGCAGTACCTCGGCGGGCTGCAAATCGCCCGGATACACGGCGTGCCCCGTCACCTTCGCGGGCGCATCACGGCGGATCTGGGACTGTCCGACGCTCATACCCGCGCCGCCTGTTCCACTGCTTCGTAGAACCGGTAGTAACCGGTGCATCGGCACAGGTTGCCCGACAGCCCGGATGCAATGTCATCCCTGGTCGGGTTGGGGCACTCGGCCAAAAGACGATCGGCCGACATCACGAAGCCGGGGATGCAGTAGCCGCACTGCACCGCAAACTGATCCACGAAGGCCTGCTGCAGTGCGTTCGGCGTGGTGCCATTCAACCCTTCGATGGTGGTGATATCGGCCCCTTGAGCGCGGGCCGCAGGCACAAGACACGACAGCACGGCCTGGCCGTCGAGGTGCACGGTGCATGCGCCGCATTCACCTTCGGCGCAGCCCTCCTTCGTGCCCGTGAGGTGGTGCTGCTCGCGCAACCAGTCGAGCAGTGTTGCGCCCGCAGCGTGCGGGGCAGCGGCGGTGGCGCCGTTAAGCGAGCACCACACCTCGGTCGTATCGATAAACGACAGGGTGCGCCTCGGTCGAATGATCACCGCCTCGCCACGCAGGAAACGGGGAGCAGTCGGCCAATTGAGGTGCTCACTACCGGCGCGCAAGGTGGTGAGGGCGCGGCGAACCAGCACGGCGACCTCCTCGCTGCGATACGCCGCCGTGGCCCGTATGTCGGAGATGGGCGTGACCTGCTCGGCTGCGAGTCGAGCGGCACCGGCAATGTTGTCATCAGAGAGAGCTTGGCCAATCAGCGCAGTCTCGGCGGCCGTTGCGCTGACAATGGTGGCGGCGACGCTGCCGAGCGCGAGTGATGCCGACGTGACAACGTCGCCATCGAAGCCGAGCACCACGCCGAGATGCACGATGGAGATGGCCTGCGCTCTGCGCTGACCGAGCTTGGCCCACACGCCCCGCTTCATCGATGACAGCGCAGGAACCTCAATGTGCGTGACCAATTCACCGGGTTGCAGCACCGTGCGCCGGATGCCAGGGTAGAAGTCGCGAAGCCGCACCCGACGTTCGCCATTCGACGAAGCGATGACCACCGTCGCGTCCAGCGCCCACAAGGCCGAGATAGTGTCGTTGGCCGGGCTGGCCGTGACCACATTGCCCACGACAGTCGCCCGGTTCCGTAGCGCGGGCGCCCCGAGTTCCAGCGAGGCCTGCGCGAGCGGCAGAGCGCGTTCCACCGCAAGATGCGACGCAATCACGTCGTTGTGCGTGACCAGTGCACCGATACGCAGCACATCATCAACCAGGTCGATCGTGTCCAGATCCGGTAGATGAGACAGATCCACCAACACGTCCACGCCCGTCACCGCACCGCGCGAAATCTGCAACAAAAGGTCGGTGCCGCCGGCGATCGGGCGGGCCGCCGACCCGTGGTGATCCAACAGTTGTAACGCATCGGCAAGCGTGATGGGCAGGATGTGGCGGGTAGGCCGTTGATGGTGTTGCTGAACCTCATGCATTGGTCACCTCCCGGGTCCGGGCCTCGACAGTCAAAGTGTTAGACAAACTATCTAAGTTCGGTTGACGGATCGTTGAAGAGTCGAGAGGATATGGCCGTGACCGTCCACGCCGTGCCGCCGACTGATCTTCGCATTGATGGTGCGCGCCTGACGTTTCGGCTCGATGAACTTGCGGCTCTGGGCATGCAACCCGACGGAAGTTGTGCCCGGCTGGCGCTCACCGACGAAGATCGTGACGGTCGCAACCTCGTTGTCATGTGGATGAACGACCTGGGGCTCGATGTCACGGTCGACGCTATTGGCAATGTGGTGGGCACCTGGAACGTCGGCGACGGCGCGCCCGTCATGATTGGTTCGCATATCGACACGGTCCGCACCGGTGGCCGCTATGACGGTAACTACGGCGTGCTGAGCGGCCTGGAAGTGATCGAAACGTGTCAGCGCGCCGGCTACACGCCGTCTCGCCCGCTTGCCGTTGCTTTCTTCACCGATGAAGAGGGGGCCCGCTTTTCGCCGGACATGCTCGGCAGCCTGGTGTTCGCCGGAGGTATGGCGGTGGAGGAAGCACACGACATCATCGGTATTGACGGTGCAACGGTTGGGACCGAGTTGGAACGCATTGGCTACCTCGGGCCGTCGCCCTGCCCGGGCACACCGCCTCACGCGTTCATTGAAGTGCACATCGAACAGGGTCCGGTGCTTGACGCCGATGGTGTGCTCATCGGCGCGGTCACCGGGGTGCAGGGCATTTCGTGGCAAGAGCTCACCATCGTCGGCCAGTCGAATCACGCGGGCACCACGCCGATGTCGTATCGCCACGATTCGGGCTACGCCGCGTCGCGCATCGCAGTGTTTGTGCGGGAGATCGCGTGTGAGTTCGGCGGCCACCAGGTGGCGACGGTCGGCAAGATCGACCTCCACCCGAACCTGGTCAATGTGGTCGCCGGCCGAGCCGTTCTCACTGTTGACATGCGCAACACTGACGAAGCGGTGCTCCAGAAAGCCGAAGCGCG
Source organism: Actinomycetes bacterium (assembly GCA_031410595.1). Classification (GTDB taxonomy): domain Bacteria; phylum Actinomycetota; class Acidimicrobiia; order Acidimicrobiales; family Ilumatobacteraceae; genus JANMCE01. Next base: position 55,584 of record JANNZM010000051.1, on the reverse strand, counting down.
GCTGGCCGCGTTTCTTGTCGAGCTGGCCGACGAAGAGGGCGTCACCATAACTCGCAAGGTGCTGGCTCGATTCGAGCCGGTCACGTTTGACGATCGGGTTGTTGGCCTGGTGGAGACACAAGCGCGCCGTCTCGGTCATAGCGTGAGACGGATGCCTTCCGGAGCTGGTCACGATGCGCAGATGCTCGCTCGAGTGTGCCCGTCGGGCATGGTGTTCGTGCCGAGCGTGAATGGCATCAGCCACAATCCGGCTGAACACACCGACGCCCGAGACTTGGAACACGGCGCCAACGTGCTGCTCGGTGTCGTGCTCGAACTGGCCGAGATGTCGCCATGACCCGCATCGTGCGTGTTGGTGCAGCTCAGCTGGGGCCGATACAGCAGGATCACAGTCGCGCATCGGTCGTTGAGCGCCTGATCACCTTGCTGCACCAAGGCCACGCTCGCGGCTGCGAGCTGATCGTGTTCCCCGAGTTGGCGCTCACCACGTTCTTCCCTCGCTGGATGGTGGACGACATCGCCCAAGCTGATCACTGGTACGAAACCTCCATGCCGAATGAGTCGACGCAACCGCTCTTCGATGAAGGGGCGCGGCTAAGCGTCGGTTTCTGCCTCGGCTACGCGTTGAAGGAAACCGCGGCCGATGGCAGCGTGCATCGCTGGAACGTGCAGACGCTGGTCGAGCGAGACGGGTCGATCGTGGCCACATTCAAAAAAGTGCACATTCCGGGCCACGAGACCTTCGAGCCTGAACGTCCGTTTCAGCATGCCGAGCGCTTCTACTTTGAACCGTCACCCGACGGCTTCGGCGTGTGGCCTGCCTTCGGTGGACGCATAGGGATGATGATCTGCAACGACCGTCGTTGGCCGGAGAGCTACCGCGTGATGGGTCTGCAGGGCGTTGAGATGATCCTGTGCGGATACAACACGCCTATCCATTATGTGCCCGACCCGAGCCAGGACATTCTGCAGGGTTTCCACAACTCGCTCGTTATGCAATCGGGTGCCTACCAGAACGGTACGTGGGTGGTTGGGGTGGCCAAGGGCGGCGTGGAGGAAGGCGTCGATAGCCTGGGGCAGAGTTGCATCATTGCGCCATCCGGCCAGATCGTGGCCCAGGCACTGACAACTGCGGACGAACTGATTGCGGCCGACTGTGATCTCGACTGGTGCAAGAAGTACACCGGCACTCTGTTCAACTTCGACCGCTACCGACGACCAGAGGTGTACGGCCGCATCACCTCTCAACGAGGGGTGGAATTGGCATGACTGATCTCCAGAACGACACCGACAATGTCACTATCAACTTCACCCTCAACGGAGTGCCCGTGTCGGTGCGGCCGTCGCATCCGCACCTGCTGTCGGCGCTGCGTGAAGAGCTTGATGTCACCTCGGCCAAAGACGGTTGCTCGCCCATGGGCCAGTGCGGCTGCTGCACCGTGATGATCGACGGCAAGGTGCAGATCTCCTGTACCTACGACGTGGCCAAAGTCGTGGGTCGACAGGTCACGACCCTCGAAGGTGTCGACCCGAACGAGCGGCAGACCTACGCCGATGCATTCGCCGCGTGCGGTGGGTTGCAGTGCGGGTTCTGTATTCCTGGCATTGTGATGCGAGCCAAGGCCCAGGTGGACAAGAAGGGCAGCGATCTCAAGCGGGACGACATGGCCCGCCACCTCGGTGCGCATCTTTGTCGATGCACGGGGTATGTGAAAGTGCTCGACGCCATTGAGGCCGTGGCCCAAGGTCGAAAAGTCGACCCTTCGTTGCCCGGTGGCGTTGGCACGTCGGGTGCAAAGTTTGAAGCACCTGAGCTGGCGCTGGGTGATCGTGGCTACGTCGATGACATACGGGTGCCGGGCATGATGCACGGCGCCGTGCATCTCACCCAGCACGTGCGGGCCGACATCGCCGCGATCGATACTTCGGCGGCGCTCGCTGCCGACGGCGTGATCGCGGTCTATACCGCGGCTGACATTCCGGGCGCACAATACGTCGGCATCATCTATAAGGACTGGCCCATCTTCATCGGCGTTGGGCAGCGCACCTCGTACGCCGGTGACGTGTTGGCCTTTGTGGTTGCGGCAACAAAGCAACAGGCGCGCTCGGCGGCCCAACTGATCGACGTGATCTACGACGTGCATCGTCCGATCACCGATCCGGTCGCGGCAATCGCTGACCCGGAGATCGCCGTATTCGGTACCACTTCGAATGTGTTGTCCACATCGGCCTACGCCCGCGGTGATGTCGACGCGGCGCTTGCCAACAGCGCGCACGTCGTCAGCGAGGTCTTCCAAACCCAGCGCATCGAGCATGCATTCCTCGAGCCGGAATCGACCTTGGCCGTGCCGACCGAGGGGGGCCTTCACGTGTACTCGGGTGGTCAGGGTGTGTGGGACGATCGAGATCAGATCGCCGCAATTCTTGATGTGCCCAAGGACCGGGTCATTGTCGAGTTGGTCTCCAACGGGGGAGCGTTTGGCGGCAAGGAAGACATGTCGAATCAGGGCCAGACGGCGTTGGCGGCGTGGCTGCTGGGGGTGCCGGTGAAGTGCACGCTGTCACGCGAAGAGAGCTTCCTGATGCACGCCAAGCGTCACCCCATCCGCCTGGCTTACGAGGCTGGTTGCGATGCCGACGGCCACCTCACCGCGGTGCGCGTCCGTGCCATTGGTGACTCGGGCTCCTATGCCAGCGTGGGCATGAAGGTGCTTGAGCGTGCAGCCGGTCACGCAAGCGGGCCGTACCGCGTTCCCAACATCGACGTCGAAGCGATTGCCGTGCGCACCAACAACCCGGTGTGCGGCGCGTTCCGCGGCTTCGGCGCCAACCAAGCGCAGTTCGCCATGGAAGGGGTAATGGATCGTCTGGCCGCGCTGGTCGGCATTAGCGGTTGGGACATGCGCAAGCGCAACGTCATTCGTCCGGGGGAAGTGTGGGGGCCCGGTCAGATCATGGATGACGGTGTGGCCGGAGCCGAAGAATGCCTCGACCGGGCCAAGCCATTTATCGACGCTGCGCTGGCCGACGGCAAGGCAGTCGGTGTCGGCCTCGGATTGAAGAACTCCGGCCTTGGAAACGGCCTTCGAGAGGTGACCGGCGCTGTCGTGCGCTTCCGCCGCGACGGCATCATCGAGGTTCGCCATGGGTTCACCGAAATGGGCCAGGGCGTCCACACCGTTGCCCTGCAGGTGGCAGTTACGGAGTTAGGTGTCGACCCCGAACGCATACGGGTCATTGTCGATACGACGCGCGAGATCGGCTTCGGTCAGACCACCGGCAGTCGCGGCACTTTGATGGCTGCCGCGTCGGTGCAGAAGGCCTGCCAGATCGCGATGGCTGCGGGTTGTACGACCGATGTAGATCACTACGCTGAGCACGTGGTCGACTGGACGCAGAAGCTCGGCAACCCCGAGATACCCAATCCCACCATTCATGCTGCGTTCGGCTACGCCGCCCAGGTCGTGATCGGCAACCGCGAGACGGGCGCCGTTGAGCGGGTGATCGCCATCCATGATGTCGGCAAGGCCGTGAACCCGCAGCTGTGCGAAGGCCAAGTGGAGGGCAGCGTACATATGGGCCTCGGGTATGCGCTGACCGAAGACTTTCCCTCGGATCCGTTGACGGGGTTTCCCACGGCAAAGTCGTTGCGAGCCCTCGGCATCCTTCGACCGAAAGACATCCCACCGATCGACGTCGTGTTGGTTGAGGTACCCCAGCCCCGGTCCGCGTACGGCATCAAGGGCGTCGGCGAAATCGGCCTCGTTCCCACCGCCGGAGCGGTAGCGGCCATGTTGCATGAGGTGGACGGACGGTGGCGAAACTCGTTGCCGATGAAACCAGTTGCGGAAACCGACGACTGATGGGGGCGTTAACGCCGGGCCTAGTGTGCGGGCATCACCATCTGTACTCCGCGCTGGCCCGCGGCATGCCTGCTCCGCCGAAGCAGCCAACAAACTTCCTCGAAATCCTCGAACAGGTGTGGTGGCGACTGGACGCTGCGCTGGACCACGAGATGATCAAGTGGTCGGCCATGCTCGGCGCCGTCGAAGCGCTGGAGTGCGGCACGACGGCCATTATCGATCACCATGAATCGCCCAACGCGATCGAAGGATCGCTGTCGGTCATCGCTGACGCGTGTGCTGAAGTTGGCGTGCGTACGAACCTGGCGTACGGGGTCACCGACCGACACGGACCGCACGGCGCTCGGAGAGGATTGGCCGAGAACGAACGGTTCCTACGAGCGGGCGGCCGTGGCATGGTAGGCGTCCACGCGGCATTTACGTGCAGCGACGAAACGTTGGCTGCGGCTGCTTCACTTGCGGCCGACTATCGCGTCGGCGTGCACATTCACGTCGCCGAAGGCATTGATGACATTGGCGCCGGTGCTCGGCTGGAAGGGCTGGCGCAGGAAGATTGGTTGCTCGTCCACTGCGTGCATCTCGACCGTGACCTGCCTGGCATGATCGCCCACAACCCTCGGTCGAACATGAACAACGGCGTCGGTTACGCCCGACCAACGGCACGTCCGAACCGCATAGTGCTTGGCACTGACGGTATCGGCGCGGACATGTTGGAGGAAGCGCGGCTCGCCTACGCCCGTCTGCGTGAGTACGACCTCAGCGAGACCCCCGACACCGTTGCCCGCTGGATTCGTGCCGGCTATACACTTTTTCCCGAAGCCCGCCATGACGAGGTGACTTGGAGCTATGACCAGACCGATCAGCCGTGGCGCGTCGCGTTCACCCCCGGCATTCGTGCGATCGATGTCACCCTCGACACCGGTGAGCAAGTGCTGCGTGACGGCGTACCCACTCGCCTCGACGTCCAGGAAGTACGCGCCAAAGCCGCCGAGCAAGCGGCCCGACTATTCGCCCGACTGTAAGGACCCTCGATGACTCAGGCTGTTGCGCTCTACCTCCAAGACGCTCACCCCATTCGCGAAGGAATGGAAATCGTGAAATACGCGGAGACGTGCGGTTTTGACGCGGTATGGCAGGCCGACAGCCGTCTGGTACGCGACTGCATGATCCCCATGGCTGCGTTCGCAGCCGTCACGGACACCATCAAGATCGGATCCGGCGTGGTCGATTGCTGGAGCCGCAACCCGGCCCGTCTCGCGGCCATGTTCTCCACGCTTGATGACCTCGCTCCCGGTCGCACCATCTTGGGTATCGGCGCTTGGTGGGATCCGCTTGCGGCCAAAGTCGGCATCGACCGCGCTCGCCCCTTGACGGTGATGCGTGAGATCGTCACCGCGGTGCGGGCATTACTTCATAACGAAACTTTCACGATGGACGGCGTGTACGTGCACCTTGATGGTGTGGAGCTCGATTACGTCTATCAGGAGCGACGAGTCAAAGACGTGCCGATTTACATCGGCGCTACCGGCATGCAGATGATGGAACTGACCGGCGAGATTGCCGATGGTTGCGTTCTCAACTATCTCGTCTCGCCCGACTACAATGCCCGGGCCTTGGAGGCACTCGGCAACGGTGCGGCCAAAGCTAATCGCTCTGTTGTCGACATTGATCGCCCGCAGCTCGTCGTGTGTTCGGTGCACGAAGATCGCCACGTCGCGCTCGATATGGCCCGCATGATGGTCACCCAATATCTCGGTCAGCAGCCCCACATCATGAAGGCGTCAGGCGTGCCGCAGTCACTGCTCGACAAGGTCGGTGAAGTGCTCACCTGGCCCGCTACCCACGAACAGGTCGAGGCCGCATCGAAGTTGGTGCCCGACGAAATCGTGCAGATGCTCACGGCCAGCGGCACACCCGATGAGGCGAAAGCCAAGGTCGCTGAGTACCTCGCGAGCGGCGCCACGTGCCCCATCCTGTATCCGCTCGGCGACGTTCATGCCATGATCGACGCCTTCAGCAACTGGGCGATCTGAACCGGGCTGTCAACCAGACCGCAGGGCCTCCCACTCTTCGCGCAGTAAGCCGTAATGAGCATCGTCGCTCACAACATCCTCGACCCAGAAGGACTGGCGGCTCGTTCCTTCGTAGACAAAGCCAAGGCGTTCAAGCACCATCGCCGACGCAATGTTGTCAGGATGAAGGGACCCCTCAAGGCGATTGACCTCGGGCTGCGCGAACAGCGCGTCGACAAGCACCTGTGTAGCAGCCGTAGCAAGACCTTTGCCGCGGTGTTCGATGCAGAGCGCATAGCCGATTTCGGCAGAATGGCCGTGCTCGGCAAGGAGGACAGCGAGGTTTCCCATGACCGCATCCGTTGTCGGGTCAGCGATGACAAGCCCCCACCAATTGCCCGGCGTCGGTGCGCCGAGCTCGATCACGCTGTTGACCATGCGCTGGGCCTTCTCCAACGGATAGGGCACCGGCCAGCTCTGCCACTCCGCCGTAGTCGTATCCGACCGCAGTTCAACAACCGCTTTCGCGTCGCAGGGCCAATATGCGCGGAGACGAAATTCTGACGTCTCAATCGGCAGGTGCATCACCCCAACAGTAACCAGCTCACTCTTGCGGGCGTGGACCGATTTAGCCGTCGCGGCGGGCGGCGGCCAGGTAGTTGTAGATGGTGGCGCGGCTGACGTTCATGGCGTCGGCGACTTCATCGACGGCGTTGCGAAGATGGAAGACACCGCGCTCACTCAACAGGCTGGCGGCGCGTTGCTTGTCGGAGCGGGACAACGCTCCGAGGCGACCGCCGACGAGCGCTTCAACTTCGGCGATGGCGACCTCAAGCGCGCCCGTTAGGTCCGAGCCGTTGGATGAGGCGGGGCGCACGCCGCCGATGCGTTGACCGTTCCAATCGAGCGGAACATCGGTTGGTCGTATTCGGCTGGCGTCGATGAAGGTGCCGCCCAGCGCGTGCACGATAGGGCGAATGGTGCGCAGCAACTCATGCGCTCCCTCCGCGATTTCGAACGCCGGCTGCACGCTTACCCGTAGGCCGGTGGCGCCAGCGGCCGTTGCTGCAGCCGACAGTGGGCCGAGCAGTGCATGAATGTGATCGGCCTCTCCCTCTACTGAGGTCCCGAACGGGCCGTCCTCCGGAACAAGCCCCGCGTCCCGCACGGCTTGCACCGCAGCGAGCACGTGCGGCCCGGGCCCGCCTTCTCGAAATGGTTCCACCGTGAACTCAACGCGCAAACGACTCATCGCCCTCTACCGTAGCGGGATGCCATTCGCACCTGGGCCGCTCACTCTGACTCCGGCCGCTCTAAACGCAATGGACGACGTCGTCCGGCGGCTGATATTCAGAGAAAACGTACCTGGCGTTGTCTACGGCGTGATAGCTGGCGGCGAGGTCGTCCATGTGACGGGACTTGGGTCGGTGGGCGGTCCCGGCGCAAGGGAGTGCACGCCCGACAGGACCACCGTGTTCCGCATCGCGTCCATGACCAAGAGCTTCACCGCCGGGGCGGTCCTGCTCTTGCGCGACGAGGGCAGACTTCGACTGGACGAGCCCGTCGCCTCCTACGTTCCGGCGGTGGCGGGCTTCCGTTTGCCAACCAGTGATTCGCCCGCCATCACCGTAAGGCATCTGCTTTCCATGGCATCGGGTTTGGCGACCGATGACGCCTGGGGGGACCGTCATCTGGACGGTACCGCAGCGTGGATGGATGAGCTGCTGGCGGCAGGCGGTACGTTCGCCGTTGCGCCCGGCACTGCGTTCGAGTACTCCAATTACGGCTTCGCCATTCTCGGCCGCGTGATCGGCAACATCGCGGGAGTGGCGTATCAGCGTTTCATCTCCGAGCGTCTGATCCTGCCACTTGGCATGTCCGCAACCACGTGGGTGGCGCCCTCCACGTCGGCTGTCGGATGTCGCTGGATTGACGATCATTGGATCGCCGAAGAACCACTCGGGGATGGTGCCTTCGCCGCCATGGGCGGACTTTGGAGCAACATCGAGGACCTCGCTCGCTGGGTCGCATTCTTCCTCGATGCGTTTCCGCCACGCGACGAAGTGGATGATGGCCCGCTGCGTCGTTCGTCTCGCCGCGAGATGCAACACGTCTGCCGTGGCCTGCCGGTGTCAATCACGACACTCGACAATGGCAAGCCGCGACTTGGGCCGTCGGGTTACGGCATGGGGCTCAACGTCATCCAAGACCTCACGCTCGGACCGATGGTGGCCCACAGTGGGGGACTACCGGGCTTCGGATCCAACATGCGCTGGTCGATCGACCGCAACGTCGGCGTGGTGGCTCTCGGCAACGTGACGTACGCGCCGATGGCAGCGCTGACGCGAGAACTGTTCGACGTGTTGGAAGACTCCGGTGTGCTGCCGCTGCCCGTCCCGTTGTCGTCGGAGATGTTGTCCGTCGCCGCGAACAGGCTGACGGATCTGCTCTTCAAATGGGACGATGATGTTGCCGACACGCTGTTTGCTGACAACGTGTTCTTGGACAATGAGCGCCACCGTCGACGCGACGAAGCAAAGCGTTTCCACGTGGCTTGCGGAACCGTCCTAGCGAGGACACTCGGTGTGAACGCCGCTACGAACGGAACGATGGTGCTGCAGTGCGAACGTGGTGCCGCCCGTGTCGAGCTGCAGCTATCTGCCGAGGTTCCGCCGCGGGTGCAGTGGTATGAGATGACCCTTCCGGCGGCAAGCATCGCTCCCCGGTAGGACCGAATCACCCGCCCGGGGGTGGGCCGCCAGCCTGGCCGCCGGCGGCTGTGCCGCCGTTCGCAGCGCCGGCCTGCGTGGCGCCGGCGCCCTGTGTACCGCTACCACTGCTATTGCCGCCACGGTTGCCTCGTGCGCCGCCCTGACCGTTACCGCTGCTGATCGCTGTGGCCGCCACAGTGCCTTCGGCATCGATTGTCCCGCGCACGACCACCGCGTCGCCGACCTTGAGATCGGTGATGGCGCCGATCTTGGTGACGTTGACCACTAGGTCCTTCTGTGTCGTCACCCGAATCACATTTCCGGATGTGTCCTGCACGTAGACAACGTTGCCGTCGATCAACTTGATCTGCCCCGTCGCCGCCGCACCGCCCTGCCCGAACCCCGAACCGCCGGCGTTCTGACCACCCTGGCCGCCGGCCGCGCCGGCCGCGCCAGGCACGGTTGTCGCGCCGGCGACCGCCGAGCCGCCCCGGCCCGCAGCCGTCGTCGTTGATGCGCCAACAGCGGCCCCGCCGTTTTGGCCACCGCTGGCCGTTGCCACCGTCGTGGCTCCGCGGCTTTTCTGCAGCAGTACCCCTCCGGCAAACGCGGCGGCGGCCGTCATGCCGCAGAGCAGGAACCAGGTTGCCTTGGTGACCACCCGTTGACGGGCGGGTGGGGGCGTGTAGTCCTCCAACTCGGCGAAGGCCTGGTCGAGGGCATCAGGAGTGGTGTTGGTGGTCATGGTTCCTACTCGTAACGGAGAGCGTCGATGGGTTTGAGCGAGGCGGCCCGGTTGGCGGGATAGATACCGAAGAACAAGCCGACCACCACGGCCACGCCGAACGCGAGTGCAATGGAATACGTCTCCACCACGGGCTTTACCCCCACGATGGTGAACCGGCTACCGAACAGCCCGACACCGACCCCCAGTAGCCCACCCAGAACCGACAGGAGAACCGCTTCCACCAGGAACTGAGTGAGGATGTGGCTCTTGCGGGCGCCGATGGCTTTGCGAATGCCGATCTCACGGGTGCGTTCGGTGACGGTGACCAGCATGATGTTCATCACGCCAATGCCGCCGACCAGCAGCGAGATCGCTGCCACTGCGCCGAGAAGCACGGTGAATGTCTTGTTGTTGGCGTCTTGCGTTTGGAGCAGCGATGCCTGGTTCAAGACCCGGAAACTGGTGGCCGTCGAACCGGTGTGGCGCGACATGAGCACTGCAGTTACCTCGGCCTGCGCCGCGTCGGTGACCGACCGGGAAGCGGCCTGGACCACCAGCTGGTCGACGCGGTTGCTGCTACCGGCGAGCAGCTTGCGCACTGTGGAGATCGGGGCAACCACGATGTCGTCCTGGTCCTGCGCTCCGTTTGAGCCTTTCGGCTTGAAGACACCAATGACGGTGAAGACCCCGTTGCCGAACTTGACCTGTTGGTCGATCAGTGTGGCCGTATCGACGCCTTCGCCCAACAGATTCTTGGCGAATGTCGCCCCCACCACGGCGACCTTGGATGCGTTGTCCTCGTCGTCCTTGGTGAAGAAGACTCCCGACGAAACGGGATAGTTGCGAACGGAACTAAATTCCACTGACGTGCCGTAGAAGGTGGCGGGAGAGGCGTTTGCCCCGTTCAGCGACGCGGTGACGTTCTGGGCATTCACGAGGGGAACCACGGCGGACAGGTCGGCAGCTTGCGTGACATCTCGGAGTGCCTTCACGTCATTGTCGTCGATAGTGACGCGGCGTGTCTGGGTCTGGCCACGGTTGCCGCCACCTCCCGTCGAGACGGTGAGCGTATTCGAGCCGAGACCTTCTAGTCGCTTGCGGCTGGCCGCCGCCGACCCGCTGCCCACGGCCACCAACACGATGACCGAGGCCACACCGATGAGGATGCCCAGCATGGTCAACGCCGAGCGAAGCCGATTGGCGATGATGCCCTGGAAGGCGATGCGGATGCTTTCAAAGTTCATGATGCGCCTACGTAACGCGCATCGACGGGAGCGCTTCGCGTATCGGAAACGATGCTGCCGTCGCGGAGTCGGATGATTCGCTTGGCGTAGGCGGCCACGTCGTTTTCGTGGGTGATGACCACGATGGTGCGTCCGGCGCTGTTCAGGCGGCTGAAGATGCCGAGCACCTCCGCCGTCGATTGGCTGTCGAGTGCGCCGGTTGGCTCGTCGGCCAGGATCATGGCCGGGTTGGTGGCAATTGCCCGCGCAATGGCCACCCGCTGCTGTTGCCCTCCCGACAATTCTGAGGGAAGGTGATGACCGCGGTCGGACAGTCCAACGGCGGCAAGAGCTGCTGCCGCCCGTTTACGTCGTTGCGCTTTGGGCACATTGGCGTACACAAGTGGCAGCTCGACATTGCTTGACGCGGACGTGCGAGGAACCAGGTTGAAGCTCTGGAAGATGAAGCCGATCTTGTGATTGCGGATCGTCGCCAGGTCGTAGTCATCCAGCAGGCTGACATCGACGCCGTCGAGGAGGTAGCGCCCGCTGGTGGGTGAATCGAGACAGCCAAGGATATTCATCAGCGTCGACTTCCCGCTGCCAGACGCACCCATGATGGCCACGAAATCACCTCGCTCGATCACCAGTGATACGCCCCGAAGCGCATGCACCTCAATGTCACCCTGGCCGTAGGTCTTCACCGCGTTCTTCACGATGATGACGAGGCGTTCGGCTGCCTCGGCGACGATGTGCGTCATCCGCCTGCGCCACCTCTGGCACCGCCTGCGCCGCCCGGAACCGCGCCGCCACCGGGAACCGCGCCTCCACCAGGAACGGCGGTGCCGCCGGTGAGCGTTCCGGAGCCGGTCGTGGTGGTGCCGCCTCGGGTCACGATGACCTTGTCGCCGGCGACGAGCCCGGTCTTGATCTCAATGAGCGTGTCACCCTTCAGGCCGAGCGTGATGTTGCGCACCTCGACGTCCTTCGTCGTTGCTCCGGTCTGGACCTTCACCGACGCCGCGTTGCCGCGCGCGGTGACGGCCGACGAGGGGAGAGTCACCACGTCCTCGGCCTTGTCGACCACGACCGACAACGAGGAGGTCATGCCCGGCTTGACCGCCGGGTCGCTGCCTTCGACGGTGACATACACGTAGTAGGTGACCACATTGCTTACCAGGGTGGAGACCGTGTCGATGGCGCGAACCTTGCCGCCCAAGACCTTGCCTGCGAGTGCGTCGAGGGTGACGGTGACGCCCTGGTCAACCTTTACCTTGGCTGCGTCGGCTTCGCTGAAACCGGCCTTCACTTCGAGCACGGACAAGTCGGTGATGACCATGAAGGCTGAGCTCGATGATGCTGACGATGATGCTGCTGAGCCCGATCCCGATGAGGAGCTACCGCCGGGGTTCGCGCCGATCTTGCCGCTGATCGATGCGATGGTGCCGGCCGCCGGCGCGAGCAGCGTGGACAGTTCGAGGTTCTTCTTCGCGGTGGCGAGATCGGTATCGGCCTTCAACATGCTGGCGTTGGCCGCGGCGAGGTCGGCCTCGGTGGGCGACTTCAACTTGAGGTCGTTCGCAGCCAGCGTCGAGGCATAACTGGCCTGAGCCGTCTCAAGCTGACGAGCAGCCGAATCGATCGTCTGCTTGTCCTTGGCGAGACCCGATGTCTGATTGTTCTCGCTGTTGGTCAGCGCGTTGGTGGCGCTGTTGACCGATTGGGCCGCTTTGAGTTTGGTGCTCTCCTGCGAGTTCTTGGCGTTCGCCAGAGCGTTGACCGCCTGGGTTTGCGTGGTCTCTTCCTTGGCCAGTGCAGCCTTACTGTTCGCCGCTCGCGTGGTGGCCACGGCGCAGGTCACGCCATCGAGGGGCACACCGCCAGCGGTGTCGCAGGGAACACGATTGGTCTCATCTGTGGCGGCCGTAGTCTGGGCGGAGGCGTAGATCGGCGCTTCCTTGTCGGCGGCGACTTGGGCCTGTTGCACCGACAGCTGTGCCGTTGTGAGGTCACGATCCGATTGGGCGTTGGCGGTATCGAGAGACACGTCGGCCTGATGGATTGCCTCGTCGTAGTTTCCGGCATTGATGTCGGCATTGGTACGAGCGTTGTCGAGGGATGCCTGCGCGGAGGTGAGCGCTACCTTGGACTGCGTTGCACCCGACTGCAGCTGCGTCTTGTCGTCCGCAGTGAGGCCGGCCTTCACCTTGTCGGTGCTGGCCTTGGTCGAGGTCCATGCCGCCTGGGCACTGGCCAGGGTGGTTTGCAGCGACGCGTCGTTGACCTTGGCCAGCGGCTGGCCGACGGTGACCTTGTCACCGACCTTCACCAGGATCTCGGTGACCTTGTTCGATGTCACGGCCGAATCGAAGCTGGCATCGACCTGACCCGGTACCTGCACGTTCCCGCTTGCGGTGACCGCGCTCAGCACGATCCCTTTCTTCGCCTCAAAGACCGCAGTGGTTACCTTCGGCGCTGCTTTGGTTCCCATGGCCGAGTACCCGGCAAAGCCGAGTCCGACGGTCGCCACGGCGATTGTGCTGTTGAGAACGATGCTGCGTTTCATCCTAGGGAGCGACCGTGGTGACGGTGGTCGTCGGCGCAGCACCGTTGTTGCCGCCCTGCCCACCCTGCCCGGGAAGGTTGGTGCCGGCGGGAACCAAGACCTTGCACTTGTCGTTGGCGGCAATAAACTCCGGAGTGGTCTGATCGACACCGGCCAGACGACCGCCCCGTTGACCGCCGGGCTGCGGCGGGTTCGAGCCGGGAACAGTCGTTGCACCTGCAACCGTGGTGGTGGTGGTTGGCGCGTCGGCCACTTTGATGCCGTTGTCTTTCAGGCAGGCGTAGTACGGGGCGAGCGCGGCAGCCCGAGCCTGACCGTTGCCGCCCTGACGATTGCCGCCGCCGAAAATATTGCCGGCACCACCCGGTGGCAGCTTGTCCTTGCAGGCGTCCTGCGCCTTGGCCAGCGCGGCCGGGTCTATGGTCGGTCGCGGGATGCTGTTGTCCGATGCTGGGGGCGCGCTGGGGTCCGGTGTGTTTGGATCGGCGGCTGCTCCGGCTGGGTTTTGGCTGCCGGCGGGGGCATTGCCGGGTGCGCCTTGGCCGCCACCTTGGGGGTTGCCCCGCGCAGGGATAACCAGGCCGTTCGCGGTAAGGCAGTCCCGATACGCCTGCCGTGCGGCCTGCTCCTCGGGTGTCAACTGGGCCTGGCCGCCCTGGCCTCCGCCTTGACCACCCTGCTGATCGGCGGCGACACTCGAACCGGTTGCATTTGCCGTCGTTGCCGGAGCAGCGGCGGTTGTCGCAGTGGTGACAGCGGTGGTCACCGGGGTTGCGGTTTTGATTGTCGAGCCACACGCTCCCAAACCGGCAATAATGAGGGCACAGGACAAAGCAGGAGCGAGGCGCATAAACGAAGTTGAGCATCTGAAGCTGTGAGTTGGTTGTGCGAACCCTGCGCTTGCCTGGCAAGTGTGTAAGAAATTGTTCGACAAAGAACCTGGCGGCTTCATTACGGTCGGTATCGACAGGAGGCCATTCATCATGCAGGCGACGTTGGACGACGAACAGGCGGTAGATCCTCCGTCGCGCGGTCTCGCCGACAGCCGTGTCCTGGTGCTCGATGCCGGATACCGTCCAGTGACGGTTATTGGTTGGCAGCGGGCCGTCATTCTCTTGCTGGACGAGCGAGCCGAGGCAATCGTGGAGCGCGACGACATGATTTCGTCACCCTCGCTCTCCATCTTCCTGCCGTCCGTCATTCGGCTGACGCACTGCTCCATTCCGGCCGGTCGTCGACGGGTCGGTCTTGCCCGCAAGCGAGCCGTGCACGAGCGTGACCGTTGGACGTGTGCGTATTGCGGCTGGCACGCCCGCACCAGCAGCGAGCGGGTCAAGCTGACAATCGACCACGTCATGCCGAAGTCACGGGGTGGCTCCAACATCGAGCCCCTCAACCTCGTGAGCGCATGCGGGCCGTGCAACCGTCGCAAGCGTGACCGCACGCCTGAAGAAGCCCGCATGCAGTTGCTCTTCCCGCCCCGTGAACCCTCGTGGGCCGAGCGAGTCCGTTGGTCTATAACCGCCGGCCGAAGTGTGCCCGAGGACTGGGCCCCCTTCCTGTTGTATGGCTAACGAGGATTCGACGGTCGTCGGGTCCTCGTTTCGCGCGTGAGCTAGCGGTAGAGCCAGGCGATCACCATGACGGCGCCGATCAATGCCACGAGCGCGCAAGCCCGCAGCAGCCATCGCAGCTTGGCCGGTACGGTGCCGTCGTTGGTGGCCCGCACGCTGAGTCCGCCGTCCGCCCGTCCGTATGCGGTGTTCAGAGTGCGGCTGATGAGGAACGTGGTCCACACCACCCCGAATATTCCGACAACGCCCAACAAAAGCCCAAGAACGATCACCCGCCCAACCTACCAACCGTCCCTACCCAATCGATGAGAACGATGGCCAGGGTTCGTAACCTGGCGCGACCTGTGGCCAGGGTGCGGCTTGTTCGATTGCCACCGCCAGGCCGAGCGCAAGGTCGTCGCGGAACCGTGGGGCCATGATCTGTAGGCCGAGAGGAACCCCGGCATTGTCGTGGCCCATGGGAACGGACACCGCCGGGTGACCGGTGAAGTTGGCGTCCATCGTGTTGAAACCAATGGCGAGTTGGCGATCGCCTTCGATCTCGACGGGAAGCGGTCCGTCGGGTGGGAATGACTCCGCGTTCAGCGTCGGCGAGATCAGCACGGCATGACCGTCCAGCAGCTGGTCGAGATCGGCGGCGGCTTGATAGCGGGCGCGCTGACCGGCGATGTAGTCGGGTAAAGACAGGTTGGCCCCAAGGTCGAGCAATACCCGTAGGGTGGGTTCGAACTCGTCCCACCGATCTCGATCGGCGGCCAGGCTTTGAGCGAGTTCGGCCGAACCGGTGGCGATCCAGTGCCAGGCACAGTCCACTTCGGTGAACCGGTCGATGATCGTGAACGGCAGATTGAGGTCATCGGCGATCAATGCGCACATTCGATCAAAGGCCGCGCTCACCACGGGTGCGGCGGCACCACGAAAACTGCGCACGGCAACAACGCGTGTTGGGTTGACGGGCACAAACGAGGTGGACCCGTCAGGAGGACTCATGATGTCACCGAACACTGAACCGGCCAGAACGCTGCCTTCCAAAATGACGTCGGACACGGTTGGCCCGGTGGCGCCTGCGGTGGAATAACTGATCCAACTTGGTGCTCGCTCGCGACCGATGATGCCATTGGTCGGCTTCCAGCCAACGAGGCCGCACAGAGAGGCCGGGCCGCGAACGGAGCCGCCGCCGTCGCTCGTTGTGGCCAGCGGTGACTGTCCGGCCGCGAGCGCGGCCGACGACCCACCCGAGGAACCGCCCGGTGACCGTTCGAGATTCCACGGGTTCTTGGTTGGCCCGAAGATCGCATTCGTAGTGAACCCGGTATGGCCGTAGGCGGGGGTGTTCGTCTTGCCCACCACAATCGCGCCGGCAGCGCGCAGCCGCCGCACGAGGAGCGCGTCGCTCGCAGCGGCTGGGGCGTCTGCGAGCAGATGTGAACCTTTCGTCGTCCGCAGACCGCCGACGTCCGAAAGATCTTTGACGAGAAGGGGGATTCCGGCGAGCGGACCAGTTCGCGCGCTTGTCCGGGCCTCGCGCCGCGCAGCCTGCGAACGAAGGGCTATGACTGCGTTCAACGCCGGATTGTGGACCTCGATGCGACGTAGCGATTCCTCGAGTAACTCCTCGGGGCTGACTCGACCCTCTCGAACAGCGGCAGCGATTTCAGCGAGCATCTCCGAACAGTAGGGGACCGGGGCGTGGTCACGAACGGGTTGCGCAGTCGACGGCACCGTTACGATGTCGTGGTGAGCGGTCGTTTCCTTCTCGGTATTGACACTGGTGGCACCTACACCGACGCGGTGGTTTTCAATGAGGAGACCTCGGCCGTGGTCGCCAAGGCGAAGGCTCCTACAACGCACGACGACCTTTCGATTGGCATTGTGGGAGCAATTGATCGGGTGCTGACGGAGTCCGGCGTTGCGCCGGAGCGCATCGACGTGGTGTCGCTGTCCACAACGCTGGCCACCAACGCGCTGGTTGAAGGCAAGGGACGCGCCGTCTGTTCGGTCATCATCGGTTTCGAAGCCGAAGTACTCGACCGCGCCGGGCTGCCCGAGGCCATGGGGAAGGACCCTGTGCTGCTTGTCGATGGTGGCCACGACTCCCACGGCTACCAGATCGCTCCGCTCGATCTCGACGCGTTGGGTGCGGCGTTGGGAGACATTGCCGATCACGTTGACGCCTTTGCCGTGACGTCACAATTCAGCGTCCGCAACCCGGCTCACGAGCTGGCCGTGGCCGCGTTCCTTCGTGAGAAGACGCGTCGCTGGGTGACGATGAGCCACCACCTTTCGGCTCAGCTGAACGGGCCGAAACGGGCCGTCACTGCGGTGCTGAATGCCCGACTCATTGCGATCATCGAAGATCTGGTGGACACGACCGAACAGGCGTTGCGATCTCGGGGAATCACGGCGCCGCTCATGGTCGTGCGCGGCGATGGTTCGCTGGTGTCCGCAGCGTTCGTGCGCGAGCGACCGATCGAAACGATCCTGTCGGGTCCAGCCGCCAGCCTGGTGGGAGCGGCGCACCTGACGTCGCTTCGCGATGGGGTGATCTCCGACATCGGCGGCACCACCACCGACATCGCCGTGGTTCGAAGCGGTCGTCCGCTCGTGAGTCACGACGGCGCAACCGTGGGCGGTCACAAGACCATGGTGACCGCGGTGGCGATGGACACCCACGGTCTCGGTGGTGATAGCGAAGTGCGACACGATGACCGTGCGGCAGGCCCGCACCTGATCATTGGGCCGCGTCGGGTGGTGCCGCTCTGTGTGCTGGCCCGGTCCGAAGCAACTTTGGTTACCTCCATGCTTACGGCTCAGCTCGCCAGTGAGACACCCGACGAATTCGACGGAATCGTGCTGCTCCCCACTCGCCAACGGCATCGCGCGGCCGTTCTGGACAGCACCGAACAGTCGTTGATCGACGCCCTCGGACAAAAGCCGACCGTTGCCCGAGATGTACTGAACACGGCGATGAAGCGGCGGGCCCTCGGTCGACTCGTTCGCCGCGGGCTGATCCAGCTTTCGTCGTTCACGCCCACCGATGCCTGCCACGTGCTGGGCCTGCAGCACACCGACACTGCTCCGGTTGCGGAACTGGCGGCCAGCCTTTTCGCTCGACGCAAGGACCGGCTGGGAAACCAACTCGCGTCAGACGGCGTTACGGCCGCAACACTCGTGATCGACGCGCTCGTGCGCCGTTCGGCCGAAGCCGTCCTGGCTGCCGCGCTGCAACGCGACGGTCTCCCTGCCTCCTCCGTCGCCACGCCGATCGTGCAAGCAGCTCTGAGCGATGCCGGGTCGCTCGTTCGACTCTCGGTCGGTCTCTCGGTGCCGCTGGTCGGTCTTGGAGCGTCGGCCGCAACGTACTATCCGCGGGTCGGGGCGCTACTTCATTCCGATGTCATCGTGCCCGAACACGCCGATGTCGCCAACGCTATCGGCGCCGTCGTAGGCCGGGTGCGCATCAGCCGTCAGACAACCATCAGTGCACCGCAGCTCGGCCAGTTCCTCGTCCACATCGGCATCGACCCGGTCACGGTCGTCACGCTCGAAGAGGCTCGCTCTCTGGCCACCGCGACTCTCACCGACGATGTGCGGGCCGACATGGAAGCAGCCGGTGCCAGCGAGTTCGAAACAGAGTGGGACTGGCAGGAAACCACCGTCGATGTCGGTGGCCTGCCGCTTTTCGTCGAAGGAAGACTCACCGCTATCGGCTCGGGCCGCCCCGAACTCCGCTCAGATCGCCACGCAGGAGGATGGTGAGGTGAACACGCGCCTGACGATCGCGGTGCTGGGCAGGGGACCGGCGGGGCTGATCGCGGCCGAGACGCTCGCCCGGGCGGGCGCGAGGGTGACGGTGTACGACCGGATGCCGGCGGTTGGTCGCAAGTTCATGCTGGCCGGCCGCGGCGGTCTGAATCTGACCCACAGTGAACCGTTCGAGCAGTTCATCGAGCGCTACGGCCCAGCGTCCGACTGGCTCGCCCCTGCGCTGCGAGCGTTTCCCCCCGAAGCACTCCGAGCGTGGGCGTTGGGGCTGGGCCAGGACACGTTCGTGGGCTCGAGCGGTCGGGTGTTCCCGGTTGCGTTTCGGGCAACGCCGTTGTTGCGCGCGTGGCTTGTACGCCTTGGTGAACTTGGTGTGACATCCCGGGTCAGGCATGAGTGGCTTGGCTGGACGAGTACAGGCGAACTGCGTTTCACGACACCCGAGGGCGAGTTCACGACGCGGCCCGATGCCACGATTCTCGCCTTCGGCGGCGCCAGCTGGCCTCGGGTGGGTTCGACCGGTACATGGGTGAACATCGTCAGCAGCGTCGGCATCGAGGTCACACCACTCACGCCAGCTAACTCCGGATTTGTCGTCGATTGGTCCGAACATTTCCGCAGTCGCTTTGCGGGGGTGCCGCTAAAGAATGTCCGCGTGTCGTGTGACGGGCAGTCGGTAAGAGGCGAGGCGATGATCACCAACGACGGCATTGAGGGCGGTGCCATCTACGCGCTTGGCGCTTCCGTCCGCGCTGCCATGGCTCGTGACGGCTCTGCCGACCTTCGGCTCGATCTGCACCCCGATCTCACGCAAGAAGTTCTGGCGTCAAGGCTGGCGAAACGCCGCAAGGGTGACTCGCTTTCGACGGCCTTGAAGCGAGTCGGACTCTCACCGGTCGCCATCGCGCTCGCACATGAGGTCGGGGCCGCGGCCGACGCCTCGCACCTGAAATCCCTCCCGTTGGAGCTGCTTCGCCCAACATCGATCAATAGGGCGATCTCCACGGCTGGTGGCATCGCCCGCTCCGAAGTGGATGACCACTTTGGTCTGCGCAAACTGCCGGGCGTGTTCGTGGCCGGAGAGATGCTCGACTGGGAAGCCCCCACCGGCGGCTACCTTTTGCAGGCCTGTTTCAGCACGGGGGTTGCCGCGGCCAAGGGTGCACAACGCTTTGTCGCAGATGAATCCTCTTCGCCGACGGAACCATCGGCATGAGAGCATGATCGGCTGAGGAGAACCATGCCCGCCACCCTGATTGCCACTGCTGTCGATGTCGACATGGGCCGACGCCGCATCCTCGACGGTATCGGTGTGCAACTCGCGCCCGGTCAACGAGTTGGTCTCGTCGGCCCGAACGGTGTCGGAAAGTCCACCCTGCTCCGCGTGCTGGCCGGGCGTTTGACACCGGACAAGGGCAAGGTCGTGCTCTTGCCGCCCGAGGCCACTGTTGGTTTTTTGGTGCAAGAACCGGAACGCACACCGAACGAAACGGCCCGTCACCTACTGGCTCGTCGAACCGGCGTGAATGACGCCACCGCCGAACTCGAAGCATCTACCGCCGACCTGGCAACAGGGGCCACGGGTGCCGATGATCGTTACAGCGTCGCCCTTGATCGGTGGTTGACGCTGGGCGGCGCCGACTTCGATGCGCGCCTGGAGGAGGTATGGCATGACCTCGGTCTTGACGCCGCCGTGCTCGACCGACCCATGACCGCGCTGTCCGGTGGTGAGGCGGCCCGCGTCGGTCTGGCCGCGCTGCTGCTCAGCCGCTTCGACGTGTATCTGCTGGATGAACCAACCAACGATCTTGACCTTGATGGTCTTGCCCGGCTTGAGGACTTCGTCCTGTCCACCGACGCTCCGCAGCTCGTCGTGAGTCATGATCGGACCTTTCTCGAACGGGTGGTCACCCATGTGGTGGAAATCGACGAGCACTCGCACAAGGCGTCGTTGTACGGCGGCGGCTGGTCTGGCTATCTGTCCGAGAAGGCCACGTCGCGTCGGCACGCCGAGGAGGGTTACGCCAACTACAGCAACCAAAAATCGGAGTTGGTAGGTAGGGCGCAGCGTGAGCGCGACTGGGCCACGCAGGGTGTCATCGCGCACAAACAGAAGCAGTCGGACAAAGACGTCGTCGGCAGAAAGTTCCGGCAGGAGAAAACCGAGCAGGTCGCGGCTCGAGCCAGTCGCACCGAGCGAGCCATGGAACGTCTGGAAGTCGTAGAAAAGCCGTGGGAGGGCTGGGACCTCCGGCTGGAGATCGCCACCGCGCCGCGTGCGGGTAACGTCGTCGCCCGACTGTCCGATGCGGTAGTCGACAGAGGCGCGTTCCGGCTGGGCCCCATCACCCTTGAGATCGGCGGCTCCGAGCGCGTGGCCATCCTGGGCAGCAACGGCAGTGGCAAGACGACGTTGCTACGGGCCCTGCTCGGCGAGCAGCCGCTCACGTTGGGCGAGCAGTATCTGGGACCCGGCGTTGTGGTCGGCGGTATCGATCAGGCTCGTGAACGGTTCGAAGGTTCGTCCACATTGCTCGAAGCGTTCATGACGGCCACCGGGTTCGTCATCCCCGAAGCTCGAACGCTGCTGGCCAAGTTCGGCCTTGGTGCCGAGCACGTCAATCGGGCCAGCAGTTCGCTGTCGCCGGGCGAGCGCACTCGGGCCGTGTTGGCACTTCTTCAGGCGAAGGGGGTCAACTGTCTCGTACTCGACGAGCCGACAAACCATCTCGATCTAACTGCGATTGAACAACTCGAGCAGGCCCTCGAAACGTTTGCCGGCACCGTGTTACTCGTGACCCACGACCGTCAGTTCCTGAAAGCCGTTCGAGTTGACCGGATCATTCAGCTCGACCGGGGCGCCGTTACGAGCGACGCCTGGTCTGACCGATTCCCGTTGACTAGGCCGTAACCTCGAAGTTGAACTTCTGGCCTTTGGCGGCATGGCTGGTTGGGCCGAACTGGATGTTGCACAGCATCACGTACTTGCCTGGTGCCAAGTCGACGGTGGTCGAACACGACTTGTTGCCGTCAAGCTTGTCGATGCGGCCAAGCAGTGCGCCGGCTTCCAACTTTGTTTCATCTACCGCGCCGTTGGGCAATTTGGGGAGCGCATCGAAACTGTCGCCCTTGATGAGGGCCATCTCATGCTTGTTTCCGCCGGTGTTCTTGATATTGAGAGTGACTTTGCCCGCCTTTAACGTCGCCGGGCCCTTGATGTCCCATTCGATCAGGCTGACGTCGGCCGTGGTCGCACCCGCGCCCCCTGCGCCGAGACCGGTGCAGGCTGGTCCCGCAGGAGCCGCCGCGACCGTTGCGGGAGCCGTTGTAGCGGCGGGGGCCGCCGTGGTCGCCGGAGCGGCCGCGGTCGTGGCCGCCGCAACCGTGGTGGCGGCCGCCGCAGTGGTAGCCGCTGCTGCTGCTGCTGCGGTCGAGGCGGCGGCAGTGGCCGTCGTGGCTGGGGCGGCGGCGGTGGTCGATTTGGTCGATGAGCCGCAAGCCGCGGCGACACCGATGAGCGTCAGGGACAGTATCGAAACACGAAGGGTACGAAGCACAGGCATCTCCTATTTGGGCGTCCGGCAGACTGTACGGAAGTCTGTCCAGCCGGTTGGTACGTATGTCTGTACGGTTGGATCACTCGGAAGGATTGCCCATGCAAAAAGTCTTCGGCTTGCCCGCCCACCTGCTTATGGTCCACTTGCCGGTCGTATTGATCCCGGCCGTGGGCATTGCGGCCGTGCTCATTGCGGTTCGACGAGAATGGCGCAGCCGCTTCGGGTTGACAACAGCGGGCGCCTCGTTGCTGTCGGTAGCCGCGGTCATTCTGGCCAAGCAAAGTGGTGAGGGCATGTTCATCCTGATGAACGAGGCGCCCGACATCAAGCGTCATCAGTCGCTTGCCAATGCCACGGTCATTCTGACGATCTTGCTGTTCGTGTCCATCGTCACCATGATGTATGTCCACCGTCGGGCAGGGAAGCGGACGACGAGCCCGTTGGCGGTTGCGGTGTCGGTTATCACCATCGCACTGGCCGTGCTGGCCACGGTCGGCACCATCGCAACCGGCCACGAAGGGGCCAAAATCGCTTCCGCACAAATCGGGGTCGGCAGGTGAATCACCCCCACCGCTAGCATTATCGAATGCACCCGCCGGTCCGATCGTTTCGCCGTCGTGGGAGAATGACACCGGGTCGTCGGCTTCGCTACGCCGAGTTCGCTCCGCACTTCGTGGTCGTACCGGACGACGTTGCCCTGTGGCGGCCGACCATCGTCGATATCGGATTCGGCGGGGGAGAGTCGGTCGTTGCTGCTGCAACGAACTGGCCGGACGAGCGCATTCTCGGCGTCGAAGTGCACGAGGCAGGCATCACCCACTTGCTGACGGATCTGGCGGCGGCCGAGATCGGAAACGTGCGAGTGGTGCGCAGCGACATCCTGGAAGTGCTGCCCCTGCTCCCCAACCGATCACTGCGGGAGATT
Source organism: Actinomycetes bacterium (assembly GCA_031410595.1). GTDB lineage: Bacteria > Actinomycetota > Acidimicrobiia > Acidimicrobiales > Ilumatobacteraceae > JANMCE01. The sequence continues at coordinate 32,661 of JANNZM010000051.1, read as the reverse complement.
TGCATCTTCTTCCCCGATCCGTGGCCGAAGATCGCGCACACCCATCGGCGACTCGTGCGCACAGATGTCGTGCGGGCCCTGGCCGAGCGTCTCGCCGACGGGGGGCTGCTGCGCCTCGCTACGGACGCCGACTACTATGCCGACCAGATGCGGGAGGTGTGCAGTGCTGAGCCGCATCTCACCGAGGTGGATGCCCCCGATCGAGTTATGACGAAGTACGAGCAGCGCGGTCGCGCTGCGGGTCGCATGATTGTGGACCTGGCCTACCGCAAGGTTTAGACCGCCAATTTAAGAAGGGAGCGGGTCGCTTTCGGCCTCGTCAAGCAACCAGTGCGGGATCGGCGGAGTGGCGGCGGGTAAGCGAGTGCCGATGGCCAAACCGAGCACTGCACTCACGGCCACGATGACACCGTCGGAGAGTTTCACGAAACTGTGCAACGCAAACGCGATCGCCACCATGACGAGGCTGCCCGCCACGGCAGTGCGAACGACGAGCTGCCAAGCCGTCGCCGGATCGGTCGGGGCAGACCGTCGGAGCGCTGTTGCGTTTGTCACCATGCCTATATGACGACACGAAGGTGACGAAAGTATGTCTTTTCTGCAACTGTCATGGAACTGGCACAACTTGTGAACTCTTTGGCCTAGACACCGTTGTCATTTGTTCTGGTTTTCCTCCCGGGCGAAGAGCACGTCGTGGCTCGGGCGGTGCTGTTGGACATCACCTGACGGGGGCACCGTCGATCAGCCGTCGCAGGATGACTACCTCATGGTCCGTGGCCGCCGCGAGCCGTGCGGCCGCGATCACGGCCACCCAGTCGGTCGCTCGGTCGCTCGGCCGGCCGCGACTGATCGTGTGCTGATAGGCGGCCAGGAACCTGCGACGGGCGCGGTCGAGCAGCGGCCACAGACGAGCGTTCGGCAAGGGAACGGCCAGCGCCAGATGGACGAGCGTGAACGCGATGTCGGCATCGGCATGTCCGCGCGCCATATGCCCGCAGTGGGTGATGACCGGGCCGGTCGCATGAAGCACGACATGACTCGGATGCAGCGCTGTGTGCAAAAGCCGGTCACCAGAGGGAAGCGACTCCAGCTGGGCGATGAGCTTGGCTCGTGCGGAGAAATCAAGGTCGGCTTGTTTCAATGCATGGAGAAGATGGGGCTTGATGTCGGGCAGTTCGCCGGCTGCCGCCAGCGACGTCAGCCGAAGATGCAGCTCGGCCAGTTCTTGGCCGCGTCGCTTGGCCTGCCACGGCGCGGACGACAACGTGTGCAGCATCGTTGGCCCATCGACCCGATCCTCGATGACGCCCACGCGGCCCTTGGCCATTTCGATGCCGTAGACGGCGGCCACCGGCGCACCACTTCGCCACGCCGCATCGGCACCGACGAACTCGGTGTGCATCTCTTGATCGCTCATGTCCGTGGGAAAGAACCGAAGGATGCGACCTTCGTCCCAATCGATCTGGTCTTCGCTCATTTGTGTGTGAATGCGAGCACCGCTCCGATGGGCAGGATCAACCAACCCAGTCCGGTGAGCACGTTGGCGTAGAGCGCGAACGAAAGCGACTGATCTTTCGGCGGGTTGCCACACGCGCCGATGGTTTCGAATAACGCTGCGAGCGGCTTGTCGAGCGTGAGCTGGATCCGGCGTCGCGAGATGGCCGCGGCCTGCAGAATGGCCCAGCTCGCGCCGGCGAACAGAATGAACAACACGATGGCCGCAATGATGAGCGTGTGACCGTGCTTGAGCACCGCACTGCCCAAACTCTGCAACCCACCGAGGATGGTGGAGATGAACGCGCCACCGAGAAGGAAGGTGGGCAGCCCGAGGGCGCGTCCCTTCAAGCCGGGCGCCACGCGTTCGATGTCGATGCGGGCGCGCCGCAACATGTGGTGCTCGGCAGAATCCCACGCTGAACTGGCTTCGCGGCGGCTGTACAAGTGGCGCAGACGATCAACCACGGTCTGCTGGAAGCTCCGCACGATCAGCTGGGTGAACAGCTGCACCGCCCACTCGCCCACGGGACGCAATGGTCCGAGGGTTTTGAGCGCGGTGTTGCGGGGTCCGTTGCGGTCGAGCACCTCCAGCGATCGCATAGCGAGGCGATTGGCTTCCTCGAACCGATCAGGAATCCACAGCGGCTTGACGGCACCGAGCTGCAGCACGATGTCTTCTTCCACCTTGCCGCTGGCACCGAGGGACTCGAGCAGTGCTGCGGCCTGTTCGGGATTGTCGACCCGCAGCACGCGTAGCGCTCGGAGATGTTGGGAGAGTTCGTCCAGGATCAGGTTGGAATCTTCGGGGTTGGGGACAGCGGCATCGGTGGGCGAAGGCGAACTCACAAGCGGCAACGATAGAGCCGTGGCAACATGCGATATGACTTCGCTCACCAAAGCTGTCACTGCGTGTCCGCTCGACTGTCCCGATACGTGCTCCCTGCATGCCACGGTGGAGACTGGAGATGACGGCACCCGCCGCCTGATCGCGGTCGATGCCGGCCCTGGGAATCCAATGACCGATGGCTGGATCTGCGCCAAGGTGAAGGGCCACGCCGACCGAGTACATGGCACGGACCGTGTGCTCACGCCGCTTATTCGCACCGGTCCGAAGGGTTCGGGCTCGTTTCGCCAGGCATCGTGGGACGAAGCACTCGACCTGGTTGCGGGCCGCATCCGTGGGGCCATCGACCGGTCGGGTCCGGGGTCGGTGGTGCCCTATCTGTACAACTCTTCGGGCGGGCTGCTGGCCGCAGGAGGTCTTGGCCCGGAACTCTGGAGGCAGCTGGGTGCCACCAACGTGGTCCACACCATCTGTGCCTACACGGCCGGGCTGGCCCGCAGCGAGATCTACGGCGACATGCTTTCGGCTGACCCGAACGATGTGGTTTACGCCAAGCTGGTGGTGGTTTGGGGCGCCAACCCAACAGTGGCCAACACCCATTTCGGTCCGTTGGTGAACCGGGCCCGCAAGGCCGGCGCTCGGTTGATCGTGGTCGATCCGCGTCGCACCGCCATGGCCGCCCGCGCCGACGTCCACTTCGCGGTGCGACCGGGAACCGACGTGGTGCTCGCTTTGGCCATGGCACGGGTCATACAGGAAGAGGGATTACTGGCGCGTGACTTCCTGGCCGCCCATGTCGATGGTGTCGATGCGTACCTTGCGGCCGCTGAGCCATGGACACTGGAGCGCGCCGCGGACGTCTGCGGCGTTCCCGCGGAGGACATCGTCGCATTCGCTCGCGAGTATGCGTCGGCGAGTCCGGCGTTTCTGCGTATGGGTTGGGGGCTCGAACGCAACCGCAACGGGGGGTCGGGGTGCAAAGCCGTGCTTGCGTTGCCACTGTTGGCCGGTCAGTTCGGCCGGCGAGGTGCGGGCGTGATGCTGTCCGTCGGCGGCGCATCGCCGGTCACCATGTCGGCCATCCACACGAGCGACTTAGCGGCCCGTCGCCAACTCAACCAGAACAGTCTCGGTGCCGAACTTCAAAGTGCCAACGACCCCATCGGAGTCTTGTTCGTACAAGGCGCCAATCCGGTGGTGATGAACCCCGATCAGCGATCCGTCATTGCGGGTTTGGAGCGAGACGACCTGTTCACCGTGGTGCACGATCAGGTGATGACCGACACGGCGCGTTACGCCGATGTCGTGCTGCCCGCCACCACTCATTTTGAGGTCGAAGACCTCGCCGGCAGCTACGGCGGATACGTGTTGCAGCGCATGCCGGCCGTGATCGACCGCGTCGGCGAGAGTCGTACCAACGATGAAGTATCAGCCGGATTGGCCGACCGACTGGGGCTGGCCGGTTTCGATCCGCGGCCAGAATCAATGCTGGCAAAGGTTCTCCCGGCCGGCATTTTGGACGACGGCCCTCTTACGCTGCGGCCCGACGGTGGCACGGTGCAGTTCGTGGATACGTTTCCTTCGTTCGAGAACCGTCGCGCCCAGCTGTTTGATCCTCACAGTGATGTTCCGGTGCCGCGCTTCGAGGCTGTTGCACGTGATTATCCACTGACGCTGTTGTCTCCGGCGACGGCGAAGACGATCAGTTCGATGTTCGGTGAACGCGGTGATCAACCACTTTCGCTTTCACTCCACCCGGACGACGCGGCGACGCGTGGTATCCAGAATGGCGACGACGTCGAGGTCTGGAATGACGGTGGTTTTGTGGCGGTTACGGCCCAAATCGACGGTTCCGTTCGCTCGGGCGTGTGCGTATTGCCGAAGGGGAACTGGCTACGCGACTTCTCGGGCTCCTATGGCGTCAATGTCCTCGTGCCGGCCACATTGTCCGATCTGGGGTCTGGCGCGTGCTTCAATGATGCACACGTCGATGTCCGACTTCGACGTCAAACCAACCCATAGATCCAAGGAGCTTCACCCCAATGTCAACCCCGAAAAAAGGCATGCTTGCCGAATTCAAAGGCTTCATAATGACCGGCGACCTCGTGTCGATCGCCGTCGCATTCATCATGGCCGGTGCCGTCGCAAAGGTGATTGACTCTTTCGTCAAGGACATCGCATTGGGAATTGTCGGCCTGGTCAGCAAGTGCAAGGATGCCATTGGCGCCGATGGAAAGCCGACCGGCGAGAAGGTTTGTTCCAGTATCGCTGAGAAGCACTACAAGACGGTCGGCTGGGGCAGCTTTATCAACACCGTGATCAATTTCCTCATCCTTGCTGCCGTGGTGTTCCTTCTTGTCAAGGCGTACAAGAAGGCCCGTCCGGACAAGCCCGCTGCCGCGGCCGGTCCGACCGACAACGAGCTTCTCACCGAGATCCGCGATTCGCTGCGGAGCAACTCCCGCTAGTAACGACGCTTCGCCTTTCAAATGGGGTGGTCCTGCGGGGCCGCCCCATCGTCGCGTCTGCTGCCAAGCGCAGGTGGCGCGAGTACGGTGTATTCGATGTCGTACGTAGCCGGGGGAGAGTCATGAAAGTTCCGTTGACTGTTGTGGATTTTCTGCGCCGGGCCGAGCAGGTCTACGGCGACCGCATCGGTGTGATCGATGAACCCGATCAGCCCGCACAGAGCTGGGGGTCACTCACGTGGAAGCAGGTCGCCGAACGCGCCCGCGCTCAGGCGGCCGGGCTCGATGAACTCGGCATCGCGCAGGGCGAGCGCGTCGCCATGATCAGCCAGAACTCGGCTCGCCTGCTCACGGCGTTTTATGGCGTCAGTGGCTCCGGTCGCATTTTGGTGCCCATCAACTTCCGGCTCGTGGCCGAAGAAGTGCAGTACATCGTGAAGCATTCGGGTGCCCGCATCTTGTTGATCGACCCCGAGCTTGAAGCGGCCATGGCCCCGGTCGTGTGTGAGCGCAAGATGATCATCGGTGCGGAATCCGACGCCGTGCTCTATCGCTATGGAGTGACCCCGCAACCGTGGGAACCCGATGAGGACGCAACCGCAACCATCAACTACACCAGTGGCACCACGGCGCGTCCGAAGGGTGTACAGCTCACCCATCGCAACGTGTGGCTCAACGCCGCCACGTTTGGGTGGCACACGGGCGTAAGTGATCGTGACGTCTATCTCCACACCCTTCCGCAGTTCCACTGCAACGGGTGGGGCATGGTCTACGGCGTCACCGGCATGGGTGGGCAGCACATCATCCTGCGCAAGATCGACGGCGCCGAAATTTTGCGGCGCATCGACAGGCATGGCGTGACGCTGATGTGCGCTGCCCCTGCCGTGCTCGCCGCAGCTGTTGATGCGGCCGCCACGTGGGACGGCCCCATTCCCGGCCGTGATCGAGTGCGCGTCGTGGTAGCCGGAGCGCCGCCGCCCTCTCGACTCATCGAGCGGATTGAGACCGAACTGGGGTGGGAGTTCATCCAGATCTACGGCCTCACCGAGACTGCGCCGCTGCTCACCATGAACCGCCGTCGAGCCGAATACGACGATCTCACGCCGGCCGAGAGGGCCATCAAGCTCTCCCGTGCGGGAGCGCCCGCCATCGGTGTCGAGACGAAGATCTCCGATACCGGCGAGGTGCTGGCGCGTTCGAACGTGGTGATGGAGGGCTACTGGGAGCAGCCCGAGGCAACGGCAGACGCCATTCAGAGCGGCTTCTTCCACACCGGCGACGGCGGCTCAGTTGATGACAGCTACCTCACCATTCAGGATCGCAAGAAGGACGTCATCATTTCGGGCGGCGAGAACGTGTCGTCCATCGAGGTGGAGGATGCCGTGTTCCAGCACCCCGACGTCACCGAGGTCGCCGTCATTGGTGTGCCCGACGAAAAGTGGGGTGAGTTGGTGATGGCGTTGGTCGTGAAGACGGCAGGCTCCACGCTGACCGAGGACGAACTGATTGCCTTCACCAAGACCAAACTGGCTGGCTACAAGTGCCCGAAGCGCATCGAGTTCCGCGAAGAGTTGGCCCGCACGGCCACGGGCAAGCTGCAGAAGTTCAAGTTGCGAGCGCCCTACTGGGAGGGCTTCGTCCGCCAGGTGAACTGAGCGATCTACGGCGCCAACGCAGCCAGCGGAGCGATCGGCAGGTTGCGGGCCACACTGAACAGCAGCACGAACGCGCCGACGCACTTCCAGACGTTGGCCGGTATCCGGCTGAGCAGAGGTAGCGCGGGGCCGCCTACGCGCGGAACGGCCCACTGCGCCCACGCGTAAACCAGAGCGAACAGCACGAACGGCGTGAGCAGGTTGAAGCCGAGTGCCTGCTGCACATTGCCATGTAGAAGCGCCAACGTGCCACGGGTGAGACCACAGCCCGGGCACCACCAACTGGTAGCCGCATGGAACGGACACGGCGGAAATACCGCCCGCCCGTTCGCTTGCTGGAACCGGGCGTAGGCCACCAGGACGGCTCCACCGACGACGGTCGCAGCCGGTGCAATCCATCGACCGGTATTCGACGTTGTGAGATGCGTCGGGTCCGTCGTCACGAACCTAGGTTAGCGCTGGGATCGGTCAGTGCTTGTGCACCGAGACCGCAACGGCGGCCTGATTTACCAGGTCAAAGAAGTCGTTGCCCTTGTCATCCACCACGATGAACGCAGGGAAGTCGACCACGTCGATTTTCCACACGGCTTCCATTCCCAACTCGGGATACTCGAGGACCTCGACGTGCCTGATGCAGTCTTGCGCCAAGCGTGCGGCGGGCCCGCCGATGGAACCAAGGTAGAAGCCACCATGCATCTTGCAGGCCTCCGTGACCTGACGACTGCGATTGCCCTTGGCGAGCATGACGAAGCTGCCCCCCTCGGCCTGGAACCGCTCGACGTAGCTGTCCATGCGCCCGGCGGTCGTCGGGCCGAACGAACCCGATGCCATGCCCACTGGCGTCTTGGCCGGACCGGCGTAGTAGACACAGAAGTCTTTCATGTACTGCGGCATACCAAGCCCGGCGTCGAGCCTTTCGGCAATCTTCGCGTGGGCAATATCGCGGGCGACCACCATGGGGCCGGTGAGCATCACACGGGTCTTCACAGGGTACTTCGAGAGCTCAGCTCGGATCTCGGCCATGGGTCGGGTGAGGTCGATTTGGACCACGTCTCCCGCGAGGTGATCGTCGGTGATCTCGGGTAGGAAGTGGGCCGGATCGGTTTCGAGCTGTTCGAGGAACACACCCTCAGCGGTGATCTTTCCGAGGGCCTGGCGGTCAGCCGAACATGACACCGCGATGGCGACGGGCAGGCTTGCGCCGTGGCGCGGGAGACGCACGATGCGTACGTCGTGGCAGAAGTATTTGCCGCCGAACTGCGCTCCGATGCCGGTCTTCCAACTGAGTTCGAGCACTTCTTTCTCCAGCTCGGTGTCGCGAAAGGCCCGGCCGCCCATGTTGCCGGTGGTGGGCAGCTCGTCGAGGTAGTGGGTGCTGGCCAACTTGGCCGTTTCGAGCGCGAATTCGGCCGATGTACCGCCGACCACGATCGCCAGGTGATACGGCGGACACGCCGCAGTGCCGAGGGTTTTGATCTTGTCGTTAATGAACGCCGGGAGCGCCTTCGGGTTCAAAATGGCCTTGGTCTCCTGAAACAGGTAGCTCTTGTTGGCCGACCCGCCGCCCTTGGCAATGAACAGAAACTTGTAGGCATCGCCATCGACCGCCGCGATCTTGATTTCGGCCGGCAGGTTGTTGCCGGTGTTCTTCTCCTCGTACATGTCGAGGGCGGCCATCTGGCTGTAACGCAGGTTCGACGTGAGGTACGTGTTGTACACGCCTCGAGCGATCGCTTCCTCGTCACCTCCACCGGTGAAAACGAGCTGGCCCTTCTTGCCCTTCACGATGGCCGTGCCCGTGTCCTGGCACATCGGCAGCACGCCCCCCGCCGCGATACTGGCGTTCTTCAGGAGGTCGAGGGCAACGAATCGGTCGTTGTCACTGGCTTCGGGGTCTTTCAAAATGTTGGCCAGCTGTTGGAGGTGATCGGATCGCAGCAGGTGGGCGATGTCGCGCATAGCGGTCTCGGTGAGCAGCGTGATGGCGGCAGGGTCGACCTTCAAAAAGCGACCTTCCGGTGTCTCGAAGGTGGACACGAATTGATCCGTGAGCTTCCGATAGGTCGTGGTATCCGGACCGACCGGGAACATTTCTTGGTACTCGAACTCAGCCATAGGGGGCACGCTACCGGCCAAGCCTGCGAGATGTGTAGCCCGCGCAGCGGTTCCTTACAGGATGAGAAACAGGCGCGAAACAAGCCGCTCGGTTCGAAGACAGGGGAGCTAATCGAATCGATACTGAGGGCAACAAGCCGTTCCCCTCACGAAAGGAAATCCCTATGATCGCAAAGCGCATCGCTGTCTCTGTCGCCGGCCTCACCATCGTGCTTGGTGCCTGTGGCTCAACGACCACGTCAACCAAACCCGCTGCAGCTCCTGTCACCACTATCGACAAGGCCATGGCCGACAAGAAGGCCATGGAGGACAAGGCGATGGCCGATGCCGCGCCCTATCAGAAGCTCTCGATCAAGGACGTCACCGGTAAGGCGTTTGCGTTGACCGACTTCCACGACAAAGAGGTGTACGTAGAGAACTTCGCCACCTGGTGTCCGAACTGTAAGAAGCAGCTTGGCAACGTGCAGAAGGCCGCCGCCGCCAACCCCGATGCAATCTTCATTGCCTACAGCGTCGAGACCGACCTGAGCGTCGACAAGGTTGCTGCCTACGCCAAGGACAACGGCTTCACCAACATCCGCTTTGCCGTCATGACGCCCGAGATGCTCGCTGCTGTCAGCGCGTCACTCGGCAAGGACGCCATCAATCCGCCCAGCACGCCCCACTACGTCATCGGCAAGTCGGGCAAGCCCGGCGCCCTGAAGACCGGCTACGAAGATGATGCGGCCATCACCGCCTCGATCAAGACCGCCATGACGGCCTAGTCAGGCTCACACGGAGATCGGGAGCATCACATGAAGGAATACCTGCAGGCGTTCGTGCTCGGGAATGCTGCCATTCTCGGCAACGTGTGCATGCTTCCGCTCTACCCGGGCCTCATGGCCATGCTGGCCAGCCGGGCCGCTGACAGCAAGGCCAAGGGCATCCGTTTCATGGGTGCCATCGTGCTGGCGGGCATCATCAGCGTGATGGTCGCCATTGGTGCCTTGTTGCATACGGTACGAACCTCGGCGGCCGATGTGCTGCCGTACGCATTGCCCGTGCTGTACGGGCTGGTGCTGGTGCTTGGTGTGGCCATGCTGTTTGGTCGCAATCCATTCGCCCGCATGAGTTCGGCGCAGTCGCCCATCCTGAAGAGTTCGAACGGCACGGCGTTTGTGTACGGCATGATGCTCGGCCCGATGACGCTGCCGTGCACCGGCCCGCTGATCATCAGCGCCTTCGTGATCGGTGGCACGAGCGGCACCGGGGCTCTGCTTGATTCAGTCGCGTACTTCATCGCCTTCGGTCTCGGCTTTGGTTGGCCTCTGGTGCTGCTACCGATGATCGCTGCACCGCTCCAGCGCCGTATGACCCGCTTCCTCACCTCGAACCACAAGACCATCTCGATCGTGTCCGGCGTACTGCTGATTGCCGTCGCTGCCATCGGCATCTGGAACGACGTGGTCCCCAACGCGTAATCCGTTCATCAGAGTGGTTGTCGACAACTGCGTCGGTGAGCCAGATTCTGAGCTCGCTCCAGCCTGCTCCTCCGACGAGTCGGTTCCGGTCGCACCCGTTGGTGACCGGTGCCGCCTGGTGCCCGAGTGTCAGGCGGTGACGAGGGCCGGGGTGCCGATGAAGGGGGCCGGGTCGGATACGACCGGGATGTTCGGTTTTGACCAGGCCGCCGCTTTGGCCACCACTTCGGACACCCTGCGCCACGACCTCGGGTCCCAGCCCTCGGCTGACGCGGCGAGCACGCCGTCGTGGCGGATGAAGACAAAGGCGGGCAGGCGTTCGAGGCCGAGGGAGGCGATCATCTTGCGTTCGGCGTCGGCGAACACAAGAAACTCGTGGGCGATGGGCCCGAGGAACGAGCGAGCATCGGTGGCGTCGGATGCGACGATGAAGTTGACCCGAACATCGGCGTCTTGGAACACCCTCAGAACCCGCACCGCCGTGGGCAAGATCCACGAACTCTCGTTGGTGTACGGGTCAAGTACGACAGACACAAGGTGGAAGGTCTTCATCCACTCGCCGAGGGTCTTGGCGTCCCCTTCTAAAGGCGCGAGGGTTACATCGAGTGCTGGATCTTTCGCCACGTGGGCCAAGTTACCGGATGACGGGTATTCTCATCGAAATGCACCCGATTGAGCGGCTCCGGTTTGTGGCCCGATCCTCGGGCGCGGACCCAATCACTCTGGTGCAGGAAGCCGCTGGCGGCATGGCCTCGTTCGGCCGTGATCCGGCCGGTTTGGTGACAGCCTGTCGTCGCACGATTGACCGTCAACCCGGCGTCGGCCCGCTGTGGTGGCTGTGTGCCCGCATGCTGTGCTCCACCGACCCTCGGTCCGAGGGTCGTCAGGCTGTAAACGACATGCATGATGATTTGACGGCAGACGCGACGGCGCTGGCCCTGCCGGACTCGCCCGCCGTTGTGGTGTTGGGCTGGCCATCGATTGTCGGCGATGTGCTGATCCGGCGGGGCGATTGCCGGGCGCTCGTCGTCGACACGCTCGACGAAGGAACGGGCCTCGTACGCCGCTTGATGCGATCCGACGTGGAGGCCGACGAGGTCCGCCCCGCCGGTCTGGCCGGTGCGGTTACCTCCGCGTCACTCGTGCTCTTGGAAGCAACGGCCGTCGGCCCCGACGCCGCGTTGTGCGTGGCCGGTTCCTACGCCGCTGCTGCCGTGGCTCGTGCCGCCGGGGTGCCGGTGTGGCTGGTTGGGGGCGTCGGTCGAAATCTGCCCGGCCGCATGTGGGACTCCTTGCGTGGTCGCATAGAAGAACGGGGCGAACCGTGGGAACTCGACGACGAATTCGTGCCGCTGTCCCTGGTCGACCAATTGTGCGGTGTGGCTGGACCCGAGTCAGTCGCCGATGGCGTGAAGCGCGTCGATTGCCCCGTCGCCCCCGAACTCCTGCGCACCACCGCCTTTTAACCGGCTCAGTTGTAGTGGACGTCGGGTTGGTTCAACTCGATGCGGTTGCCCCAGGGGTCGTTGAGGAAGATTTGGTCGCCCGCACCAATGATGCGCGCCGCGTGGCGGAACGGCACGTCGAGATCGGTGAGATGATCCATCCACTCCTGCAGACTGTCGACCTGCAGGGCGAAGTGTTGGCGGCGGTCGGGTGGGTTGACGGCACCGCCGATGAGGTGGACCTGGTTGCGTCCTGCGTGCAACCAGGCGCCGTCGAAGTCGAAGTCTGGTCGGCTGGGCATCACTTCGAACCCGAGCACGCCGACGTAGAACTGGCGGGCAGCGTCAACATCGCCGACGTTGAGCGAGACATGGTGGATGCCGTCGATCTTCATAGGGTGAAGGGTACCCGGCTAGTTTGCAGCCATGTCGCCACGCTCTCGTGATCTGCCTCGTCGGTCCTGTCTTTCGATCCCGGGGTCGAGCGAGAAGATGATGAGCAAGGGGCCCACCACTAACGCCGACATGGTGTTTCTCGACCTCGAAGACGCGTGCGCACCTAAGGAAAAGGAAGCCGCCCGCGGCAAGATCGTTGATGCGATCGAGGGTCACGACTGGGGTGACAAAGTGCTGTGCGTCCGGGTGAACGACTGGTCCACGAAGTGGACGGCCTACGACATCTTGGAAGTAGTCGGCAACGCGGGGGAACGGCTGGACGAGATCATGCTGCCCAAGGTCGAGTCGGCCGCGCAGGTTGTGGCTACTGACTTGTTGCTGCGCCAAGTGGAGATTGCGGCCGGACTACCCGTTGGGCACATCGGCATCGAGGCGCAGATCGAGACGGCGCGCGGGCTGATCAACGTGGAGGAAATCTGCGCAGCGTCGCCACGCCTGGAGGCGATTATTTTCGGCCCGGCCGACTTCGCAGCGTCTATGGAGTTGCCGGTACTCACGGGCGGTGTCGCCATTCCCGACTATCCGGGGGACCACTTCCACTACGTATTTTCCAAGATCCTGATGGCGGGGCGGGCCAACGGCATTCAGGTGATGGACGGGCCGTTCCTGCACATCCGGGATCACGATGCGTTCCGGGAATACACCAAGCGAACCCGCAACCTTGGCTACGACGGCAAGTGGGCGCTTCACCCCGATCAGGTCGACATCCTGAACGAGATCTTCTCGCCCACGCAAGAGCAGTTCGACAAGGCTCACGCGATCCTCGACGCCTACCGCGTCGCTACCGAAGACGAGGGCAAGGGCGCCGTCATGTTCGGAACGGAAATGATTGATGAGGCCAGCCGCAAAATGGCCACCAAGTTCGTTTCCCGCGGCGAGCGCGCCGGCCTTACCCGGACCGCTTCGTGAGCGCGCGTTTCGACGCGGTTCTGTTCGATGTCGGTGGCGTGCTGGTCGTTCCCGACCCGGTGTCGATCGGTGCGGCCATCTCGCCGTTCGGGGGCACGTCGGAGATCGCAGCGATTCGGCGTAACCACTACGCCTCGCTCGCTGCGCTTGAGGTAGCGGTTGACGAGATCAACCACGGCACCGTGGAGGGGACTTCATGGCACCCCTACTACGAGACAATGGCCCGCACGTCTGGAGTACCGGAAGATAAAGTTGCAGATGCAACCAACGCGATAGCGCGCATCTGGAACCCGTACCTGTGGATGCATCCTCTGCATGACTCCATCGCCGGCCTGTCTCGCTTGCAACGCCAAGGCGTGCCCGTGGGCGTCGTGTCCAACGCGGATGGTCAGGTTGAACACATGCTCCGCTACTCGGGCGTCTGCCAGGTTGGTGTCGGCAGCGGTGTGCCGGTACGCATCATCATCGACTCCGGCGTGGTTGGCGTCACGAAGCCGAACCCGGCCATCTTTGAGTTCGCCCTACCGGCGTTCGAAGGCATTGCCCGCGATCGAATTGCGTACGTGGGCGACACGTTCCACAACGATGTACTCGGTGCCCGTGCGGCGGGTCTCACGCCGCTCCTGCTCGACCCGCACCACGACCGCGCCCACCGCGACTGCGAACGCATCACATCCGTCCACGACGTACTCGTCTTCGTTTAGCCGTCGTGAACTGGCACCGTCTGATCTTGCCGGACAACATCGAACGGTGCCTGTTCGGCAGGGCCTTGGTTAGGCGACCCACTCGCTGAGCCGGGCCAGCAACTTGTCGTGCTGGATGAAGATGTCGTTGTTGAGCTGGGTGTCGTCTTCAGGATGCTGGGGCGCTTTGAAGTAAAAGCTCAGCCAGTCCTGCAGGCCGCTCGCTCCGGCGCGCTGGGCGAGATCCATGAACAGGGCCAGGTCGAGCACCAACGGTGCGGCCAGGATGGAGTCACGGCAGAGGAAGTTGACCTTGATCTGCATGGGATAGCCCATCCAGCCGAAGATGTCGATGTTGTCCCAACCCTCTTTGTTGTCACCTGCGGGCGGGTAGTAGTTGATGCGCACGACGTGGTCGATGTTGCCGTAGAGCTCGGGGTTGACGTCGGGCCGAAGGATGGAATCGAGTACGCCGAGCTTGGAGACTTCCTTGGTCTTGAAGTTCTCCGGTGCGTCCAATACTTCGCCGTCTCGATTACCGAGAATGTTGGTGGAGTACCAGCCCCGCAGGCCGAGGCTGCGCACCTTGAGGCCGGGGGCCAGGATGGTCTTCATCAGTGTCTGGCCGGTCTTGAAGTCCTTGCCGCAGATCGGCACGCCGCGTTCTTGTGACAGCTCGATCATGCACGGCAGATCAACGGTGAGGTTCGGAGCGCCATTGGCGAAAGGCACGCCTGAAACCAACGCGGCGTAGGCGTACAGCTGGCTCGGTGCGATGTTGGGGTCGTTGTTCTTCAGACCCTCCTCGAACGACATGACCGAGTCGTGCACCGCGGTCGGCTCCTGGTATGCCTCGGTGGAACCGCACCACACCATGACGACGCGGTCGAGATCATGCTCAACCTTGAACCGTTCGATGTCATCGATGATCTGCATGGCCAACTCATATTTGTTCTCGCCGTGCTTTACACGGGTGCCTTCCAAGCGCGAGACCCAACGCTTGTCGAACACAGCGTCCATGGCGACGATCCCTTCGAGCTCACGCGACAGCGGTGCAAGGTCCTCTGACTTCAGCACGCCAGCGGTCTGGGCGGCTTCGAGGGCGTTGGGGGAGATCGGGTCCCATCCGCCGAACACGATGTCGTCGAGGGTGGCGATGGAGACGAGTTCGTTGATCTTGCGCTCGCTGCCCGTGGCGTCATTCATGGTGCCCATCTGTGAAAGTGAGCCAATGGGCGAGGTGAGACCCTGGCGAGCGGCCATAACACCGGCGTACAGGGTGGTGGCGACGGCACCCATGCCAGGGGTGAGGATGCCGAGTCGGCCGGTGGCGGGGGTGACCTTGGGGGTTGTCATGCCTTCAAGGATGGGCCGTGGCGTTCCTTGAGACAACTGAGAATTGCATAAGATAATATTATGTATCGAGATTTGCCCAACCTGACCGTGCATCAGCTGATCTACGTGCGGGAGGCCGCCGCTGCTCCCACGCTGGCCGTTGCGGCCGAGCGACTCGGTGTCAGCCAGCCTGCGCTATCGCAGGGGATTGCCGAGGTCGAACGTCGCCTGGGGGTGACACTCTTCGATCGGCGCGGCCGCACCAGAGTGGCGGCGCCCGCGCTGGAGGTTGTTGTCACTGTGGCCAAACAGGTTCTGGCCGCGGTGGGCGATCTCGATCGTTATCTTCTCGACGTCGCAGTCGGTGCTCGTGGGTCGGTCCGTGTCGGCATGATTGACACCGCAGCGCTGGGCGCATTCGCCAAACCACTCGCCGACTTTCGAATCCACCACCCGGAGGTCACGACCACGTTGGTGGTGAGCGGCTCGATCCGTCTCACCGAGCAAGTGGCCGACGGCGATCTTGACCTCGCAATCGTGGTCACCCCCAACGCGGTCATGGAGCACAACGTCGGCCGGATGGATGTGACGCCCCTTGCCCACGATCCGCTGATGATCTATGCCCGCAGTGATGCCACGAAGGGAACTCGGTTGGCGAACCTCGGACCCTGGGTCAGCTATCCGGTCGGATCGGAAACGCGGACGCTCATCGGGCGCGCCCTTGCGGCTCGAGGGGTGGCAATGGACGTTACAGCCGAGTCGAGCAACCCCGATGTACTTCGCCAGATGGTTCGTCTCGGCGTCGGCTCATGCGTGCTGCCGCGCACGGTTGGCGAGAGTGGTTCCGAGGCGTTGAAACCGTTCGAGAAGATGCCTCTCGCCTCTCGCACGTTGAGTCTCATCCGCCGTCATGACGCACTCCCCAACGCTGCGGCCGATCAGCTCGTGGCTGATCTCAAACTGACTGCTCGACGAGGCGGCGGGCGATGACTTTGAGACAGAGGGTTTCGTCGGCGCCCTCGAAGATGGACAGGACCCGGGCGTCAACGTAGAGACGGCTGACGGTGTACTCCTCGGCGTAGCCCATACCGCCGTGGATCTGCAGCGCTTCACGCGCCACCCACTCCGCGGCCTTGCACACGTAGGCCTTGGCCATCGAGGCCTCAACGGCACCTTCGCCCTTGGCCATGAGACGGGCCACCTGGTACGTGAACTGGCGGCCGGCCTGGATGAGGAAGGCCATTCGAGCCAGCTTCACCCGGGTCAGTTGATACTCGATGATGTTGTGCCCAAACACGTTGCGATTCTCGGCGTAGGACCGGGCGGCTTCGTATGCGGCCTGCATGACGCCAACGGCACGAGCGGCCGTTTGGAGTCGACCGTTTTCGAAGCCTTCCATCTGGAAGTAGAAGCCACGGCCGATGCCGGCGTCTTCGCCGATGAGATGGTCGTGCGCCACCCACCAGTTCTCCAGCGCAACCTCGTAGCTGTGCATACCGCGATAGCCGAGCGTGTCGATGGCGCGGCCTTCGATTTTGCCGACGGTGCCATCAGGATTGGTCTGCTCGAACCGGAAGCCGTGCGCTTCGCCGCGAGGCTTGGGAACGATGAACAGTGACAGGCCACGGTGGGTCTTTGTGCGATCGGGGTCGGTGCGGGCGAGCAGCATCAGCACATCGGCTCGGCCGGCGAAGGTGCACCACGTTTTCACACCGTTGATGAACCAGCCGCCGTGGCCTGCCGTTGCGGTGGTCTTCAGGCCAGCTACATCACTGCCGTAGTCGGGTTCGGTGACGGCCACCGCAGCCATCACCTCGGCCGACGCCAGGCGCGGGAGCCACGACTGCTTCTGGGCTTCGGTCCCGCCCTTCACGAGGGCTCGGGTAAGAATTTCGGGACGGGTGATCAGCGAGCCGCCGATGCCGAGCGACCCGCGTGACAGTTCCTCGGTGGACACGACCATGCCGAGGTAGTCGGCCTCACCGCCACTGGCGAAACCGCCGTACTCCTCCGGCACCGACAGGCCGAAGGCGCCGATCTCGGCCAGGCCCGCAATGATCTCCTCCGGTACGTCGGCGTTGGTGCGATGCACGTGCTCGGCCCGCGGCGCTATCTCCTTGTCGGCAAAGGCGCGGAACGTGTCCTGCACCATTTCGAAATCGCTGTCGAGGTGGCGGGGCCCTTCGGTAGTTGCAAGCGTTGCCAGAAAAGCCGGGTCACGGTAGACAGCAAGGAACTCGGCTGCGGCGGCGAGTGGGCTGGCAGTGATGCCCCACAGGTGTTCCCGGCCCAACAGGCGACTGGCCAGTTCGTGGGTGGTGTCGGCCACAAACGCGCACGTGAGCAGCCCCTCGGTATTGCCCTTCGCGCCATAGTCCATCATCCACCGGGCCGCCTCCACAGCGGACGCCGCATGGGCCAAGTCGTAGGCCAGCACCTGGGCGACATCGGGGCCGCCGACGGAAGCGAGGTGTCGGATGCCGGTTCGGATCACGCCGCTCGCCAAATCGAGAACGGAAGCGGCAAGGGTCAAATCCGGCGTCACCATCTCGGCACAGTACCGACAGGAAGCAACGATGCAAAAGGTGGGCGGCGGTGTTACGTCGGCATGCTGTCAGAATGTCGTCGTGCAACTGCAGAGCGGCAAACGATGACAGCAGCATGGCCGACCGGTGATCTCCCAGCGGGCACCGATGACGATGCTGTCGGAAAGGCGTTGGAGGATCTGGCCAAACTCCCTGAAGCGGTCGGCCTCAGCTTGGCCACACTCGTGTTGCACGACGGTGCCATCGTGGCTGAACAGTACGGGCCTACCGCCAATGCCGACACGCCGCTTATCTCGTGGTCGATGGCCAAGAGCTTCACCCAGACGCTGGTAGGCATCTGCGTCGACCGCGGCCTGCTCAAGCTGCAGCAGCCCGCGCCCGTAGCGGCGTGGGCCGATGACGAACGGCGCCACATCACCATCGAACACCTTCTCCAGATGCGCTCGGGCCTGTCTTGGCGCGAGGAGTATGTGGAGGCCGAAGGCTCCGACGTGATCGAGATGCTGTTCGGTTCCGGGATGCCCGATACCGCTGCGTTCGCTGCGTCGTGTCCGCTTGTGCTCAAGCCTGGCTCGACATGGCTTTATTCATCGGGGACGACAAACATTCTCGCGAAGATCGTGAGTGACGCGATCGGCGGCGGCGAGGCCGGGCTCGACGCTTTCTTGCATGAGGCACTGCTCGACCCTCTTGGCATGACCAGCACCACCGCTCGCTACGACCCGTCGGGCACCTTTGTTGGTTCATCATTCGTCTATGCCCCCGCACGCGATTTCGCCTGCTTCGGGGAGTTCTACCGGCGCAACGGCATGTGGAACGGCCGCCAGATTCTGAGCCCGGTGTGGTGCGACCGAGCCGCGCGGGACATGCCGGTGGACGTGCCTGCCGAGGAGACCTACGGCTACTCCGATCACTGGTGGACATGGAGTCGGGCCGGATTCCCCGAAACGTTTGCGGCGATGGGCTACGAAGGTCAGCGCATCATCGTCAGCCCCACTCGAAAACTGGTGGTGGTGCAGCTCAGCAAGAACCCCGACGAGCATCGTGCCGCCGTTGACGGACCGTTGCACCGACTGCTCAGGGCCTTCCCCGAGCAAGCTTGAGTGGTGAATGCCTCGCATTGGCTACTTGAGTGCGACAAACTAGGTCAGTGAACGTTCGGGCTGCGGCCGCCAGCCGATTCGGGTTCCGCAGCACACCCGTGCAGCCGGCCCGCCGCCGCCGTCTGGCGCCCACCATCGTGAAGGTCGCAGTGTTTTTCGTCCTGCTGAAGGTCTTCGGCATGACGGCGCTCACGCGTGGTCGTGAGGGTTTCCGGCAGTTGTTCGACGTCAGCCCTGGCTTGCTCATCACCGGACTCGGTCTGGAAGCCGCTGCGCTGGTGGCGTACTCGGTGATGACGCGGTCGGCTATCGCCAAGAACGCGCCGAGTATGCCGACCCTGTTGCGTATTCAACTCTCCACCAAGGCACTTTCGAACACGATTCCCGGCGGAGGTGCCGCGGGCCCGGCGCTTGGCTATCGACTGCTAACTCTCGCCGGCGTCGACCCCTCGGAGGCCGGATTTGCACTGGCAACCGTTGGGCTCGGTTCGGCCGTTGTGCTCAACGTGCTGCTGTGGCTCACCATGTTGATCACCATTCCGGTCATCGGCTATCGACCCGCCTACGTCATCACGGCCATGATCGGTCTTGTCGTCATGGGCCTCTTCGGCGTCGTCATCGCGTCACTTATGCGCGGCCATCAGTCGGCTGAGCGATGGGTCCGCAATGTGGCCGGCAAGGTCAAATGGCTGAACGAGGACCGTCTCGGCGAGCTGGTGCAGCGCCTGGCGCGCCGACTGCAGGAGCTGCTCTCCGACCGCAAACTGCTGCGGCAGTTGGTGGGCTGGGCGTTGCTCAACTGGCTGCTCGACGCCGGCGCGTTGTGGGTGTTCGTCCGAGCGTTTCACGTCAGCGTTCGACCCGACACGTTGCTGGTTGCGTTCTGTCTGGCCAACGTAGCGGCCGCCATTCCGATCACACCCGGTGGCCTCGGCGTGGTCGAACTCACGCTCGTGACCGTGCTCGGGCTCGGTGGTGTGCCAGCGGCTGTTGCCTGGCTTGGCGTAACGGCCTACCGCATCGTGCAGCTCGTGCTCCCCATTCCAGTCGGCGCGGTTTGCTATGCGTCGCTGCGGTTCGGACGTTGGAAGGTTGACAAGGAACACAACCTGCAGGACCTGCGGGCTGAAGCCAAGCCGATGGTCGAAAGCCAGGCCAGTGTCTACGACTGGTTCGAAATGATCGACAGACGCAATGTGGCACCAAAGGGTTCGGTGGATCCGAATCAGTCCTGAGGCGCTGGCTACGCTCGCAGCATGACGACGCATGAGCGGCCCTTTGGCCGATGCCTGGAAGACTTCGTGGTGGGCGACGTGTTCCGTCACTGGCCGGGCAAGACCATCACCGAGTACGACGATCATCTCTTCTGCATGATCACCATGAACCATCATCCGCTCCACACCAACGACTGGTTCGCCAGCCAAAGCGTGCAGGGTCGCAACGTTGTGGTAGGTAATTTGGTGTATTCATTGGTGCTCGGCATGAGCGTGCCCGATGTCAGTGGCGCAGCCATTGCGAACCTCGAAGTCGAGACGCTGCAGCACAAGTTCCCGACGTTTCACGGCGATACCATTCACGCCGAAACGCGCGTGCTCGATGTAGCTGAATCGAAGTCGAAGCCCGACCGTGGCATCGTCACCGTTGAGAGCAAGGGCTTCAACCAGCACGGTCAGGAGGTCTGCTACTTCCGCCGTCGGGTCATGGTGTGGAAGCGCGATTCTGTTCCCGGCCGCACCCGTCCCTATGACGGCACGAACGTGTGGGGCGCATGATCGCAACAGTTGCGACGATGCAGGATGCCCTGCTCGGCTGGGGGCTACCGCGGCTGCGTGATCTGCCCTGGCGCCAGACCCGGGACCCCTGGGCCATTCTGGTGAGCGAGCTGATGTTGCAACAAACGCAAGTCGCTCGCGTCCTGCCGAAATATCTCGACTTTCTAACGCTGTATCCGACGCCCACTGCGTGCGCCGCGGCGTCGTCCGGTGACATAGTGCGGGCTTGGGCCGGGTTGGGTTACAACCGGCGCGCACTCAACCTGCACCGTGCCGCGTGCGTGGTGGCGGAGGCAGGATCGTTTCCGTCGACCCTGGCCGGATTGCTGGCATTGCCCGGCGTTGGGCCGTACACCGCGCGGGCCATTCTGGCCTTTGCGTTCGAAGCTGACGTCGCCGTGGTCGACACCAACATCGCTCGCGTGCTCGCCCGTCTGCACGGTCGATCATTGGCCGCGCAGGAAGTTCAGGAGGTGGCCGACGATCTGGTGCCTGAGGGCGAGGGCTGGGCGTGGAATCAGGTGCTGATGGAGCTGGGCGCCACTACCTGCACGGCTCGGGCGTGGTCGTGCATCCCGTGCCCTTTACAGCCCTCATGTGCGTGGGCCGGTGGAGCCGCAGTCGATCCGGCAATTGGGTCGGCTGGCGTGAGCGGCGGCCAATCCCGCTTTGATGGAAGTGATCGTCAGGGCCGCGGTCGGTTGGTGGACGCGCTACGAACAGGAAGCGTTCCTGAGGGGTTGCTCGCAAAGGTGATGGGTTGGCCCGACGAACAGGCGCGAGCAGAACGCGTGGTGGAGACGCTGCTCACCGACGGCCTGGTGCTGCTCAACGACGGCGCCTACCGGCTTCCGTAGCCTAGTCGGCGTCGGTTACCACCGGCACCAGGTCAGATGTGCAGTACTTGCATCGGCTGGCGTCGACGGCCACAAACTCTTTGCATGCGTCGCACTCACGCTGGCCTTGCGCTTTGAAGTTACCCAGCCGGGCTTTCTTGAACGCCTTCACCATCATGAGCAATACGAACGCCACGATGACGAAGCTGAGCAGATCGCCCAGGAACGTTCCGATGTGGATGTCACCCTTGCGAAGATGGAGGACCGTGCCCGACAGGTCGGGCTGCCCGCCGAGCGCAGCAATGAAATCGCCAATGATGTTCTTGGCAAGCGACTCAACGACGGCAGCGAAGGCCGCACCGATGATGAAACCGATCGCAAGGTCGACCAAATTTCCGCCGAACGCGAAGGCTTTGAACTCATTGAGAAGTTTCTTCATCCCCGGATTCTCGCTGACGGGAGGAGTCAAACGGGTGGATGGTGCGTCAGGACCCTGCGGTAATGCGGGCGACAATTTCGTCGTAGACCGAATCGGCGTACGCGGTCATCTCATCGTCGGTGCGGTCCTGAATGGGGTGCGGGACGAACACCCGCGCCGGGGCGATGCCGAGCGAAGCAGACTGGGCATCGGCTGCGGCGACAAACGCGCTGGAGGCCACGAAGACGCCGGGGATGCCCCGGCCTTCCAGATCACTGATGTCGTGCACACTGCACGACGTACAGCTGCCTCAATCGGCCAGCGCTTCGATCACGACGTCGCATGTGACCGAGATCTCGTGACGCAGATCGATCGGCGCCGGTTTGGCGAACGTCGGCTTGCGGAACCGCTGCACCTTCACGCCATCTGCGATCAACCGTCGCTCGATCTGGTTGAGAAAGATGTCACCCCGAGCCTTGCTGATATCCAGCAAACCAACCGTCAGCCCGTCGAGCGACCCGGGCCGTAACGTGAGCTGCCGATCCGCCACCACCCGCTCCGACGTTGGATCCAACAAAACAACAGGAGTCATCGAATATGCCTATCTGTGCGGATTGTCTGAGCGAAGCAAAGCGAGCGGCGTTGTGGATGTGCGTATCCTGCTCGATTGTTTAAGCGAAGCGAGTCCGAGCGGAGCGACGGGACCGAGGCATGTCGCGTCATGACTCTCATATCCAGTTCGTGATCGATGTGGTGACGGGTTGGCTGCCGGTGGCACCGTTGACCCATCCGCCGATGATGGCCGAGAACAGACCGGCCTCGCCGCCGGCGTGCACCAGCATGAGGCCGCCGGGACGGAACTTGGGCCAGTCATCGTTTTCCATCGACTCGGGGATGCCCTCAGCGATACCACCGGCTCCCCGGATGACATCCGCGCCGTGGATGATGAGGCGGGCGTTGACTTCTTCGAGCACGCGCTGGCGATCCCAACCGGCGTCGGCGAACACACGGGCATGCTCGGGGCCGAGCACCAAGATGGCATCGAAGGCCAGCAGCAGCTTTGGGTGCGGCACCGGACGAAGGCATGCGGCGAGTGTGTTGGCCAACGACTCGGGCGTACGCGACAGTTGATCGACGATGCAGCGGGGGCCCTCCCCGGCGAACAGGGTGACCGTGTCCTGGCCCGCTGCGAATCCCTGTTGCACGGACAACGGTGTGAACGGCGAGTTCTCCTCATCCTCGGCAAAACAGAACCCGAGCTTGCCCGGCTGGCCGTGCGCGGCCCGATCAATCTCGCCCGGCCGCCCGCCACCCATATTGCGGATCACCAACTGCAGCGCCCGCCCGATGGTGGCGTTGGCCCGGTTGCCCTGGCCGAGCACGTTGACGCCCGAGTTCATCCCGATGCGTCGTCGAATCGGACCGTTGACGACAAGCACGGGTCCGACCGGCATGGTGGTGGCCAGGATGCCGTGCATGTTGAAGCTGTCGGTACAGGCAGCCGCCAGCGCCGCCAGCACGACGGCAAAGTACTCGGGTTTGCAGCCGGCCATGACCGCGTTGATTGCCACCTTCTCGATCGTGACCGGAACGAGGTCGGGCGGCACAGTGGCAACGATTTCATCGCGGCGTCGAGACGTGCCCGTGAGCATGCGCAGCACACGTTCCTCGGTCGGCGGAACGAGGGGTAACCCGTCGCTCCATCCGCGCTCGAACATCGACTCCATGTCGTCTTCTTGTGACGCCAGTTCGATGCGACGGCTGGACAGACCTGAGCCGAATCGCACCTCGAGTTCGGTGGCCCGATCCGGGTCGACCGACAGCGACCCGCAACCCGGCCGGAAGGGTGGGAGGTCGTCGCCGAGGTTGGCCAGGTTGGTGAGCGCCCTCCACTCCTCGCGATTCCAACCGGCGGTGCGAGCGACCTCGACACCATCATGCACGCGAAGAAGCGTGGGTACCGTGTCGATGTTGTGATGCCAACTCACCGAAAGGTCGTCGTCGTGAATAGAGGGCACACCCGTTGGAAATGTTGGATCATCCTGCGTGTAGACCACGGCTCGCGCGGATCGCACCAATTCGGCCACAACCGGTGTCACCATCTCGCAGGTGGCACAGTCACGTTTCACCACAATGGTGAAGCCGTCGTGCAGTGTTGGACTCGGCATCGCACTGCACGCTACCGCGGCGTGAGACTTTGGTCACTCGGCATGGACAAAGTCGTCGCTTTTCCGTAACTTTCTCGAAACGGGGGTAACGGATTTGCGCATAACCTTTTACGGCGTTCGGGGATCCACACCGTGTTCGTCGCCATCGATCGCCAGGTTCGGTGGAAGCACGTCTTGCGTCGTGCTCGAACCCGCCGGCAGTGAGCCGATCATCCTCGATCTTGGCACCGGCCTGCGTCAGTTTGGTTGTTCGTGGCCGACCGGGGAAACGTTCCGCGGCACGGCGCTCGTCAGCCATCTGCACTGGGATCACGTGCAAGGTCTTCCATTCTTCGCCCCGATGATTGCGTCGGGCTCACGACTCGATGTCTTCGGTCCGACACAGGACGATGGTCGCACGCTGTCTGAGGCGATTGATGATTTCATGCGGCCTCCTTATTTTCCCATCACCTTGGGTCAACTCCCCGCCGAGATCACGGTGCAGCAATGCCCATCGGAACCGTTCAGGGTCGGTACCGCAACGGTGATCGCCCGCGAGGTGCCCCACATCGGCGCCACGCTTGGTTTCCGGGTGGAGGCCGACGGGGTGGTCGTTGCCTACATCCCCGATCATCAGCAACCGCTCGACGGCTCCGACACCGTCGCCCCTGCCGTGCTCGAACTGTGCCGTGATGCTGATGTCGTGATTCATGACGCTCAGTTCACCGATGCTGAATTCGCGCAGCGCTCCACCTGGGGACACTGCACTCTTGGTTACGCCGTGCACGTGGCCATTCAGTCCGGCGCCCGCCGACTGGCTCTGTTCCACCACGATCCGGGCCACACCGACGATCAGATGGACCTACTGGTAGCCGACGCGGTGCGGGCCGGGCGTAACGGGGGCATTGAGGTCTTCGCCGCCGCCGAGGGTCTCCGGGTTGACGTGCCGTCGGCCCGATACGCTCGGGTTTCATGAGCGAAATTGACGGGGCGAAGTTTCGTCAGGTCCTCGGGCACTTCCCGACGGGCGTGACCGTTATCACGGCTGATCCGGTTGGGCACCAACCGGTCGGACTTACCATTGGTTCGTTCACATCGGTGTCGATGGACCCGCCCCTCGTCGGCTTCCTGCCGCAGAAGATCTCTACAGCATGGCCCTTTGTGCGAGACGCCGGAGCCTTTTGCGTGAACGTACTGGCCCATGGTCAAGATGATCTGTGCTGGCGCTTCGCCAAGCCCGGCGAAGACAAGTTCGACGGCGTGTCGTGGCGGCCCGCTCCGGAGACCGCGTCGCCGATCCTTGAGGGCGTGTTGGCCTGGATCGATTGTCGTATCGAGGAAATCATCGATGCCGGCGATCATTGGTTCGTGCTTGGTCGTGTGATGGAGATGGATCACGCCGAGGGCGACCCGCAGATCTTCTTCAAGGGCAAGCTCGGCACCTTTCAGCAGGACTGAGATGCGGCAGTGACGCTCGGCAACGCGGCCGGGGTTTTGCTTGGCGTCGTGCTGCTCGCCGCAGGTGCATCGAAACTCTTCGACAAGCAATGGGCCGAACGAGAGCGCACGCTTGGCTCGCCCGCGTGGGCACTGCCGTTTGTGGCGCCCGTCGAAATCGTGCTCGGTGCCCTCATCGCGGTGCGCATCGCCCGGCCCCTGTTGGCTATCGCAGGCATGATGTTGATGATGACCTTCACTGTCTTCCTGCTCATCAAGTGGGACGAACGGCGCGGCGAGCCATGTAACTGCTTCGGTGTGATGTCAAAACGACCAGCGAGCGCCTGGACGATTGTGCGAAACCTCGCACTCATCGCCCTGGCGCTCGTGGCAGGGTTTGCGAGATAGAGCTAGATCGTCAATCGTCGGCGCTGGCCGGATTGACCGAGCGAAGCTGTGACCGAGAGAGACGGAGCGGTAGCGACCGAACGAGGCATGTTACGTAAGGCTGGCCAGGCTTTCGACGACGTTGACGTTCCCGGCGGACATACGGTCGGTGGCCCACTCCATGACGGTGGGGTCGGTGGTCATGTACACGACCTGCACCATGTTGCTGAGACGTTCGATGGCGTACAGCAGGTCGGTGATCTGATCGGGTGCAAGTCCCTGCAGCGGCTCGGAGAGCACGGCGAGCGAGGCGGTACCACGGCTACCAGCGTTGCGGGCACGACCGAGCCAACCGATCAGTCGCTCGACGAGCTGCGGGACCGAAGGGGCCATTTCGCTGCTAAGCGCCGGCAGCATGCCGAGGTCACGTGGGTTGACGTGGGTAATGCGGGGAAGATCCTCGGGACCGGGGACGGTCGGGTCGCCCGAACCAGCGTCATCCAGAATCGACACACGACGGCGGCCACCGCTGCGACGCACGAGCAGCCGACGACCGGCGGCATCGAGGTAGCGCAGTTCGGCATGATCGACAGAGCCGTGCATCGCACGGTGGAAGAGCTCGACAACACTCTCGCGCTCCATCAAATCAAGGCCACCCAAGACCGTGAGACGATTGTGGAAGTTCAGCCGTACAACTCCGTCAGGCTGCATGACGAGCAGTTCTTGCATTCTCATGCTTGTTGTATCGGTCCGGTTTGGTACGAAATGAATCAAGAAAGTCCAGGCGTTTCGTTTGGCCTACCTCCGAATGTCTCATGATTACCAAGACTCGGTACGCTGAGGCTGATGCGGGTATGGATCGACCAAGACCTCTGTACGGGAGACGGGCTCTGCGTCGATCACTGTCAGGATGTCTTCCTGCAACTCGAAGACGGCATCGCGTATGTGAAGGAAGCCGGAATTCCGGGGAACGATCCGGGCGGATCGGGCAGCCTGGCATGGGTTCCCGAGCGGTACGAGGGCGATGTCATTCACGCGGCCGACGACTGCCCGGGGGAGTGCATCTTCATCGAGATGGACCCACTCGCCCTCGACCCGGCCTAGCCTCAGTGCATGTCGTCTGACCTGTCGCCTGAAGCAATCACCTGGATTTCTACGTTCGCTGAATCACTGGGTCAGCCGGTTCCAACGCCCAACGAGATTGAATCGATGCTGAATCTGGCCGGGGTGGCCGCCCACGCATCACACCGTCAAGCAGCTCCGGTCGCCTGCTGGCTCGCGGCCCGAGCCGGCCTTTCCCCCGACGCCGGGCTGGCCGCAGCCCGGAGCCTTGCGGACTGAGCCGACCAACGTGGCGGCGGGGCGATTCCCCGTTGGTTCTGTGGCCAATAATTGTTACTATGGCGGTAGTGCAAATTCCTTCGACTGTGCACGGGAGCCCTCATGAGCGTTGCTGATCTCGATCTTTCCAAATACAGCCTCGGCTGGAACGACGGCGATGAGTTCGTCATGCGGCCCGAGAAGGGCATCAACGTCGGCGTGGTCGAAAACATCAGCCGCATCAAGAACGAGCCGGACTGGATGCGACAGTTCCGCCTGAAGGCTTACCGCCAGTTCGAGCGCAAGCCGATGGCGCCGTGGTTCGCCAAGAACATGCCCGACATCGACTTCCAGGACATCTACTACTACATCAAGCCCATGTCCGAAGGTGTGGTCGATGAGTGGGACAGCCTGCCCGAGCGCATCAAGCAAACCTACGAAAAGCTCGGCATCCCCGAAGCCGAGCGCAAGTACCTGGCCGGCGTCACCAGCCAGTACGACTGCCTGCGCGGATCCACCCTGGTATGGACCACCAACGGCATGAAGCCGATCAAGGCGGTCGAGCCGGGTGACGAGGTGTTCGCCCTGGACGAGACGTCCAAGAAGGTCGTCGTCAGTCGAGTTCTCGGCGGTGGATACGCCGGCGACAAGGAGATCTTTGAGATCTCCGCCGGCTCACGGACCATCGGCGCATCGGGTAACCATCCGTTCCTCGTCTTGCGCGACGAGCGCAAGCCCGGTCGGCAGCGGGCCCGTTATGCCGCCCGATGGGTACGGGCCGATGAACTCTCCACCGGTGATTTCGTTGCTGTTCCAACAGACCTACCGAACTTCGGCCTCGACGTCGGCGTGTCTGTCGACGAGTGCTGGCTGACCGGCTTGTACCTCGGCGACGGCTACATCAAACACAGCGGGGGCTACGACTCGGTTGAGTTCGCTATTGATGCCGAAGACCACGGACTGATCGAGGAGATCATTCGGGTTGCCCGCGACGTCTTCGGCCTCGAGTACTCGGTGGCCTCGGATAACCAACGTCTTCGAGCCCGAAAGACCCGGTCGTTCGCTGCCCATCTCGAGCAGCGCGGCTTTGGTGGAAAGTCATTGACCAAACGGGTACCGGATTGGGTCTTTGGGCTTCCGTCGGAGCAACGACTGGCCTTCCTCGCTGGCTTCATCGATGCGGACGGCAACGTTCGTGCTCACAAGACTGCCAAAAACGCAGTAATCACCAGTGGGAATGAGTCGCTGCTGGGTGACCTCCGCGAGTTGGCTCAACTGTGCGGAATTGGCGTCAGCAGGGTCACGACGTTTGTGAGCAAGCACCCCCATGACGCCGAGCGATCGATCACCGGCTTTCGGCTGCACCTGTCCGGGCAGTTCGACCGCTTGCCGCTCCGCTCGCCTCACAAGGCGGCGCGGTTGCATGCAAGGCGCTACGCCCACTCAAACCGCACGGCAAAAGGCACCGACTTCCGAGTCCATACGAGCGACATGATGGGATACGTTCGGATCGAGAACATCGAGCGGGTAGGAGTCGAAGCCACCTACGACATCGAGGTTGAAGGACATCACAACTTTGTGGCCGAGGGCTTCGTCGTTCACAACTCGGAAGTCGTTTACCATAAGAATCGCGATGATCTGGCGGCTCAGGGCATCCTTTTTTGTGACATGGACACTGCACTTCGGGAGTATCCGGAGCTGGTCCAAAAGTACTTCGGCACGATCATTCCGCCGGGCGACAACAAGTTCGCCGCGCTGAATACGTCGGTGTGGTCGGGCGGGTCGTTCATCTACGTGCCACCGGGTGTCGAGTGCGAGATGCCACTGCAGGCGTACTTCCGCATCAACTCTGAGAATGCCGGCCAGTTCGAGCGCACGCTTATCATCGCCGATGAGGGTTCCAAGGTGCACTACATCGAGGGTTGCTCCGCGCCGGTGTACACCACCGACTCGCTGCACTCTGCGGTGGTCGAGATCGTGGTGAAGCCTTCTGCACACGTCACCTACACCACTATTCAGAACTGGTCGCCCAACGTCTATAACCTGGTCACCAAGCGGGCCAGGGTTGAGGCTGAGGGCCATATGTCGTGGATCGACGGCAACATCGGCAGCCGCCTCACCATGAAGTACCCGGCCGTCTATCTGGTTGGCCCAAAGGCTTCCGGTGAAGTGCTGTCGGTCGCGTACGCGGGCGAGGGTCAGCATCAGGACGCGGGCGCCAAGATGGTGCACGCCGCACCGGAGACCACCTCCAAGATCGTGTCGAAGTCCATTAGCAAGGACGGCGGTATCACCACCTACCGCGGCCTGGTGCGGGTGGAGGAAGGCGCGCATGGCTGCAAGAGCCACGTGCAGTGTGACGCGCTCATCCTCGATGATCAGTCGATCTCCAAGACCTTCCCGTACATGGAAGTGGGCGAGCAGGACGCCCAGATCGGCCACGAGGCCACCGTGTCGAAGGTGGCCGACGAGCAGCTCTTCTACCTCATGTCACGCGGCCTCACGCAAGAGCAGGCAATGGGCCTCGTGGTGAACGGCTTCATCGAGCCGGTCACCCGCACCCTGCCCATGGAGTACGCCGTCGAGTGGAGCCGCCTCATCGAACTCCAGATGGAAGGCTCGGTCGGCTGACGCTCTGTTCGCTGCCCGTACGCTGAACTGTGTAACACCCCGTCGGTAGGTTGGAGGTATGTCTATGACCACTCGGATGCTTGTTGAGGATTTCCTCGTCGGCGATGTCCCTCCTCATTCTCAACTGATCAACGGGGAGGTCGTCGTGCACGACCCCAGCTTCCGTCACCAGGAAACTCTTGGTGACCTCTACTTTCTGCTCAAGCAGTGGACGCTCGCCCTGAGTGGTCGAGGACGGGCGGGTCTTGGTGGCAACTGGATCTTTGGTCCGGCCACCTCGCTTATCCCTGACGCATGGTGGGTTCCAACCGAGCAGGCGCCCAGTCTTGTCGGCATTCGAAGCGATCTGCCGCCTGCGTTGGCCGTCGAGGTCCGGTCGCCGTCAACCTGGATTCGCGATGCCGGAGTGAAGCTGCGTATCTACGAAGAAGGTGGCGTTCAGGAGGTGTGGCTGGTGGACAACATCGCCAACATCATCGGGGTCCATCGCCGGTCATCACCGACCAGCGCAACATTCGACGTTGCCTTCGACATCACAGCCGGGCTGCTGACCTCACCGCTCCTCGCCGACTTCGCGCTCGATGTCGAGGCTCTGTTCGCCGCGCCAAGCTGGTCGGCTTCGTAACCGGCAACGGGCATTGGTGTCGAAGTCGTCGAGGAGACGGGCGCGGACGAACGCTCAAATCGGCCTCCGTCGAGCGCCAAACGAAGCCTAGATTTACTCGTACTATGTACGATGAATTGGTACGAGATACGAAATTGTCCGGTGGTGTGGTCGCCGAGGGACTGGGAAAACGCTTCGGTGACCTGTGGGCGTTGCGCAACTTAGACCTTCAGGTTGCTCCTGGAACCATCCTTGGTCTGCTTGGTCACAATGGCGCAGGCAAGACCACAGCTATCCGCATTCTCACCACGCTGTCCCAACCAACCGAGGGTCGAGCAACGGTTGCCGGCCATGATGTGGTGGCCCGAGC
Organism: Actinomycetes bacterium; assembly: GCA_031410595.1. Lineage (GTDB taxonomy): Bacteria > Actinomycetota > Acidimicrobiia > Acidimicrobiales > Ilumatobacteraceae > JANMCE01. Next base: position 2,223 of record JANNZM010000051.1, on the reverse strand, counting down.
AGCCGCGGTGAGGCAACGAATCGGCGTGGCTTCGCAGCAGGCAACGGTCGACGGATTGATGCACGCCCGCTTGAACCTGGAGTTGGTCGGTCGCCTCCATCGTCTCTCGAAAGCACAAGCCCGCGCCAGGGCTGACGAGCTGATTGAGCGACTTGATCTGGTGGATGCCGGCAACAAGCTGGTGAAGTCGTACTCGGGCGGTATGCGTCGTCGGCTCGATCTGGCCGCCAGCCTGGTCGCCACGCCAGAGGTGCTGTTCCTCGATGAGCCAACGACCGGTCTTGACCCGCGCAGTCGCGGTGACCTGTGGGAGATCCTGCGCGGTCTGGTTCGTGATGGCACCACGGTGATCTTGACCACGCAGTACCTGGAGGAAGCCGACCGCTTGGCCGACGACATCATTGTGCTCGACCACGGCAAGACCGTTGCCCACGGCACCCCCGAGCAACTGAAGACGCAGATCGGTGACGATCGCATCGACGTCACCGTTGCCGCCCCAACCGAATTGGTCGCGGCGGCCAGCGCGCTATCGAGTTTCGCCTCGAACGACCCGAGCTTTGACCGGGATCTTCTCATCGTCACCATTCCCGTCCGGGCCGGTACTCGGGTGATCGATCTGGTTCGTTCGTTGGATGAAGCGGGTATCGATGCCGTCGACATCAACCGTCGTCAAGCAACCCTCGACGACGTCTTCCTCACGGTCACTACCGACCGCAACGCCGAAGTGGAACCGTCATGACTCGCGTCCGGATTCGCCCTCAAGGAGATCACTCATGAGCACAACATCTGATGTACGCACCTCGCCCACCCGACCGGCGGTGGCGCAACACCATGACTCGGCGCTCAAAGAACTGTGGCGCGACAGCTTGGTGTTCGCCAGACGCAACCTGGAGCACATTCGACAGGTGCCTGAGAAGCTGATTGAGGTCACGGTTCAGCCCGTTATGTTCGTGCTGCTGTTCGCGTTCGTGTTTGGCGGCGCCATCGCCATTGGTGGGCAGAGCGGTAAGTACCGGGAATACCTGATTGGTGGCATCCTCATCCAGTCGTTGGCGTTCGGCATGACCGGCCCGGCCATCTCTATCGCCAATGATTTGAAGGAAGGCGTGATCGATAGGTTCCGTTCACTTCCCACCACGAAAGCTGCCTACCTGGTCGGGCACTTCCTGGCCGAGCTTGCCGGGCTGACGTTGGCGATCGTGATTCTGCTCGGATCTGGGTTCGCAGTCGGGTGGCGAGCACGCACCGACGTATTCCACATCGTCGAAGCGCTGTTGTTGCTGTTGGCCTTCGCCGCTTCGATGATTTGGGTCGGCACCTGGATTGGACTGAAGGCTCGATCGGCCGATGCCGTGCAAGGCATCGTGTTCACGACCGTGTTTCCCATCACCTTCCTATCGAACGCGTTTGTGCCGATCGACTCGCTGCCTAACGTGCTCCAGTGGGTCGCCTCCCTCAACCCGATCAGCGTGCTGGTGCAAGCGGTCCGGGTGTTGTTTGGCAATCCGACGGCGCCGATCGCGAAATCGACGTGGCCGATGACGCACCCGGTTGCGGCCGGTTGGCTCTACTGCGCCATCATCCTGGCCGTGTCGGTTCCCGGAGCGCTCCGTCGCTACAAGGCCCGCACACAGGATTGAGGAGCGCTCTGTAGGATTGAGGCATGCCGATGCGTGAGGAGTGCAAGCACTACGAGAGCCGCACCTACGCCAATGGCGAAACGGCGCGCCGGTGCAAGATGGACCTCGCGCCCGACGCGCCATGGCGATGCCCCCATGACTGCCCGAAGTACGAGCGCCGTCTTGCCGATGCCGGATGGATTCGGGGCACGCTGGTGTCGCCGCCTACTCCGGCCGACCCGCCCGGGCTGGACGACGGATCGGCTGCGGCCGTGCTTGATGAGGCCGAGGACTTCCTCAACTCCATCGGCGCTCAGGTGATGTCAGAAGTCAGCGAAGAACAGCGTCGCCTCGCCAACCGCCCGAAGAACAAAAAGAAGCGCTTCAAAAAGAAATAGGGGCCCTTCATGCCTCGGTCCCCGGCGCTCCGCTCGTTCCTCGCTCCCGCTTTGGGGACGCTCGGTCTCGAACCTCCTATGTTGTCAAGGGGTTTGGTTGTGGGTTTTCGAGGAGTCGGTAGAAGTGTCGGGCGAGGTAGCGTTTTGGGCAGCGTCGGGCTTCTCGTGCGGATTTGCCCTCGGCGAGCCGCCGGTTGATGTATTCC
>JANNZM010000050.1:0-142290 GCA_031410595.1 Actinomycetes bacterium | reverse complement strand
CCCACGCGTTCACCGACGCGTACCCTTCAATGGCCCACATCGCGGACGCTTCGAACGTCGCAAGGTCAGTGATGATGGAGGCGCGCAACCGGTCCATCAACTGCAGGCGGGTGCGTAGACCGTGACCGGTCGGGTTGTTGGTGAGTACCCGGTTTTCGTGTTCCAACAGGTCCGCCCACATGACAACAGCATACACCTGTTCGCATAGGAATGCTATCGAAACCTTTGAGAGTTTTGTCAAGAAAACTGTCCCCAGGAAGGCATTATAGGCCCTCTGAGCGATCTGCACCCCGCTCACACAGCGCCGGACCGCAACCGGCTGCTGCCAGAAGGCAGACCGACCAGAGGCTCCGGCCAGCGCCCGCAAACCGTCGAGCCAGTCGGCTGGCGAAACAGCTGGATGGTACGGGAGCCGACTCGCTCGGCCCACGCACAACCGTCAGGCGTCTCGGCGCTTAAGCAGGTAGGCACCGAGCGCGAGCAACGCCGCAACCCAAGCCGCAAAGTAAAGCCCACCGGTCCAGCGGCCAAGCAACAACGTGTCGTCATTGAAGCTGGTCAAGCGACCCCCGGCCGTGAACGGTAGCCACCTCAGCATCCAACTGAAGTAGTTGCGCGACAGCGCTCCGAGAATAGGTTCGACCAGCAACGGCCACACCAGGAGCAGCACGATGGCTCCAGCCGAATGCCGAATGAGGAGCCCGATGGCCAGACCAGCCAGGCTGAAAAGAATCAGGTAGAGCAACGACCCGATGATGGTCGACCATCCGTCGTCTTTGAAGCTCACCGAAATGCTGCGGCTCTTGAAGATGAGGCTGCCAATGCCGACCGCAAGTGCGATCATCACCGCACCAATGACGGTGGTGGCGAGCGTCACGACCGTCGCTTTGGCCGCCATAACCCGCAGACGACGTGGTTCGGCCGCCAGGGTCTGGCGAATGGTGAAGCGAAAATCGCCGGTGGCGAGCAGCACCGAAACCACCCCGACGAGCAGGGTCGCAATCGCAAAACCCACCAGTGTCGTTTGCACGGTCGGGCTAGGCCCCCCGTCACCGCGTCGTCCCCCGCCCTCCCGATCGACGACAAGGCCGAGCAGGACAGCGAAGCCGACGGTGAGTGCGATCGACACGATGAGCAGCACCCAGGTAGAACGGATGGTGCGGAGCTTGATCCATTCGGCGCGTACGGCGTTCATCATGATGAGGCTCCCGGTGTGGACGAGGGCGGCGGAGGGTGCGGCATCGTGGCCGAAGATGGCGGAGGGGGAGGCGCGAATGTCGCATACGACGCGGTGTGTAACACAGGATGCGTCACGGGGGAGCCGGTGAATTCCGCAGCCCGGTACTCGACCGACGTGCGGGTGGCCTCCATGAACGCCTCCTCGAGCGATGCCTGCTTCGACGTCAGTTCGTGGAGCGTGATCGCGTTCCGGGCCGCCAGCTCGCCGACTTGGTCGGTGGACCAGCCCGTGACCGACAGACTGCCGTCGGGCACCTCGGTCACACCGATGCCAGCCGACCGCAGCGCACCCGCCAGCGCCTCTGCCTGGGGCGAGCGGACCGACACCCAGGCGGTGACGTTCTGCGCGACAAAGTCGTTCACCGAGCCCGACGAGATCAGTCGACCCTGACCGATCACCACAAGCCGGTCGGCCGTCTGCGCCATCTCCGACAACAGATGGCTTGAGACCAAAACCGTCCGGCCCTGCGACGCAAGAAAGCGCAGGAAATTACGCACCCACAAGATACCTTCGGGATCGAGCCCGTTGACCGGCTCGTCGAACAGCATGGTGTGCGGATCGCCGAGAAGCGCTACGGCGATACCGAGGCGCTGATGCATGCCGAGGGAATACTTGCCCACCCGCTGATCGGCCACCGACGTCATGCCCACCATCTCCAGCACCTCATCGACCCGACCCTTGGCCAGTCCGTTTGATGCCACCAGATAGCGCAGATGGTTGCGGGCGGAACGACTTGGGTGCACGTACTTGGCGTCGAGTAGCGCTCCTACCTCGCGGAGCGGATGCTTCAGTTCGTGGAATTCCTTGCCGTTGAACAACGTGCGACCTGAGCGCGAGCGGTCGAGCGCAAGCATGCAACGCATCGTTGTGGACTTGCCCGCGCCATTCGGGCCGAGGAAGCCGGTCACACTCCCGTCGCCGACTTGAAAGCTGAGATTGTCCACCACCGTTTTGCTGCCGAAGGTCTTGGTAAGTCCTTGAACCTCAATCACGGCGCAGACGTTAGAGGACGACGCACCGCATTAGGTGTGCATCTGCCAGCCGCTACGAAGATCGATTGCCGAGTCGACCGCCGCAAATGCCTGGAGGAACAGATCGTTTTCCTCTGTTGATCCAATGGTGACGCGGACACCTTCGCCCGGAAACGGACGCGTAACAACCCCGCGCGACTCAAGCCCAAGCGTGAGGGCGGCCGCGGCCTCACCGGCGGGCAACCACACGAAGTTCGCCTGCGGATCGGGAAAAACGAAACCCAAGGACCGGAGCTCTTTGGCCACGCGATCACGCTCGGCCAGGGTCTGAGCCACCCGGTCGGACAGCTCGTCATTGGCGGCGAGGCTGGCGAGCGCAGCGGCCTGACCGAGGCCGTTCACTGCGAAAGGGATGAGGGTGCGGTCGACTGACCCGACGACGTCCGGATCGGCCAGCAGGTAGCCCACGCGCAACGTGGCGAGCCCGTAGGCCTTGCTGAACGTACGCAGCACGACAAGGTTCGGATATTGCGCCAAGAGGTTGAGCGCCTTCGGCACGTCGGGGTTGGTGATGTACTCGCAGTAGGCCTCGTCGAGCACGACCAGACATCCATCGGGAACCGCGTCGAGCAACGTGACCATTTCGTCGTGTCGTACCACCGTTCCCGTTGGATTGTTGGGTGAAGTGATGAAGACAACGCGAGTGCGCTCGGTGACGGCAGCGGTGATGGCGGCCATGTCGAAGTGAGAATCTCGCAACGGAACCTGGATCGAAACGCCACCGACCGTCGACACATAGATCGGGTAGGCCTCAAAACTGCGCCAGGCGTACAACACCTCCTGGCCAGGATCAACGAAGCTCAACAGCAGTTGCTGCAACAGGCCGACCGAGCCGCATCCGACGGCAACGTGATCGACCGACAAGCCGAACCGATCACCCAGTGCCTCTCGCAACGCGGTGGCTCGATGGTCGGGATAGCGGTTGAGCGACACGGTGGCGTCGGCAATGGCGTGACGCACCGATGGCAACGGGCTGAACGGGTTTTCGTTGGAGGCCAGTTTGATGGCCGAGACCAGGCTGTGTTCGGCCATTGCCACCTCTGCGGATTTCCCTGGCTTGTAGAGCGGAAGGGCGGCCAGGGCCGGACGGGGAGCAGGAGCAGGACGCATGGAGTCATTCTGCCCGAGCGCGCGAAGTTGCGCTCCTTTAAGCTCCGGATGTCCGTCAACGGAGACGGTCTAAGGCAAAGTAGAGGGACTCTCACCATGGCGCTCGCCGAACGGCTTCACAACCTCGGAACCGAGACTGCGTTCGCCGTCTCCCTCGCTGCCGCCGACTGGGCTGCCAAGGGCAACAGGGTCTACCCCTTTCATCTGGGTGACATCAACCTGCCGACACCCGCCAACATTGCGGTGGCCATGAACGAAGCCATTGCCCAGGGCAAGACCGGCTATTGCCCGGCGGCCGGCATCATGCCGCTGCGTGAGGCCCTGGCCGAAGACGTGGGGGGTCGTCGCGGCCTCAACTTCAGCGCGGCCAACGTGGTGGTGCAGCCGGGCGGCAAGCCGGTGATCACCAAGTTCATCCAGACGGTGATGAACCCGGGCGAGAGCGTGCTGTATCCGAACCCCGGCTACCCGATCTACGAGAGTCAGATCGAATACTTCGGCGGCAAGGGTCTCCCCTACCGGTACATCCAAACGGCCACTGGTTTCGCCATCGATCTCGATCATCTTCGGTCGATGATCACGCCCACTACCAAAGCCATCATTTACAACGATCTCCAGAACCCGCTCGGTTGCGAGAGCAGCCGCGAGGAGATGGAGGCCATAGCCGACATCGCCCGCACCCATAACCTGTGGGTGCTGTCGGATGAGGCGTACTTCGAGATGCGTTACGCCGGGTCATCCACCTCGATTGCGTCGTTGCCGGGCATGGCCGAGCGCACGGTCATCCTCTATACGTTCTCGAAGAAGTTCGCCATGACCGGTTGGCGTCTCGGCGCAGCGATCGGTCCGACCGCCGTTGCCGAGGCCATCACCAAGCTGAACACCAACGACGAGAGCTGCACCACCCATTTCGTGCAGGCGGCGGGAGTGGAAGCAGTCACCGGTCCCCAGGATGGCACGGCCAACATCCTGGCCGAGTTGAGGCTTCGCCGTGACGCGGCGTCGTCAGCACTTGGCTCGATTCCGGGCGTCGTGTGTCCGCGACCTGATGCAACGTTCTATCTGTTCCCGAACGTGACGCAGGTCATGGATCGGATGGGCTTCAGCGACGTGTCTGCCTTCGCCACGGCGGCGTTGCACAACACCGGCGTGTCGTTTTGTACCCGCAAGCACTTCGGACGACCGCAGTCGGGCGAGACCGATCACTACGTCCGCTTTGCGTACTCCGGCATCGAAGCGAGTGATATCAACGACGGCCTTACCGGCCTGAAGCAGTGGATCGAGTCTACGTGAAAATCGTAGTCACCGGCCGCATTCCCGAACCAGGCCTCGAACTTCTTCGAGCCGCCGGCGAGGTCGACGCGTGGTCATCCGATACGCCTGCAACCGCGTCAGAAGTCCATGCTGCCGTTGCCGGTGCAGACGCTGCGGTCACGCTGCTCACCACCAAGGTCGACAACGCATTTCTCGATGCTGCCGGTCCGCAACTGCGCATCGTGGCCAACGTCGCGGTCGGCTACAACAACATCGACGTGCCCGCCTGCCGCGCTCGCGGCGTCCTTGTCACCAACACGCCGGGCGTGCTCACCGAAGCCACGGCCGACATCGCCATGGGTCTTGTGCTCATGACCACCCGTCGGCTGGGTGAGGGCGAGCGAGTCATCCGTTCGGGCACGCCGTGGCAGTGGGGCATGTTCTACATGCTCGGTACCGGCATCCAGGGTCGCCAGCTCGGCATCATCGGCATGGGCGATATTGGCCAGGCCATGGCCCGCCGAGCCAAGGCGTTCGGCATGACCATCGCGTACTCCAACCGCAACCGAGTGGCACCCGAAATTGAGGCCGAGCTGGGCGCCACTCATATGTCGATGGATGAGCTGCTGCAGTCCTCCGACATCGTGTCGGTGAACTGCCCGTACTCCCCCGCTACGCACCATCTGATCAACGCCGAAACGTTCGTAAAGATGCAGTCCCACGCCATCTTGATCAACACCGCTCGTGGCCCCATCGTGGATGAAGCCGCGCTGGCTGCTGCGTTGCACAGCGGCGCTATCGCTGGGGCCGGGCTCGATGTCTTCGAGCTTGAACCCACCGTGCATGCCGATCTCCTGACGTGCGAAAACGCGGTGTTGATCCCGCACCTCGGTTCCGCCACGGTCGAGACCCGCACCGCTATGGCAACCCTCGCCGCCACCAACGTGCAACACGTCCTGAGTGGCGCCCGTCCCGTCACGCCGGTCGGCTGACTACCAGCCCCAGCTGCCCGGTTCACCTTTGAAGGGTCCGACAACTCGGGACGTAATCCAGCCGCCGTAGAAGCCACCTGCCTGCGGTTGCACGATTTCACCGTTCACGCGGCACTCATCCATGCGGCCCGGGTACAGCGCAAGGCTGCGGTTGATCGACGCAAAACGCTTGGTGGGGTGGGGGTAGGTCCACGCCACATCCGCTTCTACTCGGTCGCCGATCTGCAGCGTCAGGTATGACGCTTCACCCTTCCATTCGCACAGCGACTTCGACGGCGAGCCGGGGCGAAAGTGTTGCATGGCCATGTCGTCGAACGGCAGGTAGTACGTGGGCGGATGGCTGGTCTCCAACACTCGAACAGCCCGAGTGGTAGAGCAGATCAGGATGCCACCGAACTCAACTTCAACCAGGTCATCCGACGCTTCGATTGCCGGAGGTCTGGGGTAGTCCCACACCGACTCCTGGCCGGGGCCGGGCACGATCGGTCTGGGTCGACCGAGCATCAGTCGAATGAGCTCTGTAGCGCGAGCAGGAGTGCAGCGAGCGAGGAGCTGACCTCATCGGACACCTTGCCCGTATCGACATCGAGGTGATCCTTGATCGACCCGAGGGCGAGCTCGTCGCCAATCAATTTGGCTCCGAGCGAAGGCACGATGTAGCGCAGATAGTCGACGGCCAACTTCGCCCCGGTAGAGCCGGGCGACACTCCAAAGACCGCAACGGGCTTTTCCACCAGCGGATGTTTGCCGTACGGACGGCTGGCCCAGTCGAGCCAGTTCTTCAGCGGCGACGGAAGGTGATGGTTGTATTCGGGCGTCGCAATCAGCACGCCATCAGCTGCCCTGATCTGGGCGCGCATTGCGTCGCCGGCACCGGCATCGGCGAGGTCTTCGTCGTAAAGGGGCAGATGGCGGACGGTGTCGACGATGGTGATGTTGAGTCCGACGGGCGCGTGCGCAACTGCGGCGCGTAGCACGGCGGACGTAAAACTTCCCTTCCTCAGACTGCCGGACAAGGCAATGATGTTGCGGGCAGACACCAGTGGACTCCAGAACTGGATCAGGCGGGACGACGAAGGACCCGGAGCAGAAATCTCCAGAAGCCGATGCGCTCCAGAGCAGGGTTGAGTATGCCCCACGTGATGCAGTAGTTCGAATCGAACGGCGCCGTGTGGTGCACCTGATGGTGATCAACAGACAACACCAGGTGTGCCCGTTGCAGCCAGGTCACGAAAAGCGGGCAGCGCTCCATATGCGCCCATTTGTGCAGCTGATTGGTAAGCATGGTGAAGAACAACACCGCCACCAGGAACATACCGAAGTACGGGTGTTGCGCAATGTCGAGCAGGAAGAACACCGGCACCAGCACGGGCAGGCAAGCCAGACAGTTGTCGGCGTTCACCGCGACTGCATCCCCATGCGTCATGGCCCTCGGGTCGTCGTGGTGATCCCGGAACGGTTTGATGAACTTCTGGCCAAGGACAGGCGTGTCGGGTGATCCGAAGTTGTCGAACAGGAAGTGCACCAGCCCAGACAGAAAGTCGGCAACGGCGTATCCGACGAAGAAGACTCCGAGCACCGCCAGGAGCGTGAGCCATGAGAATCGGTCGAGCACCTCGGCTCCGGCGCGACGGGCGAAGAGCGCGCTCAGCACCGCAAAGATGCCCAATGCGACGATCTCCAGCACGCGATGACTCGTCGGGTAGTCATAGGTACCCAACCACGTGCGCTTGGTTCCGGCAGCAGGATGCGTTGACATCAGTCCTAACGACATTACGACTTTGGCGAGGAGGTTGGAAAAGTTGGCCTACTCCTAACGTTTCGGCCCCCGTGCCTTAATCGGATCACCAGCAGAATGGAACACGTTAAGCCGGACGGGCGGCTCATCAAGGAGCATCAACAACATGTCAGCACAATCACAAACCAAGCGTCTTATCGCAGCCGCAGCCATCACGGGGGCAGTCCTTGGCACGGCCGGTATTGCCGGGGCAGCTACTGGTCGCTTCGCATCCAACCGACCAAGTCAACCAGCGGTGGTCGTTAAGCCGTTCGCCGCCGTTCAAGCCGGTGCATTGGCAGGCCAGTCGAGGGTGAGGGCAGCAACGGTCGCAGCCACCACGGCCGCGGTCGACCCGGCCACGCGCGTCACCACCGCGGTTCCGGCGGCCGATCCCACCACGACAACCACCGCGGCGGGTGCGGTAACGACGACCAGCACCACCGTTCCTGAAGCTGACGAGGTCAACGAGGTCAACGAGGCAAACGAGGCAAACGAGCACCCGAGGGCAACGACCACGACGCTCGCCGGCACAGTGACTACGGCCTCCACGACCGTCGAGTCCGACGACGACAACGAGGGCGACGACGCGGCGGAGGAAGCAGCAGAGGCTGCCGCCAAGGCGGCTCGGGCCGCAGCCAAGGCCGCAGCTGCAGCAACCGCAGCAGCATCGGGCCAACCGGTGACCACCGTCAAGCCTCCGAAGCAAGGCGATGAGTCAGAAGGCAAGGATCATGGCAGGGGCGACGGCGGCGGAGACAACGATTAGGCCCTACGGCCGCACGATCTGATCCGCTGACCCTCCGCCCGGGGTCAGCGGATCAGTACAAGACAGAACGGGTGCCCAACCGGGTCGAGGAACACACGAAACGTCTTCCCCGGTTGGAACTCTGTCTTACGGGCTCCGAGTGCCAACACCTGCTGTTCACCGATGTCGAGATCGACGACGTCGAAGTCGAGATGGCCCTGCTGCGGATGTCCACCCGACGGCCATGTCGGCGGCTCGAACGTGTCGACACGCTGGAAGGCCAGTGTGGCTCCCCCATCGTTGGCAAGCGTGATCCAGTCGCCACCTTCTTCGAGATCCTCATCCTCCACGCGCCAGCCGGTGATAGCGGCGTAGAAGCGGGCCAGGGCGTGAGGGTCGGGACAGTCGAGAGCGAAGAGACTCAGACGAGCGATAGCTGCCATCGGCACAGGTTAGCGGTGACCGTTAGCATCGTTGACGTGTCCACCATTCAGCCCCTTCCTCTCGCCGGCGAGCAGTACATCGGCCCCGGCGCGGTCATCGATGTCCGCTCGCCGTACGACAATTCACTGATCGGTCAGGTGCCGGCGTGCACGCCAGCCGATGTCGATCGTGCGGTGGCGATGGCCAAGGCCGCGCATCACGCCGGTGCCCTGCCCGCCTGGAAGCGTGCCGAGATTCTCGACCTCGCCGCCGTGCGTCTGAAGGCCCGCGTGGAAGAGTTCGCTCTGGCCATTGCCCGCGAGGCAGCAAAGCCGATCAAGACCGCCCGCGTCGAGGCGCAGCGCGCCGTTGGCACGTTCATCTTCTCTGCGGTCGAGGCTCGCAAGCTGGCCGGCGAGATGGTGCCCATGGACGCCAACGCCCCTGGCGAAGGCAAGATCGGGTTCACGCTGCGCCTCCCTATCGGCGTGGTTGGCGCGATTGCGCCATTTAACTTTCCGCTCAACCTGGTCGTGCACAAGGTTGGTCCGGCTATCGCGGCGGGCTGCCCGGTCGTGTTGAAGCCGGCCAGCCAGACGCCGTTCTCGGCCATCCTGCTGGCCAACATGTTGATCGATGAGTGCGGCCTTCCACCCGAGATGCTGCACGTGGTCACCGGTGGCGGCGGCACCGTGGGCAACGCCCTGGTCGATCATCCCGACGTTGCGTTGATCACGTTCACGGGCTCGCCCGAGGTTGGCTGGGGGATCCGGTCCCGAGCCCCGCGCAAGCGGGTTGGTTTGGAGTTGGGGAACAACGCACCGGTCATTATTGAGGCTGACGCCGATTGGCAGACGGCCGCAGCCAAGATCAAGGTGGCCGGGTTCAGCCACGCTGGCCAGAGCTGCATCTCCACCCAGCGCATTTATGTGCACCGGTCGCTCGTCTCCTCGTTCACTGAGTCGCTGGCGTCGCACGTCTCGTCGCTGGTCGTGGGCGATCCGCTCGATGAGGCCACCGACGTGTCGGCGTTGATCTCCACCGGTGAGCGCGACCGCGTGAAGTCGTGGGTGGATGAAGCGGTTGCCGGTGGCGCGAAGATAGTTGTAGGCGGAACGATCTCCTCTGAGGGGGTGCTTGCGCCGACCATCATCGCCGACGTGTCCCCCGACATGAAGGTGTGCGCCGGTGAGGTCTTCGGCCCCGTCGTCACCATTCAGGCCTACGACACCCTCGACGAAGCGCTCAAGCTGGCCAACGACTCGGCCTACGGCCTGCAAGCGGCCATCTTCACCCAGTCGCTGGCTGCAGCTACCAAGGCGTTTCGTACGTTGGATTACGGAGGCGTGTTGGTGAACGAAGTGCCCACGTTCCGCACCGATCAGCAGCCTTACGGCGGCCTGCGAGACAGTGGCAATACCCGCGAAGGGCCCGCCTATTCCGTTCGCGAGATGACCGAGGACCGCCTCGTCATCATCAACCTCTAGCGTGGAGCGAGTTGGGTTTATCGGTCTAGGTCACCTCGGCGCCCATCTGGCCAGCAGTGTTTTGCGCGCTGGTCACGAACTCACCGTCCACGACTTGAACGAGGAAGCCGTCACTCAGCTCGTCGAGCGCGGAGCCAGTCGCGCCCCGTCGGTGGGAGATGTTGGGCGAGCTTCCGATGTGGTGTTCACATGCTTACCCTCACCGGTTGCCGTCCGACACGTGGTCGGTGACTTCGACGGCGTGTTCGAGAGTCTCCGGCCGGGGGGCACCTGGATCGACATGAGCACCAACGATCGTGACACCGTGCTCGAATTGTCCCAACGGGCCAGCGACGTTGGCATCCGATTCCTTGAGGCGCCCGTTACCGGCGGGGTGCACAAAGCGGCGGAAGGCGACATCACCGTGCTCGTCGGAGGTGACGAATCGCTCTATCTCGAACATCGCGATCTGCTTGCGGCAGTCGGCAGTCCGGTGCTCTACATGGGTCCACTTGGCAGCGCGGCGGTCATCAAGGTCATCACGAACATGCTGGCGTTCATTCACCTCGTCGCTGCGGGCGAGGCCCTCATGCTGGCCAAGCGCGGCGGCCTCGATCTCACCAAATCCTACGAAGCGATTCTCAACAGCTCAGGCAACAGCTTCGTGCACGAAACCGAGAGCCAGGTGATTCTGAACGGCAGCTACGACATTGGTTTCACCATGGACCTCGCGCTCAAGGATCTGGGATTCGCAACCGGCTTCGGTCGCGAATTCGGGGTGCCCCTCGAACTCGCCAGCATGGTAGAGCAGACGTTCGTTCGTGCGAAGGCGCAGTACGGCGGCGGTGCCTGGTCGTCGCAGGTGGTCAAGCTTTTGGAGGATGCACTTGGCACCGACCTGCGAGCGCCCGGCTTCCCGGAGAAGCTGCAGTGAAGATCGTTGATATCCGCACGTTCGTGGTGGGGAATCCGCCACCTCGGTTCGGTGGCCGGTACTTCATTTTCCTCAAGCTCACGACCGATAGCGGCATCACGGGCGTGGGCGAGGTCTACACGGCCACGTTCTCACCGCATCTGGTCGCCAAGATGATCGAGGATGTGGCGGAGCGGCACTTGATTGGCGCCGATCCGTTCAAGATCGAGACGCTCTGGCGACAGATGTACGGCCGTGGCTATGCGCTGCGGCCCGATCTCACCCTCGGCGGCATCATGAGCGGGCTCGAGATGGCGTGCTGGGACATCGTCGGCAAGGAACTGGGCAAACCCGTCTACGAGCTGCTGGGCGGTCAGGTCCACGAAAAGCTGCGCACCTACACGTACCTTTATCCGCCAACCGGGTTCGATGCCTACGCCGATCACCCCGTATATTCCGACCCGGCTGCGGCGGCAACGGCCGCCGTTGAAGCAGTAGCCCGCGGGTTTACCGCGGTGAAGTTCGACCCGGCCGGACCGTATGGCGTGTTTGATCCGCGACAGCCGTCGCTCGAAGACCTCGATCGATCCGAGGCGATGGTGCGGGCCGTGCGGGAGGCGGTCGGCTCGACGGCCGACATTCTGTTCGGTACCCACGGCCAGTTCACGACCTCGGGTGCCATTCGGCTGGCCCGCCGTCTTGAGCAATACGACCCTCTCTGGTTCGAAGAACCAACACCGCCCGAAATGCCCGAAGAGATGGCGAAAGTTGCAGCTGCAACCACTATCCCCATCTCGACCGGGGAGCGGTTAACCACCAAGTACGAGTTCGCTCGCGTCTTGTCGACCGGCGCGGCGTCAATCCTGCAGCTCAACCTCGGGCGGTGCGGCGGACTGCTCGAAGCGAAGAAGATCGCTGGCCTGGCCGAGACCCACTACGCCCAGATCGCGCCGCACCTGTACTGCGGCCCCATCGTCGGTGCGGCCAACATTCAAATCTCCACCTGCTCGCCCAACTTCCTGATCCTTGAGAGCATCCAAGATTGGTCTGGCTTCCATGCCGACATCCTGGTCAAGCCGATCGAGTGGGGAGACGGCTACGTCATCCCACCCACCGAACCCGGCCTCGGCGTCGAACTCAACGAAACCGTCGCCCTCGCCCACCCGTACGACGGCAAAGAACTGCACCTTGAGCCAGGCCAGACCCCCTAGGCCATGCGCAGTATCGACAGTCTGAAAATCAGACTGTATGATTGTCGCATGACTCGACTAACGGTGAGAGCACGAGGTCAGGTGACGCTGCCCGAGGACATTCGGACCGCTGCCCATCTCGAAGAAGGTGACCTGCTCGATGCCGAGCTCACCGACGAGGGAATCCTTTTGCGTCCGCGGAAAGTTATCGACTCAACGCAGGCGTGGTTCTGGTCTCCAGAGTGGCAGCAGGGTGAACGAGAAGCGGAAGCCGACCTTGCCGCTGGGCGAATGGAGACCTTTGCCTCAGGCGAAGAGATGATTGCAGCGCTTCGGTCGATCGCCAATCGCAACAATCCCTGACTCGGCGATGCCCTCGTACTCATGGCGGGCACGGTTTCGCGCTGATTTTGAGCGCCTCAGTCCGATGCAACAAGAGGCGTTCCTTCAGGCGGTTGAGCAATTTGTCGACGAACTGAGATCGGGTATCGGCTTTCGGAAGGGTCTTCGCATCAAGGGCGTGAAGGGTGCGGCGGGTGTCTACGAGCTCACCTGGGCCGACGACGGCCGTGCAACATTCCAGTACGGCCCCGAGGTCACCAACGGCGAACCGCATGTCGTGTGGCGCAGAGTCGGCACCCACGACATCTTCAAGAACCCCTAGATGTTGAGGCGACGAGTGAGCCACTACGTGCTCGCATCGTCGGCGGTTCCGGCGATGCATGACCGGCACCCTGACGTGGCAGACCGCATCGTCAAAGGTCTGAGCCGGCTTTCTTGACAAAGAAAGCTACTCATCTCAATAGCATTCCTATGCAAATGGGTGTACGATAGAGACATGGAAACGGCGGCGCTCAAGGCTTGAGATTGGCACGGTTGTTGCCAACCCAACGCCAGGCGCGGCCCTCGCTGACCTGAATATCATCGACACCACCCACGTCATGAGCGAGTGGGCCACCCGGGCGAAGGCATCGATCAACGACGACGGCCCTACACCCGAGCCCGAGCGCGATCACCTCCACTTCTCACCAATGCTCGACAACAGCTGGAAACTCGATGGCCTACTCACCGGCGAAAAGTCCGAAGTAGGTCAAGGCCGGTCTCGACGCTTGTTTGCCGGAAGTGGCGCCTGACGAACCGGCGCAGACCTTGTCGCAGCGCTACGCCGACGGCACTGTCGTTGCACCAAATCGGGTCTACCCCGGCTGTCATACCAAGGCCCAATGGTGCCAAGCCCACCACGTGAAGGAATACGACCGAGACACCGGACCGACAGACATCGACAATATGGCGCTCTTGTGCGGCCGCCATCATCAGCTGGTGCACAGTGTCGGGTGGTCAGCCTGCATGCTTCAGGCCCACTCGGGCCTGCACCATCGCGCGTCTTCAAGCGCGCGGCGCAGGTTCAGAGAAGTTCTTCGAGCAGCCGCATGCTGTGCGGCGGTAACATCCCGCGGGACTTCGACCGTACGGGGGTACGCCATGAAACAGCACAAGATCCTGCTCGACGAATCGGAAATGCCGACACGTTGGTACAACATCGTTCCCGACCTGCCGTCACCTCCGCCCCCAGCGTTGCATCCGGGCACGCGAGAGCCGGCTGGGCCGGAGGATTTCGCTCCGCTATTTCCGATGGCGATCATCATGCAAGAGGTCAGCCAGGAGCGATACATCGACATCCCGGAGGCGGTACAGGACGTCTATCGCCTGTGGCGTCCGAGTCCGCTCTTTCGTGCCCACCGGTTGGAGAAGCTGCTCGATACGCCTGCCCGCATCTACTACAAGTACGAAGGCGTGAGCCCGGCCGGGTCACACAAGCCGAACACGGCCGTACCGCAGGCGTACTACAACGCCATGGAAGGCATCACCAAGCTCACCACCGAAACCGGCGCCGGTCAGTGGGGCACGGCACTCGCATTCGCCACCGCGCAGTTCGGGTTGGAATGTGAGGTGTGGCAAGTCGCGGCGTCGTACCGCTCCAAGCCTTATCGCAAGACGATGATGGAGATCTACGGTGCCACGCTGCACTCCTCTCCATCCGAGCTGACCGACTACGGCCGCTCACTGTTGGCGAAAGACCCGATGCATCCGGGCAGCCTCGGCATCGCCATCTCCGAAGCCGTCGCCATGGCTGTGGCCGACCCGAAGACGCGCTACTCGCTCGGCAGCGTGCTCAACCACGTTTTGATGCACCAGACCATCATTGGTGAAGAAGCGCTTTTGCAGTTAGCGAAGGTCGGGGAGACGCCCGACGTGCTGGTTGGTTGCACGGGCGGCGGCTCGAACTTCGGTGGTCTCGCGTTCCCATTCCTTCGGGAGAAGATGGCCGGCAAGATGAACCCAACCATCCGTTGTGTGGAACCCGCGGCGTGCCCCACCTTGACGCAGGGCGAGTATCGCTACGACTTCGGTGACTCGGCTGGCATGACGCCACTCATGAAGATGCACACGCTGGGCCACGGTTTCATTCCCGATTCCATCCATGCGGGCGGTCTTCGCTACCACGGCATGGCTCCACTGGTGTCGCACCTGTACGAGTTGGGCTTGGTGGAGGCCATCGCCATTCCGCAGTTGGAGTGCTTCGCGGGCGCGCTCAAGTTTGCTCGCACCGAGGGCATCGTGCCCGCCCCCGAGCCGACCCACGCCATCGCCGCCGCTATCCGTGAAGCGGTCGCGTGCAAGGAGTCGGGCGAGGAGAAGGTCATTCTCACCGCACTGTGCGGTCACGGGCATTTCGATATGGCCGCGTACGAGTCGTATATGACCGGCACCATGGTCGACCTCGAACTGTCAACGTCCGACATTGCGTCCGCCATGGCCGACGTGCCCGTCATGTAGCCGCTAGTGTCGAACGCATGTTCGACACACTCAATGCGGAGCAGCAGGCCGCGGTCAACCACGACGGGCGAAACCTGTTGATTGTGGCCGGTGCCGGCACGGGAAAGACCACAACGCTCGCCGCACGGTTGGCGCATCTGGTCGACTCAGGTGTGCCGCCGGAGCGAATCTTGCTGCTGACGTTCAGCCGCCGCGCCGCGTCAGAACTGTTGCATCGAGCCGAGAATGCCTCGGGTCAGTCGGTGTCGGCGGCCGTATGGGGCGGCACGTTCCATGCGGTGGCCAACCGGCTGCTGCGGCGCTTCGGTATGGCACTCGGGCTAGAGCCGTCGTTCACCGTGCTCGACCCCGGTGATGCGGCCGACCTCATGGCCATGGTTCGGGATGAACTCGTGCCCGGCGATGGCACCAATCGGCGGCGGGCCCGTAAAGAAACACTTGTCGATGTGATGAGCCGCTGCGTGAACGCGCGAGAACCACTGAACGATGTTTTGCAGTGGTCGTTTCCGTGGTGCATTGAAGAGCGCGACGACATGCGGGTCATTTTCCCCGGCTACATCGAACGCAAGCGGGCTCGGCAACTGCTCGACTACGACGACCTGCTCCTGTGCTGGTGGGCACTGCTACAGGATGCCGACACGGCCCGAGCGCTCCAGGGCATGTTCGACCACATCTTGGTCGACGAGTACCAGGACACCAACGCGCTGCAGGCCGACATCCTCGAAGGCATGACCGCCGGCGGAGCAAGGTTGACGGTGGTGGGCGATGATGCACAATCGATCTACTCGTTCCGTGCCGCAACCCACGCCAACATCATGAACTTCGGTGAACGATTCGATGCCGACATCCTCACCCTGGTGCGTAACCACCGCTCCACACCCCCCATCCTCGAAACCACCAATGCCGTTATCGCCCATGCTCGCAACCGTCACCCGAAGGAACTGGTGGCGGTCCGAGCTGGTACGAAGCGGCCCGTCCTGGTGCGCTGTCACGACGAAGCAATGCAGGCCACGGCGGTGTGCGAGCGAATTTTGTGGCACAAGGAAAGGGGAACCTCGTTGCGCCACCAAGCGGTACTGGTGCGATCAGGTCACCACTCCGATCTACTTGAGTTGGAGCTGACCGCTCGCCACATTCCGTTCGTGAAGTACGGAGGATTGAAGTTCCTCGAAGCAGCCCACGTGAAGGACCTCGTCAGCATGTTGCGTGTGGTCGAGAACCCTACCGACGAACTGGCGTGGACCCGCGTGCTCCAACTCATCGACGGCATCGGTCGAGTCACGGCGCGACGTATCACCGAAGAGGCAATGCTGGCCGATGACCCGAACAAGGCCGTGGCCGCGCATGAGAGCTGCCAGGAACTGGTACTCACCCTGCTCGACGCGCGGTCAATGCCCGAAGACGTCGTGCTCCCCAAGCTCGAACGAGCGCGAGCCTTCCTCGAACCACTCGTGGCGAATCGTTACGACAACTGGGCTGCCCGCGTGGCCGACTACGACCAGTTGCAGATCGCCGCAACGCTCGCTCCAACATTGAGTCGGTTCCTCGTTGAACTCACTCTCGACCCACCGGCCGCCACTGGTGACCTGGCCGGCCCGCCATCGCTTGATGACGACGTGCTCACCCTGTCCACCATTCACTCGGCCAAGGGTGGCGAATGGGATGTGGTGCACGTCATGCATGTGGTGGAGGGCAACATCCCGTCCGACATGTCCACCGGCAATGCCGAAAGTATCGAGGAGGAACGACGCCTGCTGTACGTGGCTCTTACTCGTGCCCGTAACGAGCTCTATACCTACGCCCCGCTGCGCTATCACCACCAACATCGCGGCAAGAAGGACAAGCACGGCTACGCGCAACTCACTCGCTTCTTCACCCCGACCGTTCTCGCCACCATGGACGAAGACCTCGCCGCTCCCGTGCACGCCCCCGACACCATCGAGCCGATCGTCGCCCGAGGCCGAGAACGCCTCGACAAACTCGATGCACTGGTATCCGGACTCTGGAGCTAGTGCATCAGGCCGACTTCAATGGCGTGATCTCGTCCAGGATGGCCGAGAGTCGATTGCGTTCGATTTCAATGTCGTAGCGGTTTTGGAGATTGAGCCAGAACCGTTCGCTGGTCGCGAAGTATCGGGCCAACCGCAATGCAGTGTCGGCCGAGATCCCCCGCTTTCCATGAACGATCTCATTGATGCGTCGCGGTGGTACATCGATCGCGCGAGCCAACCGATACTGGCTCACACCGAGCGGGTCGAGGTACTCCCCCTGAAGAATCTCACCCGGATGGATTGGGGGCATAGTGGCGCTCGTTGTCATTGGTCTCCTTGGTGGTAGTCGACGATTTCAACGTCTTCAGGCCCAGCAAGCGCCCATCGAAAGCAGATTCGCCACTGGTCGTTGATGCGGATGCTGTAGTAGCCAGCACGATCACCTTTGAGCTTCTCGAGCCGATTGCCTGGTGGGATTCGGAGATCTCCGATGACATCAGCAGCATCGAGAATCAGAAGCTCTCGTAGAGCAATTCGATAGGTGCCATCGTCCAGCCTGCGGATTCGCTTCCGAAGCCAGACGCGTTCGGTGTCTTTGTCACCGAACGATTGGATCACCTCCAAAGCATAACAGTAGCCGTTAATAACAGCAACCGTTATTATCCCCGATCAGCGTGCAAAAGCTACCGGCGCGAAGCCCGGTCGGGAGCCGGCCGGTCGTGCTGCGCCGAGATCGGCCGGCCGAGCAGTCGAAAGCGGACGTTCGCCGGTAGCCTTCGCAATCAAATCTGATGAGAGGAGCCGAACATGGCGAAAGCAACGTGGAACGGTGCAGTTATTGCCGAGAGCGACAATACCGTGATGGTTGAAGGCAACCACTACTTTCCTACCGACTCGATCAATGCCGATCTTCTCGAACCAAGCGCGAAGCACACCTCGTGCCCGTGGAAGGGTGAGGCCAGCTACTACTCACTGAACGTCGACGGCAACGTGAACGCCGACGCAGCCTGGTACTACCCCACACCGAAAGACGCCGCCAAGGAAATCAAAGGCCATGTCGCCTTCTGGCGCGGCGTCACCGTCGAGTCCTAACCCCATATGCACGCCGCACGCGTAACGCTGGTAACCACCGCGCTCCTGCTGATGCTCGGCGCGTGCACCGCCTCAACAAGAGCTGCCAAGGACACGGCCGCCGTGCCGAAGAACGTGCAGTCTACCACTACCTTGGCCGACGTCACGGTGGCTGCGCCAGCATCGGTGGCCGCCCCCACCACGGGTGCGCCCACACCGGTTGTCACGACGGTCAAGGCAGTGACCGCAGCACCAACCACCGTACCGAAGCCGCCCGGCCCGACTGCGGCTCCGGCTACTACCGCCGCACCGAAACCGCCCGCGCCGAATCCGTGCAGTGGTGTCGACTTCCGGAACTTCACGTTCGATCTGCCCGACTTCGGCAAGATCACCGTCACCAACGGCCAGGGCGAGCGCGGCACCCGTGACTCGATCGACTACGCCGCTCTGCAGGTACGCGGTGTCGTTGCAGGTGACTTCGGTGGGGTGGACGGCAACGCCGAGACCGCGGTGTTCACCAACGTCAACACCGGCGGCACCGGCCAACTCTCTGACGTGCACATCTACTCGTGCTCCGGCACGACCGCGACAAGGCTCATATCCGCCGGTGTCGGTGACCGAGCCGACGACGGCGTGCGCGGCATCAGCATCAAAGATGACGCGCTCGCAATCGATCGCTTTACCGATGCGGAGGGCGCCTGCTGTCCGACGGCCGTGGTTCGCCAAGGTTTCAGGTTGAACGGCGGAGCGCTCTCAACGGTTGGTTCCCCGGCAAAGCGCAAATACCTCAGCCTTGAGGCCGGAAAGTCCGAAGTACCGATCTCGTTCCTGCCGGGCACAAGTGGCGCGGTGTTCTTCGGCGATACCGCCATTGGCTCGACCGGCGGTTTCGATGCGGCAGCCGGGCAAAAGCTCACCCTCAGCCTGGAGCCCCCGTACCCGAATAACGGCAAGGTCATGATCGATGTGCTCATGGGAGACAAGGTGCTCGGCAGCGTGGAGTCGGGCGCAACCAAGACCATCGACCTGCCGGCCAAGGCCCACTACGTGTTGAAGCCTCGACCCGCCACCGTAGGAGCAGACGCCGGATACGACGGCGAAATGACCATTACGTAGCCCTACCCGGGTGGGAGATAGACGACTGCAGTATCACTTTGCTCGGTGACGCGAAAGCACGCTACCGGCAGTGATGCGGGCGGGCCCTGGTGCTGACCATCACGCACATCGAACTGAGCACCGTGCAACGGGCAGGTGATGAGTGCACCCCGCAGCCGGCCTTCAGACAGGCGGGCGTCGCGGTGCGAGCAGTTGTCTTCCAATGCATGCAACTGGCCGGCAACGCGGCACACGATGATGCCATTGCCGCCGATGTCGGGAAAGACGCGCATCTGACCGTCACGAAGATCACTCATGTCACCGAGCTCAATTGGTGTTCCCGACATCATGCAAGCGTAGAGGGACTGCCGTCGAACCGCTAGCGTCGCCGAGATGACCGAGCTCCAAAGTCGTGCCCGAATCGAAGACGCCCTCCGCAGCTATTGCCGTGGCATCGACCGCCTGCACGCCCCGTCGATCGAGGCCGCCTTCCATCCGGGTGCGGTGCTGGTCGACTACGGAGCCGAGCCGTTTACGATCGAAGCGTTTGTGCCCTACGTCCTCGAATCGCTCGCCCGAAAATTTGTAGCAACCCAGCACCGGCTGAGCAACATCACGGTGAATGTCGATGGCGACTCGGCGCTGGCAGAGTCCTACGTGCTGGCCACCCACGTTGCCGAGCACGACACCGGAAGGACCATGTACACCTTCACCGGGCGCTACATCGACCGGTTTGAGAATCGTGATGGAGACTGGCGCATCGTGCATCGCTCCCTGCGCAACGATTGGTCGAGCGTCGAGCAAATGGGCGACAAGATGTCGGGCCCGTACATGCCAAGCGGTCGCGCCGGCACGCCTGATCCGTTCTTCAACTAGTCCTCGGGCTGGAAGCCGCCGGCGAGCAGGTACTCACGCACGCGCTGTTGCAAGTGACGAGCCCGGACCTCCTGATAGTTGCCGAGCGTCTGACCCCGCTTGCGGCTCGACCGAAACCCGCGCGTCTGCGCTGCCATGTTGGCCGTGTCCTGGTCATAGACGCGGCCCAATCCTCCGAGACCGTCGGCGAGGGAATAGCTGTCGTTGATATCGAGCTCGATCACGGCTGGCGGCAGCGGTGCGTCACTATCGACGGGTCGCGGTCGCAAGATGAGCAGGTCGAAGTAGCTCACGTTGTGATCGACCGGGTCGGGGCGAAAGCGGTACACCATCGAAAGCGACAGGCCCGGAAACAGGCATGCGTTCGGGAAACAGAAATACTCGATCGAGTCGAGCGTCATCGACTGGCTGAGGTGCGTGAAATCCTGCCCGTAGGTCTTCCCCATCTCATGTTGCACATAGGACGCGTAGAAGTCGCGGGCGCGCGTGCCATCGGGCAGCACGAGTGGCTCCATCCCGCGGCGAAGGTTGCGTGTGAGGTGCGCAAGCATCTGCTGCTCGGTGCGAGGCACCGGCCGTTGCGGGCTGTCGAGGCCCGAGGTGTGGATAAAGCGGCTGACGTTGGGCGGGAAGATGTCGTACTGCGTGGTGACCTCGTCGCCAAGTTGGCCGGAAGCATGCGTTTCGCGCACGTGGTAGGCCTCAAGGAACGCCTCGACCGCAGCCTTCCAATTGCACGGCAAGCGCTTGCGAACGTGCGTCTCGATGTAGCGCTGCTCCAGGTTGAACTCGGCAAAGTGCGCGGGAAGCACGCCGAGATACTCCGACAACGGGGTCGCGTCCTGGTCGAAGTTGACCCACACAAACCCGGCGAACACCTCGACGGGCAGTTGCGGAAGGCGATGCGAATCATCACCGACATGAGGGAAGTCCCATCGGTCGGGAACCTCCACGAGATCACCGTCGAGCGACCACGTCCACCCGTGGAACGGACACTTCAGCTGGTTGGCAAAGCCGCAGGTGCCGGGAGTGCGCAGCTGCGTGCCGCGATGCATACACGCGTTGTAGTAGGCCTTGATCGAACCATCGGCTGTGCGCACGATGAGCGCCGAATGCGGGCCGACCTCATAGACGTAGTAGTCGCCCTGCTCGGAGATGTGGTCAACGTGGCAAGCCCACTGCCACGTCTTCGACCACACGTGATCGAACTCGGCCTGCGCGTACGCGGCCGACGTGTAGTTCGTGAATGGCACATCTTCATCACCCAGAAAAGCTGGTGATTCTTCCAATAGCGGCCACGGTGGAGGGACCGGGTCGGCAAGGAGCTGCTCACGCAACGTTGGGCCCGATGCACGGGCCGCTTGGTGCGGGGTTGGATCATCATCGACTTTCTTCACACCGTGCACACTAAGTCGTCACCAGCCAAGCGTCGAGCGACGGAGGCTCGCGTGCGGTGTCGCCGACCTCGGTAACAGTGTTATCCTGGGGTTCAGGACAGAGGAGGCCGTTATGACGAACCGCTATCTGCAGGACAACTACGGGCCGGTTACGCAAGAGGTCACGGCGCTTGACCTCCAGGTGATCGGCACGCTGCCGCCGGAGTTGAACGGGCGCTACCTGCGCAATGGTCCGAACCCGATTGCCGAGGTGGATCAACTCACCCATCACTGGTTCATGGGTGGCGGCATGGTGCACGGCGTTCGGCTGAACGATGGCAAGGCCGACTGGTACCGCAACCGCTATGTCGGCTCAAAGCAGGTCCAAACCGCCCGAGGCTTAGAAGACATCGCTGGGCCATCGTCTCGATCCTTCGGCGTCGGGGCCAACACCAACGTCGGTGGCTTCAACGGCACCACCTGGGCCATGGTGGAAGGCGGCATTAGCCAGGTGGAGATGACCTACGACCTCGACACGGTTTGCCGCAACGACTTCTACGGAACCCTGCCCGGCGCGTTCAGCGCCCACCCAAAGCTTGATCCGGACACGGGCGAGTTGCACGCCATGACCTACTCGTGGGCCGAGTGGATGGACCACGTGCAGTACGTCGTTGTCGGTACCGATGGTCTGGTTCGTCGCACGGTCGATATCCCGGTACCGGGCATGACAATGATTCACGACATCTCGCTCACCACGCGTTATGCCGTCGTGTTTGATCAGCCGGTCATCGTCGACTTCGACCTGGCCGTCGCCGGACGCTTCCCGTTCCGCTGGCAGCCCGACTACGGCAACCGCGTCGGCCTTCTCCCCCGCGATGGTGAGGCTAAAGACATCGTGTGGGTCGATGTGCCGCTGTGCGCGTTGTTTCATCCGATGAACGCCTACGACACACCCGACGGCAAAGTCGTCATCGATATCTGCACCTACGAAAAGATGTTCGACGGCGACATCCTCGGTCCGTTCGGTGATTCGCTGCCGCGTTTGGAACGTTGGGTGATCGATCCGGCCAGCCGCACGTCAAGCACCACCGTCATCGATGACGCCGCCAACGAATTCCCCCGCCACCGGGGCAGCGTGAGCGGCAAGCCCTATCGCTACGGCTACTGCACGTCGCCGGTGATCGACGACCCGAAAGCTGGGTGGACCACACTGAAACACGATCTTCACACAGGCACGCGACAGGTATTCGACCACGGCGTCGGCCGAGCTGCCGGCGAGGCAGTCTTTATCGGGCGTCCCGGAAGCACCGACGAAGACGACGGCTGGCTCATGACTTTCGTTCACGACCTTGCGCACGACAAGGCCGAACTGGCCGTGTGGGATGCGCAGGATTTCGGTCGTGGTTACGTCGCCCAGGTGGTGCTTCCACAACGGGTGCCCTTTGGTTTTCATGGCAACTGGGTAAGTGACACGGCCGTTCCTCCACCCGGGTAAATCGGTGGCCAGCCTGTACGTTTAGGACCCGATGATTGAATCGCCCTCGCAGCCCGGCCGTCTTCACAAACTAAGGCACCTGCCGTACGAGTGGGTTGTCGCTGCGGCATTCGTGCTGGCCGTCTTCATGGACATTCTTGACGTCACGATCGTGAACGTCTCGTTGTTCAAAATCTCGACAGACCTGAACGCGTCGCTGCCATCCACCACCTGGATCGTGCTTGGCTACTCACTCAGCCTGGCCATTTGGATTCCGATTTCGGGCTGGGTTGGCGACCGCTTCGGCACCCGACGCACATTCATTTTCGCGCTCTTCATGTTCGTGCTGGCGTCCTTCCTGTGCGGCGAGGCCACGTCCATCAGCCAGCTCATCACCTTCCGCGTGCTGCAGGGCGTCGGCGGTGGCATGCTCACCCCGACCGGCATCACGCTGCTCTTTCGAGCGTTCCCGCCCGAACGACGAGCGCGGGCCTCTTCGATCTTGGCGATACCTACCGTGCTGGCGCCCGCATCGGGCCCGGTGCTCGGCGGCTGGCTCACTGACACCGTCGGGTGGCGCTGGATCTTTCGCGTCAATATTCCGATTGGGATGATTGCCCTTGCGGTCGCCGTGTTCGGTTTGAAGAAAGATGACGACAGCACCCGTCGGCCACTCGACCTTCCCGGCGTCGTCCTGGCAGCCCTTGGCTTTCCAGCCGTGGTGTACTTCTTTGAACGGGGATCTGAGGAAGGCTGGCTCAGCGCACGCATCATCACCGTCGGTATCGTTGGCGTGGTGAGTCTGGTGGGACTGTGGTGGTGGTCATATCGCACGCCCAAGCCGATGCTCGATTTGCGCCTCTTGAAGGACCGCCTTTTCGCCGTCACCAATGCGGTGAGCTTCGCCTACACCATGGCGTTTTTGGGCACCGTGTTCGTCCTTCCGCAGTTCCTCCAACGGGTCGGCGGCTACACGGCGCTGGAAAGCGGCCTCACGACGTTCCCGCAAGCGATCGGCGCGCTGATCACCTCGCGATTCGCGGGCAAGTGGTACCCGAGGGTTGGGCCGCGAAAGATGCTGTTCATGGCCTTCGTCGGTATGGGCACTTTTTCGATCGGGTTCATGTTCATCACGATCGGTACCAACCACTGGACCATCCGCGGCCTGATGTTTGTACGCGGACTCTTCCTCGCCTTCGCGTTCATCCCGCTGCAAGCCGCGTCGTACGCCAAGATCTCACCGGAGGCAACCGGTCGGGCCAGTGCGATCTTTTCCACTCAGCGACAATTGGCGGGAGCCGTCGGTGTTGCCGTGTTGTCAACGGTGTTGGCGTCCACCATTCCCCAGAAGTTCGGGCGCTCGATCGTGGCGCCGGAGTTGGTGCACAAGTACACCACTGCCTTCCACTGGACGTTCTTCGCCGCCACCCTGCTTACTTTCCTGGCCGCCGCGTTGTCGCTCCTCGTGCGGGACGAAGACGCCAAGGCCACCATGGTTCGGCGCTAGCGCGCTGAGCAATCGCTTTGGTCCGGTGTGTGTTGGTGCATGTTCCACGCCTTCGCTCGCATCGAGCCAGTCGGCAACCAGTTCTGTTTGAGTCCATCAGGGTCAACGTACAGTCTGAACTCACCAGCCATCCGGGCGGATGTGAGCTGTGACTGGTCATTAACCCGTATGGACGCAAAACAAAAAACATCCGCCAACAACCCGCGTCGCCGAGCTATCGAAAGGGCGAGCCGCGGTGGCTAGTGGTTTGGAGCTTCAGCCAGAGGTAGCGGCTTTGCGAGGCCGACCCGCACTCGTCGACGGGTGGTATCGCACGGCCCGTTCACGGCACGAGTCTCACGCTCGCAGTGCTGCTTGGACCACCATCGAAGTGCCGGTAGGTCGCACGGCAACGTGGCCTGACACGGCACTAGCGCCGATATCGAGCCATACCAAAGCCATCAAGGTTCGGCGCTAGCGCGCCGAGTTCAGGCTTGGGCGGAGTTGAGGATGGTGGCGCGGACGGTGCGGGGGCTTTCGGTCATCATGGAATGACCGGTATCGGGCAGTTCGATGACCGTCGCCGACGACAGGGCTGCGGCCAACGCACGGCCGCCTTTGGGCGGGGTCATTTTGTCGCCAAGGCCAATCACAACGGTTGCCGGGCAGCTCACTTTTGCGGCGGCGGTCAGCGCATTGGAATAGCTCATGCAGGCTCGAAAGTCGGAGGCGAGCACGCCTGGCCGGGAGTTCTCGACAAGCGCTTGCGCGCCCCCGAGCATCCACAGCCCGGGTGTCGGGTTGAGGCCCACATGGGCCGGTTTGGCGTGCCCCCAGGCCGCCATCAAGGC
This sequence comes from Actinomycetes bacterium, assembly GCA_031410595.1. Taxonomy (GTDB): domain Bacteria; phylum Actinomycetota; class Acidimicrobiia; order Acidimicrobiales; family Ilumatobacteraceae; genus JANMCE01. Next base: position 117,088 of record JANNZM010000050.1, on the reverse strand, counting down.
TGCCGCTGCAGGCAGGTTGTCGGTCGCGTCGGCGAGCAGTTGGGGGTGGACCGGCATGGCGGTGGACGTTCCGCACAACGTGATGGATTGGGTCACCGCGGCGTGCCGACTGGCCAGTTCAAGCGCGATGAACGACCCCATGGAATGGCCGACCATATGAGCAGCACCAAACCCGGCCGCGGTCATGAAACGGGCAACCCAGTCCGCCATCTCCTCAACCGTGGCGAGCGTTTCGCCATCGCTTCGTCCGTGGCCGGGCAGATCGACCGCAATGGCGCGGACACTCCGATGGGCGAGATAGCGAGTCTGCAGTTGCCACACCGTGCCGTCCATCCCGGCGCCGTGAATGAGAACCACAACCGGGCCGTCACCCGTCGGTGAAACCCCGCCCGTAGAGGCGTGCGCTTCCCGTCCGTCAACCACAACGATCATCGCTGGCTGGCCTTCAGTGCCCGTTCGAGATCCTCAACGATGTCCTGCGGATCTTCAAGGCCGACCGACAATCGGACGAGGTCCTCACTAATGCCGGACAGTTCCAGTTGTGCTGGCGTCAATTGCCCGTGCGTGGTCGAGCCTGGGTGAATCACCACCGTTTTCGCGTCGCCCACATTGGCGAGGTGGGTGGCCAATTGCACCGCTTCAATGAACTTACGTCCCGCGCTGCGACCACCCTTCACGCCGAAACTGAGGATGGAACCGACTCCCTTCGGATACAAGCGTTTCGCCAACTCGAAATCGGGATGGGTTGGAACCCGTGGATGTTTGACCCAGGTGACTGCGTCGTTGGCCTGCAGCATTTCGAGGACGTGATCGGTGTTGTCGACGTGGCGGGCCATGCGCAGCGGAAGCGTCTCGACGCCCTGCAGCAGCGCGAACGCGTTATGCGGGCTCATGCACGCACCAAAGTCTCGCAGCCCCTCGGCGCGGGCTCGCATGCCCAGCGCGGAGGGTCCGAACTCTTCGGCGAACACAATGCCGTGGTAGCCGGCATACGGCTCGGTCATGGTCGGGAACTTGTCTGATGCGAGCCAGTCGAACCGTCCACCATCGACAATCACCCCGCCCAATGCTGTGCCATGGCCGCCGAGAAACTTGGTAACGGAATGCATGACGATGTCAGCACCGTGCTCGATAGCGCGGATGAGATACGGGGTGGAGAACGTGGCGTCGACCATGAGCGGAAGTCCGTTCGCATGAGCCGCGTTGGCGATGGCCTGGATGTCCAAAACTTCGATACCAGGGTTGCCAAGCGTCTCGCCGTAGAAGAGCTTGGTGTTCGGTTGGATCGCAGCGATAAAGGCGGCCGGATCCCTCGGATCGACAAAGGTCGTGGTGATACCGAAGCGGGGCAGCGTGAGATTCATCATGTTGTACGACCCGCCGTACAGGTTCTTCGAAGCAACGATGTGGTCACCCGCGCTCAGCAACGACGCAATGGCCAAGTGCAGCGCGGCGGTACCGCTGGCTGCACACACTGCGCCCACGCCACCCTCGAGGGCAGCAAGGCGCTCCTCTAGGACGGCCACGGTCGGGTTGGAGATTCGGCTGTAGATGTGGCCGGGCGTTTCAAGGTTGAACATGGCGGCGGCTTCATCTGTATTGGGGAACGCATACGACGTGGTGAAGTAGATCGGTACCGCCCTCGCTCCCGTTACCGGATCAGGACGCTGACCGGCGTGCAAGCTGAGCGTGTCGAAGCGAAAAGAGTCCGGTTCAATCATGGTGGGATGGTACCGCCCTTGATCGAAGATCGACCGGTGTGGGTCGCGTACAGTCGCTGACGTGGAGATCTATGAGGCCCTTGACCCGCGCAGCGACGAGCCGACACGCGAGCTCGTCGCGTTAGCCCCGCGGCCGATCACGCTGGACGGGTTGCGGATCTGCGTGGTGCAGACGATGCCACCCGGCTCGGGACTCGAACCCATCGTCGACGGGTTCCTCCACCTCATTTCGCAGCGCTATCCAACGGCGACAGCCACGCATTTCATGCGCTCCAATTTCATGATGACCGACCTCGCCGAGATCGAGTTCGTTGCCACCAACTTCGATAGCGCTGTGCTCGTCAGCGGACCGGCCGCCACCATGGTGCACCTGGCCGTAGTGTTCGCGTCGGAGTTGGAGCGACGCGGCGTGCCCGCGCCCTTGATCCACTTTGAGGCGTTGGCCGCTACCGCGCATCACTCGATCACGACGGTCGGTGCACCGGTTCGGGTCTGGCCGATCGGCAACCCGCCTCGGACCGACGCCGCCACCGATGCCACTCTCCACGCCGTCATCAACGACCTCACCAGACCTACGTCGCCAGATGAGGTGCTCACCGGGCTCAGTGTGCCTTCGCCCCGCCCTCGTGTCGCCCTGCGCGGCACCCTGGCCGAGGTGCTCGACCACTTTCACGCCGAGGGTTGGACCGATGGATTGCCGATCGTGCCGCCGACGGAAGCGAACGTTGGGGCGATGTTGCACGGCACGACCCACGCCGCCGATGAGGTCGTGACCGAATCGTTTCGGCCTGAGGGTCGTCGGGTCACGGTGGAGATGGTGGCCATCAACGCGGTGATGGCCGGGGCCAAGCCGTCGTATCTTCCGGTGATTCTGGCGAGTGCTTCGGTCTTCGGTGACCTGCAGTTCGAATCGATGACCCGCTCGGTCAACTCGTTTGCGTTCGCCCAATTGGTCAATGGCCCGATCGCGACAGAGATCGGGATGACCGGCGGAGTTGGTGCCCTCGGCCCCGGCAACCAGGCAAACGCCACCATCGGTCGGGTCCTCAACCTGATGTTTCGAACCGTCGGCGGCGCTCGTATCGGCGTGAACACCACACCCACGCAAGGCAGCGCGGTGTCCTACGCGTTGGCGTTCGCCGAAAATGAGGCTGCCAGTCCGTGGGACCCCTTTCACGTGTCGCTTGGCTACCGCTCCGACGAATCCACTGTCTCGATCCTGCTCGGAGGTTGGGCCCACAACGGCAACTTCTACTACGGCACCCTCGACGACGTCGTCACAACGCTCAACAGTTTCGAGATGCCCCAGACGGGCGCGTTCGTTCTCCTGTCGGAGAAGCGAGCTCACCTCATGGCCGATACCGGCGAGACCAAAGCATCCATCGAGAGCTACCTCTACGAGCGCGCCACCATGCGGCTGGCGGACTTCCGAGCCAGCGGTTTCTATCCGATGTGCCGTAGCCAGATCGAGGGTAGGGGACCCTCATCGGCCAGGGTGTGGCCGTCGGATTACCTCACCCGACCCGACGACGACATGGTGCCCGCCTACCCACCCGACACCATCAAAGTGATCGTCGTTGGCAGCGACGTCTCGTCCACCATGCAAGCGTGGAAACTGCAGCTCCACCGCAGCGTGTCAATTGACGCGTGGCGTTAAGGTAACGCCATCACCCACCAACTAACGGAGTAACCAATGTCGCGCAGGTCGATCGATATCGCAGGTCTTTCCCATGAGAACCCGATTCCCGTCGCCAGTCGTATCGGGCCGTTGTTGGTCACAAGCGTGATCTCGCCGTACAACCCCGGAACCCGCGACGTGCCTGACTCGCTTGAGGACAAAGTGGCCAACCTGTTCACGCACATGGGCGCCATCCTTGATGCCGCCGGAGGCACCTGGGACGACATCGCCAAAGTCGAATTCTTCGTGAAAGACATTGCGTATCGCAGCGCGCTGAATGCGCCGTGGGAAGAGAAGTTCCCTCATCCAGAGTCACGTCCGGCCCGCCACACCCAGGTTTCCGGCGGTTCCGTTTCCTGCGTGTTTACGGCGTACATCGAGTCATGATTTCGCCGTGGGTGTTCGAGTTTTTTCACGAGCTCACCAACCCCGAACCGTCAACCGATCGCCACGCCATCCGTGCCCATTTCGAGTGGTACCTCGACCTGTGGACCAAGATGGAGCCGCGCGGATTTGAAGGCATCTTCTTCAGCGAACATCACTTCGGCGCGGCCTACAGTCCGTCACCGAACCTTGCAATCGCAGCCATGGCCGGTCGCACAACGACGTTACGGCTCGGATCGCTAGGCGCAGTCAGCACCCACACCACTCCATGGCGGGTGGCGGAAGAATTCGCCATGCTCGATCACCTGACCGGCGGCCGCTTGGAGATGGGCGTGGTAGCCGGGATCCCGCCCGAGCAGCTCGCTATCGGTCAGTCACCTGCCGAGGCGCACGGTCGCCACGAAGAAGTGTGCAATGTGCTCGAACAGTCGCTACGCGGGCCGGTCGTGACCCATCACGGCGCCAATTGGAACATCGACAACCTGCGGCTCACGCCCACTTACTTCCAAGAATCCCCGTCGGTGTGGACTGCGGTGCGTTCGGCCGAATCGAGCGAACGAGCTGCGCGCCGCGGTTGGAAGGCAGTAGCCGGCTTCGCATCCACCAAGGACGTCGCCGGTTTCTTCGACCGCTATCGCGCTGCGGCCGAAGACGCTGGCCGCTCGACCGAGCCGTCACAGTTGGGTGTCCGCCGCCTTGTGACGTTCGTGGATGACCCCAACGATCAAGCCGCTGGTGTGCAGGCGGGCAAGCATCATCTGCTCGGCCTACTCAATCAGAGCGTTGGGCCCCTGCCGCCGTTCGCAGCAGTTCTCGACAAGCCATCCGACCAGATGGATGGCCCGCTGAGCATCGATGAGTTCATCTCTGGCACGCCAGAGCAGGTGGCCGAACAGCTCATCGAACAGTGCCGCACGATCGGTGCCGCCAACGCGGTCGTAATGTTCGGCGTGACGGATCACGAAGGCATCGAGCGACACCATCAGCTGTTCAGTGAGCACGTCATCCCCGAGTTGCGAAAGGCGTAGCGCTATGAAGGTCGTTGCCACACCAACCCATCTGCTCCATGACATTGCCACGAGCATCGAGTGGGGTATTGCCCAGGGCCACTGGGAGGCGCCCGTGCGGGCCGAAGTGATCGAGTCTGCGCTGCGCCGTCACCCCAACGCGTTCACATTCAGCGAACCCACCGATCACGGACGCTCACCCATCGACGCAGTGCACGATCCGCGCATGGTCGACTTTCTGGCGAGCGCATGGCATGACTTTCAGAAGGTGCGCGAGCAGCGCGAGGTCTTCCCCGACACCTTCCTGCACCCGGCCCTGCGGGAGGACATGACGCCCGCCCCCACACCTACCAACGTGGTCAGCGCGCTCGGGTACTGGTGCTTTGAGATGATGACGCCGCTGGTGGAAGGCACCTACGCCGCAGCCCGCGCTGCAGTCGACGTGGCCTTGACCGCCACCGACCTGGTGCTCGGCGGCGAAAGGTCGGCGTTCGGTCTGTGCCGTCCGCCCGGTCATCACGCACCCCGTGCCGCATACGGCGGTTACTGCTACTTCAACAACGCAGCCGTGGCGGCGCAGGCCATTGTGGGTCAGACCGGCAGTCGGGTGACGGTGCTCGATGTCGACTACCACCATGGCAACGGCACGCAGCAGATCTTCTACGGCCGCGACGATGTGCAGTACGTGTCGCTGCACGGTGACCCGTCGCGTGCGTACCCGTATCTGATCGGATACGTCGAAGAGACCGGTACCGGCAGAGGGCTCGGCCACACCCTCAATCTGCCGCTGGCTCGCCACACCTCCGACGATGACTTCATCGCGGCGCTGCGCCAGGCCGTGGACGCCATCGACGCGTTCGACCCCGGCGTCATCGTCGTGTCCCTCGGCGTCGATACCCACGAGCGCGACCCCATCGGTGACTTCAAGGTAACCACCGAAGCCTACGAAATCCATGGCGCCATGATCGCTGCCCTCCGCCGTCCAACAGTCGTCCTGCAAGAAGGCGGCTACCACGTGCCATCCCTCGGCGAAAACGTCCGTCACTGGCTCACCGGCGTAGCCTCGACCTGATGGACGCAACCCCGCAACCGTCGGCGCCCGATGAACCGCTGCGGCTGCGTGTTCCGGCGCCTGCTTCACGGCCGGGCGACGCCCCGAAGTTCACCGATCTGCAGCTCAGCCGCGCCGGCGAGATGCGTCGCCCGCCCGTCGATGCTCGTGAGGACGACATGCTCGATCTCGCCTACGGCCTGGTAAGGATCCTCGACATCGACGGCAACGCGATTGGGCCGTGGAACGGCCTGTTGAACGTCGAACAACTCAAGCTCGGGCTTCGAGACATGCTGACGGTGCGATCGTTTGATCAGCGCATGCAGCGCGCCCATCGGCAGGGCAAGACATCGTTTTACATCCAGGCGCTTGGCGAGGAAGCAATCGCCTGCGCGCACCAGCGCGCGCTGTCAAAGGGCGACATGAACTTCCCCACCTACCGTCAGCAAGGCCTGCTGATCTCAAGTGGCTACCCGCTCGTGGAGATGATGAACCAGATCTACTCCAACAGCCACGATCCCATGAAGGGTCGCCAACTTCCGGTGATGTACTCATCGAAGGAGTACGGCTTCTTCACCATCTCGGGCAACCTCGGCACCCAAACGATCCAAGCGGTCGGGTGGGCGATGGCTTCGGCATTGGCCGGCGATACCAAGATCGCGTCGTCGTGGATCGGTGACGGCGCAACAGCCGAATCCGACTTCCACGCCGCGTTGGTTTTCGCGTCCACCTATCAGGCGCCCGTGGTGTTGAACATTGTGAACAACCAGTGGGCCATCTCGACGTTCCAGGGTTTCGCCCGCGGTGGTTCGGCCACGTTTGCCGCACGGGGACACGGCTTTGGCATCCCCGCGCTGCGAGTGGACGGCAACGACTACCTGGCCGTGCACGCAGCATCAGCGTGGGCTATCGAACGAGCGCGCCGCAATCTTGGCCCAACCCTCATCGAGTGGGTTACGTATCGCGCCGGGGCCCATTCCACGTCCGACGACCCGGCCGTCTATCGCCCCAAGGACGAGCCAAGTCAATGGCCCATGGGCGACCCGATCGAACGACTGAAGAAGCATCTCATCCACATTGGGGCCTGGAGCGAGCAAGACCACGACGAGCTGGTCGCCCAGGTCGACACCACTGTCCGCCTCGCATCGGAGGAAGCCGAATCGTTCGGCACGCTGCACAGCGAAGCAGTATCGAGCCCCAGCACCATGTTCGATGATGTGTACGCAACGATGCCGCCGCACCTTGTCCGTCAGCGTGAACAGGCCGGGCTCTGACATGGCATCGCTGACGATGATCGAGGCCATCCGCGATGCCCACGCAGTGGCGATGGAACGCGACGAGCGGGTGATCGTGTTCGGTGAGGACGTCGGATTCTTCGGGGGTGTGTTTCGTTGCACCCAGGGTCTACAAGAACGTTTCGGTGATCATCGCTGCTTCGACGCACCCATCAGCGAAAGCGGCATCGTCGGCGCCGCCATCGGTATGGGCGCCTACGGGCTCAGGCCATGTGTGGAGATCCAGTTCGCCGACTACGTGTATCCGGCTTACGACCAGATCGTGTCCGAGGCCGCCCGCATTCGCTACCGATCAGCGGGTGACTTCACTGCGCCCATCGTGATTCGCATGCCAACCGGCGGTGGCATTTTCGGCGGCCAAACCCACTCGCAAAGTCCCGAAGCGTTGTTCACGCATGTGTCCGGATTGAAGACGGTCATTCCGTCGAATCCGTATGATGCAAAAGGGTTGTTGATCGCGGCGATCGAGGATGACGACCCGGTCATCTTCCTCGAACCCAAGCGGCTCTACAACGGTCCCTTCGATGGTCACCATGATCGACCGATCGTGCCGTGGTCGGGCCACGCACTCAGCGAGGTTCCCGACGGTCACTACACCGTGCCGCTCGGCAAAGCCCGCGTCCACCGACCCGGTAACGACCTCACCGTGCTCACCTACGGCACGATGGTTCATGTCGCAACGACCGCGGCGACCGAGACCGGGATCGACGCGGAGATCATCGACCTGCGCACACTCGTTCCTCTCGATCTCGAAACCATCGCGGCGTCCGTTGCGAAAACCGGTCGGTGCGTGGTGGCCCACGAAGCCACCCTGACATCCGGATTTGGCGCAGAGCTGTGCGCCATCCTGCAGGAGACTCTGCTGTACGCCCTTGAAGCGCCAATCGCTCGGGTGGCTGGGTGGGACACGCCCTACCCACACGCCCACGAGTGGCGCTACTTCCCCGGACCGGCCCGCCTTGGGGCGGCCATGATCGCCACGATGGAGGCATGACATGACGCTTCGTATCGTGAAACTGCCCGATGTTGGCGAGGGCGTCGCCGAAGCCGAGTTGGTGGAATGGCACGTCACGGTTGGCGACACGGTCACGACCGAAACCGTGCTGGCCGACGTCATGACCGACAAGGCCACCGTCGAGATCTCCGCCCCCGTCGCCGGTGTGATCACGTTCCTGGCCGGGGCTCCTGGTGACATCTTGGCCATCGGCTCCGAATTCGCCGCCATCGAAATGGACGACGGATTGGCAACCGCAGAGTCCACCGCGGTCGTGCCACCAGCCGAGGTCGTTGCCATCCCCGCACAGTCGCCAACCGAGCCGCTTCCTCCGCCCACGGGATCCGCACGGCCGACCGTCGCCACCACCGCCCGGCCGCTTGCCGCCCCCGCAGTTCGCCAGAGAGCGAAGGATCTTGGCATCGACCTCGGTAAGGTCCACGGCTCAGGACCCGACGGGCGCGTCACCCATGCCGATCTTGACCGGTCAGGCCGCCATCGGAATACCTCGGACGCCACTCACACCGCACAGCTCATCAGCATGCGACGAAAGATCGCGGCGCGCCTTACGGTGGCAGCGGCCATCCCAACCATTACCTATGTCGAAGAGATCGATCTCACGTCCCTGGAGGAGCTGCGCAGCGCCCTCAATACGCGCAACGCGCCCAAGCTGACGGTGCTGCCCTTCCTGGTGCGCGCCATGGTGGAGGCCATTGCCGCTCAGCCCCAGATCAATGCCACGTTCAACGAGGCGGACGGGCAACTCACCACCTACGAAGCCGCCCACATCGGCATTGCAACGCAAACACCGAATGGGCTCGTCGTGCCGGTGCTACATCACGCCGGGACTCTCGACCTGTGGGCCTGCGCAACCGAGATCGCCCGTATCAGCGAGGCGGCTCGCTCAGGTACCGCCACCCGTCAGGGGCTGACCGGTTCTACCATCACTATCACCTCACTTGGTGCGCTCGGCGGCCTGGTCACGACTCCCATCATCAATCATCCCGAGGTCGCCATTGTCGGGGTCAACAAGATGCAGGTACGGCCCATGTGGGACGGCCAGCGATTCGGGCCGCGCACGATGATGAATCTGTCATCGAGTTTTGATCACCGGATCGTGGACGGCTGGGACGCCGCCACCTTCATCCAGCGCATCAAGGCGCTGCTCGAAACCCCCGCTCTGTTGTTCATTGATGAGACCGGTCGCTGAAGCCAGGCGCCGTACTACGAGCCAGGACGCGAATGCGAGGGACCGTCTCACCAACTGTGACGCCAGTATCAGCCGACGAACTGCGCGTGTGAGGGTCGGTGCTGGCAGGCTAGAGCGGTGACACAACGAGACCTGCTGATCATCGGCGGAGGGCCAGCCGGATCGGCAGCAGCCATACGAGCAGCGCGCGCTGGTCTGAAGGTAACCGTGTTCGAAAAGGGTCCGCACGGCCGGGACAAGGTTTGCGGCGACGGGCTCACGCCTCGCGCTGTTGCCGCGTTGCAGGCGTTGGACATTGACATCAGTTCGGCCCATCGCATCGACGGGCTGCGCATGATCGCTGGGGCAAAGAGCCGTGAGCTGTTGTGGCCGACCACGGATCGATTCCCGAACTATGGCGCAGTGTGGCCTCGGCGCACGTTCGACACGTATCTCATCAACCTCGCGATGGCGTACGGTGCTGAGGTCAGATTCGACACCGAGGCCTTGCCCGTGCTGGACGGTCAACGGGCAACGGGCGTGATTGCTGGCGGCGAGACATTCACGGCCCCGCTCACCATCTTGGCCGCAGGAGCGCAGGGCGCAGCGGGCAAAATTCTTGGCTGCGTCCGTGATCCCAAGGAGACATTCGGCCTCGCTATTCGCGCCTACGTTCCCTCACCGCGGCACACGGACCGGCACCTTGAAGCGTGTCTGTCATTGCAGGATGAACACGGCGTTGCCGTTCCCGGGTACGGCTGGATGTTTCCCGCTGGCGACGGCACGGTCAACATTGGCTGCGGCGCGCTCAGCACCATGAAGGGCTTCAAGAAACTCAACCTAAACACGCTGCTCGATCAGTACGCGGCGCTCGTGAAGGACTCGTGGTCGATCGGTGACTACATCGAAAAGCCCCGTGCGTGGCGCCTGCCGATGAGCTGCGTGAAGCGTCACGGCCCGGGTTGGGTTGCGGTTGGTGACGCCGCTGGCTTCGTGAACCCGATGAACGGTGAAGGCATCGACTACGGCCTCGAAAGCGGCACGCTGGCGGTTGACCAGTTCGTGGCCGACCCGGCCCATGCCCCCGAAAATTACGACCGCCTCGTGGGCGCACGATTCGACAGTTTTCTGCGCACCGGACGCCGCTTCAGCTTCATCATCGGGCACCCGCTTTTGCTCAAGCCTGGGCTGCGAATCGCGGTCGGCACCCAGACCGCGGCCGACATCACGCTGAAGGTCATGGGCAACCTGGTGGATGGTCAGACCCCTGGCGCGGCAGGCCGCGTGATGCGCATCGCCGACAAAACGTTGCAGCTGGCCGACCCGCTCTTGCGTCGCACTCGCGCTGCCGCCTAACGCACGAGCAGGCGCGACGAAACAGGGAAAACCCTGGGTCTGAGCAGCGCTAACGTGCGGTTACCTACTCGGGAGGTCGCGGTGAGTTCTATCAGTGCGGTACTCGGTGTTGTTGTCGGAGTCGCATCACTCTTTCTGCTGCTCAGCCTGATTGCATCGGCGGCAGCCGAGGTGATTTCCACCGTATTTCGTCTGCGCGCCGCCATGCTCGAACGGACCGTGCGCGCCCTGCTCACCGGCATGTGGACAAAGGCACCTGACCCTACGAACGCGCACGAAGAGGCCACCGCAAACTTGCTGAGCGACCCGCGATGCCGAACCGGTTTCCCGGGTATGAAACGGAAGCGTGCCCAACCGGCGTATCTCGCGACACCCACATTCGTTGACCTGTTGTTCGCCCACTTCATTGAACCGGGAAAGCCCGACGGCGCCCGTACCGCCGAGAAGGTAGCCGGTCTGCCCGATGGCGGCGCGGGCGAGGTCTTGCGTCGACTGTGGGAAGACGCCGACCACAACGTCGAACTGTTTCGAGAGAAGGTTGGCCACTGGTACGACGACGCGATGACTCGCCTCTCAGCCTGGTACAAACGGAGGCTACGGCTCATCCTGTTCGGCCTGGGTGCACTGCTTGCGCTCGGCTTGAACATCAGCCTGCTCTCGGTCGGCAAGACTTTGTGGGTCGACCCCGTCACCCGGGACGCAGTCATGGCCCAGGCCCGCGCCGCGCAACCTGCGGCCGGCACCGGGACAACCGGTCAGGCCGCGTCCGAGCTGCTGAGCACGTATCGCGATCTCACCGACAAGCGCCTTCCCCTCGGGTGGCGCACGGGCGCCATGCCGCGCACGCCGTGGGGCTGGATCGCCGCCGTAGTCGGCTGGTTGATCGTGGCGCTCGGCGTATCAATGGGCGCGCCGTTCTGGTTCGACGTGTTGATGAAGTTCTCCAACCTCCGCCTCTCTCCCGATCCGCCTGGCACGGAACGACGGCGGGACGGACCCGACCCGACCGACCCGATCGAGCCGACGACCGTGGTCGTTCATCAGACCGCTTCGCCTCAAGTACAGCCGACCGGCATGCGGCCGGCGCCGCTCAACACCGTGCCGGCTTCCGTGCGAACCGGTTTCGATTCGAACGTGCATGGCTTTCATTTCGACAACGACTTTCAGAATCGGTACGAGCTTCCCTTCACCGTCGGCAGGAGCATCACCACCTTTGGGCGATGCGGCGGTATGGCGTACAGCTCGCTCGATCTCTTCAACGCGAAACGCGCCGTGCCCGACTTGGTCGAACCACCTGCGGACGCCTCGCCGCTTGCCCGCTACCTCATGCGTCGCCTTATCGACAGTTGGATCAACCCGAGCGCGACACGATTCGCTACCTGGTCGACGCGCGATGACCAAACGATTCACGCGCTCACGGGCCATGAAATAGATGTGCTTACTGCGGCGCTCGACCGTGGCGAACCCGTGCCCCTCGGGATGATTGCGGCATCGTCTTTGTCGGGTGTCAGTCACAACCATCAGATCTTGGCGACGGGATACGACCGCCACGCCGACGGCTCCATCGACATTCATGTCTACGACAACAACCATCACGACGAGGACGGTGTGCTGACGTGGCGACCCGATCAACTCGGTGTTGCGGCCGCCAATCACAACGGCTGGCGTGGCTTTTTCGTACACAGCTACCACGCGCAGGAGCCACCCGACCTGGGCTGAAGGTCAGCGGATTTCGGTACCCATTTGCTGTTCGACCCAGCGGGCAATTTCGCTAATACTCTCGCCGCGATCAGGGTGCGCGACTGCGGCTCGGTAGAGCTCTTCCCCCAGGCCAGAAAGCATCATTGGCACCTGCTGCTCTTTGGCGAGCGCAGTGGCGATGCCGATGTCTTTCAACATGAGTTCGAGTCGAAACGGGTCATCAAAGGAGCGGCTCAGAATGCGCTGCTCGATGTGGTTGCGCGTGATCCACGACATGCCCGTTGACTCGTTGAGCACGTTATTCATGGCGGCGCCATCGAGCCCGCAGCGCATCCCTAACGCGAGTCCTTCAGCCGTCGCCAGAAAAGTCATTGCGGTGATCGTGTTGTTGATGCACTTCATCACGTGACCAGAGCTGAGCGGCCCGACATGGAAGTGCACCCGACCTAGAATCGACAGGATTGGCGCGACACGGGCCACCGATTCGAGCGAGCCGCCGACCATGAACACCAGGTCGGCTTCCTGCGCGCCCCACTGCGCTCCCGACACAGCGGCGTCCACCATGTCGACACCACTCGCCGCCAGCTTCGTGGCAGTTTGCCTGGTGAGCCACGGTTGCGACGACGACGTGTCAAGCAACAGCGATCCGGCGCGAAACCCATCCGCCAAGCCATCGGCGCCGAAGGTCACGTCACGCACCGCGTTGCCGTCGGGCAGCATCGTGACGACCACCTCCGCGTTGGCGGCGACCGCAGCCGCGGTGCTTGCGATCACGACGTTGTCGAACGAACCCTTGACCCGTCGCGCCGCTGCAGCGTCGAGGTCGTACACCGTCAGTTCGTAACCCGCAGCGGCCAGATGGCCGGCCATTGGCTCGCCCATGATGCCGAGGCCGACGAATCCCAAACGTTTCGGTGATGACATCGGGCCAGAGTAGAGGGCCGATCATCACTCGTTTGGCCGCGGGCGCTACTGTGCTCGATGTGCGTCCACCAGCCAACCGACGGCGAGTGGCTGCGGCGGTGGCGGTCGCCCTGTTCTCCATCCTTACCGCGGTCCTTTTCGTGTTTCCTGCGAAGGGGTCGGCTACGCATGCCGACGCCGTGGTGGTGTTGGATGACCTCGTCGGTCTGCGGCGGGCCAAGGCCATCCAGGCTGTGACCGCCGGGGTGGCACCAAATCTCGTCATCTCCCACCACGCCGAGCGGCCACAGGATTGCCCGGCCAACATCGAAAACGTCACGGTCGTTTGTTTTTCGCCGGCAGAGGACTCGACCAAGGGCGAAGCCTCAGGGTTCGCCCGCATCGCCAAAGAACACGGCTGGACTTCATTGATCTTCGTGACCGATCCTCCCCATGTCGCCCGCAGCAAATGGCTCATCAGTCGATGTTTTCCCGGGAAACTTGGTGCAATCACCACCAGGGTAAGCATCACTCGGTGGCCGATCCGAGTGGTCTACGAATGGGCCGCACTGTCGAAAGCACTCCTTATCGAACGCTCCTGCTGACCTGCGCGCTTCGCGCGAATTGCGCGCGGATGAACGCGACAAGTGGGACAACGGCGCATAGCATGGAGGCCAAGTGGACTCACGAGCACCCCGCGGGAGCGGACAGGAGCGGAAATGCAACACTCAATGACCCTGACTCAGACCGATTCCAACGGTCGCGAACTGTGGGAATGCGACGAATGCGGGCGCAAGATGCTGCTCGCCTGGGAACCGTTCCATCGCGACGTCATCATCCGCGGTGACGACGAAGCCGTCCACACCGGCGGAAAGGGCGGCCTCACGATGGCCCCCATTGAGGTCAACTGGGTGCTTCCGTAACCGCACCCGTCAGGTGATCATCACCGGACTGGAACGCAACCGCACCAACGTGCCCACGTCGTCGGCCTCCGGCGCAACCACGACGTCGGCTCGCAGGCGATGCATACCCGCCTCGGGTATCCACGCCGGAAGCCGGAGATAGAACTCGCCGTCTCCGAAGCGTTCGGTCGCAGCCGACTCCGCCACCACACTGCGGTGGTCTCCCTCGATCTCGATACCGATGACGATGACTTTGAAGCGAACCGGCTGTGTCGGCTGCGCCACAATGCCCTGCAGGGAGAACCCGATAACGAGTTCCGGGTGTTCCTCGCCATCAATGAGCTGTGTCGCCGTCGAACTTCCGGGGAGCTGAAACCCGAGCTCGAAGCCGGGCGGTTCCGCTGGCGGTGCATCGCTCGCCGATAGTTCTGGCCTGGCCGCGGCACTGGCGGCGGCCGCCTGTCGGTCTTCTGGCCTTTCGAACTCCGCAACTCGCTGCACAAAGTCGACAAGGCGAGTCGTCTCCCAGTCGCTCCAGATTTCGCGGATCACCTCATTCTGGAGGTACATGACGTCGGTGTGATGGACGCGACCGTCGGGTTGAATGGTGACTTCGAGGCGGAATGTGGCCACTCGATGCGACGGATCATCGGGCGGGGCGACGACCAACTCCGAGCGATGAGTGGCCCCGCCGGTCATTCGCATGGCCTGGCCGATCCAGTCCTCCTTCATGATGCGGTCGATGGGGTAACCGCACAGCGCTGAGAGTTCACGTGGCGTCTTTGCCGCGAGCGAGCGAAGGCCGCCGAGCCCCGCTTCTTCAAAGCATTTGATGGTGCCTGGTCCAAGCTGACGAATGCGGGACAGGTCGTCGTTCGCAACCTGCGTTGTCGTCTTGGCCATGTCGTTTCCTGACCTTTCGGCAGCATGCTTCTCGGGACTTCCTTTGGCAACGTACGCGAGAGCACTTAACGGCCGCGATGCAAACACCTAATGGACGAACATTCTTCGACTTCGCGCAAGTTTTGTTTGCAGACACCACTGCTATCGCGGTCGTTATGCGGCCTTCCGTACGTTCAGGGTACGCACCACCGGACACTCCGGGTGCGTCGACCGGGAGCGCTGCTCTGGTCGTCCTCCTCAGGAAAGGAAACACCCAATGGCAGATACAGCATTTGAGATGGACTACCCGGGCGTCAAGGGCAAAATGTCGATCATGGTCCAAGATCCGTTTGACCCCGCCACGCCGCAGAACGTGATCGAGACGATCGATCCGTGGCAGATTGATGTCAAGTGGGAGATCGACGACGTCGGAGCCGCCCTTATGGGAGGAACCTGGTTCATCACGGCTTACCTCGATGATCGGGATGGTGAGGCAACCTTCAGTGGCCGCGTCGCACCGACCATCGAAGTCAAGGTCAACAGCGCTCCATCGTTGCCGCTACCACGCCAGTACGAGACGTTGATCAAGGTGCCCGCAGGCAAGGTTTCGAAGGGTCTGTACGACCTGACGGTCGCCATCGTCTACGAGAACACCGCTGGCCCAGGCACGGACAAGGGCATTAAGCAGTCCGTCGCCGGATTCTCGGACGGGCCCACCCTGGAGTTCTACGAGACAACCCCCTAACCGGGAATGTTCCATGCTGAGCCCATCGCGCCCCGTCGACAGCGGGTCGCGGTGGGCTTTGTCAATCCCCTTCGTATCACTCTTTGAATTCGCCCTCACCGGGAGTCGGTGGGTCGCTGCGCGTTATCACACCAAGCGGTGTTGGCGGATGTCTTCGTAGAGGACGACGGTTTCTGCGGACGGGTCGATGGCAAGTTCGGAACGCAGCGACGAGACGCACGAGTGATACTGCCGAAGGGCCAGGTGGGGGCGACCCTGTCGGCCGTAGCAGCGCATGAGGCGACGGTGGGTGTCTTCTCGGCAGGAGTCGTCGGCGAGGATCTTTTGACCGACATCAATGCACATGTCGTAGTTCCCCTGGGTGAACGCGATGTCACCGAGTCGGTCAAGCAGATCGAGGAACAGCACACGCAGGCGTTCACGAGGTGGGCTCATCCATTCCTCGAAGAGGTCATCCTCAACGAAGGAACCCCCGTAGATATCCACGGCGTCGCGCAACGCCACCGACGCCGCAGTGACATCACCAGCGCGGTGCAGTCTGACGCCAACGGCTGCTCGTTGCTCGAACGCCTCGACATCGATCCAGATGCTGAGCGCCGGGTTCAGTCGATAGGTGCCCTCGTGGTGGAGTACCACCGGCATGTCGCCAACGACGGGGCGCAACGAACGTCGCACACTGGACAGCGCAACGTTGAGACGGTTACGCGACGCATCAGGATCGGCACCGGGCCAGAACGTCTCCATCAACGTCTCTTTTCGCACCGGGCGCCCACGGTGGACGAGCAGATATTTGAGCACCGAGCGCCCGCGGGCTCCGGCCCACTCGGTGACGGTGACGCCATCGACGCTGAACTCGAACAAGCCGAGCAGTCGCACGACGCACCGGGCGTCACCCCACGGCGGAGCGATCTCCGACGACGGGACCGCCTCCATCGTGCGTTCGGGTTTGGGGTCGGCAATGAGGGCCTCGGCATGTTGGGGCGATGCTTCGGCTGGCGAGGTTGGCGCCGGCAGGACAAAGGTAGGTAGGGACAGCGCCGGTGCGGATTGGCGCCTGCAGAGCAGTCGTTGGATCCACCTCCACGAGCGGGCGAGCGTTCGACCGGTGCTGTCATCGATACGACGACAGCCTCCCGGCGCATCGGAGCGGGGCAACAACAGGCCATGGCCGCGAATTGCCCATCGTCGTTCCGCGTCCGGTCGCTCGGCGAACAGTTCGAGCGCTTGAGATAGTCCGCGAAGGTCGTTCGCATCCCAGAACAGTGAGAGGGCCAACTCAGGCGCTCCCTCGGCCACGAGTTGGCCGCCAAGACGACCGAGCGCGTCTCGGTCGAGCCCGCCGCTCTGGCCGAGCACCGTTGAAAGAGCCCGCCGCCAGAGCGGATCGGCAAGACCCCAGTCATCCTCCAAGTCGAGCAGCCACGCGGCACCGATGGTGGATGACCGACCGACCGTTGCCTCGATGAGACGAGGGTGGGTGATGCCCAGACGACCCACGATCGCAAGGGTCGCAACGACCTCTGGGCGAGCATCGCGGAGCGACACCGTCACCATTGACTGCAGTAGGTCGTCGAGCGAGGAGGCACGCGCCAAGATTCGCCCAAACATGACGGGATCGAGCAGAGAGCCGGTGAGCAGAACCTGGGTAAGCGTGGCGCCGCGGCCGTTCACCACCTTGGCCACCCGACGAACGGTGGCAGGCGTTAGCTCGGGAGCCAGGCTGCGGCCCAACGCACCGACCTGGGCTGAGGTGACACGGAGTTGTTGCTGGCCCACCGTGCCGGAAACGAGGCTCGAGGCCAGAGGATTCTCGCCGGTGGCCAAGACCACGCGCGACTTGCCCATCGTCGGGAAAAAGCCGTTGAGTACCGCGTCGAGTGCCGTCGAACGAAGACGCGCTCCCCCGCTGCATAGCACCAGCGCTCGACCGCAGAGCGCTTCGGTCAACTCGGCACCGAAGAGGCCTAGCCGTTCGCGCCAGGCCTCGGCCGAGTCGAGCGAGTCGGCCACCCAACTGTTCCGCACCATGACGTCGCAACCGGTGCCCAACCGAAGCCTGACGCCCGCGTCGATCGAACCGACGAGTGACACGGGGTCATTGTCGAACTCATCGAGCCAGATCCACAGGGCATCATCACCGAGTTCGTGAGCCACATCGGGCAAATGCAAGAAGCCCGGTGGTGTCGAAATGCAGGTGACAGATGAAGCAAGAAGCGACCGAGTCGCGTCGCTATCGGCCCAGGCAGGCGTGGACCGAGGCGACGCGTACTTTGCGGAAAACACTGCGGTCGAGTGCAAGACGGGCCTTCCCATCGCGGTCTGTCCGCCGACTCGAAGTACCGCACAAGTGTGCGACCGCTTCGTCAAGAAATGATCTGAATCTTGCCAGAATACAGACGGGATGCCCTGCCCGCAACGAGGGATTTCCCTAGGCCAACCCGACAGTTTTAGGGCTAATCCTGACCGGACGTCGGCATGTACTTATAGCCCAAACCCCGAATGGTAACGATGCGTTGCGGGTTCGCCGGATCGGGTTCGATGCGTTGGCGAAGCCGTTTGATGTGCACGTCGAGCGTCTTGGTGTCACCGTAATAATCCGAGCCCCACACCCGGTCGAGGATGACGTCGCGGGGGAGAACACGACCGCCGTTGGCCACTAAGAGCTCAAGCAGATCGAACTCCTTCAACGGGAGCTGCACCAATTGCCCGCGAACCGTCACCTCATGGCGCTCGACGTCAACCTCGACATCACCCGCACCTGGGCCGGTTCGCACCTCAACCGCTGCAACCTGCCCAGCTGCGCCTTCATCGCGCCCGCCACGCCGCAACACGGCACGCATTCGCGCCACCAGTTCCCGTAAACGGTACGGCTTGGTGACGTAATCGTCGGCCCCCACTTCTAGGGCAACCACGGTATCGATCTCTCCGGCGCGCGCTGTCACCATGATGATGGGAACATTGCTCTTTTTGCGCAGCGCTCGGCACACGTCGAGACCCGACATCTTCGGGAGCATCACGTCGAGGAGCACAAGGTCGGGAGCGACCTGGTCAAAGCACGCCAACGCTTCGGCGCCGTCACGAGCGACGACCACCTTGAAGCCCTCGCGAGTGAGGCCGACCGTGAGCGCGTCAATAAAGGACTCTTCGTCCTCCACCAGCAGGAGAGTTGCTTCAGTGCTCATGCCGAGCCTTTCGTAAGAACGTCTGCGGTGACCAGGCAGGGAAGACGCAGGCGGAACGTCGAGCCAACGCCCTCCGTTGACTCAACGGTCACGTCGCCGTTGTGATTGCTGGCGACGTGGCGGACGATGGCCAGGCCGAGACCGGTGCCGCCGGTGTTTCGACTGCGGGCGGGATCAACCCGATAGAAGCGTTCGAAGATGCGGCCCACTTCCTTGGCCGGAATGCCGACACCCGTATCGGTGACGCGAATGGTGATGTCGTCCCCCAACCGCTCGGCGGCAATAGCGACCACCCCGCCCACCTCGGAGTATTTCGTTGCATTCTCAACCAAATGGGATACGGCCGAAACCACTTGACGACGTTCGCACGGCACGACGAGGTCGGCTTCAACCCCGCTGGTCTCGAGCGCAATGCTGCGATATTCGGCCAGGGTCCGAACTCGTGCGAGCGCGTCAGAGACCATGTCGTGGATGTTCTCTTCGTTTCGATGCTTGGCCGCTCCACCTTCCAGCACCGACAACTCAAGGAGGTCGTCGACGATGCGGGCTACCCGGTGGGATTCGTCGACCAGTTTGCCGGCGAAACGGGACACCACCTCAGGGTCGGTTTCGTCCTGCAGTGTCTCGGCCAACAACGCGAGCGCGCCTACTGGTGTGCGCAGCTCGTGGCTGATGTTGGCTACGAAGTCTTTGCGAACTGCTTCAAGATGGGCGCGAGCAGTGATGTCTTCGATGATGACCACACCGCTTGCACCCTGTTCGGAGCGGTTGATCGGCACGGCCGAGATAACCAGCACACGGTTGGGTGGGCCCTGCACCTCGATCGTCTCGGTCGACGTTCGGCCAACGAGGGCTTCGGCACGCTGGCGCTTTACCGCTTCATCGATCACCAGACCGGTACGGGTCGGGCCGAGCAGATTGCGAGCGACCAGATTCCGCCAGTCAACCGTGGCGCCCTGCTCCATCACCACAACACCGAACGGCAGCGCGTCCATAGAGCCGCGGATCAGGGCGAGGGACTCCTTGATGGCGAGGGCGTCGTCGCGCGCGGTGGCCGAGGCGGTCTCGAGCCCCGACAAAGCATCAGGAAGCGTGTTCCCGCGCCGCAGCGTTGTGGCGGGGTACAGCGAAGCCGTCACGGAACGAACTCGCCGTCCGGCCCATCCGGCGCCGAGGATGACTCCGCCGATGAGGCCGAAGATGAGGACCGCGGAGGTAAGAAACAGCGTCACGATCCCTGGGGCACCTGAGCCTCGGCCGTCGCAGCCGCACCACGAGCGCGGAACTTGGCCGCGCCGGCGTGCTCAGGCAACCAGCCCGTGACGATGTAGCGAACGCGGTCGCCGATATTCACGGCGTGATCACCAATGCGTTCGTAGAAGCGGGCAACCACCGCAAGCTGCACCGCAACTTGGAGGTCGATGCGTCCGGCATTATGGCTCTCAAAGATCGTCTGGATGAGTTCGACCTGTAGGCGGTCAAGCAGGTCATCCATGTCGTCAAGCGCCGATGCTATGGCCACATCGCTCTCGGCATAGGAATCGATGGCAAGTGAGAACAGGTGCTGGGCCTGCTCGGCCATGCGGCTCACGACGCCACGTATCTTCGGGTCGAGCGGGTGGCCGTAGATGCGACGCGATCCCTTGCAGATGTTGGCCACCAGATCGGCTGATCGTTCGATCTCACCAATCAGCTTGAGCGCCGCGACCAAGCTACGCAGGTCACCGGCCATCGGCTGCTGGAGAGCGAGCAGCTTGTAGCAACGTTCCTCGAGATCGATCGAGCGGGCATCCAGTTCGTCGTCGGCCTGGATGAGATAGTCGGCACCCTCAAGGTCACTATCAAGCAGCACATTGGTTGCCCGCGGGATGGCCTCGATAACCGACTGGCCAAGACGAACGATGTCGGCACGGACATCGTCCAGCTCAATGTGATAGCTCCGGCGGAGTTCTTCGGCCATCAGCCGACACGACCTGTCACGTAGTTCTCGGTGCGCGGGTCACCGGGATTCGAAAAGATGGTCTGCGTTGGTGCGTACTCGACGAGCACACCGGTTCGCCGATCACCATGGGGATTGACCTCAGCGGTGAAGAACGCAGTGCGGTCGCTGACGCGCGCGGCCTGCTGCATGTTGTGCGTCACGATCACAATGGTGAACTGCGACTTCATTTCCTGCATAAGGTCTTCGACGCGCGCCGTCGCAATCGGGTCGAGAGCCGAGCACGGCTCGTCCATCAGCACCACGTCGGGCTCCACCGCAATGGTGCGGGCAATGCAGAGCCGCTGCTGTTGACCGCCTGACATACCGAGCGCAGATGTGCTCAAGCGATCCTTCACCTCGTCCCACAAGGCAGCGCCACGGAGTGATTTTTCGACAATGGCGTCGAGCTCGCTCTTCTTCTTGACGCCGTGCACCCGAGGGCCGAAAGCAACGTTGTCGTAGATGCTCTTGGGGAAGGGGTTCGGCTTTTGGAACACCATGCCGATGTGGTGGCGGACCTGCGTTGCCGATACTTCTTCGGCATAAAGGTCGATGCCTCGGTAGCTGATGATGCCTTCGACACGAGCACCTGGAATAAGGTCGTTCATACGGTTCAGGCTACGAAGCACCGTGGTCTTGCCACAGCCTGACGGCCCAATGAACGCGGTTATTTCGTTCTTGGCGATCGTGAGATTGACGTCGCGGACCGCTTTGAAATCGTGGTAGAACACGGCGACATCTTCCAACGCGAACACACTCGAGCCTTCGGAGGCCATGGGGTTGGACGACGGCCGTGCGGGAACGTCGAACTTCATGACTGACGTCTCCTTGGACGTACTTGCATCAAGCATGGGATCACCTTTTCGTTGCGAATCGGGCACTGACAAGCCTCGCGATGAGAGTAAAGAGGAACGAGAGGAGGAGTAACGTCAGCGCCGCTCCCCATCCTCGCGCCTGTGCTGCGGGAAAGGAACTGCTGGCGTTGCTGTAAATCTGCAGCGGTAGCGCGGTCATCGCCTCGTCGGCGAACGGGTTGATCTGCAGTGACTTGGCGGCGCCAATGGTGAACAGGAGCGGTGCCGTCTCACCGGCGGCGCGAGCGACCGCGAGCAACGCACCGCTGATGATGCCGGGCAGCGCAGCGGGCAGCACCACAGTGACGATGGTGCGGGCCTTACTGGTGCCGAGCGCCAGGGACGCTTCACGCAGATAGTTCGGAACCAGCTTGAGCATTTCTTCGGTGGTGCGGATGATGATGGGCAGCATCAGGCACGCCAGCGCCAACGAGCCGCCCACGCCGCGTTGCTTGAACGTGAGGGTGAAGATGACGTAGATGAACAAGCCCATGACAACCGACGGCACGCCTGTCATAACGTTGGCCATGAACCGCACGATGCGACCAAAGACGCCTTTGGCGCTGTACTCGTTCAGGAAGACGGCTCCCATAATGCCGAGCGGGGTAGCCAGCAGCGTCGCCAGCCCGGTCACGACCAGGGTGCCCACAATGGCGGGTCCGACGCCGCCACCGGGCCGACGTTCGATGGGCGCAATGTCTTTGGTGAGAAACGACCACCCCATGACTTTCGCGCCACGACTCACCACTGCCATGAGCACGAACAAAAGCGGGACCATCACCACGAGAAACGACACGAAGAGCAAGCCGCTCATCATGCGATTCTTGATGGAACGCCAGCCGCCCTGAGCGGCAAGAGCAAGTGGCTCAGCTGAATCACGAAGGGCGATCGAGGCGGTAGCCATCAGCGGCCACCCGCCGACCGCAGTTGCGAACGGGCGACGGTGCGGGTTGCGACAATGTTGACCACCAGGGTGATCAAGAACAACGTGACCGCCAACGCGATCAAGGCCGATTTGGTCGGCGTGTCGGCTTCTCCCCACTGACTGGCGATAAAGGCAGGCATGGAGTTACCGGCGCCGAAGAGATCGGCGGTGATCTGCGGTGAAGAACCAATGACCAGGGTGGCCGCGATGGTTTCGCCCATGGCTCGACCCAGGCCAAGCATGATCGCACCAACGAGGCCGCCTTTGGAGTGGGGAATCACAACACCGCGAATCATTTCCCACTGGGTGGCGCCGAGCGCCAAGGCACCCTCTCGCTCCCCCGGTGGGCAGGTGTCGACGATCTCTCGCGACAGTGAAGAGATGATCGGCGTGATCATGAGGGCCAGGATGATGCCAGCGGTAAAGAACGATTTGCCGCCGGCCGAGGGCCCGAACAACTTGTTCAGAAGGGGAATACCATCGAAGGTTCGGTTCAGCAGTTTGTAGAATCCGTCCATCTTCGGCGCAAGCACGCTGATGCCCCACAGCCCGAACACGACGGACGGAATGACCGCGAGCAAGTCAACGGCGTAGGTGACCGGTTTACGGAACTTTGCCGGCACGATCTGTGTGGTGAACAGGGCGATACCGATACTGACCGGCACGGCCAAGAGCAGCGCGATGATCGAGCTGACAATGGTGCCGAAGATGAACGCCGTTGCGCCATAGATGTGATCAATCGCACTCCACCGTTTGGTGGTGAAAAAGTCGAGACCCATCAACCGAAATGTCGGCCAAGCCTTCGATGTGGTCACAATCGCAATGGCGCCCAGGATGACCAGTACGAACGCGCCGGCAGCGAGGGCGAGACCGCGGAATCCGGTCTCACCCCCACCCTTGGATGCTCGAAGATCGAGCGCAGGACTACTCACGTCAGGCAGGAATCTCGATCATGGCCAACTGCGCAATCGCCTTGTCGGCGAGTGCCTTCGGTAGCGGTGCGTAATCGATGTCCTTCGCCGTCTTTTGCCCATCGGTGAGCACGTAGTTGATGAAGGTCTTGGTTGCTTCACCCTTGGCCTTGTCGGTCTGCTTCTTGTACACAATGATCCAGGTCTGCGCCGCAATCGGGTACGCCTTGTCGCCCTTGGCCCAGCCGGCAAAGAAGGTCAGGTCAGGCTTGACCTCTGCACCTTCGGCAGCGGCCGAGGCGCCCTCAAGCGTGGGGGCGATGAACGCCTTCGCCTGGTTCTGGATCGAAGCGAACTTCAGGCCGGTGGCCTTGGCGTCGGAAAAGTCGACGTAACCAATAGCTCCCTTGGTGTCCTTGATGGCCTTGGCGACGCCACCGTTCCCTTCGGCAGCGGTGGTGGTGGTCGGCCACTCAACGGTGGAGCCACTCTTCAGCTTCCAGGTGCCGTCACCCTTCGAGCCAACTGACGCGTCGAGGAACTTGGTGAAGTTTTCGGTGGTACCCGATCCGTCCGAGCGGTGCACAACCACGATGCCGGCGTCGGGAAGCTTCACACCGGCGTTGTCGGCAGCGATGGCTGGATCGTTCCATTTGGTGATCTCGGCCTGGAAGATCTTGGCAATGACCGTGGGTGTGAGGTTCAGCTTGTCAACGCCATCGGCATTGTACGAAACCGTGATGGGCGCAACGACGACCGGGAAGTACAAGAACTCGCCACCCTTGAACTTGGCCTTGTCCTCGTCCTTCACCGTGCCGTCAGAGCCGGCCCAGTCGGTGATCTGGTCAGCGAGGTCGGTGCGACCCTTGCCGGAACCGCCGCCGCCGTAGTTGATCTTGACGTCTTTGTTCACCTTGGTGAAGTCGGCGATAGCCGCTTCATAGAAGGCCTTCGTGAAGGTGGAACCCGAGGCATTGAGGGTGGCCGCCTTGAGCGGCCCCATGGCGGCGCCAGCCTTCGCCGTGGTGACTGCGGGGGCAGCCGTCGTGTCGGCGGGCTTAGCTGTGGTTACGGCTGGGGCTGGGGTCGTTGCCGGACTTGAGGCCGACGTTACCTTGGTGCTGCTGCCGCATGCGCCGGCAGCAAGGGAAAGAGCAACGAGGCCAAGCACCGGCACAGAACGCTTCGTGAGAATCACGCAAAATCTCCTTGAAAATGTTTGGGTCGGACTCAACGTAAGAGGGCTGCGTGTCGGATACCTCTACGCCAGGTGAACGCGAGGTAAACAAAGGTGGAAATGTGAGCCGACCGGGACTTCCTGCACATTCACCTTTCGTTCGTGTCGGTCGTTCGTCACACGCGACCCTTTCTTTCCATGTTGGACACCGCCCGTTCACACTCACTTGATAGGAAGGCGTACATGTTCATCACCACGGAAACCACAGACGTCGCGGCGCCGAACCAATCCTTCGATCTAGACGGCCCCCTCAATTTCCGCGACCTTGGCGGCTACCCGGTGGGTCGTGACCGTTCTGTGCGGACCGGGCTGCTGTTTCGCAGCGATGGTCTGGACACTCTCACGCCCAGCGACGCCCATCTACTGATGAACGTTTTCGAGCTGTCGACCGTCGTCGACCTGCGGTCCGAGGAGGAGCTAGCGCGCACCGGGCCCAGCCTGCTCGAGCAGGGCGGCCTGGCGGTGCACCACCTCCCTATCGTTGATCGCACGCAGCAGTTCTTCGGCGACGGAGACCAGCGCATCAGTGCCGCCTATCTCAAAATGATCGCCGATGCCGAAGGGAGATTCGCGGCCGCCGTGCAACTGCTTGCCGGCCTCGACGGACCGGCAGTATTCCACTGTGCGGCAGGCAAGGATCGCACCGGTCTGCTCGCCGCCTTCGTGCTCGACCTTCTCGGCGTGGACGATGATCTCATCGCGGAGGACTACGCCCTCACGGCCGCTATCATGCCAGCGTTCCGACAGCGCATTGAACGGCGGATGGTCAATGAGCCTGCGCTTCGTGAGCGTATGGAAGCGTCGGGTCGCACACCGGAAATGCTCGACGAGATGCTGTCGGCCAGGGCCAGCACGATTCACGTGGTACTCACCGCCCTTCGAGCCGAATACGGCTCCGTCGAAAGCTGGCTCCTGCAGAAGGGACTCAGCACGTCAGCGCCCGATCAACTGCGCAATCGTCTGATCGGTTGACCTCGCCCTAGCGTTGGTAGGTCAACGTGGTGGGGCCGACGTTGCTATCGAGCCAGTCGGTGAGAGCCTCGCTGTCCTTCCAGAACTTCATCGCAACAGCCCGAGCCTGGGGTGAGGTCACCACGGCCACGTCGCTTATGGCCAAAGACGCAATGAGCCCCTTCCAACGCAACAGCTCAATGCGAGGGTGATTGGCCGGGTAACCCTTGGGTGCTGTCTTGAGCGGAGGGCTTCCACCCGGTCCGATCTCGTATCTCTTCTTGCGAAGCGCGGCGATGATCTTCAGGAGTTGAGCGCCCCGAGCGTTGTCGTCTATTGCCGCACGTTGGCGGGTGATCTGGTCGTTCTTCATCATGTATTGGCCCGCTGCCACCAATAACCCGGTTGCGGCCACGTGGGTATAGCGAATGGAGCCGCCTTCGGTTTCGCTTGTCGCGCCGTGCATGGTTTTATAGGGCGACTTGTCCTTGGCGAACCGAACGTCACGGTTCGGTCGAAAGACATGGAACGGCTGATAATCCGCTGGTAACGACGACAGGAACGACTCCATCGCACCCTTGACGTGCACGACATACACCTCCTTGTGTGCAGTCCAGTAGGCCTTGGAGTTGTCGTCCTCCAGCCCCTCGTAGAACGAAAGGGCCTCCGATGAAAAGCCTTCGAACTTCGCTGCCATCTCCGTAGCTTGTCACGCCAGCCGGACCGGCTTGGGACACGGGAGTTGCGAGGCCAACCTCCTCAATTCCAGAGTCGAGCGGACAGATCCGACCAGAGTCCACGAAACGCACGGGCCACGGCGGTGTTCGGAGCGAATGCGGCGATGGGGGTGCGTTCGACGCCCCTGCGTTCAGCCACGCTCGAGTTCGGAATGGCAGTCGGAAGCAGATTCGGCCACGCCTCGGTCAACGATTGAACAAGTTCCACTTGCAACTTCTTTCGCCGATCGACCATCGACAGAAATGGAAGCAGTCTCGGCGGTTCAGGCCAGTCCGCGAGGAAATCCACCAGTGGGGTTAGGGTCCGGGCCGACAGCTTGGTCGGCATGGTGGGGACGAGCAGCGCATCGGCCGCACCGAAGACGCTTTCACTGCTCAACGAGATCGAGGGCGGACAATCCAGCAGGGCAAGGTCGTACTGGTCGGCGAGCGGTTCCAGCAACGCACCAAGGCGACGGGTGGGGTGCTTGGTGTCATCAAGATGCAGGTCAAGATGACGCAACGAGAAGTCGGCGGGCACCACGTGCAACGACCGAAAGTCGGTCGCCCGCACATGCGGCGCCAAGTCTCCCTTCGTGCTCACGATCCGCTCCGCGCCACCTTTAACTGTCGGTTTCACCCGGAGGAAGAAGGTGGCTGCCCCCTGTGGATCGAGATCCCACAGCAGTACTCTCACCCCGGCCCGCGTTGCTTCGTAGGCCAGGTTCACCGCCGCGGTGGTCTTTCCGACGCCGCCTTTGATGCTGTAGGTGGCCACGATTTTCATGTCGACCACGCGCGGACAAGTTGGCGAAGGTGACGACGGGTCACCTCAGAGTCGAACCGACGAAAGCGATCAGCAAACTCCCGACGGGCGTTGCGCTGGCGCTGCTCAATCGACTCGATTAACTGGCCGATGGCCACCAGCACCTCGTCGTGACCACGAACCGACGGCTCCGTCAGCACGACGTTACGTAGCCATTCGGCTTGCACCTCAGCGTCCTGATGAACGCCCAGGTTGTTCTGCAACGCCTTGAGTTGCTTAACGAACGCCTGTCTCGGGCCGTCTCCCGGCAGCCCGCCGAAACACTCCACCAGATAGCGAAGACGTTTGGCACCCTTGCGGAGCTGATGCATTTCAGCGGCTGGCGACTCGTCTGTGATCGCCCGCCCGTCGGTCACCAAGCGCCGCTCGACCTTCATGATCTGGTCGGCAACGAACGCGCCCAGCGGACGCCCGGCCGCCTCAGCCGAACCAGGTTCAGCCAAACATGCCGACCACGAGGTCAGCAGCTCGCTGGTTGCCGGTAACGTCAGCACCTGCACCAATTCCTCCTGGGCGTACTGGCGGCGCTGCACGAGCATCTCGCGAACCACATCAAGTGTCGAGCGGGTCGTCGGCGGGAGAGCTGCGACATCGTGATCCCATCCGAGGAGATACACGTCGAGGTCCCGAACGGCGCTGGTCTGGCGACCGAGGTCGGCAAACGCGAGTTGAAACTGCTGGCGGGTTTCATCCGGCAACACACGCTTGGCTCGACTCAGGATCGCCCGCGTTCGACGGATGGCGACGCGAAGATCATGCAGAAATTCGGTGTCGATATCCGAGATGGCTCCCGGAAGATTCGCTTTCATGCTGGCGGCCAGGTTCTGCAGTACCGCAGCGAAGCCATCGATCGCCTGATCGGCCGGATTGAGCGGAACCGTCGGCGAGTCCCGGAAGCCCGCCAGGTCGTAACCGCTGGCTGCGGCGACAAGTTCTACAAGAGTCGATTCACTCTCGGCCCACCCCGACGCAGCAATGAGTTGCCTTGTTCGTTTCGCTGCGCCCGGGTGGCCCGCTAGCTCGTCCACCTCGACAACCGTGGTGGTGAGCGGCACACCGCTGGCGGTTTGCACGTCGGAAAGAACCCGCACCGCAGAAACGACCTTTAGCGATACGTCACGACGCGAAGCTTCAAAGACACTGGCCACCCATCCGACCGTTGGCAGCAGCGCCCGCATCTCAACGATCGTACCGAGCCGCGACCGAAAGGGTCCGGCGGGCAACCCATCAACAAATTTCGGAACCGCGGATAGCGCAACGCTGGCGGGTGCCGAACGGGCAGATGCAAGGATCAACTCCGGGTCTCGACCCCGGGCCAGCACCAGTTGAAGCCCGGCTGCGTGCAATCGACCATCGAAGGTGTCGTACCACTCGAAACTGCCGCGCTCGGCTCTGTGAACCTCGAAATCGGCGTGCCCAAGGGCTGCGACAAGCCCGGCCAGATCAGGCGCTTTCGCTACGAACGTCCTCGGCGTGATCATCGTTTCCTCGACGCTACCTCGACCGTGCGCAATACTCCCAGGGTGGCCGTGGAAATCGAACGAAAATTTCTGGTCGACGCCGATCGCGTTCCCGCCGACCTCTCCGTCGGTGTCCCGATCCGTCAGGGGTACCTGGCCCAAGAGGGCGACGTCGAGGCGCGGGTGCGCATCACGCCGGTGGAGGCCACCCTCACCGTGAAGGCAGGAAAGGGCCTGAGCCGCACCGAGGTGGAAGCCGTGATCGCCCCCGACGATGCCGAGGCCCTGTGGTTGCACACCAATGGTCGGCGTATCGACAAGCGACGCACCCGGGTGACCCTCGGCGCAAACGTGGCAGAGGTCGACCTTTACGCCGCAGACTTGATGGGACTCTGCACAATCGAGGTCGAGTTTGACAGTGAAGGAAGCGCCACAACGTTCGTCCCTCCCGTGTGGTTCGGCATCGAGGTCACCGGAGAAGCGGGCTGGTCGAACGCGGCGCTGGCCCGTCACGGCCGACCGGAATTGCCGCGGCATCCTTCTGGAGATTCATAAGGAGTCAGGTCGTCAGGACACTGTCGCACTGCCTCAATGACTTCGCCGATCAACGGGCCTTGATCCTCGCTTAGCTCAGGTAGACTTGAGGCATGTCCGTCGCTGCTCGCCAGTTCCTCAGCTTGGCTGAGTATTTCGCCATTGAGGAGGGCAACGACCTCAAGCATGAGTACGTCAGTGGAGCGATGTACGCCATGGCCGGTGCTCGCGCCAGCCACAACCGAATGGTCACTCGTTGGGCCGTCGCTCTTGCTCCAACCGCCCAGGCAAAGGCTTGCGACACCTTCATCGCTGACATGAAACTCCAGATCGGCGATACTGCGGTCTACTACCCCGACCTGATGGTGTGTTGCGACTCCGCCGATAACGATGAGCTGGTCCGCACGTCGCCGTGTCTCATCGTCGAAGTACTGTCGCCATCTACGGCTACCGTCGATCGACGGGAGAAGCTGCACAGCTACTTGGCGATTCCCAATCTTCTCAGCTATCTCATCGTGGACCCCGAGATGCCAATGGTCGAGTCACACATCCGAGTCAACGCTGAAGCTCCATGGAAGCACGAGACCCAAGGCCTCGATGGCGTGCTGTTTCTCCCCTGCCCGGTCGTCACGATCGACATCAACAAGCTCTACGCGTAACGCCCCTCACTGTCGCCGCAGGACGGACCTCGGTCTTGGCCTAACGCAGATTGCCGCTGATGTCGTGTGCGAACACCAGCACGATGGCGTCATCGGAGACGGGAACGACGTCGGTAGCGCCACCAAATTGGGAACGCACGTCATCGAGCGTGCACGTCCCCATCGTGGTAGGCCGGAAGACGAAAAACATGCGATCAGCCGCCCGCTCGAACTGACGATCGTCAGCGAAGGTGACGTCCCGAGCAAACTCATGACCATGGCAGGTCACCGACAACGCTCGCACCCTGGTAGAGGAGAAGTAGGTGACTACTTGGGCGTGCCAGTAGTCGCCGTACCCCACGGTGAGGTTCCGCTGTTCGATCACGCGCTGCAAATCCCGCTCGAAGGCGTTACCAACCGGTCGATCGTTCCAGGTAGCCAAGGGCGTTACTGCAGAGAGCAGACCCGTGACGATCACCAGGATGCGAAGCCACTTGTTTGTTGCAGATGCAAGTATGAGCGCTATGCCGACGAACACCGGTGTGAGATAGCGAGCCGAACCGCTCGCACCTCGGTAGAGGACGAAGGCCGCCATTGTCGCAAGGATCAGCGCCACCCCTATCGCGGGTAGCTGTCGTCCGCGGCGACGCCACGCGACCTCGACGAGGACCGCTACAACCAGCAACGCCACAATCACGCTGGTGACCTGGGTGAGGCGACCTGGCCAAGCTGGTAGTCGCCCATCGCGGAAGCCGGCAAACGACCAGATCCACCGGCCAATCTCACGGAAGCGAGCACCGAACTGCCGGGAAGGTGTCAACGCAAACGGACGCTCACCGATGATTACTCCTGACCAATGCAGCGTCCGACGCAGACCAATGGCCACACCCTCCGACGCAACAATGCAGCCCGTCAACCACACGAAACCCCGCCAGCTCCTGCGCCACACCAGCAGCATCGACACCACAAGATAAAGCACTGAGAACGGATCGTGCACGAGCATCGCCGCCGTAGCCAACGACATCGCCACCACCCCGACCCACGACGAGCGAGCGATGGCCGCCCCCAAGCCGTAGGCAGCCAGCACGCCGAGGGTTATCTCAAGATTCCGCCCTGCCGTATCAGTGATTGCGTAGATGAAGAAAGGAGGCAATGACCAGAGCCAAAGCAGACTTGCCCATGCCGCGAAAGGTGAGGTCCTGCGCCCCGCCAACGCAACGATGGCAAGGTAGGCCAAACCCATGATGAGCAGAAAGATCGCCACCAGACCAGCGACGGCGAGCCGCGAAAACCCCAGTTGGTTCATCACAACCATGAACGGCCACTTCAACCAGAACGTGTCGGCTGCGACGGTGAAGTGACTGCCGCCGAATGGCCGCCACGTAGTCAACGCGACCGGCTGCGCCAGGTCATCGCTGATCCACGTCCGCGTTCGCAGATAGGCCAACACGGGTACCAAACAGATCAGCACGGCGACGACCGACTGCGTCGGCCGGTGTCGTGAAAATGACCCCTCCGGTGCGTGCATCGCGATCTGACGCTACCAGAGCACCCTAGTAACGATCGGTTGAGGGCCACCCTTCGGCTCGCTCGGTATACGGCCCGAATGCGAAGATGTTGGTGTGATTGTGGAGCCGGACTGGACGATAGAGAGCGCCGACGGAAACACCATTGCGGCCTATGAATTTGGCGGTTCGGGCGAACCTCTCGTGCTCGTCCACGCCACGGGTTTTTGCGCGCCGATGTATCGAGCCTTTGCCCGCGAACTTACTGACACCTTCCGAGTCGTCGCCATCGACGTGCGCGGCCACGGGAACTCCAGCGCTCAGCCCGACATCGACCTGAACTGGGAGAGTCTCGCCGATGATGTCATCGCAGTTGCGAGCCACATTGGTGACGGTCCGCTGCACGCGTTTGGTCATTCGATGGGCGGCGGCGTTCTGGCCCTCGCCGAACATCTTTACCCAGGTACGTTCCGCTCCTTTTTTCTGTACGAGCCGATCGCATTCCCATCCGACTTTCCGATGACCGGACAGAATTTGATGGCCAACGCGGCGCGCAGGCGGCGGGACACGTTTGATTCTCGCGAGGAGGTTCTCTATCGCTACGCCACTCGCCCTCCACTGAACAGTATTCGCGCTGAGTTCCTAGTCGACTACATCGACAACGGTTTTGTCGACAACGCTGACGGCAGCGTCAGCCTCAAGTGTCGGCCCCATAACGAGGCCCGCATCTTTGAGGGAGCTCGGGCCATGCAAATCGAGCGGGTGGCTGATGTGGTCACACCCACCGTCGTTGCCGTCGGCCAGAGTCACGAGTCGCTCGACCCCGCTCTCCTCGGTCCGTTCGTCGCGACGGGCCTCGCCAACGCGACGTTGCTGCACTACGACCACATCGGTCATTTCGGCCCGTTCGAAGATCCCTTCACCATCGCACAGGACATCCACAAACACGCCTCCTCAAACTGACCATCGCATGGGTTACGGCTCCGATCGCATCGACCGAGAGAGCAACCAGTTCTCTTGGGGTCCGTCAGAGTGAACGTACAGTCTGAATGGCTCAGCGGTCTACTCGTCCGAAGCGGAGGCGTTGGTGAACTGGGCGTTGTAGAGGGTGGCGTAGGCACCATCGGCGGCGAGGAGTTGGTCGTGGTTGCCTTGCTCAACGATTTGGCCGGCTTCCATGACCAGAATGAGGTCGGCGTCTCGGATGGTGGACAGGCGGTGAGCGATGACGAAGCTGGTGCGCTCGGATCGAAGGGCGGTCATGGCCCGGCGGATCAATATTTCGGTACGGGTGTCAACCGAGCTGGTGGCTTCATCAAGGATGAGCATGGCGGGGTCGGAGAGGAATGCTCGGGCAATGGTGAGCAGCTGCTTCTCACCAGCACTGATGGTGCCACCCTCATCGTCGATGATGGTGTCGTAGCCATCAGGCAGGGAGTGTACAAAGCGGTCCACATAGGTGGCTTTGGCCGCCGCCTTGATTTGCTCGTCAGTGGCGTCAAGATTGCCGTAGGCGATGTTCTGACGGATGGTGCCTTTGAAAAGCCACGTGTCCTGCAGCACCATCCCAACATTCGATCGCAGCGCGGCCCGCGGCAGCGTGGCGATGTCCACGCCGTCAAGCGTGATGGTGCCGGCGTCCACTTCGTAGAACCGCATGATGAGGTTGACCAGCGTGGTCTTGCCCGCCCCTGTAGGACCGACGATGGCGATGGTCTGGCCGGGCTGCGCCACCAGCGAAAGATCCTGAATGAGTGGCCGATCTGGGTTGTAGGCGAACGACACATTGCTGAACTCCACCCGTCCATGCGGTTCGTCTGAAGTGAGCGCGTGTTCTTCCGTTGTCTGGTCCTCTGCGTCCAGAAGGTGAAAGACCCGCTCCGCCGATGCGATGCCCGATTGCAGCACATTCATCATGGAGGCCACCTGGGTAAGAGGCTGGGTGAACTGACGGGAGTACGAAATGAACGCCTGAACGTCACCAAGGCTGATGGCGCCCGCGGCCACCCGCAACCCACCGATAACGGCGATGGCCACGTAGTTCAGGTTCCCGAGAAACATCATGGACGGTTGGATAATGCCCGATATGAACTGCGCCCAAAAGCTGGCCTCGTACAGCTCCTCATTCTTCTGTCGGAAGCGTTCCTCCACCTCGGCATGACGCCCAAACGCCTTGACGATCGCGTGGCCGGTGAAGGCTTCCTCCACTTGCGCGTTCAGCATGCCGGTGTGCTTCCACTGTGCCTTGAACCGCTCGCGCGACCGGGCCGCAATGCCGCGCATTATGAAGATCGACAGCGGAACGGTGATGATGGCAACCAGCGCAAGAAGCGGCGAGATGATGACCATCATGATGACGACGCCGACCAACGTCATGATCGATATGAGTAGCTGGCTCAGCGTCTGTTGCAGGCTCTGGGCGATGTTGTCGATGTCGTTGGTGACCCGGCTCAGCAGATCACCACGAGGCTGACGGTCGACGTAGGGAAGGGGCAGTCGGTTGAGTTTGTCCTCCACGTCTGAGCGCATTTTGCGCATGGTGCGCTGCACTGCGCCGGCCAGCAGAAACGACTGCAAATAGGCCAGCACCGACGACGCCACGAACAGAACGACTGCCTGGGCGATCGTGCGACGAAGCGCCGCGAAGTCGACCCCCTGCTTGCTGCGCACGCCGCGAAAAATGATGTCGGTAGCGTGCCCCAGGATCTTCGGGCCGATCACGCCGCACACCACACTGATGACACCGAATCCGAGCACAGTCAACACCAACAAACGCTCGGGTCGCAGGCGTTGCACTAACCGACGTGCGGATGATTTGAAGTCCTTCGACTTCTCGGCCGGCATACCGAATCCGCCCGGCATACGTCCCGAAGCCGGACCGCCTCGGAGTTCTGACGATGGTGGCCGATACGACTCCTGGGCCTTCGGGGCCTTTGGCGTCGTGCTCATGCGGCCGTCGATTCGGTCGCCTGTGAGGCCGCTATCTCGCCGTACGTCGGGCAGTCTCTCAACAGCTCCTCGTGGGTGCCGAGACCGACGGTCCTTCCGTCTTCGAGAACCAGGATCTGTTCGGCGGTGCGAATAGTGGAGATGCGTTGCGCCACGATCAACACGGCTGCGTTGGCAGTGTATGGCTTCAGCGCGGCGCGCAGGTTGGCGTCGGTAACGAGGTCGAGCGCAGAAAAGGAGTCGTCAAAAAGGTAGATCTCGGGGCGGCGAACGAGTGCTCGGGCAATGGCGAGTCGCTGACGTTGTCCGCCGGAAACGTTTGACCCACCCTGCAAAATCGTACTGTCGAGCTGATCGGGCAAGGCCCGCACAAAGTCGGCCGCTTGAGCAACCGTGAGGGCCTCCCACAACTCGTCATCGGTAGCGTCCGGCTTGCCGTACCGAAGGTTGGTGGCGACCGTGCCGGAGAACAGGTATGGCTTCTGCGGCACCAGTCCGATGCGAGCGCGCAGCACATCGGGATCGACTTCACGAATGTCCACGTCGTTCATCAGTACCGCGCCATCCGTCACGTCGAACAGGCGAGGAATGAGCCCCAGCAGCGTGGTCTTACCTGAACCGGTGCTGCCGATGATGGCTGTCGTCTCGCCAGCGTGACAGCGAACGGTGATGCCTTCCAGCACCGCCGTTT
Source organism: Actinomycetes bacterium (assembly GCA_031410595.1). GTDB lineage: Bacteria > Actinomycetota > Acidimicrobiia > Acidimicrobiales > Ilumatobacteraceae > JANMCE01. Next base: position 81,920 of record JANNZM010000050.1, on the reverse strand, counting down.
CGGCGCCGGGATACTGGAAGCTCGCGGCCCGCAGTTCAAGGCTCGACCGGCAAACGAGTTCGCGCACAGGGTTGGTTGCGGTTGTCACCGATGGCACGGTGTCGAGCACTTCTTGGATGCGCTCGGCGCAAACGGCAGCACGGGGAATCATCACGGCCATGAACGTGGCCTGCATTACCGAGATCAGGATCTGGCTCAGGTAGCTCAGGAAGGCAATCATTGACCCGACCGTCAGGGTTCCCTTGTCGACGCGACTGCCGCCGAACCACAGCACCGCCGCGCTCGACACGTTCAGCACCATGATGACGATCGGGAAGAAGAACGCCATCAACCGACCGGCGCGCAGTGAGGTTTCGGTGACGTCCTGGTTGACCTTGGCGAAGCGGCGCGTCTCGTGCGGCTCACGCACGAACGCCCGCACGACTCGCATGCCGGTGATCTGCTCACGAAGCACCCGGTTTACCGCGTCGATGCGATCCTGCATGAGCCGAAACTGCGGAACCATCCGGGAAATGACAATGCCGATGCCAATGGCCAACGCCGGTATCGACACCAGCAGAATCGACGACAGACCGGTATCAACCCGTAACGCCATGATGATGCCGCCGACCGCTGTGATGGGCGCGGCCACCAGCAGGGTACAGGTCATCAACACGAGCATCTGCACCTGCTGCACATCGTTGGTGATGCGAGTGATGAGCGACGGCGCACCCAGCTCACCGACCTCGCGAGCCGAGAAGGCCCCGACCTGATGGAACAGCGCTCCTCGCACGTCACGCCCGAACCCCATGGCGGCGCGCGACCCGTAGTAGACCGCACCAATCGCGAAGACCACCTGGACAAGCGCGATGACGAGCATGACCGACCCGGTCGTCCAGACGTAACGGTTGTTCCCCTTGGCCACGCCCTTATCAATAATGTTGGCGAACAATCGGGGCAGGTAGAGCGCGGCGACCGTCTGCACGAACTGCAGGCCAACCACTCCGGCCAACACCGCTCTATACCGCCGGAGATAGGTGCGAAGTAGTCGAGTCAGCATGTGACGGGTCAGCCTACTGGTGGTCCACCGCATCGTTCTTGCCGTTTGGTACCTGACGAATCCTTGCGAGGTTCCATCCGGGTTCTTAGTGGAGTTCGCCGACAAATCGGTCGATTACATAGGTGTTCAGCCGACCGAAGCCCCGCTTCCCCGAAATGCATCACCCCAGGAGGTGTCTCATGAAGAAGTCACAAATGTTCCGGATCGCCCAGATCATTGGTGGAGTCGGCGCCGCAGTTGCGGTTTTCGCTGCCCCGTTGAAGTGGTGGTGATCTCGTCAAGTCGTTGTGCGGATCCTCAACAATTTACCTTCGCATGCCGATTGTCTATCTGGAATTCGTCCCGAGATCGGTAGGGGGTGTTGAGGATGTCGAATCGAATGCGCGGCCGAGTGGTGACTGCGTTTGTTGGCGCAGTCATCGCCGCCGGCGCTGCCGTTCTCGCCATCGCTCTCGCCAAGACGACGCTGGTCCAACCACTCGGCCATAACGGCTCAGTGTTTGGACTGTTCGTCGTCTTGTTGATTATCGGCGAGTTGAAGCCGTTGGAATGGCGTTCGGGGCCTGAGGGCGGTGGGATCACCGCGACCTGGACGTTCAGTATCGGGCTGGTCTGCCTTGCTCCGCTAGGTGTAGCGCTTGGCATTGTTGCCCTCGTCAGTGCGGCGCTCGAAATGCGCTCAAAAAAGATGGCTCGCCGTATCGCCTTCAACGTCGCACAAATCACCCTCTCGCTGGCAGCCGCCGCGTGGGTGGTCGCCGCGTTCGGCAAGCGAGATGACATCTGGAACCCGGCCGGACCCTCCTTCGCCTGGGTTGTCGCGGTCATGCTCGCTGGGCTCGCAGCGATTCTGGTCAACACCGCACTTATGTGCAGTGTCCTGTCGTTGAGCCACAAGCGCTCGATCTTTGCCGTTATCCGAGATGCGCTCGCCCCGACCTGGTCGATTGACCTGTTGTTGGTGGCCATGGCCCCGGTGCTGGTCGTGATGGCCGTTCGTTCCGTCGTGGTGATCCCGATGCTGCTGGCCGTAATCGCAGGCATCTATGTGAGTGCCAAATCGGGCATGAGTCACCGGTACGAAGCCACTCATGACCTCCTGACCGGTCTCCCGAACCGTCGCATGTTCTACCAGCAATCCGAACTCGCCCTCAGCGCCGCCCGCACCCGCAATCGCGTCGTCGGCATTGTGGTTATCGACCTCAACGGTTTCAAGGAGATCAACGATCGACTCGGCCACGCTGTCGGGGACTTGGCCCTTAAACACGTCGCTACTCGCCTGATCGAACACTGCCGCTCCGACGATGTCATCGCCCGCCTCGGCGGCGACGAGTTTGCCATTTTGCTCGGAAACACCACGACGCTGACGGCCGCTTCCAGCGCCGCGACATCTATTGCGGCAGCGCTGCAGGAGCCACTCGAGGTGGACGGTGTCCCCATGATCGTGAGCGGCAGCGTCGGCTTAGCGGTCTTTCCCGAACATGGTGACGACATCGACACGCTGCTGGGCCACGCTGACGCAGCGATGTACCAGGCCAAAGTGGGCCAGCTCGGTGTGCAGGTCTACGACGGTGAGCTTGACCGCAACGGCCCCACACGTCTCGGCCTGCTGGGCGAACTGCGCCATGCGCTCACCAACGACCACGAGTTGTTCTTGATGTACCAGCCGAAGGTCGATCTGAAGACCAGCACTATCTCGGGCGTAGAAGCCCTCATTCGATGGAACCACCCGACTCGGGGCCTCTTGACCGCTGGGTTCTTTATGCCCGTGGCTGAGCAGACCGAACTAATGGATGACATCACCATGATGGTTATTCGCAAGGCAGCAGCCCAGGCGGAACGGTGGCGAAAGCAGGGCGTCAACGTTCCGATCGCCGTAAATATCTCGGCCCGCAACTTGTCGGACTACCGCTTCCCGGAGGCGGTCGATGAGGTATTGCGCCAATTCGAGATTCCGGCGAATGGGCTCGAGTTCGAGATCACTGAGAACACGGTGACGGCCGACCCCGCCCGCGCCGAAGTGATCCTCGGCAAACTGAAGCGCCTCGGTGTGCGGATCTCTGTCGACGACTTCGGCACGGGCTACAGCTCACTTGCCCACCTTCGTAGCCTGCAGCTCGACGCCATCAAGATCGACCGCTCTTTCGTGAAGGACCTCTGCACCAACAATGGCGACCGGATGATCGTGCGCTGCATTATCGACCTTGCGGCCAACCTCCACCTGACGACCATCGCCGAAGGTGTCGAGGATGCCGAAACGCTGCAACTGTTGACCGAAATGGGATGCAACGCCGCACAGGGTTACTTCCTAGGTGTTCCGACCGATGTTGATGACATCGTGCAGCAAATCCTCACCCGCCAAGTACTCACGCCCGTCAGCGCTCCAGAGAAAGTTCGACCGTGATCGTCCCCGTTGCTGTCCTCATCATCGTTATTGCCGTGCCGCTGCTGGGAGGAAAACTGAGCCTCATTGCGGACATCAAACTGAAGTCGCTCTGGGCAGCCGTAGGCGCCCTCTTCATCCAGATCGGCATTCTCAACGTGCTCCCCCCGGGGCTTCCGAGCAGCGCCCTGGCTGCCATCCACCTAGGCACCTACGTGCTGGCGGCATGGTTTGTTCTCGCGAATCGAAAGATCCCTGGGCTGCCGCTGATTGCGCTCGGCGCGGCGCTCAACCTGGCGGTCATCGCGGCCAACCACGGCGTGATGCCATCGTCGCATGCTGCCTCGCACCTGGCCGGGCACGACAAGGCATCTACCAAGTTTGTGAACTCGGCCGAGACGCAAAATGCCCACCTGGCCATCCTGGGTGACAACTTCGCCATCCCGTCGGGTTACCCCCTCGCCAACGTGTTCTCCATCGGTGACATCGTGCTCGTCGCTGGTGCCGCCGTCACGTTCCACGTCGCAGCGCAGTCTCGCCTTGGGCGAAAGCGCGAGGTGCACTTCCGGCCCATATCCATCGACCCCTTGTAAGCTCGGGTCGCGCTTGTCCGAGGATAACGTCACAGAAGAGTTGCGGCGAGGCCGGCTATTTCACTCCGTTCACACGCCGCCAGGCGGACACTGCCGAAGCATCGCTGACCCTGAAACGCATCGAGAAGCACAGCGAGACCGTTGTTGTGCTTCGACAGATACGGTGCATCGATCTGGTCACGGTCGCCGCAAAACACCACCTTGGCCCCTTCGCCCAGACGAGTCAGGATGGTCTTCACTGTTGACGGCTCAAGGTTCTGTGCCTCATCCACGATAATGAAACTGGAGTGCAGCGTACGACCGCGCAGGAACGTGACGCTCTCCATGGTGAGTTTGCGCCGGTTCACCAGTTCCTCGATTTCGTTCTGGGCATGCAGATAATCCATATCGCCGAGCAACGCACTGACTGCGTCCACGATGGCCGACATCCACGGCGCCAGTTTCTCGTCAAGCGAACCGGGCAGGTAGCCGACTTCGGCTTTGCCGACCGGCACGATCGGTCGGTAAACCGCCACCCGGTCATATCGCGCGTGGCGATCCGTTACCTGTTCCAATCCGGCCGCCAGCGCGAGGATGGTCTTGCCGGTTCCAGCGGTGCCGTCCAGGGCGACGACCGAAATAGTCGGATCGAGCAGCAGATCAAGTGCACCCCGTTGCTCGATTGACCGGGGTGTAAGCCCGTAGGCCCGCAGAGCCCGCGGAAGCGGCACAATTGCTTTATCGACGCTGCGGACCGCCACGGAGGAATCGCCGCAGCGCAGCACGCCAAACGCGTTCATGTCGAGGTTGGCGACGACTTCATCCTCGGGAAGCAGATCGACAAACTCCACCCCGATTGAACTCGGATGGCACAGCTCGCGCACCAGCGCATCGCTCACCTCGAACAGGGGCCACACGCCAAAGCCGGGATCGATGACCGATTCCCCGTTACGCACATATTCCTGCGCCTCAAAGCCAATCTGAGCAGCCTTGATGCGAAGGGCCGTGTCGTTGGTCATGAGTCGAATCACCGAGCCGTGATCCCGTAGCCCGCAACAGGCGGCCAGGATCCGGTTGTCGGCCTTGGCGTCGTCAAGACCGAACTGTCGGATCGCCTCCAGGTGCACGCCGTTTGTTTCCACCCGAACCGAACTGCCGTTGGGCAGTTCGATGGGCGTCTGAATGTCACCTGCGTGCTGGTTGCGGAGGGCTTCTACCGAGCGTAGCGCCTCTCGCGCCGCAGCGCCGACATCGTCGCGCCGACTCTTTTGGTTATCGAGCTCCTCGACGACGATGAGCGGGATGACGACATCGTGTCCGTCGAAGCATCGAAACGCCGCCGGGTCAGCAATCAGCACGGAAGTATCAAGCACGACGGTTGGCCGGCCGGGCGATGCACCCGGCTTTTCCTTCGGCGACTCTTTCCTGACGGGACGAGCTTTCGCTACGGGCGTCGGGCCGGGCACCGATTCATGGGAACCGATGTCACCGGAGAGGTCGTTGATCCGTGGGGGCACGTGAACTCCTGTCGGCTATCGAAACAAATCTTTCACGACACAGAGCTATCACGCGCGACACCCCGCAGAGTGTTCATCTGCTCTTCATCAAGCCGTGATGTTCACGCCATCGAGCGGTGAGGATGAGGCGGCGAGCGATGTTGGCCGTTGCCGTGGTCGAAGCGCTCGTGATGCTGTCTCAGGAGGTCGGCACCGTAGTCACCGCCATTGGGCGTGCGAACCACGGTGTGCACGTGATGGCGCGTGGGCACTTCATTGTCGAACGCAACGCCCGGATGATGGTCGAATTCGATCAGAATCACCGGACTCTGCAAGCGGTAGTAGAACGGCGAGTCGTCGTTGGTACCGCCATACCAGGAGAACCAGGTCTCATCGAGATGCGCGGCGACCTCGGGTAGCTTCGCTGCCACGTGTCCCTCCGCGCTCCACCCGACATAGGTGCCCGCAAGCGACAACATGATGCGGCGCTGCGCATCGGTCATGTCGCACCCGGCGACACCCTGATACGCGGCGACGAGGTTGTCGTGGAATGCGCCAGCCTGCATCCGTCCGTCGAACATGTTCTGTAGATGCATCGGGATGTCGTCGGGATGGATCGACGGGTGGATGATGGCTCTTTCGCGTTGCTCGGGGTCGAACGATCGGATGAGATCGATGCCGAGCGACTCTTCAGGATCGAACAGCGAGATGCCTGCGCAGGGTCCACTGTTCACGCGTCGGGGTTCGGAGCCCATGAATGTAGGCGTCATGACGATTCGCCCGTCGAATACGACCGTGTTGATGCACAGGTGATGGCCGTCGATCTGCCAGCCCCACGGCGCGCCACCAGAGGGCGAACCAAAGATCGACATGAAGTACGGCCACTCACCGAATGCGCTGTTGTCACCCGTCAGTTCGGCCAGCAGCTGATTGATTCGCATGATGGACCGCGCCTGGTGGAAGCCGCGCGCCGAGAGGGTGGCGCGCAGGATGTCGAGCGCCAGGTCACGCACGGGTTGGGTGAGGTCTTCGAGCAGCAGTCCGTGACGGAAATGGTTCATGTGGACGTTGATCCACATGCGCCATTCGGTCGCGTCCATGGCGAAACAGATCCGCTCACGCTGCTCGGCAGTCAGCGCCTGTAGGAACGCGAGGGCCGCATCACGGATGGGGTCGGTACTGACCTTTTGTTCATCTAGTGATCGAAAGACCGGTCGCACCGAGCCGTCGGTGGTTACGCCCATCACCGGGCGAGTCAGCTCGGCGGCGCGTTCGTCGACGATCTCCAGGATCGGAGCTGGAGCGTTATCGACGTGTATACGGGCGGACATCGAAGGCAGCGGCCGGATGCCAAACCGACGCCAGCTGTCCAGGGTCTGCTCGGCATCGGTGCCTATGGGCGTGGTGACCGTTTTGGCGAGTTGCGGTTTGTCCGGCACGTCGGGCCTCATTTCTGCGAGCAGTTCAAGCACCGAACCCGCCAGTGCGGCGTTGGTGTACACGCCGGTCGCGGTGGTGAATCGAGCGCCGCCCCACGCGTCTCGGAATACCCCGCCGGCTTCGGCCACAATCAGGCTGGTGGCCGCGAAATCCCAGACGCCACCCAGGGTCAAAATCGCAACGTCGAGTTCGCCGGTTGCGACCATGACTGCGTCAAGGGCAAAGCACTGGCTGCGCGGTGAAACAGCAGACGTGAACCGTCGGGTGACCGTGTTACGCCAGCCGAGCAACATGCCTTCGGAAGGAATCACGGTAACGGACGCGTCCGCAAGCACGAGGCCGGCGCCACACCGGATCGGCGTTGGAGCCGCCAGCGCGCCGTCGGCCGTGTGCTGCGCCGACCACGCCCCCTCGCCCCGCACTGCCCACCAACGTCGACCCCACATCGGCGACGACACCATGCCGACCGCGATCTCGCCATCGATTTCGAGGGCAACGATGGTGCCCCACCCCGCGTGGCCAGCCGCATAGTTGTGGGTGCCGTCGATCCCGTCGAAGATCCAGCGCCGACCTGACGACCCGGCGTGCGGCCCCACTTCCTCACCGAGCACCGCATCACCTGGGTGTTCGGCACGCACGAGGTCGAGCATGGCCTGCTCGACGTCGAAGTCCACCTGCGACACCGGGGTGCCGTCACCCTTGGTCGTCGTGCGTAACTCCTCCGAGCGAAAATGGGCCACGGAAACGCGGTCCGCCGCATCGGCCAAACGATGCGCAAACGCGAGATCCCCCATCGGAGAAACCCTACCCACGTCTGGACCTATCATCGGACTATGGGCGAGCCCGGCAAGGCAGGTCGGCTGGGTTTGGTATCTCGTCTGCGGTGGGCGGCACCATGGCTGGGTCTGCTCGTCGTGAAGTTGTGGCTGGTGGACGGGCAGCGTCTTACGGCGTACGGCACGCTCACGATTGACGATCAGTGGTACGTCACGCGAGCCGCCTTCCTCAGCAAGGGCGGCTGGTTGGGCCCGTTCGACGGTTACACGTTGATCAAGCAACCGGGGTATCCCATGTTCATTGCGGCCATGCACGCTTTGCGGATGTCGTTGCTCCTGTCTCATCACCTGCTCTACGCGGCTGCTGCTCTCCTCGTGGTGCTGGCGTTCGGTTCGGTGTTGGGTCGATGGCAGCGTCTGGCCCTTTACGGTCTACTGCTTTTCAGTCCAATGACGATGAACTCCTCCATCTCATCGAGAGTTGAGCGAGCCGGCATCTACCCGGCGCTGACCCTGATGCTCTTCGCATGCCTGGTGGCCGCCGTCACCCACGCCCACCGGCCCAGCGGTCGGCTTGCCGCGTGGCTCACGGGGCTGGCCTATCGCTCGGAGCGATGTGGTTGGTGCGGGAGGAGTGGATCCTGATCGTCCCGGCCGTCGCATTTGCGCTCGGGTGGGCGGCCATTCGGATCGCGCGTTCGCCGGGCTCGGTCGTGAGGCGGATCATGCGGATTGCGGCCATCGCCGCCGTGCCGCTACCGATGGTGCTCGGCAACGCGTGGCTGCGACACGTCAACGATCAGCACTACGGATTGGCAGTCACCAACGTGGAGCAGTCATCGATGTCGGCTGCACTTGGCGCCATGTTTCGGGTGCATTCCGTAACAGCCTTCGCCGGGTATCCGGTCACCGCCGAAACACGTGCCCTGATGTACACGGTCAGTCCATCTTTCGCGGCTCTTCGCAACGACATCGAACAGGGTGGGAGCCGCCGATTCGCCACCACGCGCCCCGACGGAGTCTCCGACCTGGCTGGGTCGGTGTACCAGTGGGTTGTACTCGATGCGCTCCATGCCGCGGGTCTTGACACGACCGCAACCGAGCTGGATAGCGCGTTTCGTGGAATCGCCAGGGAACTCAATGCAGCGTGCGAACGGGGCCAGATGCCGTGCGGCATGCGCCAGAACGGCCTGGCGCCGGGCTGGCAGTGGGATCAACTTCCGGCGTTGACGAAACGTTCTGTCGTCGGCGTGTGGCGCACCGTCGACCTTCACTCGTTTCGCTCGCGATCGGCCGATGGCAACGGCTCAGAGGCCGATCGCAAGCTGTTCACTTCGATGACCGGGGAGCCGCTCGCGCCTGGTGCCGACAGCGGACCGCGTAGCTCGATCATCGATGGGCTGCGCTGGCTTTATCTGCTCCTGAGTGTTCTGACGATCATCGTGGTGGCACGTCGACTGGTGGAACTTCGACGTTCACGCCAGTGGCCCGCGCGTGTGTTGAAGGCTGCGCTCATGCTGGGGGCGCTGTTGGCCGCGGTGCGTATCTCGGCCTCGCCTACCTGGATCTCACTGCCTTCCAGGCGTTCTCTCCGTCGTACCTCGCGTCCGCCTATGCGGTGCTGCTGGCTACCGTGTCCGTGACGGTGCTTTCCGGTCGAGAAGTTCAGTTATACGGCAGCGAAAGATCGGGTACGGGCGAGGTGGCACCCGAACGCACCAACAGCGTGGGGTGATCGTTGCGACAGGTATATCGCAGCTCCTCCAGCCTGTCCCACGCCTGGGCGACGCGCACCCCCTGCTCGGCAAGCGGAACGGCCACCAGTGAAGGGTGATCGGTTGCGTCCAGTCCCGCCCGACGGCGATGCAGGCTGAGATCGTCATGCAATGCCACATGCAGGTGGCGATACAGCTCGGTGGTGTAGGTACCCCGAAACATCATGCGTAGATCGCCCGAGAGCTCCCAGTTGGCATCTGAACCAAGCTCATCGGCGACCATGGTGTGAAAGCGGGTTCCGGGCAACGGATAACTCACGCTGACACCGATGTCGTCCGGAAGTGTGTCGCGGATGAGTTCGACGGTGGCCTCGATGTCCTCCCACCGCTCACCGGGGAAACCGAACTGGGTGAAGTAGCACGCCCGGATACCGACGTCGCCGAGTCGCCGCCTTCCGGCTCGGATCTGCTCGACGGTAATACCCTTTTCCATGGCGTCGAGGATGCGTTGGCTCCCACTCTCGGCACCCATCCACACTTCCCGGCACCCGGCCCGGGCGAGATCCGCAACCGACCGCTCGGTCATGAGTTCGCAACGCGACTGGATAGTGAACGGGATGACAGCGTCCCGACGGATCAGCTCGTCGGCAAACTCGCTCACCCACGCCGGGCGAAGTCCGAAGATGTCATCGGCGAACCAGATGTGATCGGGTCGGAAACGGTCTTTGACATGGGCCATCTCGGCTGCGACATCGCTCGGTGACCGCATGGCGTAGCGCTGACCCCAAATCGGCTTCGCACACCAGTTGCAGTGGAACGGGCAGCCGCGGGTACTCACCATGTTGAGAGAGAATTCTCCGTGTCGCTCCATCCACACTGACCGGTACCGCTCGATGTCAATCAGTTCGCGCGCCGGTCGTGCGAACACGTCGGGATGACGCTCATTGCGACGAACCGTAGTGCGCACCAGTGTGTCTCCCGCGCCGGAGAAGGCGAGCCCCGCGATGTGAGTGGGCGAGCCGCTCGCCCTAGCCTCGTGCGTGAGCCAGTCGAGTACTTCGGGCACAGTGTGATCGCCTTCGCCGAGCACGGCCACATCGACTGCCGCACCCAGGTACAGCTCAGGGTGATCGTTGACATCACTACCCGACGCCAGCACGAACGCGCCCCGACACTTTGCTGCCGCAGCCATAGTAAGCGCCGCCTGCCGCATGCGACTCAAACACATCTTGGACAGGAAATTGAAGTTGTCTTCGTACAGCACCACCACAGTCGGGCGAACCTGATCGAGCATCGTCTCAAACGCCATCTCGTCCTCGGCAAACGTCGCGTCGAACACCCCGACCTGGCAGCCCAACGAACGCAGATTTGCCGCGACGTACAACGTTGCCAGTGGCGGATAGGGGCGCATTTTTTGCACCTGCTTCTCATCAAGCAGCAAGAAGTAGGAATTTGCGAGCAAGACGGATTGCATCACGAAGAGACCTACGTATGGGGACGACGAAAGGATTGCGAAGGAACGGTTGCGGATGAAACGACACGCTCTGAACCCATGAGAATGCTGCCTGCCAGCGCGATGGGGCAACTCCACTGCGACGGAGAGGTACCGTGCGTGGCAATGATGTCGTCGGACCGGACCGAGCGCGTGATGGCCGCAGGTGGCGCGAGCAGTATGCGGGCTGCAGCGACCGAGCTGTGGTTGGCGCGCGACGTGGTACGGGCGTTTGCCGTACGAGCGTTTCGCATCCGGTACCGGCAGGCCCTATTGGGTGCGCTATGGGCCGTGTTGCAACCCCTCGCGCTGCTGGTGCCTTTCACGCTGGTGATGCGCCGCTCGACCGGCCGTATCGACGGCGTGCCCTATGCCGCGTCCACGCTGGCCGCACTGCTGGCCTGGCAGTACTTGTCGAGCGCGGTAACGACGGGCGCCGGTTCGTTGGTGAGCGAATCGATGCTCGTGCGCAAGACATGGTTCCCGCGGGAGGCCCCGGTCGTGGCGGCGGTGTTGGCATCATTCGTTGAGCTGGCTATCGGGTTGTTGGTCATGGCGGTCGCCGGCCCGTTCCTTGGCGCCCGTCTGGGCGCGGGGCTGCTGTACCTCCCGGTCGTGATTGTGGCGCTTGCGGTTATTGCCCTTGCTCTCTCGCTTCCGCTTGCCGCGGCCAACGCCGTATTTCGAGACGTGCGTCATGCCCTTCCGTTCCTGGTGTTGCTCTGGTTGTTCGCCACGCCGGTCATGTACCCCGTCGACCGGGTGACACCTCGCTGGCGGTGGATCTATGCAGTGGCCAATCCTGCAGTCGGTCCGGTCGATGCCATGCGCCGTGTACTCGCCACCGGCCACGCGCCACGTTTCGGACCGCTCGGCGCCAGCCTTACTTCAGCACTGTTGATCGGCTGGGTGGGCCATCGGCTCTTCCGCCGTATCGCACCGAATCTGCCGGACGTGATCTGAGTGTGGGCTCTGCGCTTCGAACACGTCACCAAGCAGTACCGAACGGGGGCGGGCTATCGATCGCTGCGTCAGGAAATGACCGATCGAACGGACCGGCCTGCCAGCAGGCCCGCGCTGCACAACGTGTCGTTCGAAGTGGAAGAAGGCGAGGCATTCGCCGTCATCGGTCCGAACGGCGCCGGGAAATCCACTGCGCTTCGCATTGCTGCACGCGTCACCGGGCCGACCTCGGGTTGCGTGCGGGTACGAGGCCGTGTCGGAGCGTTGATCGAAGTGGGGGCCGGCATCCATCCGGAGCTGACCGGCAGGGAGAACATTTGGCTGTACGGTGCCATCCTCGGCCTGAAACGCCGAGACATAGCCGCCCGGTTCGATGCGATTGTCGACTTCGCCGAACTTGGTGACGTGCTTGACCGGCCGGTGAAAAGATATTCATCAGGCATGCAACTGCGGCTCGGCTTTTCCATCGCAGCCGGGGTTGAACCTGACGTGCTCGTTGTGGATGAAGCGCTTGCTGTTGGTGACGCCCGCTTTCAGGTGCGCTGTCTCGACCGCATGGGCGCGCTCGTTCGTTCGGGTACCACGGTCGTGTATGTGTCCCATGACCTGGCCAGTGTGGGGGCGTCCTGTACCCGCGCCGCGCTCCTCGTCGATGGCGGGTTGGCAACCGTCGGGCCAGTGACCGAGACGCTCGCCGCCTATATCGGGTGGCTGGAGCAACAGGGTTCACAGGGTACCGGCGCCGTTGTTTTCGATGCCGACGGTCAACCTCAGACTTCGGTGGCATCCGGCGCCGAGATGGTGATCCGTGTCCCCTTGCGCTCAGCGCACCTCGGAGCGGTGACGATTGCACTCGGCATCCGAGACGGGCATCCGTGGAACGTGCTCGGAAGCGTCACTACGGTGCCTGCCGGGAGCGCGCTCGATCACATCGACTGTCGCATCGACGCGGTGCCTTTGACGGCTGGCCTCTATCAGATCTGGGTGTCGCTTGACGGCGACGACCGTGACGGTAGGTGGAGGCAGCTTGGCTCGTTCCGTGTGACCGAACCGCACCCGCAACCCAGGCCGCTGTGGATTCCCGCAGTGGCCTTCGTCCACGAATGGCGAACGCGCTAACGGCCATCAGTCGTACGCGGAGACCAGCTGGTCGGCCACCGCCCGCCAAGACAATCGACGGTCGAAGTCACGCTTCACGTCGTCTCGCTTCAGTACTTCGACATCGACAATGGCCTGCGCAGCGGCAGCCGCGTCGCCCACCGGGAAACGCCGACCGAGGCCGCCGACAATGACTCGGTGCGGCCCGATGTCGGTCACGATCGGCGTGCACCCGCAGGCGAGCGCCTCCACAAGCGAGTAGCCCGACCCTTCGTGGCGGCTGGCCGAAAGCATGATGTCACTGCCACTGAACCATGCCGCCATGTCGTGGTGAGGCACGGCACCCATCAGATGAATGCGGTCGCCCATCGGTTCGGCAGCGCACCGTACCTCGGGCTCCAACGGTGCATCGGTGTAGATCATCCAAAGGTGCGCGTCGGGTGCCTCTTCTGCGAACCGACGGAAGGCTTCGACCGCGGTGAGGGGGTCTTTGCCGTCGTTCAGGCGTCCGACCCAGAGCACCGCCGGGCTACCGCTCTGGCCCGTTCGTAGACGGGCCTCTTGGAACGGAACGGGTTCGAGATCGCTCGATGATTCGAGCGCTTCGTACACGCGCGATGTTGGACGCACTACACCAGCCGCCCGCCACGGATCCACCTGTCCCTCCACGCCCGTGAATAGGTACCCGTCGATAACCCACGAGGCGACTCGTTGCGCCCATCGCGTCCGACCCTCGCCGGGGGCTCCGCCGTGGTGCTGCGCCACCAGCCTGGGCCTGCGACCAAGCCGCGCCCGCAACAGCAGGGTCGGCAGCGGAAAGACCAGACCGTGCACATGCACAACGTTGGGACGAAGGTCTCGCACGCTGGCTGCGATCCGTGTCCCCAGACGCGACGGGTCGTGCACGAAATACCAGGTGACCCCGTCTCGTTCAAGACGGCAGTCCGAGCGGCGTGTGCGGGCTACCACCGCAACGCGGAAGCCGCCGTGGTGCGCCAGCGCAGCGGTTGCTCGCGGAACGGTTGGCCAACGGTCGAGGACATCCACGGGATTGAGCCCATCACTGTCGGCGTACATCACATGGACGACGAGGCGGTCCGTCATCCGACGCGTGCTCGCAACACCCGTCGACGGACGCGGGACGCATGGAACCGCAGCCCGCCCGTCTGTCCCGGTCGCTGATCCTCAACCGGTGGAACGATGGCCTGTCGTACCACCCGCAATCGCTCGGCATTCGTGTGGGTAAAGGCGAGCCGCCAGCCAAGGTCGGTGCCTCCCTCGATCCCGCGCAGCACTGCGCTGGTGGACGTCGCTGCCAACCGCCGTTGCGCAGCTTCCGGAAGCCGTCGCAGTGCTGCGGTCACCACAGTCTCGGCAACCGCGTCGGGTTGATGGGCGTGCACGAGCCATAGGCCGGGCGCGCTCAGACGGGGATCGAACTGCTCGATGAGCGCGGCGTACGCTGGCCGACCGTCGGTATCTAAGGCACGTAACGCCAGCACCGAATCCAATACGTTCAGCGCTCGAGCATCGCTCCGAATGACGCACGCCGACAGATGCCCGACGACGTGAGCAGCGAACGCAACGGGGGGCAGCAGCCAACACGCCGCTCCCGCGAGCGTGCCCGGCACCGCCGTGGACGTGACCGTGCCACCGTCGTCGACGAGGTAGTGGTGGAGTCTTTCGACCCAGCCGGGGTGGAGTTCCACCTTGCCGTTGTGATCGGCCGATTCCCCGTCGACACGACCGGTGGAGCCGTCACCCCATCCGAGGAACGTGTCCTCCCACGCGTTGCCTCCGACCTGTTCGAGTCCGATGCGGCGCAGCGCAACCGACGCCACCAACCGTTGCGCCGGGTCGACCAGGATATCGAGGTCGGCCATCGGCCTGGCCGAAGCATGAAACCAGCCCCCGGCCATAAACACCGCGCCTTTCACCGGAATGGCGCGAACCTCGGCGTCATGCAACGCGACCAGCACACGGGGAAGCAGAGCCGCAAAGCGCTCCTGCCGGCGCGCTACTTCACCGCGTTGATCCTCCGCGAACGACCGCCAGTCGGACGGAAGATCAACGGCTCGCTCCTGCGCCATCGTTGCAATAAGCGCAGTAAGGCCCGACCACAAACCCGCCTCTCGAAAGCGCTCGCCCGGCAGGTCCGGCAGTGGCGCACTAGACGCGTCGCCGGTGAAGTGGGTCAGCACCCATCGTAAAAGGCGGTCCTGGTCGGCACGGAGCAAGAAGCGCACCGTAGCGCGGCCTGCGAAACTGCTGCTCGTGCATGTCGTACTGGTGGTGCCCGGTGGCGTCGATCGAGGAGGACGCGAGCGCGTCATTCCCGCGCTACTCGACATCATCGAAGGGCTCGCTTCGCGCCACAGAGTTACGGTCGTGGCGCTCGGCCAGGAGACCATGGCGTGCCGCTACCAGTTGCTCGGCGCGACGGTCATCAACGTGCCACCCGAACGCCGAGGTCCAGTACGCCTCGCTCGCCAACTCTTCCGTGCCGTTCGTGCCGTCGGGGCCAATGGTCGGCCCGACGTGGTCCACGGCTTTTGGGCCAGTGTGAGCGGACTCGCTGCGGTGCTCGCGGCCAAGCGCTATCGCGTCGCGAGCCTC
Organism: Actinomycetes bacterium; assembly: GCA_031410595.1. Classification (GTDB taxonomy): domain Bacteria; phylum Actinomycetota; class Acidimicrobiia; order Acidimicrobiales; family Ilumatobacteraceae; genus JANMCE01. Next base: position 66,330 of record JANNZM010000050.1, on the reverse strand, counting down.
GTGCATGTGGCCGGCGGCGAGCTGGTGGCCATGCCCGACATCGGCTACGGCGGAGCGCTCGGTCGGGGGGGACGACTCATCGCCGACGTGACCCTGCGGCGTGCCACCGAGGTGACGGTGGCCTCGCACTGGTTGGCCGAAACGGTGCGCAGCCGCGGTCATCGCATCGATGGCATCATCCCGCTCGGTGTCGACACCAACCGCTTCGCGCCATGGCCGGAACGGGCCGTTCCTGGCCGACTCGTGCAGGTCGCCAGTTTGAATCGGGTGAAGGACCAGCCGACTCTGCTACGAGCCGTGGCACTGGTGCAAGGCACGCACCCCGAAGTCACGCTCGACATCGTGGGCGTCGACACGCTGCAAGGCGCGATGCAGCAACTCGCGGCCGATCTTGGCTTGGGTGACGCGGTGCGGTTCCACGGTTTTGTGGCATCCGATGAACTCCCTCCATTTCTCCACGCCGCTCAGCTCCACATCGTGAGTTCCCGCCATGAGGCCGGACCGGTGGCGCTGGTGGAGGCCGCCGCCTGCGGGGTACCGACGGTGGGCACACGCGTCGGACACGTGGCCGATCTCGCCGCGTTCGATCCTCAGGGCGCACGCGCGGTCGACATCGGAGATGCGGACGCCATGGCCGCCACGATCTGTGCACTCCTCGACGACGCGGCGCTACGGTCACAACTTGGTTCTGTAGCGCGGCAGTGGGCGGAAGCGAACGACCGTCACGCAACCGTCACCGCGTTCGAAGCCTGCTATCAAAGACTTCGGGCTGCCGACTGAAGCAGACGCACCGCGTCGCTCGGCGAGGTGCCCCGTTGCAGCACGAAACAGGGCCGATCGAGCAGTTCATCCACCCACCCATCGGGCACGTCGGCGCGCTCGGTCGGCAACGCCGGGTCCCAAAAAAGTTGCCGTGCCTCCTGCGGTCCGACCCGAGAAAGATCGGCCTCACGGGACGGGTCGAGAAACACCACCGCATCCACCGAGCAGCTCTTGCGTCGTTGCTCGACCGGCGGCTCAATCGGCAGCTTGGTGAGGTCGGCGCCGGGATGAGGGACGGGAGTGATCGTGGCAACGTCCGGGAAGTGCTCGACACTATTGGGCACCAGAAACATCCGCCACGGGTAGCCCCAAAGGCGCTCGGGTCGCTGACCCGCCAGCCCGTACACCCAGTCGTCAGAACAGATGCGAAAGCCGGCCCGCATCGCCGCGTAGGTGAGCGTTGATTTTCCGGCACCCGACGCGCCCCGCAGCAACAGACCTCGCCCCATCGTTTCCACCAGGCCTGAATGCACAGCGTGCACACGTCCGGAGCCGATGAGGAACGACCAGGCCGCGCCCTCCACGAACATGCGGATGGCGTCTGGAACGCCCAGCACTGAAGGGGGCAGCGAGAGCCGCGCGGTGCCATCCCCGGGCACCAGCAACCGGCCCGAACCGCACCGCACATCCAGCGTCGTGCCATCCCACGACGTGCTCGTCCGCGGCCAGGCGGGATCCGCTGCGGTGTCGTGGCCAGTAATGCAGGTCAACGTGAAAACGCCCTCGACACCTACGTCGCGATCCATTCGATCGAGCGCTGCTAAGCAAGCGTCAAATACCCGCGTGTCGTCGGCGTAAACCGCCATCGAGATGCCGAACGGACGAAAGGTGCGCCTCGTCGGTTTCGCCACGTTGGGAAATCTAACTCTTCAGTATCGTTAGTCTTCGCACATGTCAGCGTTCCTGCTCTGCCATTCCTACTTTTTGGGCGAAGACGAAAAGGAAAAGGCGGTGATGAAACCGTACCCTCCGTTAGGGCTGCTGTATTTGTCCGCCTATCTGAAGCAGGCCGACATTCCGGTGGAGGTGTTCGACACGACGTTCTCTGACCGCGCCACGCTTACTGCACGCCTGTCGAGTGGCTCGCCCGGCGTGATCGGCGTGTACTCAAACCTGATGATGCGTGCCACGGTGTTGTGGATTACCGGTGAGGCCAAACGGCTCGGCTGGACCGTGGTCGTGGGCGGACCCGAGGGCGCCAACTATCCCACGGAATATCTCGATGCCGGCGCCGATGTCGTGGTCATCGGCGAAGGTGAAGCCACCCTGGCCGAGCTGATTCCGGCGCTCGATCACGTGGGGTGCCATCGGCTGCAGGGCATCACCGGCACCGTCTTCCGTGACGAGGACGGCCAGATCGTGCACAACATCGAGCGCGAGAAGATCAAAGACATTGACACCCTTCCATGGCCCGATCGTGAGGCCATCGACATACCGCACTATGTCGATATCTGGCGCACCCATCACGGCATGGGCAGCGTGAATCTCATCACCGCACGGGGATGCCCGTACAAGTGCAACTGGTGCTCGCACGCGGTGTTCGGGTACACCCATCGGCGTCGTTCGCCTGCCGACTGCGCGGCCGAGGTGCAGTTCATCAAGGAGCGTTACGAGCCCGAGCAGGTTTGGTATGCCGACGACGTGTTCACCATCAGCCACAAATGGTTGTTCGACTACGCCGCCGAGCTGAAGGCGCTCGGCTTGAAGCTGCCGTTCGAAACCATTTCGCGCGCCGATCGCATGCGCAAGGACGAGGTAATGGCCACACTCGCCGACATGGGTTGTTACCGCATCTGGATCGGGTCGGAGAGCGGCAGCCAGCGGATCCTCGACGCCATGCAACGGGGCGTGACGGTAGAAGAAGTACAACAGGCCACCAAGTCGGCCCAGGCCCACGGCATCGAGGTTGGCATGTTTCTGATGTGGGGCTACGACGGCGAGACGATCGAGGACATCGAGGCCACCATCGAGCACGTGAAAATCTCGAACCCCGATGTCTTCTTCACCACTGTGTCGTACCCCATCAAGAACACCGGCTACTACAAGAAGGTGGAACGCAAGCTGGTGCTGAAGAACTCGTGGCGGGACAGCACCGACCGCGATTTCCAGGTGGCCGGTCGCCATTCGCGCCAGTACTACGCCTTTGCGGATCAGTGGCTGCGCAACGAGGTGCAGGCGTCACGTCTTTCCGCCATTGACCCACCCGCCGCCGACACTCATCTGATGGCCGCCATGGAGGCAAAGGCTGGCCTACTTCGGGTGGCCGACGAGGTTGATGCGTGATCGATTGGGTCGCTGCCTGTCCACAATGCCGCACGTCGATCGGTCAGCTCTCCGGCGAGGGGGTGACGTGTAGTAGTTGCATACACAACTACCGCCACATCGCCGGAATATGGCATCTCGTCCGACGGGAAGACGAATCGACTGTCGACCGCTTTCTGGAGGACTACACCGCCATCCGCCGCGCCGAAGGTCGCGGCTCGGATAGCCCCGACTACTACCGTCTGTTGCCGGAACCAACCCCGGGTGATCCCCTCGCGTGGCAGTGGGCGATGCGAGCGGCAACCTGGTCGCACGTCGTGCGCCGAGTGCTCCCGACGCTCCGTCCGGGGTTGAGGGTGCTCGATCTGGGTGCCGGTGTTGGCTGGCTGAGCAACCGCATGTCGCTGCTCGGCCACGTTCCAGTGGCCATCGATCTGTCGGTAGACGACCGCGACGGGCTCGGCGCGGCCCGTCATTTCGGTGCCGACTGGTTACGGGTGCGAGCCGAGTTCGATCATCTTCCGCTGGCCGACGCGCAGGTCGATCTGGTGGTCTTCAATGCCAGCTTCCACTACAGCACTGACTACACGGCCACGCTCACCGAGGCCCGCCGGGTACTGCGGCCCGGCGGTCATGTGCTCATCCTCGACTCACCCGTCTATCGCCACGACGCGTCGGGTCAGCAGATGGTGGCCGAGCGACACGCCGATTTCGAGCGACGTTTCGGCACCCGCTCCGACACGGTCGCGGCGGTCGAATACCTCACCGAGGACATGCTGACATATCTCTCCAGCGACCTCGGCATCTCGTGGTCGCGATCCATCGCCAACTACGGCTGGCGTTGGCGGCTGCGGCCCTTCAAAGCCCGCCTACGACGCACACGCGAACCCAGCCGGTTCATCACCCTGCTGGGCCGCTTCGCCGACTGATCAGTCAATGTTGATACCGAGCTCAGGAGCGAATGCGCAAACCTCTTCAAATCCGGCTTTTGTCTGCGACTAATTGCATATATTGGGCCTGGGGCTGGATCTGGCTGAGCCAAGCCTTGACTAGCGCGGGATCGTGGGGAGCGGCATGAACCCCGGGCTCTATCTCGCCGCGTAACAACGACTCGACGGCGATGGCGACAGGAACGGACACCAGGCGGCCCATCGCCGAGCCGTTTTCATCACCGGCCGCGTCGAGCGCCCAGGTCTCATGGAACACCACAGCACCGTCGCGTTCGGCCTGCAGCGAAACGAACAGCACCACCCGATCGGGTTCGCCGGGCGCGTAGGAGTTCTCGGCCACAAGCTGCGCCGACATCTCGGCCAGGCGGGCATCGCCTTCGAGACCGCTGAGCGTCTCGATCTCTTGGAAGATCGGCGTCCACGCCTTCGTCCAGCCGTTGAGTCGAATCGTGCCGCGCACGAAGTCACGGACCTTCCAAACCGGATCGAACCGATAGTCCTGCATGAACGGGTAACTATCGCGATTCGGGTAGACCTCGAAGGTCTCAGGCGTGGGAAGTGGGGCGGTGTAGCTACTGATAGCATTCCACGGTCGGTCGACCGTGACTTCATTGAAGTCCCGCAAGCTTCTCGACGGCGACCGCAACGCTTTCAGAACACCAAGTGGTGCCCAGCTGAACTTGTACCTGAAGTCGTTGGGGATCTTGGGCACACCACCGCAGTACGACGTGAAGCTCACCACGTTGTCGAGGTTGAAAGCCGACGAGGCGCGGTAGCGGCCGACGAGATCGTGGGCCATCAGATGGTCGAGGCCCGGATCAAGTCCGACTTCGTTGACCGACACCAAACCCTTGGCCTTGAACTCGGCATCGAGCGCACGCATCTCTGGCGCGATGTACGACGATGAAGCGAAGTGCGCCGACCTGTTCAGGCAAACCTGCGCAATGCCGACGTGCTGGTCGGCTGGCAGCATGGAGACGGCAAGATCTCCTGGTGCAAGGGCGTCGCTGAGCGCCTCAAGGGAGAACTCGCGGATGTCCTCGGTGAGGTCGCCAACCAACTCACGCGCCTTTTCCACGGTCCGGTTCCACACCACTACCCGGTGCCCATTCTCGAGAAGTCGTCGCAAGCCAGGGCCCGAGGACAGGCCCGTTCCGCACCAGTGAATCGTCATGGGCACGTTCCTAGCAGAAATGCTCTGCGCCCACGCGGCCCGATGTTCTCAGCAAAGCTAAACGTGAGCCTCAAACACTTCCTGGGCGCGATGCCAGACACCCGCATCAGCGTTGCGTGTGTCGAGTTCGGCCAAGCGCATCAGCGAGGGCAACAGCTGGTCGGCATAATCCTCGCTGCTTTCGATCGGCAGTAACGATGGAAGGTTGTCGATGGCCATGACATCGAGCGGCGGCCTTTCGGCAACACGGAGCGCTGGCGCTGCCCAAGTCGTCACCCGGTCATAGACCTTTATCGGCGAAAAGTCCGACGTCGGGTCACACGCAATGTCGCCGATAACCGTGAGGCGTCGGTCGGCGAATCGGGCCGACGCCGGAACAAACACCGGACAACCCGGTCGGGCGAGGATGCAGTTGAAGAACAGGTTGTGCTGCAAGATCTCGGGGAAGGGTCCACCTCCGGCTGTTTCCGCCAGATCCCATTTCGTTACTGCTATGTCCATGGCCTCACAAAAGTCCGAGGCTCCGGTTCCCACGCGCCCGAGGGCCCCGATGACCATGGCATTCGGCTTCGGTCCGTCGTAGAGCTTGGTGAGCGCCTGAAGCAGCGCGGCCTTGTCGGCAAACCGCGAGATTGGCCCGGCGAACTCACCGCGTTGCTGGGCCACCCAGCAGTGATACGAAACCGCGGCCCCCGCGAACCCGGCCCAGTACCCGAATGCCGCGACTCGACGACCGGTCTCGTCAACGAGGTACTCAAGGTCGAAAAGGGTGCCACCGCCGGCGGCGAACCGGTTGAGCAGGACGCGACCGACGCCTTGGCCTTTGTACGCGTGACCAAACATGATGTGTCGATGCCGAAGCGGTGTGCCGTCTTCGGGAAGTTCCTTGAGTCCGAAGACGATCGCATCGGCCGGGGCATCAGGCCAGGAGTTCTCGGGTGCGATGGCACAGCCCGCGGCGATGTAGCCATCGATGGGGATAGCCCGAACCGAGCTTCCCTCAACCGTGACCTTCACCCCTGCAGCCTGGAGGGCAACGACCCCAGCGGGGATGATGCCAACCCGCTCTTCGTTCTCCCGCTGCTCGGCCCGAACCCAAAGATGCGTCATCGTGCACCGGTCGCTGTGTTCACAGCTGGCATGGCAAGGAGCTCGGCGAGATCTTCGACACGGTCGACGCAGTGCACGCCGAGACGGGCGAGGCCGGGGCGGGCGTCGATCGGCAATGCACCGCCGGTGTCCTGGTTCAAGACGCCACCCATGAAGATCCGGCCGTCCCACTGACAGTCCCGGGCCGCGGCGGTCAGTCGCTCGCCAAGGGCGAGGGCGTTGCCGTTGTAGGTGCCGAGCACGATGGCATCGGCGTCTTCATCGCTGGCGGCGCGGACCACTCCGTCGATCGAGGTGCCCGAGCCGAGCAGGACGACCTCGGCACCGAACCGAGGCAGAGCTCGGGCGAGCGCGTCGCGCACGAGATCGTGCACTTCGAGCACCGCAAGTACGACACGCGTGCCCGTGAGCACCGGACGGCTGTCACCACTTGGGCTGCTGGAGTCGACAAGCCGGTCGTAGAGGCGTCGAACGTTCGATGATTTCCACGGTTCGAGTTGAGCGATGTGGTCCGGGGCGGCAAGGTCGATGCGCGTTTCAAGATCGATCATCGACGTGCGCCGCATGGCCAGCAGCACCTGTGCCGCGTCGCGGCAGTCGAGTCCATCGCTTGCGAACACCTCAAGGGCTCGGTCACGCCAGGCCGTGGCGTACGCGGCAACATCGACGCCGACACGCTCAAGGCGATCCCAGTCGTAGAGGTTCGGTGCTTTGCGCACCTCGCGTTCCAACTCGCGGGCGAGCAGGTGAACCTCAACAATCTCCTCCGGGCTGGGAATTCGCTCGGCCTCACTGAACGGAACCGGGTTCACCGCATGACCGGTCGGGCGGCGCAACTGCAGCGCGATATCGCACATGATCTGCGCCGTCGTTGCCGCGGTATTGCGAGCATGATCGCCCACTCGATGGTCAACGGTGTTGCCGTAGATCATCGACCCGACCGAATCGCGCCCGCGCAGGTCGTCGAGCGCGAAATGGACGATCGCCCGGTGCTCGGGGTTCTGGATTGTGTTGCCGAAGCAGTGCGTGAGCCGAGCGCCGATCAGAGTTTCGACGACGTGCAGTTCAAGGGCCGCCCATCCGACATACGACCCGAAGTGCGCGGCCTGGGTCGCCGAGCCGTCCTCCAAGTTGGAATGGGCCAGGCCACCGAGCGGTCGCGCCGCGGCAAGTGCAGCCAGGGCTCGCACCGTTTCCTCGGTCACGAGAACTGCGTCGGAACCGCCTATCGGCTCATACGCCGTGTACTGACCGACATTGCCGATTGTGGTGACACCGGCAGTCAAGGCCCGCAGGACGTTCTGGAATCCGGCCGGTAAGCCCATCATGTAGTCGCCCGTGTGGGGCTGGATCGGCACCGTGTTCGTAAGCCGAGTCCACTGGTCCGGAGCGAGCCGCGGGCCGGTCTCCTTCACGGTGAACTCGCGTTCATGCTCAAGCACGCCCATGGCCCGATCAAACGCCAGCCCGAAACGATCGACTCGATGCCCCTTCGCAGCGAGTCGATCGTACACGGTGCGCAGCGCGTCCTCGGTGGCTTCCCACGTCGAGAGCCCGACGTGCATGTGGTACATCACAACGCCAGTGTCCCGGCAACGCAGCTTGTAATCCACCTCGGACGCAGCGCCGACGGAACGCACAAACGCGGACCGGGGTAGCTCTGCCGGTGCAGCGGAACGTCCTTCGGAAATGAGCTGCGCTGCTGACTTCATGACACTCAGCCTTTCACGCCAGAGACAGGGTCGCCCCGGCGTGCCCAGGATCAGTATTGGTTCTTGATCACGAAGTATGAGCCGCGGATCACTCCGGCGAGTTTGGACTTCTGCCTGGCGAACTTGAAGCGAGCTGCCAGCTCGTCGGGGATTTCCATACCCTCGGAAAGCTTGAACCCGACCGCCCGCTTCGGCGCGTCCCCATCAACGGTGTACATCACGTTGATTGAGAGCCCGCTCTCGTAGAACACGTAGGCCATTTTGATGTTCTCCACCTGAAACGAGGTGGCCTCAAGAGGCTTCGACAAGATGACGATGTCGCGTTCCTCTTTGAGGATGCGATGCACATAGTCGACGGTCGCCTTGGCCTTGCCGGCCGGTTCGACGGTGAACACGTGGTCGTACTTGTTCTTGAAGTAACGAGCCTCATTGGCCCGCAGACCAGCAAGCAGATCGGCGACCGGCGACGACTCCAGACCAACGGTCGACACCGTCACAAAATCCACTGCGTAGGACATGAAGTGAACGTTACGCCACCGACGTCTCGGTATCGATCAGGCGGGCTCAAGAGGTGACTGGTACGCCAGGTAGGCGCGTTGTTTGGAGATGTGGTCGGCGATGTACTTCGCGTCGTGCCACACGCCCCAGATGAACGACGACCCTCGGCGCGTTTGCCACGGCTGCCCGAGGAAGTACACGCCCGGTTCGGCCGACACGCCTCGCTGGTGGAGCGGCCGTCCGTTGTGGTCAACGGCACGAACCTTCAACCAGCTGAAGTCGACGGCGTAACCCGTCGCCCAGATAACGGTGCCGATGTCAGCGTCGGCAAGGTTCAACGCCAGTATCGGTGTGGTCACACAGTCCGGGTCGGGCAAGATGTTGCGGGCCGAAAGTTCGGGTGGGAGGTCGAGGCCGTGTTCGACGATGTAGGCATCGGCCTCGTCGAGGAGGGCGAGGTAGTCGACGTCGCCCCCAGCGAGGTTGCCGGCCAGGTTGGGCGCAAAGTGCAGCACGCCGTCAGCGAACGACACAGTTGTCCCAAGCAGCGTCAACCCGAGTTCGGTTAACCGGCGGAAGTCGACCGTGCGGCCGCCGTCGGCGCCACTGACTGCAATGGTCGTGTGTCGCGAACCGGGCAGGGTTTCGGCGTCCCACTTATTGAGCACCCCGAGCCACCACACGAAGTCGCGCCCGCGATAGCTCCGCGGCGGGCGACCGTGCGCGCCGACCGACAGATAGACACGCCGCTTTGTCCGCGCCAATTCATCTGCGATCTGCGCACCCGATGAACCGCTACCAACGACCAACACCCCACCGGCAGGCAACTGGTCAGGGTTCCGGTACGCGTTGGAATGCATCTGCAGGCTCGGCACGTCATCGGGGACGATGGTCGGGATCACGGGACGCTGGAACGCGCCAGTAGCGGCCACCACGTAGTCCGCGTCGATGGCACCGTGCGACGTCTCGATGTGGAATCCGGGGCGACCAACGTTGCGTCGCACCTCCGTCACGTTGACCCCACAGCGTATCGGAGCGTTGAACTTTTGGGCGTACGCCAGGAAGTAGTCGGCGACCCGTTCCTTGGATGGGAATGCGTCAGGATCGCAATCATCGAACTGCAGGCCCGGGAATCGGTCGTGCCACGCCGGCCCGTTGGCGACCAAGGAGTCCCAACGTTCCGAACGCCAACGCTCCGCGATCCGGGCTCGTTCCAGGACAAGATGCGACACCCCGCTCGCGCTGAGATGCTCGCTCATCGCGATACCCGCCTGACCGCCCCCGACAACAAGTACTTCGACCTTCTCGACTGACATCTGCTCACGGTACCGAACAACGACGTCAGGTCGCGCTGCCGGACCACCCGGCTATGCCGACAATGTGCAGTACAAGAATCCGAGCGAATGGTTGGTCTTGGTACTGCGGATAGCGGCTGGCCAATCGTTCGGCCAGGTCGGCAACGCGGCCGGGGTCGTGGTCGCTCTGCCAACGCAGCTCCGCCCGTACCCACCACAGCCGTGTCCAGTCGGCGGGGTCCCAGTGCTCGGCCAGCAGCGTGGCCCGCGGATCAGCCTCCAGGTTTCGCTCCCGCTGCAACCGTAACGACGCCTTCGGCTTCACGAGGTCGACGGGCACGCCCACGTAGCCGTCGTCATCCACCGCGTAGGCAACAGGCACCGCGTCGACACCTCGATCGGGGTGCACCGTGCAAAGGATGGCGTGGTCGTGCGCCATCAGCCGGGCGAGTGCCTGGTCTTCGTCGAGCTTCATCGGACTCAAGCATGGCGGAGAATCATCAACTGATCAACAACTCCGAACGCGACCGTTGATGACCGTTGCCGGGCGCCGTTACGCTCACGTCGTGATCGATCCCGCACGTGCTAGTGACGTCGTCCTCACCTTGAACGAAAGGTACACGGGATGAACCTAGCCGTCTGGGTGGAGCGCCACGGCCGCTTGCGGCCCGATGAGCCAGCGCTGGCCGAGGGCGAGCGCGTCCACGCAAGTTGGGCCGAGTTCGCCGCCCGCACCGCCAGTGCCGCAAGCGGTCTTCGCGAATCCTTCGGCCTCTCCCCCGGCGACCGGGTCGCCATCGTGATGCGCAACCGGCCCGAGTACCTCGAGGCCCAGTTTGCCATTTGGCACGCCGGTCTCGTTGCTGTGCCGGTCAATGCACGCCTTCACCGTGACGAGATTGCCTACATCCTCGAACACAGCCAGACAGCCGTCGTCGTGACCGATGCCGAGCACGCCGCTGACGTCGAGTCCCTCGTCGGCACCGTCGCCTCGTTGAAGGACGTGGTGGTCGCACCCGGTGACCGGTGGGACCGGCTCACCGCGTCGTCACCGTCGCCGCTTGTTGACCGCCAACCGACAGACCCGGCCTGGCTGTTCTACACCAGCGGCACCACCGGACAGCCCAAAGGCGCCACCCTGACGCACCGCAACCTGCTGATGGCGACACTCAGCTACTTCGCCGACATCGACCCGGTGATGGCACAGGACAGCATCCTGCATGCGGGGCCGCTGTCTCATGGCTCGGGTCTGTACGGCCTGCCCCATGTGGCTCGCGGGGCGGTCAGCGTGATCCCGCAATCGGGCGGCGTCGACGGCGCAGAGATCGCCGCGCTCATCCAGCGGTGGCCGGGCATATCGTTCTTCGCCGCGCCCACCATGGTGAAGCGCCTCGGCGGCGACGCGGCCATCGCCGCTGCCGACCTGTCCAACCTGAAGACCATCATCTATGGCGGCGCGCCGATGTACCTGGCCGACCTCGAAGCTGCACTCGCCGTGTTCGGCCCGCGTCTCGCTCAGATCTATGGGCAGGGTGAGACGCCCATGACCATCACCGCACTGTCAAAGGCCGACCATGCCGACCGCACCCATCCCCGGTGGCAGGACCATATGCAGAGTGTCGGCACGCCCCGCACCGACGTCGAGGTGCGCATCGTCGACCCGACCGACAGCGAAGTCCCCATCGGCCAGATCGGCGAGATCGTGGTCCGAGGTGATGTGGTGATGGCCGGTTACTGGCAACAGCCGGAGGCCAACGCTGACGCGCTGCGCGGCGGGTGGCTGCACACCGGCGACGTCGGCAGCTTCGACGCCGACGGGTACCTCACGCTGCGCGACCGGTCGAAGGACCTGATCATTAGCGGAGGCATGAACATCTACCCGCGCGAGGTGGAAGAGGCGTTGCTCGTCCATCCAGGGGTTCGAGCCGTCTCGGTCATCGGTCGGCCCGACCCGGAGTGGGGCGAGTCCGTGGTGGCGTTCGTGGTGGCCGATGGCCGCGCGCTGCCATCCACGGATGATCTCGACCGAACGTGCCTCGACCGCATCGCCCGATACAAGCGACCCAAGGAGTACCGCTTCGTCGAAAGCCTGCCGACGAACAACTACGGCAAGGTCGTCAAACGCGAACTTCGTGATCTGCTTCGGGAGGAACAGCCGGAAGCGTGACGGTGATGTGCGTGCCAACTCCGACCGTGCTCGACAGTTCGAGCGTGCCGTCCATGGCCTCCGTCAGCCGTCGAGCGAGGACCAGACCGAGGCCGGCTCCGCCTTCACGTCCGGCGTCGGCGCCGAGGCGGTCGAAGGGCACGAACAGCCGCGCCAGTAGTTCCGCTGGAATCCCGGGCCCCTGATCGGTGACGTGAATACTCGCGAACCCATCTCTGGCCTCGGTGCTCACGTGCACCGCGCTAGTCGCTGGAGAAAATCGGACAGCGTTCGACATGAGGTTCAGCAACACCTGCTGCAGGCGACGACGATCGGCAACGACGGCAACCGACGGCCCACTTCGCTCGAGACGGATACTGCGCCGATCGGCGACGGGCTGCATCAGGTCGAATGACTCGGCGACGACATCGTTGGCATCAATGTCAGCGAGCGTGATCGGCATCGCGCCTGCTTCGACACGCGCGAGGTCGAGCACATCGTCGACGATTGACAAGATGTGGGCCGATGCGATGCCGATCTTTTCGAGCGCAAGCCGGCGCTGATCTGGGGACAGATCGAGGGTCTGGAGGTTCTCGGTGAAGCCGGTGATGGCCTGCAGCGGGGTTCGCAGCTCATGGCTCAGCGCCGTGACAAACTGCGACTTGGCCAGGTTCGCCCGTTCCGCCGTCTGTCGGGCCAGGTCGGCCCGATGGCGGGCCTCACGTTCTCGTGCTGCTTCGTCGTGCTCGACCGCGAGCGACGCGAGATGAGTGAACCGACGCACGAGTTCTTGATCGCGATGATCGGGTTGGTACGGCGTCGGGTGGTACACGGCGAAGGTTCCGACTACACGCGACTGGCAGCGGATTGGGCTCGACCAGCACGCCCGCAAGCGGTGGCTCGCGGCGAGCTCACGGAACTGCACCCATCGAGAGTCGGTCGTGACGTCGACCGCGATCACCGGCTCATCGAAGTAGACAGCGGTTCCGCACGAGCCGGCCAGCGGCCCCGGAACCAGCCCGTCGATCGCCTCCGAGTAGGCCTGGGGAAGGGTCGGCGCCGAGCCGTGCCGCAACGCACCCGCATCGTCGAGCAACAGGATCGAACACTGGCTGGCCGGCATAAGATCTTCGAGCGCGCTGACGACCGAGTCGAGTACGTCCGGCAGCGAGGTTCCCGACGCAATCTCCTCCATCACCGCGGTCTGGCGATCAAGCACCGCGGTCGCTTCGTCGCCCGAGAGCACGATCACCCGTCCCACCGGTACCCGACCGCGCGGACTGTGCGGAGCAATGTGGGATGCTGCGGATCGGCCTCCACCTTGAGCCGCAGGCGATAAACGTGTTCGGTGACGGTGGACTCGTTCTGCCAGCCCGAGTCGCTGGACCAGACCGCGGCTAAGAGTTCGGACCGGCGAAAGACGCGCCGCGGATGATCCGTGAGATGCGCGAGCAGGTCGAACTCCTTGGCGGCCAATTCGACCGGTAAGCCGTCGATCCAGACATTGCGAGAGTCGCGGTCGACCTCGATGCCCGAGCCCGTCGGGCTGAACGGCTGCTTTCCGCCGGGGCTCGGCTCGGCGCAGCGACGCAGCAGCGACCGGGCTCGTGCCGCGAGCTCACCAGGCGAGAACGGCTTGACGAGATAGTCATCCGCGCCGAGATCGAGGCCGACGATGCGATCGGTCTCGCCATCTCGGCCCGACAGCACGATGATCGGCAAACGCCACTGTCCGTTGCGAGCCTCGTTCGTTCGCAGGCGCTTCAAGATGTCGAGCCCACCGAGCCCTGGCAGCGACAGATCGAGGATCATGAGCGACGGCGCGGAGGACTCGATCTCTTTCATTGCGCTCAGCCCGTCATCGACGGCGAGTACTTCGAACCCGTCGGCCTCGAGCGCCCACGTTACGGCGGTACGAACGCCGTCGTCGTCGTCGACGACCAGCACACGGGACCGTGATTGCATCCCCTAAGCGTAGCCGTTGTTGGAAAGTTGAGATTCCGTTGATCGCTTGGCGAGCGGCCGTTCTCTACGGTGCCAGACGTCACAGTCGGCCGACCGCACCACAACTACGAAACCGAGGATGTCATCCAATGAAACTCGCTCTGTACCTGCCAAACTTCCGCGACAAGGTGACCGTCAAGGAGCTCGCAGATCTCACTGATCTCGCCGAGGAGCTGGACTTTGACTCGGTCTGGACGCTTGACCGAATCGTCGTTCCTGAGGCATCCGATCGCGGTGAACTCAAATTCCCGTTTGGCATGATGGAGCAGTTCCCACTGCAGATGCCCGTGTCGGCCCGTGGCGAATTCCTCCAGGGCTGGCCGTTGCTCCCGTGGCTGGCGGCGAAGACCGAAAAGGTCCGCATCGGCATGAGCATCACCGACACCCCGTACCGTGCTCCCGCCGTACTCGCGGCCGAGTGCGCCACCATCGACCAGCTCTCGAACGGACGCTTGAACGTGGGGGTCGGCTCGGGCTGGATGCCCGAGGAATTTGCCGCCGCGAGCGCCTCGCACATCTTCCCCAAGCGGCACAAGCACGTACGCGAGACCATCGAAATCATGCAGGGCGTCTGGGGCAACGAGCTGTTCGAGTATCACGGTGAGTTCGCCGACTTCGAGAGCTGCGGGTTCGGCGCCAAGCCAGTGCAGAAGCCCGGCCCGCCGATCTACTTCAGCGGACTCAAGGACCCGAAGCGCTCAGCCAACCGCATCGCCAAGTACGGCCTGTCGGGCTGGATCGGCATCCAGGACACACCCGACGAGATCAAGCGTTGGAAGTCGGAGATCCAGCACGAGCTCACCGAAATGGGCAGCGACCGCAAGCTCGATGAGGGCTTCGACATGTGCAGCATGATCTGGTTTGTCATCACCGACGAGCCGGTCGATCAAGCCCTGAACGGCAAGCTCACCAACCTGTTGGTCGGCACCGCCGACCAGATCACCGATCGGCTCAAGCAGTACAAGGAAGCCGGCATGACCATGCCGCTCCTGTGGCCTCCGTTCAGCGACGTGCCGGTGTCCAAGACCCTCGATGATCTCAAGCGCCTGAACAACGACATCATGCCCAAGGTCAACGCCTCGTAGCGCCAGACGCGCCGACGCAATGAGCCCTGGTCCGACTCCACGTCGCGACCTGACGCTGTCACGGCTAGCGGCCGCACCGGCACTTGGGCTCACGTCGCTTGAAGGGCGGGTCATCCGCCCTGGACAGCGATTGGACCGCAACCGGCTTTGTCGCGAGCGCCTTGATCGGGCGCGATGGCTTCGATGCACACGACATAGTCACCGGCCGGTATGCCGGTTGGCATTGTGAAGCTCGTTGCCTTGAGGACAACGTCGTGGATGCCGGCGGACGGGTGCACGGTTTGAGCGGGTTGCGAGTGATCGACGCGCCGATCATGCCGCGCATCACCACCGGAAACCTCAATGCGCCGGTCATCATGCTGGCCGAAAAACTCGCGGACGACATCTGTGCACGAACGGCGCTCTGACCCTCGGCCGCGGATGAGTCATGATTGTGCAGACCCCAACTCAGAAGGCTTGATCATGTCCTCGAACGATCCTCTTCTTCAACCGTTCATGCTGCGTCATCTCACGTTGCGGAACCGGATCTTTTCCACGTCGCATGAGCCGGCGTATTCCGAAGAGGGCATGCCGAAGGACCGCTACCGGCTCTACCACGTGGAGAAGGCAAAGGGCGGCGTAGCTATGACCATGACGGCCGGCTCGGCCGTGGTGTCACCCGATTCGCCGCCGGCGTTCGGAAACCTTCACGCCTACGACGACCACATCGTGGCGTGGATCCGCCGCATGACCGACGAGGTACACGAGCACGGTGCCGCGTGCATGATCCAGCTCACTCACCTCGGTCGGCGCACGAGTTGGGGCCAAGACGATTGGCTGCCCGTCCTTGCCCCATCCCCACTGCGCGAACCCGCGCACCGGACGATTCCGAAGGAAGCCGAGGAGTGGGACATTGAGCGGATCATCGGCCACTTCGCCGATGCAGCGGAACGCATGCAGACCGCAGGCATGGACGGCATCGAGATTGAGGCCCATGGTCATCTCTTCGACCAGTTCTGGTCTCCACTCACCAACCATCGCGCCGACGAGTGGGGCGGTTCGCTCGACAACCGCCTTCGCTTCCCGCGCGGCGTCCTACGTGCTATCCGGGCACGGGTTGGTGCCGAGTTCATCGTGGGCATCCGTGCCGGGATTGACGAAAGGATTGCAGGCGGCCTCGATTCGGCCGCGGGGCTGGAGATTCTGCGCCTCCTCGAGTCGGAGGGCCTGATCGATTTCGTCAACGTGAACCGAGGCACCATTGCCAAAGAGCCCGACCTTGTCGACCTCATCCCCATTCAAGGCATGCCGTCGGCTCCGCACCTCGACTTCGCCGGCGAGGTGCGGAGCCAGACGAACCTTGCGGTTCTGCACGCCGCCAAGATCGACGATGTCGCAACGGCGCGCCATGCGATAGCCGACGGCAAGGTTGACCTGATCGGCATGACCCGCGCCCAGATGGCCGACCCACACCTGGTCCGCAAAATCCTTGAGGGCCGCGAAGCCGAGATCCGGCCATGCGTCGGTGCCACCTACTGCCTCGATCGCATCTACGCCGCGGGGGAAGCGCTGTGCATCCACAATGCCGCAACGTCTCGTGAAGCGACCATGCCGCACATCATTCCCAAGGCAACCGATCGCCGCCGTGTCGTGATCATCGGTGCAGGGCCCGGTGGGCTGGAAGCTGCTCGGGTGGCCGGTGAACGAGGCCATCACGTCACGGTGCTTGAGGCCATGCCGTGGGCCGGCGGACAGATCCCTCTTGCTGCCCGAAACCCGCGCCGCAAGGACCTCGTTGGCATCATCGAGTGGCGCGTCGCCGAACTGGAACGGCTCAGTGTTGACGTTCAGTACGACGTGTTCGCCGAGGCTGCAGAAGTGCAGCGCATGCAACCCGACGTCGTCGTCATCGCCACCGGTGGTCTCCCCCGGTCGGCTGCGGACGAAGGCGTCACGGTGGAGCGTGGCGCAACCGTCGCCACGTCGTGGGATGTACTCGGTGGCGATGTCGTGCCGCGCGGCGAGGTGCTGTTCTACGACGACAACGGAACTCATTCGGCGCTGTCGGCGGCCGAGATCATCGCCCGTTCTGGCGCGTCCCTTGAGATCGTCACGCCCGAGCGGACACTGGCGATCGAAGTCGGCGGCATGAACCACGTGCCTTACGCCCGCGCCTTCAACGAGACCGACACGCGCGTCACCCTCAATCAGCGGGTACTCTCCGTCCGCCCTGAAAACGGACGACTGTGCGTGGAAATCGGCTCGGACCACAGCCCGCACACCACCACGCGACACGTCGATGTTGTCGTCGCCGATCACGGCACATCAGCCAACGCCGACCTCTACTTCGAGCTCAAGCCCAATTCATCCAACCTTGGCGCAGTGGACTACCTCGCCCTCACCGAAGGCCGTACTCAGTCGCTCGTCCGCAACCCCGACGGCCACTATCAACTCTTCCGCATCGGCGATGCCGTGGCCAGCCGCAACATCCACGCTGCGATCTACGACGCCCTCCGCCTCGTCAAAGACCTCTAACCAGGGTGCGGTGTTGAAGCAAGGAGACGCGCTTCTCAGCTTGTCGCGCCGAGTAACGCCTCTTGAGCAGCGACAACGAGTTTGACGGCTTGTTCAACGCACGTCGACGCGTCGGCGTCCGAAAGGTTGCGGCTTTCGTAGCCTGCCTGCTGCTTGTGGTCGAGAGCGCGACGTAACTTCTGGGCGAGCTGCGGGTCGATCTGCTGGAGGAGCCTGATGGCTGCGCTGTGGTTGCCGTCGTTAGATCGCTGGGCGAGTCGAAGGCAGCAGAGCACGTCCGCAGCAGCGATCGCTGAATGGATCGCGTTCGTCGCAACGACATCACCGTTGCCCGGTTCGTTCAATACCTGTGCAGCTTCCAAGAACCTTCGGGCATCGTCGAGGCGGAGACGAGCATCTGCGATCGTGCACGGCGTCGAACTTCCTGCTCGCCGAGTCATCAGACTCGCCCACCTGCGGCTGCAATCGCAGCCCAGGAACTGTCAACCAGCTCGATGCCATCAACGCGCAACGCCCTGGTTATCGGAGATCGGTTGGCGTCTAGTTCACAAAAGGAAGAAACAGTGTGTTCGACAATTTGTGCATCGTTACCCGTGAGGTGTTCGACATGCGTTGCGAGTTCGCCAACCTGCCGCTGCCAAGCGTCTGTTGCTGGTGCTTCGCCAGCGACGAGGAAAAGATCGATGTCCGATTCGCGGTTCCCATCGCCTCGGGCTGCCGAGCCAAACAACCACGCGGCCACGGCAGGTTCTGGCCACTTCTTTAGGTAGTTGCGGAGTTCATCCACCAGATCGAATCGTGCCGAGGATAGCGAGACCACGGCCTGTGCGAGGAGATGATCACGCCGTAAGCGGTAGAGCACAGCTCGGCCAGCGGGCAGGGAATCCACGAGCCCGATTTCGACGAACTCTGCGAGAATTCGTGCGGTCGTAGCTGTGGGCACCCCGGCTTGGGCGGCCAGTTCTCGTCCCGTGCAACTGCCCGTTAACCGGCACAGTGCAGTAAGCAGAAGACCCCGCGGCCCTGGCACGATGTCGAGTATCGGCGCACTTACGTTCACGGATTCACCTTACACCACCAATGTCTCATTTATAAGACACATGTCCCGTAGATGAGACACTCTGGTAGAGCAGGAGGCCCAATTGGTGAGTCGGGACGACTGAATCCGTTGACTGTGATGTCATGATAGCAGTATCGTGATTTCATGTCATCAATTCTTACGATTCGCGTCGACCGGGAACTGGCGGAGATGGCCAAGAATCGCGCCCACGAGGAGGGCATCTCGCTGAACCAGTACGCGAACGATCTGCTTCGAGCCGCGCTTGATCCTGCCTCGGCCGGCGGATTGGTGGATTCCTTACGGGAGCGGCTCCGTCACGCTGGGCTCGTCGTGCCGAAGCCAGTCGCCGCGTCGGGCGAAACTGAGCGGCCAGACCCGGCAGTCGTCGCCGCAGCAATGGCGGCCGCGGGGCGGGGCACACCTCTGTCTGAGTTCGTGTCCACCGGCCGCGGGTGACTGCGACGTATCTCGACTCGTCGGCCATGGTCAAGCTCTATGCCGATGAGGACCACCATGATGCCGTTCGGTCACTATCAGGAGGCCTAATAACCTCGTCACTCGCGCGTGTCGAAGTGGTCGCTGCGTTCTATGGCAAAGCGCGCTCCGGCGAAGTGCCCATCGAAGTCGCGCAAGTACTTGCAACGGTCTTTCTCACCGACTGGAACGAGGGCCGATTTCTCCCGGTCAGCTCCGACACTCAGATCGAGTTAGAAGCCGCAACTCTCGTAGCGCGGTACCCCTTGCGCGGTTTCGACGCAGTCCACCTCGCAACGGCAAACGCAGCACGACGTGCACTACCCGAATGCTCGACCTTCGCCTGCTTCGACAAGAAGTTGAATGTCGCAGCCGCCGGCGAGCTCTTCACTCTGCTGACAGCCGACGCCTGAGCCGGCCCGGCGGTACGCTCCGTTGATGGCAGAGAAGCCAAAGCTCGAAAGCCGCGCCGGGGTTGAGTTCACGAACCTCGATCAAACCTTGTTCGACGGCGCGGGCGTAGCGAAACGCGACCTGGTGAACTACCTGGACGCCGTGCATGATCGCATCCTCCCCGAGCTGAAGAACCGGCCGCTGTCCGTCATACGGGTGACGAGCGGTCAGGGCCCTTTCATGCAGAAGAATGTGCCGAAGTACACGCCCAACTGGGTGGCGACCACGCCGGTCTGGGCCGAGGCATCCAAGCGGACCGTTATGTACGCCCTGTGCAACGATCGCCGCACGTTGTTGTGGTTCGCCAACCAGCGAGCCGTCGAATATCACCCAACACTGACGCTGGCAGACCAGCCCGATCATGCAACCCATCTGGTCATCGACCTCGATCCCCCGAGCGACACCGACTTCGCAAAAACGGTGACGGCTGCGCATCTTGTTCACCAGGCGCTCACTGATTCGGGCCTCATCGGGGCCGTGAAGACGAGCGGCGCCAAGGGCCTTCACGTGTTCGTACCCATCGCGGCAAACGTGACGATGGACGACGCAGCCGCAGCAACGCGAGCGATCGCGCGACGAGTGGAACAGCTCGACCCAGCGACCGCTACGACTGCGTTTCTGAAAGCGGACCGAGAAGGAAAGGTGTTCATCGACGCCACGCGATCGGGCGGCGCCACCGTGGCTGCGGCGTACAGTCCGCGCGCTCGTCCGGGTCTGCCCGTCTCATTCCCTGTTACCTGGGACGAACTCGACCGCGTCACTCCGGCCGACTTCACGATCCTCAACGCCATTGAGCGCTTGGGCGATCGGAATCCCTGGCAAGCGTCACTCGCTGCTCCCCAGATGATCCCCGCGGACCTCATCGCCGAAGGTCACGAGATCCCCATTCCACGAGTCGCGGCTATGCACGAGGGGAAACGCCGCGCCAACGCTCATCGTAAGAACGAGCCCGACTGCGCAGGGTGATGAGGAACTCCGACAGGACCCCGTCTTGGTCAGGCCGGAGCGACGACAGCGATGCCGTTCGCTCGGGCAGCCTCGGCCATCCGGTCGTCGTAGGTGACCATGCCTTCGAGGTCGTCGCCGAGAACGAGGGCCGCTGCGATGTGGACCGCATCAAGCGTGCGCAGGATTGTTGGATCGAGCAGACCGGCATCTTCGAAGATCGCGGTCGTCGTCTCGATGAGCGTCACCGAATCAAGAACCTCCCTGGCCTGCACGACGCGGTCAGGTGCAGCACGTCGGACTGCTCGAACGAGTTCGGTTCGGGCAAGGTCGCACGAAACAGGAGCGCGATCGGCTTCGGCAAACCAAGCCTGCAGAGCCGCCGTCTCGCGCTCGGCGACTACCAGCTTCACAAGCGCCGAAGTGTCGATGTAGTGCGCCAAGCTCAGTACCGCTCTGCGTCGCGCATCGCCGCAAGAGTGCCCGAGAGATCTGGCCCCGGCGCAGGCGACGGTAGGCCAGCGACATCGCGTCGCGCCTTGCGACCACGACCTGCTGCGAGAAGAGCTTGCACGGCTGTCGCCGGAATAGGGGTCAACAGAGCGACGAGCCGTCCTCGATCGGTGATCGTGACCGTTTCTCCTGCCGCCGCCCGAGCGACCACGGCGGACGCGTTTTGCTTCAGCAATCGGATCCCGACCTCTTCCATGTGCTTCATTGTAGCACATCGCCGAGACGAAAGAAACCCCGCCGTCGTCAATGGGCGCGGCTTCGCACCTCAGTCGCTCGTTCGCAACCCAGACGGCCACTATCAGCTCTTCTGCATTGGTGACGCCGTCGCGAGCCGCAACCTCCACGCCGCCATTTACGACGCCCTCCGCCTCGCCGGAGACCCCTAGCCGTCAGGGCCGAACGGGCGACGGTGGGCCTTCGAGCTACTTCGCGAGTACTGGAACCTGAACAAGCCACCCATGCGCTTGCAGGCGCTCGAACGCGATGGCGATGTGGCCCTCAGTGAACATGCGTTGCTTGCGCCCGCTCCATTCCTGAACCCGTTGGACTGCGACATCCAGTTCATCAGTAGGCCCGTTGTCGTCGCGTGTCGAGACCCAATGAACACTCGCAAGGAGTTCAAGTCCGTAGGGGGATTCGAAGCCGTCGACCAGCCGAAAAACACGACCCATCCGCTCAACGACCGCAGGGTTGGCACTCAACGCCTCATCAGCTTCCGCCATTGCGCCAGGAAGAGTTTCGATGACCTCGGCTTCTTGCACTTTCTTCGAGCCGTCGTCGAACCCTCGGAGATGGTGTCCTTCCACTGCTTTGAGAACGTGGCGGAGGTTGTCGGCATACGGCCCGTAGCGAGCGTGCTCGTACCGAAGTCCTAGATCTTCGCCAGCCTCCTGAAGGAAGTACATGAGCTTTTGAATTTCGATCAGGCTTGCGCCGAGGCCTACGAGCGCATAGCGGCCAACCATGCCAACGAGAGCCGCCTTTCCTGGAGACAACGTGGGTCGCGGTGTGGCCACCGACATGGCAGATGCCGCTGGCGTGCTCGCTGGTGGGAACACGAGCACCTCGGTGTCGAGGTCAGCCAGTTTCGCGTCGATAAGTGGACGGACGGCCGACCACTCGAGGCCACCGTTGCCACACCCCAGGGGAGGCAGTGCGATCGACTTAATCCCAAGCTCGTCGATCACGCGGCGCAAGTCGTCGAGACCGGATGCGATGTCGGAGATCTTGGACCCCGAGCGCCAGTGGCCCTTCGTCGGAAAGTTGATGATCCAGCGCGGCTTCATCAGCTGACCAGCGTCGAAGACGAACATTTTGCCGAGTCGAACACGACTGTCCTTGCACGCCCGTTCGTACGCCTTGAAGTTCGCCGGGAAGGCATTCTTGAACTGGAGGGCGATGCCCTTGCCCATCACGCCCACGGTGTTGACCGTGTTGACGAGCGCGTCGACATCGGCTTCGAGGAGATTGGCGGAGGACTCAAGGAAGGCTGTCATCAGAAGTACCAGTTCGGCCGCGGGCGGACAGCGGCCGTGACGCCCATCGTAGCCAACACGACTTCAGCCTCTCGACACCGACCTTCATCAATCGCTGCCACCCCCATGATCAGATCCCACTTGACATGTCGGTGCACGAGGAATTCGGCCATTCGCCGTTCCATGCGGTCTGGTTCCTCGGGGGGTGTTGTTCCACATTTTGGCCTCCATCAGGGGCCAGTCCACGAGTGTTCCCACCTGCGAAAGGTCGTTCTCAAACTGCGCCAGGTCGAGCTTGGCGTTGCGATCCGTGAACACGAAATCGCTCCCGGATTCGACGACTCGGTCAATGTCCGTCACGAGGTACACGATTTCTTCCTGGCCGCCGGCGTAGGTCGGCACCATGCCTGTGTGAATCGAGCCGAGCATCGGTGAGCGCGCCGCAAAGTAGAAAGGTACGTAGTCAGCAACGACGCCTCCCGGCACAATCGGCACCTGTCGGAGCCGACGCCCGACTTTGATGCCTTGCTGACCAACATCTGTCGTGAGCCGATGCGGCTCCTCGATGTTCTAGTCGCAGAAGATCCCGTACTCGGCGATTGACGCCAAGTTCGAGACGTGAGTGAAGTGGTACAGCAAGCCACGCTTGGGGGTCGTCACGAGCTGCACCCCCTCACCTTCGGCATGACACCATCGTACGGAAGGGGTGTGACATCTCGTCCGAGGTCGCAACGCGCCGCTGACAAGGCGCTACGTCTGGCCGAGCCAGACGTTTTTGCCGATTGAGGCTAGCGAGGCTTTTCGTGCGTCGTATCCAGGCATCAACCGCCCGACGATAGCCCAGAACTCCGGGGTGTGGTTCGGCTCGAAAAGGTGGGCGAGTTCGTGCACAAGCACATAGTCGATCAGGCTTGGAGGTAGCTGCAGCGTCGCCCAGTGGATGTTGATTCGCGCCGGTGTCTCCGTTGGTCGGACTGAACCCCAGCGGTACCCGAGGTCGCGAACGTCGATCTCAACGGTCTCGGCGCCGGCCCGGGATGCCCACGGAATGACGCGGCGTTGCAGCCACGGCTGGCCAGCGGCGATGTACCACCGGCGCATGGTGTCTCGACCGCCTCGTGCGGTGTCGGCCGACATCACGAACCGGCCGTGGTCAAGCCGCACGTCCTCCCCCGCGTCGTCCAAGGCGAGGCGGTAGCTTCGCCCTAGGTACGCGAACCCTTCGCCGGGAACGAACGACTTCACCATCGGTGGCCCGATGAGGGCGTCTTTCTCGGCGAGGCGGCGGTAGATCCACGACCGTTTCGAGACCACGAACTCTCGTGCGCTGGCGGTGGTGGCCATCGGTGGAGCCTTCAGTAAGAGTGATGCGTCACGCTCGACGACAATTTCGAGCCGGGACCCGCGGGTGGGCGACGCGACGCTGAACACGAGGTCGCCGACGGCCAGCACACCGAGGGAATGCAGCAGTCGTTCGTCTGCAACGGCATCGACGGTGGTCATGTGAGCCGGTGCCGGTTGGCCTTAGCGACCTCGACCACCTTGACCGCCAGCTCATCAAGGTCGCCGAAGTCGAACAGGTCACTGTCGTCCAGGCGCACTTTGATGGCCCGCCGCATCTCGTCCTGCTTGGTCGGGTTCTCCCAGAAGCCGACGATCAGCTGGTGCGCCCGAATGACGGCCACAATAGTTCTAACAACCTCGACCAAGACAGCGGTCGCTTCGGGAGCAGAAGAGGTCACGGATTCGGCCAACACTCCGTGGAATGGCAGTTCTTTGACGGGATCGAGACCGGTGTTGGCTTCGTCCTTGCGGCCATCGTTCTCGCTTTTGATAAGCGCGCTGAACTCCAGGACCATTTGCTCGAAGTTGTCCTTGAGCCGCTCGATGATTTCGCCGAGCTTCTCCGACAACTTGGCGAAGTACACCGGGTCTTCGTCAAGGTGTTGACGGATGTGGTGACGCAACGCGTGTTCCATCTCCGATGCCTTGGCCCGGGTCGTCGGCGCCTGACCGACTGCGGTGAGGAACCCGGGGTCGGTGATCTTCACCGCCGCGATCTTCTGAGTGAGGTCGAGCACGGTGATGTGATCGTCGATGAGCTTGCGGACCTTCTCCTTGTACACCCGTGGGTCGAAGTCGCCATCGACGGTGTCGCGGTACCGGCGCCGCACTCGGATCTGGATCTCGGTGAACAGGACCACCTCGTTCACGACGGTGAGAATCGCTGGGCGGGGAGACACCGTGTTGTACGTGTCCTGAAGTAACCCGAGGGCGACGTCGAACTCGGCTCGCAGTCGCTCGTCTTCGAGCAGCTGCACGCACGCCTCGATCACCTCCGGATCGGCAACCGGTTCGATGCCTCGTTGCACGAAGATCTGGCGCACCCGTTCGCATTGCGGGGCGAGTTTGTCGATCTCGACGCTCAACGGCTGCAGCGCGCCGTCGACGTCGGGATCGATTTCGCCCTGATCGCCGGCGTAAGCCTTGAGCGCCTGTGACAGCTGCGACGACACCCCGTAGTAGTCGACAACCAGGCCGTAGGTCTTCTTCGATGCGGTCCGGTTCACTCGGGCGATGGCCTGCAGCAGTTCGGCCTCCTGGATGAGGCGATCGAGATACAACGCCTGCGCCTGAGGGGCGTCGAACCCGGTCAGCAGCATCGACTTGACCACGAGGATGGCCAGCGGATCGGTCTTCGGGCCGGGCATCCCGAGCTTGGACTTGAACCGATCGACGCGTGTCTCCTGGGCATCAGGCTCCGTCCACGGCGCGTACGAGGCAGGGTCGTTTTGCGCCCCTGAGATCACGGGCTCGAAGGTAAGGGCACGGATCAGTTCGAGCCGCGGCAGCGCGTCGGCGATCAGCTGCTCGTCCCGAGTGAGCATCGAACCCTTCACAGCGCGAGCAACCAGCGCCTGGCCCCCTCCTCGACTTCAGCGACGAACGCATCACGGGCCGCTGTGAGCGCTGAGTGGTAGCGCACGCATGCCTCGCGGCTGGTCGCCACGAGCAGCGCTTTGAAGCCGTCAGGCATCACCGTCGACACGTAGTGACGGATGAGATCCTCGGATTTCCAACGGATCATCTCCGGTGCTTCGAGCAACTGAGCCGCCGTGGCGTACTTACTCTCCAACGTCTTGCGTTGTTCATCGCTGAGGCCGGAAAACCAGCGCAGGAAGATGTCATCCATTTTCGACGCGCCTGCCACGGCGGCCTCGGTGGTCTTGCCCTCGTAGAAAATCGGCACAGTCGAGCCATCGGCTTCGGACTCACGCAAGGTGTACTTGTCCAAGAACCCACCGAAAATCGATTCGGTCTTCTTCCGGTTGCCCATGATGATCGGCGTGCCCGTGAACCCGACCCGGGCCGCGTTGGGCATCGACGCCATCAACAACGCGTGTGCGGTGTTCGTGTGCGAACGGTGGGCCTCGTCGACCATCACGAGAATGTCTTCGGAGTCGTTCAACACCCCGAACGACTCACCGCCGGCCACCCCCTCACCGGACGGTCTACCGGTATCTTGCGTGTCGCGGTACTTCTGGATCATCGCCATCACGATGTCTGCCGTTGGGCTGGCTACGAGTTCCTTGACCGTTTTTGAACTCGTCCCAACCTTCACGGTCTCCGCCGTGAGTTGCGCCGTACTACCAAGCTGAGTCTGCAGATCGGTCCGGTCGGTCACGAGCACGATCTTGAATCGACGGAGTAGCGGATGGCTTCGCATCGCCCGGATCAGGAACACCATCGTGAGGCTCTTGCCCGAACCCTGGGTGTGCCAGATGATC
Source organism: Actinomycetes bacterium (assembly GCA_031410595.1). Taxonomy (GTDB): domain Bacteria; phylum Actinomycetota; class Acidimicrobiia; order Acidimicrobiales; family Ilumatobacteraceae; genus JANMCE01. The sequence continues at coordinate 40,050 of JANNZM010000050.1, read as the reverse complement.
CCGCCCCGGCGATCAACGTGACCGTCCTGCGTCTTCGTCTTCCCCGTCAACAGGCGGGTCATTGCCTTCTGCACAGCCCTGTGCTGCTGATACCGGGCAACCACCTTGACGGTGGTGCCGGTATCGATCTCCTGGAACAACGTGAAGTGCCGCACGATGTCGAGCAGACGAGCCGGCGCCAACATCCCCGCCACCAGGATCTCCTGCTGCGACACGTGTGCCACGCCCTTGCCTCGCTCGGCGGCGAGTTCGGCCAACCCGACCGGATGCGGGTCCTTCCACGCCAGGTAGTGCTCGGGCAGTGCCGTGAACGTGCCGACGACGGCCTTCTCGAACGTGGTCGCCACCGTGAACTGATTCGTCCAAAACAACTGCTCCGAACCCTCCGGCGTTGCGCTCCCGCGCTGGTTCGCATACCGACGCAACTGCTCAATCCCATCCGTCACCGGCTTCCCCGGCGCCTTGGCCTCGATCACCACGAGCGGGATGCCATTGACGAACAACGTGACATCAGGACGGATGTCGGCCTGCTGCCCCGGTGTCGCCACGGCGAACTGCGACACCGCCAGGAAGTCGTTGTTCTCGGGATGGTCCCAGTCGATGAAGTTCACCGTCTGATTGCGTCCACCATCCCAGCCCTCGAGCCCGGCGACGGTCGTGCCGTTCAGGAGAAGCTCCGTGGACATCCGATTCGCTTCGAGCAGCTTCGCTCCCGCCGGCATGGATCGCAGCTCGGCAATCGCTGCGTTCAGCCGCGTCTCGTCGAGCCACCGGTTGCCGGACGGGTCAACATGGCGTTCGAACATCTGGCGCCGGAGGCGCTGTTCCAGCAGCACAGCCCGATCCGATGAACGCTCGACCTCGTCACTCGACGTGGCGGCGGGCCAATTCAAGACCGACCAACTCAACGATGTGAGATGGTCGAGGAGCGGGCGCTCCACGTACTCCCATTCCGGCCCACCACTCACGACACCGCCGTCCTCACGCGACCGGACAGGAGGTCAGCGGCAAGCCCGGACCGGGTCTGCGCGAGTCGGCCCCGCACGATCCGCTCGCAAATAATGACTGTGCGAACGGCCTCGAGAGATTCGACGATGGATTGCTGCTCTTCAATTGGCGGAAGGGCGATCTCAAGGCGCTTGAATGTCGGCATGTAGATCGTTTGGTGTGTTGACCCGGCCGCAAGCCCCCTCCACACGGGGGCCATGTGTCTGAAGAGGTGCAGGAGGAAGCTAGGAGCGATCTGTTTGCTCGGTGGGAAGCAAGCGAAGTCTTGGCTCGTTGCCATCGGACGTGCAAACTCAACGGCTTTGCCGACGGTTGCGGTACGTGAAAGCGCTGTCGTACCTGCTGGAAGTATTCGAGCAGAGGAATTTTGGATACCGAGTTCACTCACAGTCAGCGTTGTTTCGCCGATTACATCGAAATCAAGCCGCGTTGTGTCGTGCAGAGAAAGCCACGGTATCGCTCCATCCCAATAGGTGGGGACGTTGCGAGCAGGGGTGTGGCCGCTCTCAAGGCCGACGAGCTGGCTTAAGTTCGCTACCTGCCATGTTCCGGGCAACCCGTCAAGGGAGGGAAGCCGCCCAACAACCCAGCCGGTCGGCACCGAGCGTCGCTCGCCGCCGGTTCGTTCCCCACGAAGAAGGGCTGACGCCAAACCTTCGTAGAACGACACCTGCTTGGCGATGACGCGTTCGGCGGCTTGGATGGTTTCGTCGATCGTGTCGAGGATCTCTGCGATCCGCCGCTGCTCGTCCACTGGCGGGACCTCCACGAGCAGGCGTAAGTAGTCCTTCAACTTCAGATTGATGATCCCGGTGGTCTGTTGCTGAACCGTCCATATCCGCGACTGTCGGTAGAGGTCGGCAAGAACGTGGTGGACGAACCGTGGATCGGTCGTAGGGGCGGGGCGCAACGTGCGGAAAAAGTTCGATACCAAATACGTTCTCCCATCGGGCGGATCGAACCGAGCCACCCGTCCTACCGGGACTCCAGGACCGCCGCCGGCGCCTTCAAGGATGACGTCACCTCGCACGAGCTTCTTGACTTCCGCCTTCCGAGCCGGGATGAAACGTCTCGCACTCGCCCGGTAGTCGACCCCGCGACCAATCATGTTCGTCGCTCGTAGGACTTCGCACTGCACGAGACCTTGCATCGGTCCATCAAAACCCCACTCGCCAGCGAATTCCTTGGCGATCAGGCTGCCAACTGCTTGTTCACTCATACCCGAGCTCCTTGAGGTGCTGGGCGACGCGGGCGGACGCGTCATCGCGAGCGGCTTCGAGTTGGTGGAGGGTGATGGCGTATTTGTCGGCGACGTTGTCGTGCCAGGCCGTCAGGCGACGTTGCAGGTCCGCAGAGTGATCGTCGACGAGTCGTTCGATGCGACCGTGCAGCGCAGCGCTTACCCGTTCAAAGGCGTCGTCGTCCGTCATGGCCGCCAGTCGCTTGTGAGCTTCGGCGAGCAGGCCATCGTCGGTGAATTTGAGATTCTTCTTGGCCTTCGTCCGCGCGGCCTTGAGCTTCTTCAACTCGGCGGGGCTGATGGCGTCGTCACGATCTTCGTCGGCGGTGTCTTCGTCGACGTCGGTAATCTCGGCCGCTTTGACTTCGGCGTCGAGGCGCGCCGCTTCGGCGGCGAGGGTTGCTCGGCTGGCGAGCTGTTCACCGGCGAGCATTCGGATGGCGAGGGTGTCGGCCAGGTCGGGGGCGTTCTTGTCATCTTGGCTGGCCTCGGCAGTGGTGAGCCAACCGTCAAGCACTGCCTTCCATCCGCGGCTGACAGCAGCCTTAAGGTCGAAGGTGGAGTCGTCCCACCACGTGGCCGCCATGCCCGCGGCGGCGAAACGGCTGATGCCTGCGGGTTCGACGTGGGCCACGAACGAGTTCACCAGCGCAGTGCGAAGGCCGACGAGCGTTGCCATGGATGGGAGCACGTCGAGGGCAGGGCGCGGGCTGGCCTCCCACCACGAACGCAAGGGACTATGAGTCCGCCGCTCTTCGACTGCTGCGCGGATCACGGCGTGTGCCGCGTCCTTGCCAGCCTGTTCGGTGACGGGGTGGGCGAAGTCGGCGTAGCCGTCGCCTCGATCACGGAAGAGGAGGGTGACGTCGATGCCGCCTTCGGCGAGGAGAGGGGCGGCATCTTTGATTTCGGCCATGGGCACGCCGCCGTGGAGGTGAGCGCGAACGTCTTGGGGTTCGGGTGGCGGCGCATTGTCTGCGTACCTGCGAATGTTGGCGTTGTGGTCGTTGTCGGCGAGTTCTTTGGCGTCGACGACCTTGGCGAAACCGTCGACATCGACGAACTCCCGGAACGCGGCGGTGATCTTTTCTTCGTGCTGCGGGCGGAGGAAGTTCTGGGCGCGGCCTTCGGAGAACTCGCGGTCGGCGTTGATGAACAGCACCTTGCCGCGACGCTCAGCTGGCTTTGATCCCTTGGCCCGCAGGATCAGGATGGCGGCCGGGATGCCGGTGCCGTAGAAGAGGTTCGGGCCGAGGCCGATGACGGTGTCGAGAAGGTCGTCTTCGATGATGCGTTGGCGGATCTTGCCTTCTTCGCCGCCACGGAACAGCACGCCGTGGGGCATGACGGTCGCAACAATCCCGCCAGGCTTGAGGACGGCAATCATGTGTTGCAGAAACATGAGGTCGGCCTTCTTGCCGCCTTCGGGGGTGTAGCCGTAGCGGAAACGCTCCGTGTGCTTCAGGGTTGACTTGTCGTAGTTCTGGCTGAACGGCGGGTTGGTGATCACCCGATCGAAACGCGTCAGTTCACCGTCGTGGAGATGCTCGGGACTGGCGAGGGTGTCGTCATTGCGCAGGTCGGCATCGTTGATGCCGTGGAGGAGCATGTTCATCTTGGAGATCGACCACGTGGTGCCGTTGTTCTCCTGCCCGGAGAGACGCAGGTTGCGGGCGTTGCCGCCGTTGTCGGCCACATGGTTGCGGGCGTAGATGAGCATGCCGCCCGACCCGGAACACGGATCCTAAATCGACATACCTTCTTGGGGGTCGACGAGACGGACCATGAGCTGCACGACCTGGCGGGGCGTGTAGAACTCGCCGCCCTTCTTGCCGGCCGAGTCGGCGAAGTCACGGATCAAGTACTCGTAGGCGGCACCGAGAAGATCGGGGAACTCGAAGTCTTCGTTGCGCAGACGATGTTTGGAGAAGTGGTCGATGAGATCGCGCCACTTCTTGTCGGGCACCGTCGTGTTGCCGACCTTCCGGTTGAAGTCGATGTGCTGCAGCACACCTTCCAGCGCGGGGTTGGCCTGTTCAAGCGCGCCGAGCGCCTTGTTCAGTCCATCCCCAACTTGGTGGTGCAGGTTCGCTTGCAGGTTCGACCAGCGTCCCGCCTCAGGCACGAAGAACGCCTCCGTGTAGAAGTCGCGGTCATCGGCACGCCGGGTGGCGTCGACGGTGGTGCGGCCCTGGGCGAGCTGCTCGGCAATGACCCGGTCGCGTTCGACATCGAACACGTCGGACGCCCGCTTCAAGAACAACGCGCCAAAGATGTACTCCTTGAACTCCGATGCGTCCATCTTCCCTCGCAGGATGTCCGCCGCCGCGAAAAGATGGCGTTCCAATTGAGGCAGAGTCAGCACTATCGAGACCTTCGATCAGCGCCTACTGGAAGCAGCGTGCCCGTTTGTACGCAATATGGGATCCGCATGGGCCTCCTGATTCGAGAAACGCTCGTGGCCAAGCGAGCGGGACATTGTCGCGCATCCCCGCACGTCGCGGACACCTCGAGCGCTACCGTCGTAGCGAGTCTCACTTCACCGCAGCGCAGCGCAGCAAGCTAGACTAGGCCGGGGTAGCTGCCGCCGTCGAGGTGAAGGTGAACGCCAGAGATGAACGACGCCTGCGCGCTGCACAAGAAGGCACACGCCGCACCGAACTCGCTGGGGAGACCCAAACGCTTGGCCGCGATCGAGTCGCTCTGACGTTGGCGGGCCTCGTGGTAGGTGATGCCCAGCTGATCGACCTCGCGTTTGGCCATGAAATCCTGCCGAGGTGTGTCGATGCGTTCCGGCAGCAAGTTGTTGATGGTGACGTTAAAGCGAGCGACTTCGACGGACACCGCTTTCATTACGGCGCTCTGCCCGGCACGCGCACCGGCCGACGCAATCATGTGGCTGCTCGGCCGCTTCACCATGGCGGAGGTGACGTTCACGATTCGGCCGAACCGTTGCTCCTTCATCGCCGGAAGCACGGCCTTCACCAGCGCGATCGGTGCGTGGAAATGCAGCGCGAGCGCCTCGTCGAGATCGTCGGGGGTGATGTCGGCGATGGTGCCGGGCTTGGGGCCGACGTTGTTCGTCACCAAGATGTCGACCTTCGGAGCGGCCGCCAGCAGCGCGGCGCGACCTTCGCTTGTGGTGATGTCGGCAGCGGCAGCAACGACCTCACCCCGACAGCTGGGATCGGCGCGTAGCGAGGTAGCGGCAGTGTCGAGCTTTTCAGCCGTTCGCCCGTTGACGACCACGTTGACGCCTTCGGCCAGCAGCGCTTGCGCGCAGGCGAAGCCGAGCCCTTGGCTCGACGCACACACGACGGCCCAGCGGCCCGAGATACCTAGATCCACGAGGCGACTTACGCGATCAACGCTTGCGCGGCACGAATGCGAGCGGCCTGGTCGGACTGCCAGGCGTCCATTGGCATGCACTCGGGCTGGGCGGTGCAGTAGGCCTCGGTCTCGGCCAGAATGTCCTCGTCGGGCTTGCTGAGGTCAAGCTCGAAGCCGCAGGGCTGGCGTACATGCCAAGGACTGTCGGCGTAGAACTCCAGCGCGTTGCCTTCCGGGTCCCGCACATACAGCGCCCACGCATTGCCATGATTCATGGGCGCGAAGTTGTCGAGGCCGGCGGCTTCGAGCCGCCTCTTGACTATCTTCATGGTGGCCAGATCGGGCAACTTGAAGGACATCTGAAAGAGCTGACTACCGAGGCTGCCACCGAACGGCGGGTCCGTCCGAAGCTCCTCCTCCTTCCGACCTTCCACGAGCACCAGTTGGTGGTGGTCGGCCGCGTTACTGGTGAGAAACGCTATCCGTCCCTGGTCTCCAAACGGCAGGCGGTCGGTGTCGGAAACCACCATGCCGAGGGTGTCGGTATAGAAAGCGAGCATTCGATCGAAGTCGTACACGCTTATGCCGAGATGTGCGAGAGCTACTTTTACGCCGTCCATTCCCGCAGCGTAAACGACCTCAAGCACCACCTGTGACCGCTGACTCAACCCCGATCAACGAGCGGCCTGCAGCGCTTCCCACACACGCATCGGCGAGCACGGCAGATCGATCTCCGTCACGCCGTGAGGTCGCAGCGCATCGAGTACCGCAGAGTGGAGCGCCGGCGTGCCGACCACTGTTCCGGACTCGCCAATACCTTTCACGCCGAGCGGGCTCAGCGGCGACGGCGTCTCCATTTCGATGCAGGTAAACGAGGGCATTTCGGCCGCAGACGGGATACCGTAGTCGGCGAAGTTGCTGGTACGAGGTACGCCGTCTTCGTAGTGCATCTCCTCGTAGAGCACCGCGCCGACGGCCAGGCCGAGGCCGCCATGCACCTGACCTTCGGCCATCTGAGGTTGGAGGATGGTGCCCGCGTCATCCACGCACACAAGTGATCGCACGTAGCACGACCCGGTCTGAGTATCGAGTTCAACCACAGCAACGCAGGCCCCGAACGCGAACGCGGCGGCGGCCGTGAACTTAGCGACCTCCGACACTTCACCAAGGTCGGTCCAGCCGAGCGAGCGAGACGGGGTTCCGGCGACGTGAAACTGGCCGCCTTCGAACACGATGTCTTCCTCTGCCGCTTCCAGCAGCGTTGCTGCTTTTCGCTTGGCTGAATCGATGGCAGCTTCCGCAGCCCGGTAGGAGGCGGACCCGCCCAGCTGGGTGGAGCGTGAGCCGATGGTGCCGCCGCCGTAGGGTGCGTACTTCGTGTCGCCATGCAGCACCGTGACGGCCTCGGGCGCGATGCCGAGTTGGTCGGCCACGACTTTGGCGAATGTGGTCTCGTGACCCTGGCCGTGTGGTGACGTGCCGATGATGAGTGTTGCCGTGCCATCGCCGTTGAGGGTGATAGTCGATTCCTCCTCGCCGCCGCCGGTCGATTCGACCGTGCACGACACGCCGATCCCAAGCTCGATCGGGTCTCCGGCGGCTCGCCGGGCGGCCTGCTCGGCCAGCAACGCGTCGTAGCCCGCGGCCTCAAGACAAAGGTCGAACGCAACCCGGTAGTCACCGCTGTCGTACACGGAACCAACAGCCGTCTTGTAGGGGAACGCGGTGGGCCCAACGAAGTTCCGCCGACGAATCTCGACCGGCGACACACCGATGGCGAGGCCGAGATTGTCCATCGCCCGCTCGATACTGCAGGCAGCCTCCGGTCGCCCTGCACCCCGGAATGCGTTGGTGGAATTCGAGTTCGTCACCACCGACGTACCCGACACGTAGGCCCGTGCGATGTCGTAGGTACCCGTACCCGAGTTCTTCAGGTTCGAGGTGATGAACGTGCCCATGGCCGGATAGGCGCCGCTGTCTTGTAGCGCCTTCACCGAATATGCCTGCACGATGCCGTCGCTCGTCGCGCCGATCTTCACCTCGTGGGTGGAGGCGCGGCCGTGGCCCATGGCCAGCATTGCCTCGGTACGGCTCTCACACCACCGCGTTGGATGATCGAGGTGGCGGGCCACCCAGGCGACAACGACATCTTCCGGGTAACAGCCGTAACCGCCCTTGGCGCCGAAGCCTCCACCGACGTCGGGCGCGATGGCGCGCACCTTGCCAGGCCCGAGACCCAGCGAGCATTCCATCACGTACTTCGCCCCGGCCGGTCGCTGCGAGCACACATACGCCGTGAGCGATTCATCGGCACTCGACCAGATGGACGCGCCGGCTCGCGGTTCGATTGGGCAGGCGCTCAACCGCGGGTGGCGCAACGTGAAATCGACCACGACGTCACATGCGGCGAACGGGTCATCTTCAAACGGAGGTGTCTCCCAGAAGTACGACACGTTGGTTTCGGCGTGAGGGTGGAGGAGCACGTCATCACGACGGGATTCCTCGATGTCGGCAACGACCGGGAGCGGGTCGTAGTCGACGATGACCGCCTCGGCAGCGTCCATGGCCGCGGCTTTCGTGAGGGCAATCACCACGGCAACCGGTTCGCCAACGAAACGCACGATGTCGTGCGCAAGCATCGACCGGATCATCTTCTTGTTCATGATGGGAAGACGGGGCGGCAGCGGCCAGAGTTCGAGCCGCAGATCCTCACCCGTGTAGACGGCAACCACTCCCGGCATGCCCACGGCGTCGGTGGTATCCACCGAGACCAGACGCGCATGCGGCTCGATCGAACGCACAAACGCGGCGTGGTACGCACCGGCCAACTCGGGGAGATTCAGGCCGTCAATGAAGGTGCCTTCGCCCAGCAGCAATGGCCAGTCTTCACGACGATTAGCTACCGGATGCTCACTGCTCATCGATGCCTCCCCAAGTCCGCCCTGCTCGTCGAAACGTAGCAGGGTACCTGCGATCAAGGTCATTTTCGCTGCGTGAGAATGTGGGCTTCGGGGGGAACGGGGAGGTATCGCCATGGGTGACACGCCCTGGTACATCGCACAACCTCACGCCGATCCGCTCGTCGTGACCGTGGTGACGGCGAAGCCGGCAATGAGTTCTTTGATGGGGCGGTAGTAGCTGGTGGTGACGGTGTACGGGCCGATAGCCGACATGGCGGCGTACCCAGCGATCCACGTGCGGATCTCGTGCGCCGAGTTTCCCGCCATCCGCGTGATCTCGTCCGTCGTCCATGCATCTAGCCGATCAAGTTCGCCTGAAGCGAGCACGGCAAGGAACTCCTGATCCCACTCGGGCGCGAGGTCGTGAATAGAAGCGGTGCCGGCGGCGAAGGCGTGTGCGCTATCGATGACTCGTTGCTGGCGGGCGGCACGAGCGTCGGGTGACAGGGGTTGGTGATGGCCGAGAAGCATGGCGTGTTGCTCGGTCGTGGCCGTCGCGATGGTGGGAATGGGCGGGTCGTGTGACAGGCCGCCCGACGACACGATCAGCACCTTGGCGTCAAGCGCGTCGAGGTGTCTGCCAACGGCTTCACCAAGGCGACGGATTCGCCCTATCGGGGCGAAGGGCGGCGCGATGCAGTTGATGAACACGGGGATGACTGGTTTGGCTCGAATGTCCCCGTACAACATCGCGAGCGGTTGGACCGCGCCGTGGTCAACTTGCATATCGTGCGAGACGGCCAGGTCGACACCCTCAGCGAGCACCGCCTCGGCCAGCCGCGCAGCGAGTTCAGACGGCACGTCTAGCGGACCTGCAGGGGTGCCGTAATCACCGATGGCAGTCGCGCGCGAGCCGAGGCAAAACGGAGGCATCACGTTGTAGAAGAACCCGTTGTAGTGGTCGGGCGCGAAGGCCACGATCAGGTCCGGGTCAAAGTCATGCACGAACGCGCGCGCCCTCTCGAACGTCGCATCGAGTTCGTGCTGGACGCCCTCGGGAAGGGTCGCGTACGCCAGGAGCGGACTGTGGCTGGTGGCAAGGAGCGCGACTGGCATGCGGATTACCGTCCGAGGAGGAAGTCGAGGTGGATGCGGTTGAACGTCGCCGGGTCTTCGTACTGGGGCCAGTGACCACACTCGTTGATGATCGCAATCCGAGCGTTCGGGATGAGTGACGCGATGCGCTCGCCTTCGTCAACCGGACCGGAGGGATCTTTCGTGGTCCAAACCACTAACGCCTCGGCGTTGATATGGCGGAGGTCGTCATCGCTCAACATGTTGCGCTTGCGAATCTCCGGGTTCTGGAGCGCCATGTTCGACTCGCACGCCTTGAGCCAATCGGGCTGTTGGAAGATGGCTTGCCGCGTGCGGATGAGATCGTCCGTGACCATCGCCGGGTCGGCCATCAGCCATTCAAGCCGTGCCCTCACTCGTTCCCAGGACGGGTCCTTCGCCGCCTCCATGGAGAGCGTGTACAGCCGCTCCATTACAACCGGGTTCGCCATGGTGCCGCCCATTGTGTTGAGCACAATCCTGTTCACGCGGTCCGGGTGATCGATGGCGTATCGGGCGCTGACCCATCCACCGAGCGACTCGCCGCTGAGGTGCGCCCGCTCAACACCAATGGCATCCAGCACGTGCGTCAGGTGGGTGAGGTAGTGCGGGATCTCAAGGGGATGGTCCGGTTTCGTGGAGTAACCGTGGCCTATGAAGTCGAAGGCCCACACGTCGAAATGCTCAGCATGGGCCGCAAGATTCCGAACGTACGCTTCTGCGTGGCCCGTGATGCCGTGCATGAAGAGCAAGGTCGGCTTCGACCGGTCACCGGCGTGCAGGTAGCGGGTTCGATAGGGGCCCGCTTGCAGAAAGCCCTGGCTGAACTCGACCTGGTTCAGATCGTTCCAAACGCTTGTGTACGGGCGTGTCATGGGGTTCCTTTGATTGGTTCGCACAAGAGAGAAGCCAGCGCGTCGGCGAGTTGCCTGGTGGCGTCGGTCGCGTCCCACATTGCGCCCATGAAGCGCCAAGCGACGTAACCGTCGGGGCGCACCAGGATCGCTCCTGCTTCGTGGATCTCTCGAACACGGTGCCAGTTCCCGTAAGGATCGATGGTGCCCGGAGCGCCGACCACGACCACGTCGAGGTACGGCACATCGAGTGTGTCGGCGGCTGCTGTCCATGCTGTTCCGGCCAGACCGGTGAGCAGGGTGAAGCGCCCACGGCCGGTGACATCAAGCGTTGAGACACGTGTGCCGCGCGGCCCGACCAGCCAAACGTGCGGGAGCTTCGCGCCGGGGCGCGTGGTGGCTTGGAGATACAACTCGCGATGTCGCGGCCAGTCCTCGTGGCCGACCGTCGGGTCCGGACTGACCGCTGCCGAGTCGTAACGCTGATTCAGTTCAACCCCGTGAGCGTTGAACTCGGTGTTCTTCAGCTCAAGTGCCTCATACAGACTGTCTCGCAGCGCAACGCCTTCTGGAGTTGGGGCCTTGAGTTTGGCGAGACCATCCAACACCGGGTCAGGGGCATCGTGGTCAAACCACGCGCGCAGACCTGCGTAGTCCTTGCGGGACTGATTGGCCCGAGCGACAACCTGTCGGCCAACCGGAACTCGCTCGGCCGAATAGGAAGCGAGGAGATCCGGGCCAGCCTCGCCTCGTACGACATAGGCGAGTTTCCAAGCCAGGTTGAAACCATCCTGGATGCTCGTGTTCGAACCCAACCCGCTGCTGGGCGGATGTCGATGCACGGCGTCACCTCCACAGAACACGCGGCCGACCGAGTACTCCGTTGCGTACTGCTGGTTGACGTACCACACCGACCGATTGACCAGCTCCACGTCGAGGTCGGGGTCGCCAACCAGCGTCCGGATCTGGGCGACGATCACTTCGTCGGTGAGCGTCGGTTCACCCGCGGCAATGTCAAAGCCCCAACCCGCTATCCATTGATGCCACGGTTTAATGGCGCGCAACAGACCCATGCCGATCTCACCGAACCCAGCCTTCGAGTTAAAGATCCACTGCAGGATGCTGGGGCGATGAGCGACGTAGCGAGTGAGGTCGGCGTTGAACAACACATACGACGTTCCGGCGCGGGCAAGCTCACCAACGAGCGGAAGCCCGAGTTCCTCCACGATCTTCGACCGGGCACCATCAGCGCCCACGAGGAACTTGGCGCGTTGCTCGTATTCATGGCCGTCAACCAAGTTTCGCAGTCGAACGGTGACGCCGCCTTCGTCCTGAGCGTGGGACAGGTACTCGGTGTTGAACGAGATGGTGGCGCCGCGCTCGGCTGCGTTCTTGAGGAGTATTGGCTCCAAGAGCGGTTGAGGAATGTCGAGCATGTGACACGGGCTACCCCGCAGGTAGTCCCCGTAGCGCTCATCGCCAGTTCCCCATGTGTGGAGCCGCAGGATCTCCTCACCAGCCAGGCTGGTTGTAAAGAGGGTGTCACCCATTTGGTCCCACGGCGTCGCGTACTTCTTCGCTTCGGCCTCAACGCCGAGATCGCGCAGCACTTCGGCGGCACGTTGGTTCGTGATGTGCGCCCGTGGCCCGTTGGCGCACCACGGATACATCGTCACCCCGTGCGCCCTCACGCCGCCATACGTCGCAAGCGCGAGCGCCGTCGTACCACCGAACGGTCCCAACCCGACAACAACCACATCAGTGTCAAAGTGATCACTCGGCATGACTGGCATGCTAATCCTGCTGAGATAGTCAACCGAACTTCCGGCTTGCTCGCAGGAGTGGCCCTTGATGGCGGACTCGTGCCCGTTGTACAGTCCCAACTGGAACGCTAGAGGCTGCTACGGACGTGGCCCTGGGGAACAGCGTGTCGCTACTGCAGATCACCGGGAAATCACCGTCCTCGGCCTGGCTATTCTCGCCTGACCGAGCTAACCCAGAAACGAAAGAGACAACCCAATCATGGAACTCAACCCGGCCACCACCGCCTTCATCGCCATGCATTTCGAGAACGACATTGTCGGTGCTGATGGACCCTTCGCCGGCTTCTTTCGTGCGGAGATCGAGAAGCACAACGTGATCGCTACCGCGACGCGTCTGCTCAGCGGTGCACGTAAGGCCGGCGCGACCGTTGTGTACGCCCGCGTCGCTTACTCCGAGGGTCACGCCAATCTCGTCACCAACATCCCGCTTGCGGGCGCAGTCGCCGAGATGCAATGTCTGCTCGAAGGCACGTCGGGCACCGAGATCATCAGTGAACTCACCCCTGAGGCCAGTGACTGGATCTCGACCAACGCCAAGGTCAGTGCATTTGCCGGGTGCGACCTGGACGACCGCCTTCGGGCCGCGGGCATCGACACCGTCGTTCTGTTCGGCGTCGCCACCAATATCTCGGTCGAGAGCAGTGGCCGCTCGGCTGGCGACCTCGGCTACCGAGTCGTGGTGGTCGCCGACGCGTGCTCCGCTGCAGCGCAGGAAGCTCATGACGCAACGCTCGCCAGCTTTGGCCTGCTCGGCGAAGTCGCCTCCAGCGCCGACATTCTCGCCGCCCTGTAAATCCAAGACGTCTTCGCACCGTTCACCAGAAAGAGGCCACCAATGGACATCTCGTGCTCGTTCCCAACGACGATGAGTACACCCGACCACGTCAAGATCGCCGAGGACCTCGGGTATCACCGGGCATGGCTGTATGACACGCCGCAACAAAGCCCCGATGTCTGGATGACCCTCGGGCTGGCGGCAGTGAAGACCAACCGCATCGAGCTGGGCCCCGGCGTGCTCATTCCGTCCCTTCGTCACCCGATGGTGAACGCCGCGGGAACCGCAGGGCTGGAGGCGCTCGCTCCGGGGCGCGTGGTAGTCGGTTTCGGCACCGGGTTCACCGGTCGGCGAGCAATGGGTTACCGCTCGATTTCGTGGACCGACACCCTGAACTACATCGATGCTTACACCGCGCTCCTGCGCGGCGAGACCATCGAGTGGGAAGGTGCGAAGATGCGCATGCTGCACCCCGACGGCAGCGCACCAGCCCGCCCGATTGAGGTGCCCATCATCCTGAGCGCGTTCGGGCCACGAGGCACTGAGATCACCCGCGAACGCGGGTACGGGTTGTTTGCCGCACCCGGCACGTTCCCGGCCGGCGTGTTCAAATGGGTTGCCGCCATCACGTTCGGCACGGTCCGCGAGGACGGTGAGGCACCCCACAGCGAGCGAGAACTAGCAGCCGTCGGTGCCGGATGGGCGCTGAACTACCACCTCGCCTACGAATTCGGCGGCCCCGATGCGGTGAAGGGCATGCCCGGTGGCGAAGCGTGGCTTGCAGTGGTGAACGAACTTCCAGCCGACGAACGGCATTTCGCCATTCACACCAATCACCTGCTCGCCATGAACGACGCCGACCGCGCCGCCTGGGCCGCCGGCGGGTCCGTCATGCTCGAACAAGTGACCGTCACCGGCACCGCGGCAGAGGTGCGCAGCAAGGTCGACGGCCTCGGCGAGATGGGCATCACCGAAATCGCCTACCAACCAATGGGCGACAACATCCCTCGCGAACTCGAACGGTTCATCGCCGCCGCCACCCGCTGACCCGTGTAGCGCCAGCGCTTCGAGGAGAGGAGCGGGGTGACGACTGCGAGCCGGTGCACGCTGAGCTATCTAGCGCTGCCGAGCATTCGCTGCCATCGGAACACCGGTGCCGAGGACCAATGGGCGAGGATCCGCAGCGTCATCGACGACATTCTCATCCGTCAACAAGGCCTCAAACCCGCCCGCTAACACCCACTACAGTTCGGAGCCCTATCGCTTCGGGCAGCGATCACCCGACAGCTCAACGACGGCAGTCTCGGGGGAAAAGCGGCGCTCACCAGAAGCGTCAAGCCACCGCACAGCAAAGACATACTCGTTAGGTTTCACGTCCGCTCCAGCAAACCCCGTTGCCGTGTTAGTGCGAATCGGGAGCCAGCGATTCCCACGACCTTCACGGAAGACGTTGTATTCGAGATCCGAATCGCAACGATTTGAGATCACAAAACTTCAGACCGGGGTCACCAGGTCCTCCCGAACATCCGGCGAGCAGAAGACCCGACATGGCCAGCTTCCTAATGGCCGACATTGCAGGCCTCGATTTCATATGGCGTTGATCCGTTTTCTTGGACACCTAACCGACAGCGGGCTACGGCTGATGTGACAATGGGTCGATCCCGGTGGCGAGGACGCTGAGGGCGTCGTCGAGTTCTAGCAGCGCAGCGGCTGCCCACCACAAATGGTCTTGTGTTGTCCCGTTACCGTTCGAGTCGCCTCGATGCTCCCGACGCCATTCCCGTTCATAGAACCCGGCTAACACACGATCCAGATGAGCGCGCCCCACCCGACGTTCGGTCTCAAGCTGCGCGACCAGTTCCCTGGCATCGGCGGGCCCTTCACCGGCGAGCTGCACTGTGCTGCCTGCGGTGAGGGCATCGAACACGGCCGTGTCAACGTGGTCCTCGATGGTCCAGAATCGGACGGGGTTCACGATCCGATGGTTCCAGACCGGCCAACCGGCAGGGCGCCAACACCACGACAACGGAAGTTTCGGGAACCGCAACAACCATGCGATTGCTTCCAGGTGTGGCGGGCGGGCCATCCATGGCACCACCTCGGATGGAGCGTCGACAACGAGCACGATCTCGACCCGGTCCAGCGCGGCGGCGTCGGTTAGGAGTTCGCCATGAACGTAGCCGGCGACGATCTTCGGATCGAGCCAATCCAACCGATCCAAACTTTCGGCGACCTCACCCAACCGACCGATTGCTGTAGAACGCTTCACACTTCGAGTCTGCCACTCCCCCACCACCCGATGGATCTCGGCCGTCGGTAGGTCGGCACTGAAGCCGCAAGTCGGATCCGGTCAGTCGGCGTCGTCGCTCAGCAAACCGATGGTGCTCACGATGTGGGACTCCATAGCGGCGCGGGCCACGTCGGCGTTTCGCGAACGGATGGCACGGCGAATGACGTCGTGATCGTGATTGCGATCATCCAGCGCGCCAGACAGCGGGTGATCAACCCCGACCGTGTTGATGAAGAAGTCGGACATGTCCCACATGCGCTCGCTCAATTCAGCCATCACACGAGAGTGCGCCATCTCGTGCACAATGAGATGAAAGGCACGGTTCTCGAACCGGTAGCCGCGAGAGCGGGATAACGGCTCGACCAGCGATTTCAAATCCTCTATCCGTTGCCAGGTGGCTTCCAGTTCATCGACTTGGGCGTCGGTTCGCCGGGTAGCAGCCGCCGCGGCGATCTCCCCTTCGAAGCTGCCGAAGAGCCGGAAGAAGTCTCGTACCTCCTGGAACGAGTACGAGGCCACCCGACAACCGCTCTGCGGGATGATCTCGACGATTCCGATCGATTCCAAGCGGCGCATGGCGTCCATCACCGGCTGCTTGCTGACCTGGAACTCGGCACGGACATCCTCGATAGAAATCCGCGAACCCACGGCATACTGACCGTCGAGCAACCGCTCTTTCAGCTCATCGAGGACCAACTGGGCCAGACGCACGCCCGAGCGACCAACCGATGCTGCGTCACCCACAGGCACGACTTCCTATCAACAGTGCGGACACGCGCAAGTCTAGAGCCGATCACGGGCGAGTGATCGGCTCCAGCAGCGGACGACTTTGTGTTAACGCTTCCCGATAGGGGCAGGGGCGACGGTGGCGCGGATCTTGATCTGGCGGTGCGGTTCGAGGTACTTGCTCTTACGGCTGCTCGGCTCGCCCCAGACGAGGGTGACCTCACTACCCATGGCGGCGTGCTTCGAGTCGAGGACACCGATAGTGCACATGGACCGCTCGGTCCACAGGAAAGTCGGGTAGATCGACACACCGATGTGGTTGCCCTTGCCGTCGTGCACGCCGTCGTACAGCCACGTGGCGTAGTTCGATCGCGGGAACTCGAGGTAGCGGGTCGGCAACTGGTCGTGGTCCATGTAGCCCTCGATGATCTTGGCGACGTCTTCGGGGTTCCAGACCAGCGACACCTTCTGGCGGTGATCGTTGCCCTTGGATGCGGCGAGCGCGTCACGACCGACAAACTCGCCCTTGTCGAGCTTGATGACGTTGCCGTAGCCGAGCTCCCAGGGAGTGAAGTAGTAGTCCTCCACGTTGGGCGCGTTGTAGCTGCCGCCGAGCGCCCAGGTGGCCTCCGGCGCGGTTTCGGGTAGCCACTCGCGGAATGCCTTCATCTCGGGATGGGTGAAGATTGCCGGCATCGGGCGTGACACCCAGCCGAGCTCCATGGCCGTGGTGAAGTACGCGACCGAGCCGACGCGCTTCATGTCGTAGGCTTCACCGGCCGCTAGGACGGCCTCTTTGATCGCCGGGCCATCGTCCCACGGACCGAACAGTTCCCACCCCGGGTTGCCGGCCATCGTGTGCTGCATGGCAGTGACCGAGCGGCCGGCGATAGTGACGTGCATCAGGTGCAGCTTGGGTACCTGCGGCATCGGCGCGCCGGTGAGCTGTTCCATCAACGCCGGGGCGTGCGGGCCCTCCACCTGGTAGCGGTAAAAATTGCGCCGGCCGTTGGGGTTGTCGGCCATGAACTCGTCTTCTTCGATCTCGACGTCGAAGCCACCCGACTTCGCGTTGAACCGCACCCAGTTGTGGCCGGCTTGTCGACCGACGAGGCACAGTTCGTCGGGCGCCAGGCAGTACAGGATGCCGTCACCGATCACATAGCCGTCGGGGCTGCACACCACGCTGTGACGGGAGCGGTCGACACCGAAGGTGGTGTAGCTGTTCACCGTGAGATGGTTCATCAAGGCCACGGCGTCCTTGCCGCGGATGAAGGTGGTGGTCATGTGGAAGGACTGGTCGTAGAAGGCAATGCTCGTGCGACACGCCATCTGCTCTTCGCGCCAGTTCGTGAACTCGGGTGCAACAAACTGGGTGGGCTGTCGCAGCACTGCGTCTTTCAGCACCGAACCCTTGCGGTTGTCATACAGGTGGTCGACGAGGTTCGGGATCGAGTCCAACAGATTCTGCAGCGAGCGGGGCTGTTCGTGAGTGACCATCGCAGCAGAGTACACACGACACCCTGTCCGACCAGCCCTGCCCGTTCTCTCCAGGAGAACGCTCACGATGCAGACATTCGATCGCAGTCAGCCGCCCAGATAGCTGCTTTCCAGCAGCTGCCGGTGGGAGCGAAGGTAGGCGGCAGCTCCCTCGAACACGAGATCTCCGTGGTTGAGAAGGTACGCCCGATCAGCGATCTGCAAGACGAGATCAACGTGTTGCTCAACCAGTAGGACCCCAACGCCGGTATCGACCGCAATCTGGCGCAGGACCGGAAGGAGCCGATCGACAACGATCGGCGCCAGACCCAGACTCATCTCATCCACCATCAACAACTTCGGCTTGGTTAACAGCGCCCTGGCGACCGCGAGCATCTGTTGTTCTCCTCCGGAAAGCAGGCCGGCTTTGCGACCCCTGAGAGCATCAAGGGCCGGAAAGTAGCCAAGGACGTCGGAGAAAACCTTGGCCCCCTTCGGAGCCGCGAGTCGAAGGTTCTCGTGCACGGTGAGTTGAAAGAACAGGCTGCGATCCTCGGGTACATGGGCCAGTCCAGCGCGCGCGATGAGATGTGGCCGACGTCGCTTGATGGACTCTCCCATCACGTTGATCTCACCCTGCAAGATCGCGTTGAGGCCGGATGCGGCGAGGAGCGAGGTGGTCTTGCCGGCCCCGTTCGGTCCGAGCAGCACCACGACTTCACCTTCGTCAACGAAAAGGTTCAGGTCGCGGACGACAGCAAGGCCGTTGTATCCGCTTGACATATCGATCATTTCGAGCAGCCTCATGGTGGGCCAGCACCGTCGCCGCTGGCCGGCGCATGTCCGCCCAGGTACGCCGTCATGACCAAGGGGTTCTTCTTGATCTCGGTCGGTGTCCCTTCGGCGATCTTGCGGCCGAACTCCATGACATAGATGAAGTCGCAAACACTCAGCACCAGCCCCATGTCATGGTCGACCAGGAGGATGCTGATGTCGGCCTCAACGATGTCACGCAGCCGCTGACCGAGTTGCGCGCTTTCAAGCGTGTCGAGTCCGGCGGCTGGTTCGTCCATGCAGATCAGCTTGGGCCCAGCCGACAATGCTCGCGCCGCCGACACGAGTTTTCGCTGCCCCTGGCTGAGCTGACCGGGCATCTTCACCATGAGATTACGTATGCCCAAGACATCACACGCGAAATCGATCGCATCGGTCGATCGACGGCGGCGGGGAGCGACGAGGTCGAGCAGAAAGCCCGACGCTCTCTGTCTCTCGGTTGCAACCTGGAGGTTCTCCCGAACGGTGAGATCATCGAACAACTCCAGCGACTGCCACGTACGACCAAGGCCGAGGCCGGCCCGCTTGTGAGCTGGTAGCGCACCGATCTCGTTTCCGTCGAACACCACACGACCAGTCGACGGAACAAAGCCGGTGACGCCATCGATGAGCGAGGTCTTGCCCGCCCCGTTCGGACCGATGAGCCCAACGAGTGAACCGGGCGAGACCTCGATATTCACTTCGTTGACCGCCCGCACGCCACCGAAGGTGACCGACATTTCGTAGGTCTGCAAGAGCGTCATCGGACCGGCACCTTCTCGGCATGCTTTCGGCTCACGGCCGCGGCCCGAGCGTGCTCGACGCGGGTGCGGATCGCTCCTGCGATGCCTTCGGGGTTATGGATGGTCGTCACGATGAGGAGGACCCCACTGATGAGCGCCTCCCATTTCCCGAAGGTGCCGACGATCTTTCCGGTAACGAAGAAGGCGACACCTGAGGCAGCAACTACTCCGGCGGTGACCGCCCCGCTGACACTCGTGATGCCTCCGAGGTACGCCACCGCCAACGCCGCGAGCGATGCTACGACCCCATACGAAGAGTCCGACACGTTGCCGAAACGGTATGCGACCAGGCAGCCGCCGATGCCAGCGATACATGATGACATCGCGAACACCAGCAACTTGGCGCGGGCGACGTCGACCGCAAGCGCGCTGGCTGCTCGCTCGTTCGAGCGGACCGCCAACATCCGCCGACCCGTCGTGCTTCGACGGATATTTCCAACGGCCAAGGCCAGCAGCACCAACACGGCAACCGAGAAAATGCCGAACGCCGGTCGGGACGACTTGCTGCCGAGCACAAGCGCAAAGTCCCAGGTGCCCAGCTTCGGATGAGGGATTTTCGCCCCGCCTGTGGATGCGTCGCCGACGAAGGTGGGGTTCTTGAAAATGAACTCCGAGATCGCAACACCGCCAGCGACGGTGACAATGGCCAGGTTCGTGCCTCTGACTCGCAGCGCAGGGAACCCCACCAGGACACCGAACACGGTGGCCAACCCTGCGGCAAGCAGCGGCGCGAAGGGAAACGGAATGTTCCACAGGACCGACAGTTTCGAAAGCGCGAAACCGGCGATACCGGCAAAGGCCATTTGCGCAAGCGAAATCTGACCGCCGAAACCGGTGAGTACGACCAGCGAAAGCGCGAACACCGCGGCGATCACGCTGGTCATAATCGCGGCACGCCAAAGCGGCCCAAGGAACAGCAGACCGGCGACCGCAGCCGCAGACGGCGCCAACACGGCAAGGGGCGTCATCCTGGACGGTGGCACCGTCGGCAGCTTCGCATTGGTCACCGACGCACGATCGGGAATGCGCTCACCAAGCAGCACCATCGCAACAATGATGACCAGGAACGGCAAACCTTCGCGGGCGCCGTACTTGGGGAACCAACTGACGTCGCCCTGGAGCTTGGTGAACGATGACTGCACCATCCCGATCGCCATGCCCGTGCCGACAGTTGGCCAGACAAAACGAAACGTGCCGAGCAGTGCGGCGCCCAGCGCTGGGATGAGGAAGCCGAACGAATACACGCTCGAACTCAGTTGGATCATGGGCGAGGCCAGGATGGCGATGAGCCCGCCGACGAGAGAGGCTACGACGAAGGTCAGTCCGGCCAAGAAGTCAGGCGAGAAGCCGAGTAACACCGCGCCTTTTTCGCTCTCGGCAGCAGCCCGGGTGATCAGCCCGATCCGGGTGAAACGAGATATCGCCCACAAACCGGCAGAGAGGGCGAACAGGATCAAGGCCAACCACAACCCATCACGGGGGACGGCCACATCCCGGGCAAAGTTCACCGGAGTACGGGGCAGGATCGACCCAACCCTGAGCGTCTTTCGGTCGGCGAATCGCCGATCAACCAGCGACGTAAACACAATGACCAATCCGATGCTTGCCACCACGGTGGCCAAGGCTGGTGCACGACGAAGCGGACGGAACACAAGCAGATACACCAGTAATCCAAGCAGCATGGCGGTAAGTAACGAGAGCCCCATCGCCGACCGGAAGCCAATGTCGTGATCGAAGTGATAACGAGCCGGAAGGCCGGGGAGTGGAAACGGGTAGGCCCCAGTGCGGAGATCGGCATAGACATAGGCCACCCACATCGCCATGGCGCCGTACGCAAAGTTGACCACCCCCGAACCCTGATAGGTGATGACGAGACCGAGACCGAACGCGGCGATAACTGCGGCGGCACCACTGCCGAGCAGCAGGTAATAGAGGTAGTCGGTCATGGGGCGATACGGAAGCCGGCCGCAGCGTCTATGGCAGGTACTCCCGACTGGACACCGCCACCAGACCGGGGATTGTCAGCACCTGTCCCCCGGCCTTGTACTCGGCAAACGGAAACGTGAACGAGCAGATGCTGGGGTACTTTGGCGAAGCTCCACAGTCGACCGAGCCTTGGCCGGGCCAGAGCTTCAACCCCTTCGTGGCCCCGAGGAACGCGAAGACCGAGGCACCCGTGACCGGCTTGCCGTCAGCTTGCAGCGTGTCGGCGTACACCGCGAGCGACATGATCTCGAAAAGAGCGAGTGCCCCAAGGCCCAGGGCCGCAGAGTCAACCTTAGCCGCAGGCACCTTCAGAACGGGCGCAAGAATCTCTTTGAGCACGGCGAGCTCAGGCGTGTCCTGCTGCGTTTGCACACCGGTAAACACCCAACCCACGGCATCGTCCCCTACGACATCGAGCACCTTCTTGCTGGAACAGATGCCCGTAGTCAGGACAGGAAGCGTGATCCGCAACGCCGCCCGACCGCGGATGGCACCGATACAGCCGGCGTCGGAGTACAGCGAGACGAGCAGGTCAGGATTCCCCTTGGCGGCCGAGCGCATCAGCCCCTGGTAGCCGGCGTCGGTTTCGTTGTCACCACCCTTGACGGTGGTGTGTGCGATGCCGGCGACATCAAGTGCCGCGGTGAGCGAGGCCTCGGAGCTGTTCGAGCCAGGGTTGTCGCTGCTGATGATGGAGACGGTCTTCGCGTGGAAGTGATCCTTTGCCACCGCGGCCATCGCTCCGCCGAGCGTTGCGTTACCTCCGGTGAGAAACAGGGCGTTGGCCTTGTAATCCGGCGGCAGGATAGGTAACACGCCGACAACAGGGACGTTGGCGGCGGTGTAGGTGGCGTAGTCGGGAAAGAGATCGAGACCCAGTAGCACCAGCTCAACCTTCTTGCCGACGAGTTCCTGGGCGCAGGCCTGCGAGGTCTCCGGCGATCCTTTCGCAGTACAGGTCTCGAACTTGATCGGTCGTCCGCCAAAGCCACCGTGGAGGTTCAGGTAGTCGATGGCGCCGCCGATGTTCAGTCGCATCTCCGGAAAATCCAGCCCCGGCGTGCCTTCGGTGTTGACGAGGCCAATCGAGATGGGCTGGCCCGTTGGTGGGCCAAGCGTTGGGAACGCCTGGGCGACATCGGGCCGCGATGCCGTTGTGGTCGCCGCGGCCGTGGCAGATGCGGCAGCCAGGGTGGTGACAGCAGTTGGGCCGAGGGTCGTGGGAACGGTTGCTGTAGGTGCCGTTGTGCCAGTGACTGCCGTGGTTGCCGTCGAGCTTGTGCTCTTCGCACATCCGGTTGCGACAAGTGCAAGGGTGGACACGACGGCGAACCACGACCGCGGCCTGACAGTTCGATTCATGGTGACCCCCCGGTGGATGCGGCGTAGATCAGGCGGAAAGATGGTCGGGTATCCACGTGCCGTGCGCGCCGTAGGGAACACGCCGCGGCAAATGGATGGTGGCAACGGGTGAGGCGGAGAAATTCTGGGCATCGATGATGAGCAACCGAGACGAACCCGATGTGGTGTCGTGCGACAACGTGATGACCCATCCTTCGTCCTCACCTGCGTTGGTGGTTGCCGGGGCAAAGACCGGCTCGGCCCCACGGACGCCGTCACCCAGTTGATGCTCCCAACACGTACCCGTGCGCAGGTCGTATTTCCAGAGCGCCGACCCATAGACCGGCTCTTCGCTGTTGCCTTCGCCGCCGAGTGCCATGAGATAGCCGTACTGGGCGTCGAGTCCGACGAGGCGGTCGTCGATGCGACCGAAATCACCGGGGCGGTCATCAATCTGCTGTTCGGAAACCGATCCGCTCGTCAGGTCGATCGTCCACCGCCACAGCCTGCCAACCTCGGCGTAGTCATCGTTGCTAGCAGCAAATGCTTCCTGCTGACGCGACACGTGCAGGACGATCTTGTCGCCATCCTCATGCGCGTTGACCACGTGGAAAACAAAGCATGGCTCGATCTCGAACCAGCGCACATCTGCGTTGGTGCCGTTGCGGGGCATCACCCCAAGCCGTGCGCCCGCCGACCGATTGAAGCGAAACGGGAGCCCGGTGGGCAGCGCGTCAAGGTCGAAACAAAGAGGTAGATCCATAAAGATGGCGTAGTTCCGGGTGATGCTGAAGTCGTGCATCATCACCATGTTGGGGAGGTCTATACCCTCGATTTGCTTGAGGACACCATCGGCGCCGACTCGAATGTACTTCAGATACGGAGGGCCGAAATTGAGGTAACTGAAGGCCAGAAGCTCGCCGGTGATCGGGCAGATCTTGGGGTGTGCGGTCATTGCACAGGTGAGCGCACCGTCATAGTTCTGCACGCCGACCGTGTTGAGTTCGTTGTCGATTCGCCAGGGCCAATGGCCTTCCTCTAGGCACAGAATGTCGCCGTTGTGGGCGTGCACGCTGGTGTTCCCCGTGCCTCGGGTGAGGTCGCCCACTGCCTTCATCGGGTCCTCGAGCGGGTCGGAGATGTTCGGCGTCTGGATGAATCGGTTGCGGTACCACTCGGCTTTGCCGTTGGCGAGACGAACGCCATGGACCATGCCGTCGCCAAAGAACCAGTGCTTAGAGGTACCAGTAGAGGGGTTGGGTCCGGTACGGACGTACATGCCGGCAAGCTCAGGGGGAATCACCCCCTCAACCCGCAGGTTCGTCTCGGTGAGTTCGTCAAGGACCGGTGCCCAGTTGTTGCGCAGATGCCACTTCACAGGAGTGTCCACCGTCGTCATATCGGGACGATAACACAATCAACAACAGGAAACTACCGTTAGTAAATTGAAATCACGAGGGCCCGAACACGACCATTGGTAAGTTACGAGCCTCATGCCAAAGGCCTCACCACCGCACGCCGCTCGATCGAGCGCTCGCCCGCCGAAGTCGACCACGGCTGCGCCCGCAAAACCCATCAGTCGACGTCCCGGCCGACCAGCGGGGCGACAGCTGCTCGCCGACCGACAACAACTCCTCGCGGCCGCCGAACGAGTCATTCGTTCTGACGGACCCGACGTCTCGATGGAGGTTATTGCTGCGGCTGCCACCGTCACCAAACCAATCCTCTATCGCACCGTTGGCGACCGGGATGCTCTGGTTGCCGCCCTGGCCGAAATCGTCATCGATCGCATTAATGACGCGGCGGCCGCGGCTATCGCCAAGGCACGCTCGCCACGCACGCGTCTACGCGCTTTGATCGCCGCCTATACCGAGGTGGTCGACAACAACCGCAACCTCTACCTCTTTGTGATTGCCGGTGGCGCCAGCGTTGATCGGGTCAGCCAACTACTGCGTCTGGCCGATCGTTCGGCGATACCGCTTGCGCACCGCATCGCTGCTCAGCGAGCCGCTGGCGGAGCCGATCCAGACGTTGCGCTGACCTGGGCCTTCGGTGTCATCGGAACGCTCCAGTTCTCCACACTCTGGTGGCTCCGTGACGGCCAGATCAGCGCCAACCAACTTGTCGAGCACATCACCGAGTTACTTTGGTTCGGCGTCGGTGGTGCGGGTCGCGTCCGCCCCTAGTCACCGCACGTCACCCATCCGACGATGCCAGACGTGAGCAGTGCCACTCACCATGGTTTGGCTGGCGCGTTTCAGCCACACGGAGCAGGTGGCGTCCCAACCTTCATCGGTGGCCGCCACAGCATCAACGACGCCGCCAGCCACCACGCGGTCGCCGTCGAACACGCGGGCATGGAATTGCACGGTCAGTCGGCGAATCGAGTTGTCGCCACCCCATGCCATCAACATGTTGGCGATGTAGCCGAGGTTCAGCGGGCCTTGATTGACCGTTCGCTCGCCAAGTCCCATTGAAGCCACGGCGGTGCGGTCCCAGTGGATGGGGTAGGGGTCTCGCAGAATCGCCGCCATGGTCTTCATGCGCTGCGGGTCGACCGACTCGACGACGAACGGCGGAATGGCGTCACCAACTGCGGGAACAACGATCACCGCAGAAACCGCCAGCGGTTCGTAACACGCGCCGCCAGTCCATCGTCGGGGTCGAACAGTTCGATCTGGAAGGCGATGTCGTCGTGAAGCACCGCTCCGGCAGCGTCGACGACGCGTTCGGCGCTCACGATGCCGCCTTCGACACGGTACCGACGCTCCTCGCGCAGGGGCCTCATGTACTCCCAGTCGTAACCGAGCAGGCTGACGGATCCGGCCTGTCCGTCGCCGCCACCGAGGCGGAACAGTTCAGCGATCGATGTGCCTGCCCCCTGGATCGGTACGTGGAACAGGGCGATGGGGTGGACCAGGTCGGACGTCATTGGCTGCCGGGCGGTGCAGTCGGTGAGGAGGAAGTTCTCCCAGTGCGCAATGGTGTAGTCGCTACCGGGAAACCGGTGCCCAACGAGACCTTCGACTTGTGCATCAGTCAACATGTGAGCCTTCGCCACGGTCGTGCCACCATGACACCAGTGACGACGGGTAGCGCCGTTGATAGTGCTCGCTGCGTGCTGCGAGTTCGGCGTCGGTCGGCGGCGACAGGTCTGATCTAACGGAGAGATCTGTAGCATCACCAACGGGAGCGAAAGTCGAGCAACCCGGAATCGGGTCGATCCGCTCAAGGCGGATCTCAACGATCATGTCGCGCATGGCACCAGCCAGGACAAAGTGATGCTCGCTCGCCTGGTGCGCAATGAAGTCCCGGTAGTCATCGAATGCCATCATCGCCACAAAGTGGTCGGGCTCCTCTCGGCGGAAGTACTCGTACCGGCACAGGCCGACCTCTCGGGTGACGCTCTCGTGCGCGAGCTGGCGTGCCAACTCTTCGAATTCTGGGGTGCTCCCGGAGCGAAGCACGATGTGAGCCAACAGAGCGAACACAAAGAACATACTAGCCATCTGGTATGTTCTTGACCGTGGATGTCGACCTGTTCAGTCCCGACACGCAGGAAGACTGGTACCCCACCTACCAGTACCTCCGTGACGAGCAGCCGGTCTACCGCATCCCGGGCACCGACGAGTTCGTCGTAAGCCGGTACCACGACATCATGCACGTGCTGCGCCATCAATCGATCTTCCCAACCGGCGCGAGCAAGCGCCGGTCCCCCGCAGCTCAACAGGTATACGAACGCGGCGGTTGGGAGCGGATGACCCCGCTTGGCACGAACCCGCCGATCCATCGCCATTACCGAGCACTCGTCGATCAGTATCTCAACGGACCGAGTCTCGACCAGCTGAGGCCGTTCATCGAGCACGCTATCGACGCGTTATTCGTCACGTTCGAACGCGACGGCCGCGTCGAGTGGATCACCCAGTACGCGTCGCTGTTGCCCGGTGTGGTGATCAGCCACATGCTCGGGCTTCCAGCCGACGATCTCCAACGGCTCCGGACCTGGAGTTCGGCATGGATCCTGCCCTTCGTTCGCAAGCTCGAGCCGGATCAAGACGTGTGGGTCGCCGAGCAGGTGGTCGACTTCTATGGCTACCTGAAGGCAGCCATCGATCAGAAGCGTAGGAACCCGGGCGATGACATCATCACGCACTTAACCCAGGTCTCATTCGCTGGCACCCGTCCCCTGACGGATCAGGAAATCATCACCATCGTTGATCACCTGTTCATTGGTGGCAATGAGACCACGACGTTCGCGATGACCTCCGGGTTGTGGATCCTGCTTCGTGAGCCCGGGCTCTTCGACCGCATCGCCGACGACCAGACCCGTATCCCCGATTTCGTCGAGGAGGTGCTGCGTCTCGAGTCACCTACGCAGGGGCTTTGGCGAGCGGTGAGCGAGGCGACCGTGCTCGCCGGTGTGCAGATCCCTGCCGGCTCCACCGTGCACCTGCGCTACGCCAGTGCAAACCGTGACGAACAGGTCTTTGCGTGTCCCGCCGAGATCGATCTCGATCGACCGAATTCGCGACGGCACATGGCATTCTCACTGGGCGAGCACCATTGCCCTGGCGCCGGGCTGACGCGCCTTGAGCAATCGCTCACGCTGAAGGCGGTCTTTGATCGACTACCCAAACTGAGGTTGGCCGAGGGTCGTAACGACTTCGCCCATGTGCCGATGTTCACCATGCGATCGCTCCGTGAGCTCCACCTCGAATTTGACCCAAAGGTCGCGGCGTGACGGCTCATGTCGCCGCGCGGCCACGCATCGGCCGCCCGCCCGACTCCGACGCAGCCGAGACCCGTCGGCGCATCATCGATGCAGCTCGGCGAGCGTTCGCAGCGGGGGGTTTCGCAGCCGCCACCAACCGCGAGATAGCGATGGCATCCGGCGTGACGACCGGCGCGGTGTACCACCACTTCGGCTCCAAAGAAGCCCTCTACCTCGCCGTCTACACCGATGCCCACGATCAGGTTTACGACCGATTCGACGCGTCAATCGCCGGGCGGACCACGTTCCTCGACATGTTCGACGCAGTGCTCGACGAGGCGGCGACGGTCAATCGCCGTGACCCGAGTTTGGCGGCCCTCATTGGTTCAGCCCGGGTAGATCGGCGCCGTTACCAGGAGCTTGCTGCGGTGATCCCGGACGACCGGGCTCGACGATCGGCGTTCTTCGGCCGGTTGGTCGACAGGGGTGTGTCGACCGGCGAGATCGCAGCAGAACGCGCGGCAGAAGTTGCAGTCGTCGTTGATACGTTGATCCTCGGGTTGAACGACGGGGCAATGGACAGCGTGAAGCGACAACTCGCCGCCATCACGGCGATCAAGTCGGCGATCCGCAGCCTGGTTCGCACAAAACGAAGCAACGGGAGGACCTCTTGACACGAACAACAACGATGATGTCGACCGCCGGACGGGCCGCTGGTTTCGTCCAGTGGTGCGAGCAATGACTTCCGACGTTGGTTGGTTCGATGATTCGACGCTCGGCGAGCGTTTCCCGGCCTGGACGCGCGGTAACGCAGCCGATGTGTTCCCCGAACCGTTCAGCCCGCTGGGTCACAGCCTGGTGCTGCGCGGAGGCATGTGTGCCGGTTTACGAGACGGCTACATTGCGATCGGAGCGCTCGACTACGACGAGTTCGAGAACCCCGAGAACCCCGACCTGTTCAAGTTGTTCGGGGGCTATCCCTACAACCCGTTGACCATGACTCGGATCCTCGGAGCGCGTATGCCGGGTGCGACGCCCGAGATGATCGACCGAGCGTTCTTCGACGAACGCGACGAAGTGCCGCCATACGAGCATCAGGACTGGCACGATTCACCCAAGCACGAGGCCAGGCTCGGCGCGTCCATGACGTGGGCGATGTCGGCCGACGCGCTACCGAACCTCGATGCCGACAAGGCACTCGCCCGCCGACTGCGCGACGACCGGCCAGATCTGACACAGCTCACTGATTCTGCGCTGCATGCCCGCGCCCGGGCCATGGTGCCGTACATCCAGCAGACCTTCGAGAACGCCATGATCGTTTCGTCATTGTCGGCGCTCGGTACGGGCGCGCTCGGCGCCATCTGCGCGGACTTGGGTGACACGACCATGGCGATCCGGCTCCTGGCCGGGATCGAAGTCGATTCGGCTGCGCCGTCGCACGCTATGTGGGAGCTCGGCCGTCTCGCTCGGCAGTCGAGCGTTCTCACCTCTGCATTCGAGGCGGGAGCGGATCGGGTACTGGACCACCTTCGAGCATCCGACGAGCCCGACGCGGCCGCCTTCCTGGCAGACTTCGACCGGTTCCTGTTTGACCACGGCTCACGAGCCCAAAACGAGTACGACCCGCGTTCACCGTCGTGGGAGGTCAACCCGATCATTGCGCTGACCGCAATCGACCTCATGCGGCGGTCCGATGATTCCTTCTCCCCCACCGCACGCAACGCAACAGCGATCACCGAACGCGACCGCGTCGCCGCCGAGGTCCGCCAGAGGGTCGCCAACACAGCCGAGACGGTCGGCCTGTTTGAAGCCGCGCTCCAATCCGCCCGGCTGTTCCTGGCCGGACGGGAGCGAGCCAAGACGAACGTCGTGCGAATCATCAACGAAGTGCGGGTGGCCCTGCACGAGTACGGCCGCCGCCTCGTCGAGCGCGGCGTCATTCGAGAGACTGAGCAGGTGTTCATGGTCACCAGCGCCGAACTCGACCAGCTTCGTGCCGAGCCCGACTCATTCTCTGGCGTCATTCACGAACGCTGGGAGCAATACCGGTCGCTGTTCGACTACGAGCCCGTGTTCGTCGTCAACGGGCGTGTGCCCTTGCTGAGCGAGATGACCCGCCGTGGCGGCAGCGACGTCACCAAGGCAGTCGTCGGCACCGTCCTCACCGGGACCGCCGGCTCGGGTGGCATCGCCAGTGGCCGTGCGCATGTCGTGCTCGACGCCGCTCATCCTGCTGGCTTCGAGCCAGGCGATGTCTTGGTCGCCCCGCAGACGGACCCGTCTTGGGTTCCGCTCATGGTCGCCGCATCCGCAGTCGTCGTGAACGTCGGCGCCCAAGGCAGCCACGCCATGATCGTGTCGCGCGAACTCGGCATACCGTGCGTCGTTTCGGTCGCTACCGCCACCGACCTCATCCCGGAAGGGGCGACCGTCACCGTTGACGGCAACGCAGGCACCGTAACGATCAACAGCGTCCCATCAACGAGTTAGCCGTGGCCACGACGGTCGGCTGAGTGGCGACGAGACATCTCCTATCGGCCGATCTTGGCTGCGGTGCCTTTGTAACATCCGATGGTGTACGGAAACTCAAGCGTTGCCGAGTAGTGGTACGTGGTCACAGACTTGCCATCGATGAGTACAGGCGACGTACGGCCGTGGCACTCATCAAGGTCTGCGTTGGTCGGAAGATTGCCCTTCGCATCGCGTTCGACGACCAACGGAAAGCCGTCGGCGATCCATCCGACCACCGTTGACGAGCCAGTGCTCGCCGCACGGATACACGACGGAACGTCGTGGTAGTGGTACGTCGTCATCGCTGGGTGCCCATCGCAAAGATCTTGCGATTCGTGGGCGACTGCGTCGTCACCGCGGCCGTCAAGCGAGTTGAAGATGTACACCCCGTTCTTCAGCATGCCGACGGGCCCTTCGTTCATACACGTAGGCGCTGACGCGACCGTACCGTTCTCAGCAATTGTCAGTGAGACCGTGTTCTCTTTGATCGTTCCCGGGTTGCGGTCGTAGGCGTAGGACGGGTCATCGGAGCCAATCGGGAACGTGCCCGTTTTGTAGTGGACGGGAAGGCTGTTGCTGGTGAGCATTCGCTTCCCGGCACCGACTGTCTCGGTGTACTTCGCAGTCGGCCACGACACCTCACCGTTCACCTTGATCTTGGTAGTGGAGTCCCAGGTTCCGGCGGCGATGTTCAACCAGGGCCCGTGGGCCTGCGCACCGCCGGCATTGGCCTTGCCGGCGCTGCACGCGTACAGCTTGCCGACACCCGCACCAGAGGTCGAGACACTCGAATCACCGATCGGCAGTTTGGTCGGGTCGATCACTGCGCCAGACCAGGTGTTCACAATCGAGCCCGTCGTGACCGCCGGGGCTGCAGCCGATGTGGTGGCGGTCGACGATCCGCAACTACTCAGGGCAAGAATCGCAACAGTGGCGGCGACTGCCGTCCGGCGGGCCGGAGTTTTCCAGTGGGTGAATTCCATAGTGTCTCCTCTGACGGGCGGTCGAGCGCCGCTGACCCTCGTACTGGAAGACAGTAGGGATTCTTGCTGTGCGGTCGCTGTGGGGAATCGCACAGTGTCCTCGTCGCCCCGTTTACGCGCCGGGCCGCTACGTCGTGCGCCGCAGCCAGAGAAACAGTTTTTGCTCGTCGGACCCATCGCTGCATCAGAGTGCACCACGAGCGCCGGTTCGAAGCGGTGCATTGCGATGACTGAGAAGCACCGGATCTACTACACCGACAAACTCATCGACGAACTGGCGAAGGGCAAGGCCATGGCGAAAATCCTCCGGGTGGAATAGCAGCGAGTCTTACCCGCTGCAGGGCTATTCGGCTCTTGACGACCAGGGAGGCGGTGTGGCTTCATCGACAGGTGGATACGGCTGACCATGATCCGGATGATGTTGTTTTCGATGAATCGTTCGTGCGGTCAGCAACGACGACCGAAATGTCGGCTGCCGAACGGGCGCGCGAAGCGGAACGAAGCGCCCGGGCCGAGCGTCTACGCGGCCGCCTCGAGAACGAAAAGCGTGAGATCACGTCGCAAGCCAAGTCGTTACGCAGGCGTCGCTGGCGTCGTCGTGCGATCGGGCTTGCGGTCGTGGGCGGACTCGTGGCGACCGGGATCGCGCTTCACAAGGTGAATGGCGGCAAGGCCGACCTCGCCGGGACCAAACTGTTTACGTCAGGTGCCGATCGGCCCTCGCCAAGCCGAGAGGCGAAGGACGGACCGCTCGGACAGCCGGCTGCGGTACCGAATGACAGCGCTCGGTTCACGTTCATCGCCCGCCAGAGCGACAAACAGTCACCCGTCGCATACGACCCGTGTCGTCCGATTCACTACGTGACCAACCAGCGGACCGTGCCGCCACGCGGTAACGAGATTGTCGCCGACGCCATCGCGGCCATAAGCGCGGCGACCGGTTTGGTGTTCGTCAACGACGGGACCACCGATGAGGAACCGAGCGAACATCGGGCGGCCTTCCAGAGGTCACGTTACGGCGATCGATGGGCGCCGGTGCTTATCGCCTGGTCGGACCCGAGCCGTTCGCCGGATCTCAACAAGGACGTGATCGGCCAGGCTGGCAGCCTGTATCTCGACACGCATGACACGACACCGTTTGATTGGCGAACGAAGGTCTACATCACCGGAATGCTCGCTCTTGACGGCCCCTCCTTCGCCAAGCTCGAGCCGAAGGGAACCGTCAGCGCCGAGGACATCGGACGGGCCATTGTCCTGCACGAGTTAGGTCACCTCGTCGGTCTCGGTCACGTCGAAGACCCGACACAGGTGATGTATCCGTCAAGTTCGTACGAGGTGACGTCGTTAGCAACCGGCGACCTCAATGGCCTAGCCAAACTCGGTCGAGGCGACTGCTACCCAGACCTATAGCGATGCGTGCTCGGGTGGGCTGGTGCGGTCGCGGAGGACGCGCATGGGGATGTGAGATTCGATGTGGGCGATTTCGCGGAGTTTGGCGAGGTCGGTTTGGTAGAGCTCTTCGTAGCTGGCGAGGTCCCGGGTTTCGACCGTAATGATGTAGTCGGGGCGACCGAACATGCGACGCACATCGACGGTGCCCTTCATCGCCAGCACGAGCGCCTCGAACCGCTGCACCGACTCTGGAGCGTTGGATATCGGGTCGGCGAAGATGGTCACGCTCAGCCCGCGGTCAACCTTCTCCGCATCCACGATCGCGGCGAATCGACGAATTACTCCGTGCTCCACGAGTCGTTTCACCCGCTGTAGACACGGCGATGGGCTGAGCCCCACTCGGTCGGCCAACTCGATATTCGACAGTCTCCCGTCGGCTTGTAGTTCGTGAAGAATGCGCTCGTCGATCTCATCCACGGTGTCTGATGCTACCGATCTGCCGATCGGCAGTGTTGCATGCTGCAGGAATTGCTGATGGCGGTGGAATTCGACATCCCACGCTGCGGCCAATTCGTTACCGTAGGAGCCCATGGCCGACGTCTCGCTTGATGACAAGTACCTCGCCCAGCGCGGCGAGGTGGTCATGTCGGGGATCCAAGCCTTGGTTCGACTGCCGCTCGATCAGCATCGGCGAGACCGGGTCGCCGGGCTGCGCACCGCCACGCTCGTCAGCGGCTACCGCGGGTCACCGCTCGGCGGACTTGACGTGGCGTTTCAGCAGATCACCCCACTGCTCGACGAGCACCACGTCCGGTTCCTGACCGGGATCAATGAGGACCTGGCCGCCACCGCTATCTACGGCTCGCAACTCGCAAACACGTTCCCGAGGCCTCGCTACGACGGTGTGTTAGGCATGTGGTACGGCAAGGGCCCCGGCGTGGACCGCACCGGTGACGCGTTCCGGCACGCCAACATCGCAGGCGTCGGCGTGAACGGCGGCGTGCTCGCTATCGCCGGTGACGACCCAAGCGCTAAGTCCTCCACCATTGCCTCGGCCTCGGAATTCGCGCTGCTCGACGCCCAGATGCCCGTGCTGTTTCCCGGCACCGTCCAAGAAATCCTTCACTTCGGATTGCTCGGCTTCGCGCTGTCCCGCTACAGCGGTTCGTGGGTCGGCATGAAGATCGTGACGAACGTGGCCGACGGCTTCTCTACAGTCAGCTTGCGGGAAACACCGGACCTTCACTTACCTCCGATCGAAATCGACGGGCGGCCATGGACGCCCACCCAGAACCCGATGCTCATCGCCCCCGGCAGCATCGAACAGGAACGCCAAGTCCACGAAAACCGGTCCGTGGCCATCGAACAGTTCCTCGCCGCCAACGCCGTGAATCGGATGACCGCGGATCCGGCCGACGCGTGGATCGGCATCGTGGCTGCCGGCAAAACCTACCGAGATGTGCTCGACGCCCTCGCCGGTCTTGGCCTCGACCTTGCGGCCGCCGCATCGCTCGGCGTTCGGGTGCTGCAACTGGGGGCGATCCATCCGTTGGAGCGTGGCATCATCACCCGGTTCGCTCGTGGGCTGGACGAGATCGTTGTCATCGAAGAAAAGCGAGCCTTCGTTGAACTGTTCTTGCGGGACGCGCTCTACGGAACTACGGGCGCTCCCCGCATCGTCGGCAAGCGGGACGAGACGAATCGGCCGCTACTACCCGGCCACGGCGAACTCGACATAGAACGAATCAGTGCGGTGCTACGGGCCCGACTGGTGGCCCGCATCTCGCCCGAACGACTAAAGCCCGAAGCGACTGCGGCCACCGCTTCACGCGTGTTGATTCCATTGGCCACGACCGATAGCCGTACCCCGTACTTCTGCTCGGGTTGCCCGCACAATCGTTCAACCGTGGTGCCCGAAGGCTCGCTTGCCAACGGCGCGGTCGGCTGCAGCACGATGGCTATCTGGATGGACCGACACACCGACAACATCGTGCAGATGGGCGCCGAAGGCATCCAGTGGGTCGGTGCCGCACCGTTCACCGACACCCCGCACCTCATCCAAAACATGGGTGACGGCACGTACCTGCATTCCGGCTCCCTCGCCGTGCGCCAGGCCGTCACCGCGGGCACCAACATCACCTACAAGCTGCTGTACAACGGCGCCGTCGCCATGACCGGCGGTCAACGTCACGACGCCGACTTATCGCTCGACGCCATCGTGCGGCTCCTGCTCGCCGAAGGCGTGGCCAGAGTTCTGGTGGTGAGCGACGACCCGGATTTCCGCCGACCAGACCTGCCCGCCGGTGTGGAGGCTTGGCATCGAGATCGAGTCATCGAAGCGCAAGAACTTCTGCGAGACATCCCCGGTGTAACCGTCATGGTGTACGACCAGGCCTGCGCGGCCGACGTGCGCCGCAAGCGCAAGCGGGGGCTGATCGCCGCACCGGAGCATCGGATCATGATCAACGAGGCGGTCTGCGAAGGCTGCGGTGACTGCGGCGTGCAATCAAACTGCCTGTCCGTTCAGCCGGTGGACACGATCCTCGGGCGAAAGACCCGCATTCATCAGGCCAGCTGCAACATGGATGAGACCTGTACAACCGGCCACTGCCCGGCCTTCGTGAAGGTCACCCCCGGAACGAAAACCAGCCGACCGGCCCAAGACCTTTCTGCGCTCGGTCTTGATTCGCTGCCGACACCGACGCAACGAGTTGGCCAGACGGTTGATCTGCTGATGACTGGCGTCGGCGGCACGGGCGTGGTGACCGTGAACCAGATTCTTGGCGTCGCCGCCCGCCTCGCCGGGATGTATTCCACCGCCCTTGACCAGACCGGCCTCGCCCAAAAAGGTGGCAGCGTCGTCTCCCACCTGCGGGTCTCGGCAGCGCCCATCGCCGGGGGCAACCAGGTCGGCAAGGGCGGGGCTGATGTGCTGCTTGCCTTCGATCCGGTGACTGCGGCGCAGGACGTAAACGTCGCCCGCTGCGATGCGGATCGCACCTACCGGGTGGTGAACACCTCGGTCGCGCCGACCGGTCCGCAGGTCCGCACGGTCACCGCCATCGGTCCGTCCACCACCACCCTGCTCGCTCGCATCGAAGGGTCCACTCGGCCCGACGCTGCCGTCCACCTCGATGCCGAAGCAATCAGCGAAGCGTTGTTCGATGACCACATGCCGGCCAACGTGATCATGCTCGGCGTCGCCTGCCAGAACGGCTTGCTGCCCTTCGACGCGGCATCCATTGAACAGGCGATCCAGATGAACGGCGCCAGCGTGGCCAAGAACCTCGCCGCGTTCCGGGTCGGTCGCGCCTTCGTCGTCAGCCCGGAAAAGGTAGCCGCCGCTGCCGCCGGTCACAGGTCAGCGCCCGTCGATCCGACCGGTGCACTTCCGGCCGCAATGGGCCGGCGTATCGACGCCGACATCCCGATCTCGGCCCACGAACTGGCGCGGATTTGTGTTGCCAATCTGGTCGGGTACCAGTCAGTCGCGTATGCCGCCGGGTACCTCGATGAGGTCATCGCCGTAGCCAAGCACGAGCCCGCCGGTCGCTCGGAACTGACCACGACAGTGGCCCGAGAACTGCACCATCTCATGGCCTACAAGGACGAATACGAGGTCGCCCGACTCCACATGACCGCCGCGTTCGCCGAGTCGGTCCGAGATCAATTCGGCGATGGAGCGGACCGAACTTTTCTGCTCCAGCCGCCTGCCCTCGAGCGTTTCGGCCTCCGCCGAAAGATCGGCCTGAACCGCAGCGCCATGCCCGCGTTCCGAGCCCTCGCCGCAGCCCGCCGACTGCGCGGCACCCGCCTGGACCTGTTCGGCCGCACCGCCCACCGCCGACTCGAGCGCGCCCTCGTGGACGACTACCGCGCCCAGATCCGCACCACGCTGGCCGCCCTCGACGCCGCTCCAACGGAAACCAAAGGCACCACCTATGACGCGGCCGTCTCTGCATTGGCTCTCGCCAATCAGATCCGTGGCTTTGACCACGTGAAGGAACGCAACATCGCAGCATGGCGCATCGCCTCCGCCCAAGCGCTTGCCGATCTTGCCCGACCGCTTACTTCATCTCACTAACCGCCGTTCCCAAGGAGTTCCCATGACAACGCTTTTCGATCTGACCGGCAAGGTCGTCATCATCACCGGTTCCGGCCGGGGCCTCGGCAAGGCCATCGCCCTCGGTGTGGCCCAACACGGAGCGACCGTCGTGGTGTGCTCACGCACGTTGGCCGAAGCCGAAGCAACGGCCCAAGAGATCGTTGCGAACGGTGGCGCCGCGATGGCGCTGCGGGTGGACACAGCCGACCGGGAGAGCTGCCGTCAACTCATCGACGACACCGTCGCGGCTTGCGGGCACCTCGACGTGCTGGTCAACAACGCTGGCATCGACATCATCGAACCAGCCGAAAACGTGGCCGAGGAAGCTTGGGATCAGGTGCTCACCATCAACCTGAAGGGCTACTTCAACTGTTCCCAATTCGCAGCCCGCCAAATGCTGCAACAGGGCACCGGCGGCTCGATTGTGAACAACTCCTCCATCGCTGGCGACGTCGGCATCAAGGGACTCACCGCGTATGCCGCCGCCAAGGGTGGCGTCAATCAGATGACCCGCACCATGGCGGTCGAGTGGGCCGATCGCGGCATTCGAGTCAACGCGTTTTCGCCCGGCTATTTCGAGAACATCATGAGCGGCGCGACCGATGAGCACTCACGACCCGAGAAGAGATCCCAGGTGCTGCAGTTCACGCCAATGGGCCGCCGCGGCCTCCCCGAAGAACTCGTCGGTCCGGTCGTGTTCCTCGCATCCGATGCATCCAGCTACGTCACCGGCGCCATCTTGCTGGTCGACGGCGGGTACACCGCCGCCTAATCCATCAACGACAAAGGAACACACTCATGGACGCACGAATTCTCGACTACATGCAGCAGCACAAATTCAAGAAGGTGGTGATGTGCAACGACAGTGACTCCGGCCTGCGCGCCGTCATCGCCATTCACTCCACCGCGCTCGGACCCGCGACCGGCGGACTGCGAATGTGGACCTACGCCAACGAGCAGGACGCCATCTTCGACGCCATGCGACTGGCCCGCGGCATGACCTACAAGTACGCAGCGGCGGGCTTGGATTTGGGTGGTGGCAAAGCCGTCATCATCGGCGACCCCAAAGTCGACAAATCCGAGGCGCTGATGCGGGCGATGGGTCGATTCATCGACCAACTCGGCGGCGAATACATCACCGGCGAGGACGTCGGCACCACGCTGCACGACATGGAGACCCTGTACAGCGAAACCAACCACGTCGTCACCCTCCCGGTCCATGCCGGCGGCGCGGGCGATATCTCGCCGGCCACGGCACTCAGCTCTGTGCTCGCCACCAAAGCGTGCGCGTTGAAGGTCTGGGGCGACGACAGCCTTCGCGGTCGGACCGTTGCCTTGCAGGGCCTGGGCGTCTGCGGTTCGAAGGCGCTGAAACTCATGGTCGATGAAGGCGCCCGGGTCACGGTCACCGACGTTGACGCCGACAAGGTCGCCGCAGCCGTAGCCGAGTTCGGCGTGCACGCCTGCGCGCCGGACGAGATCTACACCGTTGACGCAGACATCTTCGCCCCGTACGCCCTCGGTGCGGTCATCAACGACGCCACACTGAAGCAGCTGAAGGTGAAGATCGTGGGCGGCTCCGCCAACAATATCCTGGCCGAGGAACGCCACGGCGACGAGTTGCAGTCACGGGGCATCGTTTATGCCGTGGACTATATCGCCAACTCCGGCGGCACGATTTTCGACACCGACCGCTTCCGCAAAGGTGGATTTCAACCCGAGCGCGCCTGGGCGAACGTGCGCCGCGTGTACGACCGCACACTGGAGGTGTTCGCCATTTCAGAACGGGACGAAATTCCGTACTACAAGGCGGCCGACCGAATCGCCGAGGCCCGCATCGATGCCATCAACAAGGTCCGCCTGCTCGACACGAATTTCGGATCACGCCATGGGTAAGCCGCTCTCGTTCAGGTCGATCTGAGCAGGCCTACAAGCACCGATACCGACGACACTCAGGCAGTGCGCGGTCGTCGCCGGCGACGTCTGGCTGCAAACATGATGAAAGCTCCTGTCATTGTCCATGCCACTGCCACCTTCAGCCAGAGTCTGATATCGCTACCGGTCACCGGGAGGTGGTCAGAGCGGACCTGAAGCACAACCGTTTGGGTGCTGCACAACTCTGGTGTGCCGTTGTCGCAAACCTCGATCACGATTGGATACGATCCGGGTGTCGTGGCGTGCCCGCTGAACGTCCCGTCGGGATTCAACCCCGATGGCGTGACGTACGTGTCATCGATCGAAAGAACGTGAGCGAAGAGGTCGGTCGAGTGCGTGTCGGTATCAGCGATCGTCTTGCCATCGCGGTCGGTCCCGGTGACGGTCGCAGTGTTAATCAGCGGGTCCGGGTCGGTCGCGACGATCGTGTAGGTCGCGGAGTAGTTCCATGTCTCGCCAGCGTCGAGGGTCAGATCGCTGTCGGTATCGCCCGAGACGTATGTCGCAGCGCCGGCAATGTTGTCGGTCACGGTCAAACCAGTGACCGCGGAGCCGTCCGAGGTTGGGGCATGCGAGACCGCGAACGTGTACGTCACGGTCTGACCAACAGTCGCAGACGCCGGACCGGATTTCACGACCGTGATAGCTGGTGCGAACCCGACGTTCAACGTGTGCGTGTCGGTATCGCTGATCGTCTTGCCATCGCGGTCGGTCCCCGTGACCGTCGCAGTATTGATCAGCGGGTCCGGGTCAGACGCCCGGATCGTGTAGGTCGCGGAGTAGTCGGTCGGCGTTCGTAGGCAGCTCGCGTCAAGTCGATCCGAGCAGTTCGAGAAGCACCGTCACCGAGGCGGTCGTTGCCTTCCGTGTGACGGCGTAGCTTCAGTGAACCGAACCCCGCCGTCTGGAAAGGGACCCTTGCAAGACAAGGCCAGATCGCCGATGGCGGGCTACGCCGGCCAATGACCTCGGCATCCAGAGCGACCGTCGATCGACACCTGGCAGACATCGAACACGTCTCACACGTATTCGATTGCGAGGCTTCCGAAAACCGAACGTAGCGGTCAGCCTCATCGCCTTGGAACGCTTGGTCTACCCAGGCGCGGAAACGGCGTGCAGGCTTGTTGCCCACACGCCGTTTCGATCAGCCATTGCTGAAGTGAAGGCCGCTCTCGTTACGCCTTGCAGACGGCGTAGACAGTCACGAGAACGCCGTTCGCGTTCTTCACTGCGATGGTCCACTGCTGGTTGGGCACGTCAGGATTGTTCGACGTGACGCCAAGGTTGGACCCCGCCGAGCCAGAGTAGCCACCCGCCAGAATCGTCTCACCGGCGTTGCATGCCGAATTGATCACGAACGAGCCGTTGCTGGTGGGTGTGCTGCTGTTCGTCCGGACGGTGACGGACACGCCGCCTGCGCCCTGGGCACCCTGTGCCCCCTGCACACCCTGAATTCCTTGGCTACCTTGGCTACCGGCCGGTCCGGTGAGACCTTGCGGTCCGGCCGGGCCTTGGACTCCGGTCGCTCCGGTGGCTCCGGTTGCGCCTTGTGCTCCAGCCGCTCCGGTTGCGCCTTGTGCTCCAGCGGCTCCAGCCGCTCCGGTTGCGCCCTGTGCTCCAGCGGCACCAGCCGCGCCCTGTGCTCCAGCAGCTCCAGCCGCGCCCTGTGCTCCAGCGGCACCAGCCGCGCCCTGTGCTCCAGCCGCGCCCTGTGCTCCAGCAGCTCCAGCCGCGCCCTGTGCTCCAGCGGCACCAGTTGCGCCCTGTGCTCCAGCAGCTCCAGCGGCTCCAGCTGCGCCTTGTGCTCCGACGGCACCCTGCGGACCCATCGGACCCTGAGGTCCGGCTTCACCAGCCGCGCCCGTCGCACCCTGAGAACCAGTAGCACCGGCGGCACCGGCTTCACCAGCCGCGCCCTGCGAACCATTGGCA
>JANNZM010000049.1:0-42840 GCA_031410595.1 Actinomycetes bacterium | reverse complement strand
GCGTCGTAGACCGCGCCGTCGTCGGTGGCGAGTGAACGCCAGTCGGCCAAGGCGTCGTCCCACACCGAACCGGAGGGCGCGTGCTGGCGGCCCTTCAGGTAAGCGAAGGTCGTCTCGTCGGGCGCAATGAGTCCGGCCTTGGCGCCCGCTTCGATCGACATGTTGCAGACCGTCATGCGCCCTTCCATCGAGAGCGCCCGAATGGCGGCGCCGCGGTATTCGATGACGTAGCCGATGCCGCCGCCGGTGCCGAGCTTGCCAATGATGGCCAGGATGATGTCCTTCGCCGTGACGTCAGAGGGAGCGTCACCTTCGACATTTACCGCCATCCACTTCGGCCGAACCTGCGGCAGGGTCTGGGTAGCAAGCACGTGCTCGACCTCGCTGGTGCCAATGCCGAATGCCAAGGCCCCAAACGCGCCGTGGGTGGCCGTGTGGCTGTCACCGCACACCACGGTCATGCCCGGAAGGGTAAGGCCCTGCTCCGGCCCGATGACATGCACGATACCTTGGCCAGGTGTGCCCATGGCGTGGTTGACCACGCCGAACTCCGCCGTGTTGGCCCGCAGCGTGTCTACCTGCTTGGCCGAGATCGGGTCGGCAATCGGCTGATCGATGTCGGCGGTCGGCACGTTGTGATCTTCGGTGGCGACCGTAAGTTCCGGGCGGCGGACCTTGCGGTTCGAGATGCGCAAGCCGTCAAAGGCTTGCGGGCTGGTGACTTCATGGACCAGGTGCAGGTCGATGTAGAGCAGGTCGGATTCGCCCGGCGCGCTATGCACGATGTGGCGTTCCCAAACCTTCTGGGGGAGTGTTTTTGGCTGTACCATCTTGCGGTCTCACATTCTGGGACGATAGTCTCGCTGCGTGGAATCAAGTGTAAGCGGTGTGGGCGTCCTCGACAAAGCGATGATCGTGCTCGACGCAGTCACCGTCGAACCCCTCGGCCTGGCAGCCCTCTGCGAGGCTACTGATCTGCCGCGGGCCACTGCCTATCGGTTGGCGGTTGCGCTTGAATCGCACGGCCTGGTTCGCCGACTCGACGACGGTCGATTCACGCTCGGACTTCGTCTGATCGGCCTCGGTAGGGCAGCCACCGCCAGCTTTCCGTTGGCGACTCTTGCTCGCCCGATTCTCGAACGCCTGCGGGATGACACCGGTGAGAGTGTGCAGCTCTATGTGGTGGAGGGCGATGCCAGGCGCTGTGTGATCTCACTGCAGTCGCCGCACGGATTGCGCTGGATTGTGCCCGAAGGCGTCCTATTGCCCATGGAACGGGGTTCGGCCGGGCGGGCGTTGGCCGGTGAGGTAACCAAGGCCGGGTGGTCGGAAAGTGTCGAAGAACGTGAGCGTGGCGTGTGCTCCGTGTCGGCTCCTCTCATTGAGTATTCGCACGAGCACGGAGAACGCATCATTGCGGCCGTCAGTGTCAGCGGGCCGGTCGAGCGGTTGAGTCGAACGCCGGGCCAAAACGTGGGACACGCCGTCGTCTCGGCTGCTCTGCAGCTTCGACGAGAGATCGAGCAGGCCATCAGCGCGAGCTAAGCGGTCTGGGGGATAGCGTGCATCCCCGGATGCAGCCCGTGGGGGCCAATGGAAGGCGTGTTGTGAAGATTGTTTGTCTTGACCTTGAGGGCGTCATGGTGCCTGAGATTTGGATTGCCTTCGCCGACCGCGTGGGCATTGCTGAGTTGCGTCGCACCACTCGGGACGAACCCGATTACGACAAGCTCATGCGCTACCGGCTCGACCTGTTACGCACGCACAAGCTCGGACTGAACGATATTCAAGAGGTCATCTCGGGGCTCGACCCGATGCCAGGAGCGAAAGAGTTTCTGGACGATCTCCGCGAGGGCTATCAGGTGATCATCCTGTCGGACACGTTCTACGAATTCGGCGTACCGTTCATGCGCAAGCTTGGCATGCCGACGTTGTTCTGCCACCGCCTCGAAGCCGACGCCGATGGCATGTTGGTCAACTATCACCTCCGTATGCCCGACCAGAAGCGTGCGGCGGTCAACGCGTTCAAGGCACTCAACTTCGCAGTGATTGCGGCGGGGGACAGCTATAACGACATAGCCATGCTCGG
Organism: Actinomycetes bacterium; assembly: GCA_031410595.1. Classification (GTDB taxonomy): domain Bacteria; phylum Actinomycetota; class Acidimicrobiia; order Acidimicrobiales; family Ilumatobacteraceae; genus JANMCE01. Next base: position 40,751 of record JANNZM010000049.1, on the reverse strand, counting down.
CGCAGCCGATGCCGGCATCCTCATGCACCCACCGGACAACGTGGTTCGAGAGTTCCCGCAGTACCCCATCGCTCGTGACTACGAGACGCTGCGAAAGCTGATCGACGACGCGCTCTAGTAAGTAGGTCCAAGGAAGCTTGCACTCGCCTGCGAGGCGGCCGCTCTGCTCACGCCACGAACTTACCCTTCGGCGGGTGTGGCGCAGGCTTGGGCTTGATCACCGAGTTGTTGCTGGCCGACATGACCTTGGTGTCAAACGCCATCTGCACGACCTGGGTGGCAAACGCCTTCGACATGAACGTCAGCACGTTCGGGTCGTTGTTCGACAGGTTGTCGCACCAGCGGAACGGGTTGTCGACACAGCCACCGTCGGTGCCTGGAACCGTGCCCTCGAAGTTGCCGAGCGATCCGCCGAACAAGGCCACATCGCCCGCGTTCTTGCAACAATCCTGTCCGGTCAACATACCGCTGGCGGGGATCCCTGCGGCGTTGAAACTGAACGCATCGGTGCCATCGGGTGAAAACAGCTCATTTTTCAGCCCAACTGAGTTGAGGTAGTCGATCGCCTGGTCACGGGCGACGGTGGACGCCTTGTAGACGCGGCTCGGGAAGGTGGAGATCACCTGCCGGCCAAACAAGTCACCGGCCGCGGGATCGAGTACGCCGATGACGTAATTCGGTGTCGCCATCACGTCGGCGTCAAGGTCGTAGCCGATGTGATTCAGGTCGTTCTGGTTGAGGTTGTTCACATAGAAGCTCGACCCCAGCAGTCCGAGTTCCTCGCCGCCGAACCAGATGAAGCGCAGCTTGTTGCGCGGGGTGACGTTCGTCATCATCTGTGCGATGTCGAGGATGGTGGCGGAGCCCGACGCATTGTCGAGCATGCCGGCGCCGAAGATGGCGTCGAGGTGGGCGTCGACGACCACGACGTGGTTCTTGTCGCCGCCTTTGGACTCGGCGATCACGTTGTAGTCGACCGCGTTCGGGTTGCTCACCGCTCGGACATCGATCGATACGACGGGTGGCGTGGTCTCGCTGAGCAGCGAACTGCCGACGGCGAACGATGTGAACATCACCGGGATGTTCGGGCTGACGGGGTTGCCCGCATCGTCCTGCAGGATGCCGCTGAACACGGCGGTGCGACCGGGGTTACCCTCGTTGAAGATGATGATGCCCAACGCACCGGCTGCCTTCGCGTTGAGCGCCTTGGTGCCGAACGTGCACGCGCCGCGCTGCACGAGCGCAACATGCCCAGGTTCGAACCCGGTGAAGTCGGCCAACGTGCAGCCACTCGCGGAACTCGGAGTTGCTGTCGCCGGGATAATGATGCCACCGGCCGCCTGCACCGTCTTACCGCTAACGCTTCCCGCCGCGGACCCCGCGGTGAAGTCGCTATCGAGGACGAACGTGCGAGCCGTCGGTGAAACCTCGAAGAACGTGGGCTTCGCGGTAAACTGGAAGTACGGGAATGTGTACGTCTGGATGGTGACGTCGTAGCCAGCCGCTTGCATTTTCGCGGCGACGTAGTCGACCGAGGCCTTGTAACCAGGCTCACCCGAGTTGCGAGACGGATGTCCGTCGGCCCCCGAGTTGGCGTCGGCGATCGTCTGGAACTGGATCATGTGGTTCCACAGATCGGTCTTCGTTATGCACGGCACCAACTTGGCAACGGTGTCGTTCACCTGCGTGGTGCAGTCCACTACCGCTGCCGCACCGTTCGAGTTCGTCACTACGGCGACGCCCGACCCGATACATACCGCGGCGACCAAAACCTTCCACGATCGAGTTCTACTCTTTCCCGTGACGTTAGACATTTGGTCCACCTCTCCTGTCCGTTCCTCTTGTAAGCGGAATCCTAACCATGTGTACAAAAAGGTCGTGACCGCCCGCAGCCAATCATCTAGCGACGCTGTGTTGCCAGCCAGGCGGCTTCGACCTCGCCGAGCGGGGTGCTGGGTGGGCCGCTCGTCATCGGCCACAATTCCTCAGCGATACGGCGATAGTTGCCACTCGCGTTGAGCTGGCCGAGCAGTGCGTAAAGACCGAGGTTTATCCGTTGGATGATGACGAAACTGGTGGGCACCGACGCGTATTGGGCGATAGCACTGTTGCGATCAAACGTTTGTCGCACGGTCGCCGATGCGTACTCGGATGACCAGGTGACAACGCCGTCGTGTTGTACGAACGAGTAGAAGTGGGAGAAATACTCGCCTGCTTCCTGGGTGTCGATCGGCGCTTGTTTGCGAAGCAGACCAGCCTCCTCGATGACCGAACGGAAGCGATCCCAGTCGGGCCGGAGCACGGCAGAGGTGATCATCTGCTTGAACACGTCGAGTTCGTCGTCGCTGAAGTACTTCACCAGACCGAAGTCAAGGAAGGTGACCCGGCCACCTTTTTCGAACAGATAGTTGCCGGGGTGCGGATCGCCGTTGAACGCTTGGAATCGGTAGAGGCTGCGGAACACGAATCGGAAGATCGTCTCGGCGGCCAGGTCACGCTCGGACTGGTCCCACGTCAACAGTTCTGCCCACGTGGAACCGGTTGCCAGCTCAGTGGTGAGGACACGTGCGGTCGAGAGTTGGTCGATCACGTCGGGCACATGAATGAACGGGTGACCGCGGAAGTTGTCGGCGAAGAGCCGCTGGTTCTTGGCCTCTCGCTCATAGTCGAGTTCCTCACCGATGCGAGCGCGGATTTCGGCCACCATGGGCTTGGGATCGAGGCCTTTGAACATGGCACGGAACATGCTGCCGAGAAGTTCGGTGTTGTCGAGATCGGCACGGATTGCTTGATCTACGCCGGGATACTGCACCTTGACCGCCACAGCTCGTTCGACGCCCGAAGGGTCCTTCCAGACGGCGCGGTGGACCTGACCAATAGAAGCTGCCGCGATGGGCACCGGATCCCAGGTGACAAAGATCTCGTCGGGGTGCGCACCCAACTCCTGCTCGATGACACTCGCCGCAAGTTCGGGTGCCATCGGTGGCGCCTGGCTCTGCAGTTGCGAGAGGGCAAGGCGCATCGGCTCGGGCAGGCCTTCATCGAGGTACCCCGCCATTTGGGCGATCTTCATCAGTGCGCCCTTCATCTGGCCGAGGCTATTGGCGATGTCCTCGGCATTGCGCATCTCGCGACTGCGGTCGAGTTCCTCTCGACGTTCAGCCGTTGCAAAGACCTTCCGGGCGGCCGTCGTGGCATAGGTCGTGCCGACCTTGGCACCCAGCCGGGCAACCTCAGCGTTGCGACCGGCGCGGTTGCGGCGAAGGACGCCACCGGCGTGCGCCGAGTGACGTCGATGCCAAGCGATCCAGCCGCCCGCCGCTGCGACTGTGGCGAGACAACCAATGCCCAGGATCCTGGTCCACTCCTTCGAGGGGGGCGCCAGGTTGGGGGTCTCAGAACCCTGGGGCACTGGTGTTTCTCTCCAAGTAAATCATCGGTTGTTGGCCTCAGGTCTTAAGAATTTTCGGGAAAAAACTTCGGAATTAATCAAGGGAGGTGGGCCGAGCGATCGGCCACGTCATGGATGGCTGCCAGCAACATCGGCACCCACACCTCGGCCGCTCCGATGCAGGCATCATGCCCGGCCGCAACGCGATACACCACCGCACCGGGAAGGCTATCGGCCAATCGCAGTTGACGTCGGGCTGGAACCGTGCGGTCCTGCATCGTCACGATCACGGCAGCTGGAACCGTGACGTAGTCGATCCACTCGCGGGATGAAAACTGACCGATGGCATTGCCCGCTTCGAGCATCTTGACGACATCGTTTCCGCGTACCTGTTGCAGCGCCCAGGCTTGGTACGACCGGCCTTTGCGGCTGATGAACTGATCGGTCATCCAGCCTCGGGCCTGCTCTGGGGCGAGACGTGAGAGCGCTGCCAATCCGGCCAGGCCAAAAAAGCTGATGGCCTCGCCGGCTCGTCCGTTGAACATGCGCGCCGTGCTGCAGAGCACGACACCTTCCACGAGCATGGGATGTCGGTGGCACATCAACTGGGCAACAGCGCCTCCCATCGAGTAGCCGACCACAATGACCGGGCCGAGTCGGAGCGTGTCGATCAACACCGCAACATCATCAGCGCAGTCCTCCAGACGGAAGACGTCATTTGTTCGAATGCCACCACCGTGGCCGCGATGGTCGAGGGTGATTACCCGGAAGTGCCGCCCCAGCAATTCGTAAGCGGTGTAGAAGTTGATGTCGGCGGTCACGGTCCAGCCATGTAACAGCACGACGGTGGGTGCGCCGGCCGGGCCCTCCATCTCGCGGATGAAGGTCGTGCCGCGACCGGGAAGTGCGATTGACCGACCCTCCGGCAATTCGGGCGCGAGCGGTGGAGCGTCGCCCGCGGGCCGGATCAGGCGATCCACCGAAGTCAGGCTGGCTCGACCGCGAGGATCTTGACCCGGATGCCGCCACCCGGCGCCTTGTAACTGACCGTGTCGCCAACCTTGGCGCCCACGAGTGCTTCGCCCATGGGCGAGCCAGGGGAGACCAGTTCGTGCTCGTCGCTCACTTCCTCGAGCGAACCAAGGAGATACTTCTCGGCCATGTCCTCATCGTCACCCTCGTAGAGGATCGTGATGATCGTTCCGACTGCAACGACCCCCTCTTCAAGGTTGTCGACCACTTCGGCGAACTCGAGGATTTTCTTCAGCTGGCGCACGCGGCCTTCCTGCATACCCTGCTGATCTTTGGCAGCGTGGTAGTCGCCGTTTTCCGACAGGTCACCCAGTTCGCGGGCCCGCTCGATCGCGTTTGCGATCTCAATGCGGGCGCGAGTGGTGAGGTCGTAGTACTCGGCTTGCAGGCGCTCGTATGCGCTTCGGGAAAGGTACGTCACGTCGGACATAGGTATCTACGCTACCGGTCCGCTTGACGCTGCGGACGCCGTATTGGAAACCTGTGGCCCTTATGGCACACAAGATTGCGATTATCGGCGGCGACGGCATCGGTCCGGAAGTCACCAGGGAAGCCCTAAAAGTCGTTGCTGCGGCCGGTGTACAGCTGGAAACCACCGATTTCGATCTGGGTGGCGCTCGGTATCTGCGAGACGGTGTGATTCTTCCTGACGATGTCTTGACGGAGCTGCGGAACTACGACGCCATCCTGCTCGGCGCCGTCGGCACCCCCGAGGTGCCGCCGGGCGTCATTGAGCGGGGTCTGTTGCTGAAAATGCGGTTCGAACTCGACCTGTACGTCAACCAGCGGCCTTTCAAGGGCACGGCGCCAGGCGGTTCGGTGCCGCATGACTTCATCGTCATCCGCGAGAACACTGAAGGCCCGTACGTTGGCGAGGGCGGCGTGCTGCGCAAGGGCACTCCGAACGAGGTCGCGACCCAGGGTTCGGTCAACACTCGCATGGGTGCCGAGCGGGCCATTCGCTACGCGTTCGAGTTGGCGGTCGGGCGGCGCAACCACGTCACGCTCGTGCACAAGACCAACGTGCTCACCTTCGCCGGTGACCTGTGGCAGCGGGCCTTCAACGACGTGGCCGCCGAGTACCCCGGGGTGTCCACCGCCTACAACCATGTGGACGCCGCATGCATCTACTTCGTGCAAGATCCGGGCCGCTACGACGTGATTGTCACTGACAATCTGTTCGGCGACATCCTCACCGACCTCGGTGGAGCTGTATCGGGCGGCATTGGTCTTGCGTCGTCGGCCAACCTGAACCCGGCGCGCACCGGCCCGTCGATGTTCGAGCCGGTCCACGGCTCGGCACCCGACATCGTCGGGACAGGCAAGGCCAACCCGACGGCCGCGATTTTGTCGGCCGCGCTGATGCTCGACTTCCTCGGTGAGAGTGAGGCCGCGGACCGCATCCGCGCCGCGTGCGACGGACCGACCTCTGGCACCACGTCCGCGGTAGCCGATCAGATCGCGGCACGGCTCTAGCGGGTCTACGAATCCGGCTATGTGGGTTCGATTCCGGTCACCTGTTCGAGACGTTACCTATTCACACGGTGTTTGTTCGGACTCGGCCGGAGCCTGTAGAAAATCGACAAGAATAGGCGCCTTGCCATTCGTACATCCCGGCCGTAACGAGCAGTGTCCGGCGAGCACAAGCCCTGCTCAATCGCTTCGGCTTCCTGCTGTCCCTGCGGGCTTCACACGACTCCCGCTTGACGCGGCCGTTAGCGGATCCCGGCCGGGAATATCGGGCGCCCGATAAGGGCCGGGGTTTGTGGGCTGATCGACCCTGTTTGGCGGGGCTATGGGGCAGTGATACCGAGCAGCTTTCGGCGAACATCGACTGTGTAGACGATGACACGTTGTTGGTCTGGGTTGGCAGTGGTGCTGTCGCCACCCTTGGTTCCTCCGCCCGATGTAGCGCTTGTTCAGGACGCTGGAAGGCGATCGATCGCGGCTTGGGCACGGACTGCGACTTGTTGCTGCCAGGCCTTGATGTCTGCGATCAGGTCGCCATGGTCCTTGATAAAGGCGGCAGTGAGGGTCTGCATGTTGCCCCAGAGTCGGTCGGCGTAGCCGACGTTTTGTTGGCAGTCCCAGTCTGCAAGCGCAATCGTGATCTCTTCGATCGTTGGCTTTTGGTCCATCGTGGATTGCCCTGGCGACTGGGCGTCGCGGTTCAGGCTTGACGACATCTCAGCGTCGGCCGGAGATGTGTAGTGGTAACCGTTCGTGTTCATGCAGTCCGCCCACGCGGTGGCGGTTTGGGCAATCTCCGGGTCGTTAGCCATTTCGGCGTCGACGGCGCCTAGGGCCTCGTTGAAGCTGGCATTTGCAGGAGCGACCGCGGCGCCGTTTGGTGGGTAGATCTCGTTGTAGGCACGCCATTGACAGTTGCCGGACCCCATGATGAGGTCGTTTAGCGTCGGGTTCTGGAGTTGTGCCGTGAAGGGAGCCCATCGTTCGTCGGTGTCTTTCGGGCCGGCGGGTATTCCGTAGCCGTAGAGAGCGCGATAGTTGCCGTCGCGTGGACCGTTCACAAATGTTGGCTGTGGGAGCGGGTCGGGTCGATGGGTATAGCGCAGGCCGTGCTCAGCGACGCAGCGATCGATCACTGCTTCGATTCCGTGATGAACGAGGAGTTCCCATTCTGGCGTTGGCGTGACGAGTTCTTGCGGACTCACGGGTTCGTTTGGTCGATAGACCACCGAAGGCAACGGCACCGTTGTTGACGGCACGGATGTCGTGTCGTTCTCGGGAGACGACGTGGTCGACGTCGATTCAGTCACCGCGGGAACGGATGCGTCGGATCCGCGCACCGAGATCGGGTCACCCGAACCTCGAACCGTCGCCACGCCCGCGATCGCAGCGATCACGGCGGCGGCGCAACTCGTCGCGACCAACCATCGTCGGTTGCTGGGACGCGTTGGTGTCGTCAATGTGTCCAGAATCAACAGCGTGTCGGCGGCGTCGTGGGCGGGTCGCACACCGGCGAAGCTTGACTCGCCGAACACCGCCACCCGGATCGCTTCGAACACATCGTCATCAACTTCAGGAACCTCAGGCCGGCAAGCGGCAAACACTTCGATCTCGTCGATCGTCATTAGCTTTCTCCAGAGTGAAGGAACTTACGAATGCGGTTGAGACGCGAACCAACCGTCCCCGGAGCGAGGCCGAGGGCATCACCTGCGTCGCGATACGACAATCCTTCCCACGCCACAAGGATCAACAGCTCGCGGTCATCGGGGTCCAACCTGCTCACAGCGGCCAGGACTCGGCGAGCCTCACCGGCACTATCAATCCTGTCGTCCGTGTCGACTCCATCCTGGGGTGGCACGTGCTCGACCGCTGAGAGCCGCTCGAGCGCCGAGAACCGGCGCTGCTCCGTTCGCAAGTGGCGGCGGATAACGTTTGACGCGACCCCGAACAGCCAGGCTCGCTCCGATCCGAGAGCTGGTGAGTACTGATCCCAACGCTCGAACACGATCCTGAACGCTTCAGCAGTGACGTCTTGGGCCATAGCTCCAGCGAGGCGACGAGACACGAACCTGTAGACATCACGGCCGTGCACTTCGAACAGCGCCCCCACAGCGGCCGACCGGATTGCCTCGGAGTTCTCCTGAACGTCCAGCGCCGCCTCCATGTCATACATGGTTGCACCACTCGCCTTGGATCGTGTTCTCACCACCTACTTGCCCGCAGGCACCAGGTCCTTCAAAATTTCCTGCAAACGATCACCGACTGCTCAAAACTCCGACCCGACGATCGGGTCACGGTCGAGCTGCGATCGGCCCTCAGGACAAGCCATCGCGAACTAATCGACAAAATCGCCACACCCGGATGGGACATCGATACGCTTCACGAGACAGGCACCTGCCCGCCGACGTGACATCTCACGACACTGGCAGGTTGCTATCAACTCGCTCGTAACGCTCACCACCGAACGTCACCCGACCCGCCCATAACCGGCGATACGAGCGACGTGATTGCTCGGTATCGCACGCTTGCAGAATGGTCCCGGCGTCGGGTGCTCAGGCCGTCTTGGTGCCGTGGTCGAGTTCGTGGTCAACGGCGCGGCGGATCCAGGCGGAGACGGATCGGTCGTCGGCGTCGGCGGCGTAGCGGATCTTGGCGAGCGTCTCGGGCGGAAACCTGACAGGGACGAGCTCAGAGAGTTTCGAGTTACGCCGTCGGGCCGGTCCTTGAGCTGTTTGGTTGGCGGGGTCGGCGTAGAAGTCGTGTTCTTCTTGTCGCGTCATTTTCTTGGTGGTCATCGGTCCTCCTTGTATCGGTCAGCGAGATGTTTGGCAGCGAGGTAGCAGCCAATCGGTCGGCATCTTGTTGGGTCATCGTGGTCGGACGGGGCGAGCGGGACCATGAGCACCTCACCGGCGATTTCAGCGACCATCAACCAGTGCGCTGGTGGTTTGGCCGGATATAACAGCGGGTTGGAGTTCCAGAGCTCGGAGATGTCCTCGATGCCGTAGACGTCGTGTTTGAACAGGTGGGCGGCTTGTCGGTCGATTTCGAAAGGATCGGTCTCGTCCAACTGGTCGAGATCGAACAACTCACTCACACCACCAGTGTATTACAAACGCATACGAACGTCGAGTGGGTTCACCCGTTCCTTTCGACCGGATGCACGCCACTAAATGATCGCCGCCTTTGCACTTGACCGCGACAAGTCCGGGGATTGAATCTCGTCTCCGACCAATGGTCTCTACCACTGGTCGGAATTCGAGGGCCCGTCGAAAGCATTCGGCTATCGTGCATCGCCATGTTGACGTACCGGATTGAGCACAACTCCAACGCAGCGACAGCCGACCGGCGCGCCGAGATTTTTGCGAACCCGGGCTTCGGAAAGCACTTCACCGATCACATGCTTTCCATCACCTGGACCGCCGCCGACGGCTGGCACGACGCCCGCGTCGAGCCCTACGGCCCCATCCCGATGGACCCGGCCACCGCAGTGCTCCACTACGCGCAGGAGATCTTCGAAGGTCTGAAGGCGTACCGTCACGCGGATGGTTCGGTGTGGACGTTTCGCCCCGACCAGAACGCCGCCCGTCTCCAGCGTTCGGCCCGACGGTTGGCGCTGCCCGAATTGCCCACCGACCTGTTCCTGCAGTCGATCCAAACGCTGGTGGAGATAGACAAGGACTGGGTGCCCTCGGGTGGCGAGAACAGCCTCTATCTCCGGCCGTTCATGATCGCTACCGAAGTCTTCCTGGGGGTGCGACCTTCGGCCGAGGTTCGCTACATGGTGATCGCCTCGCCGGTTGGCCCCTACTTCGCCAGCGGCGTGAAGCCGGTCAGCATCTGGGAGTCGAGTGACTACACCCGGGCAGCCATGGGCGGAACCGGCGCGGCCAAATGTGGTGGCAACTATGCCGCCGGTCTGGCCGCTCAGGTCCAGGCCAGCGAGCAGGGTTGTGACCAGGTGGTGTACCTCGATGCCGAAGAACACAAGTGGATCGAAGAGCTCGGCGGGATGAACCTGTGGTTCGTTCACGCCGATGGCTCGCTCGTCACGCCGCCAACGTCGGGCACCATCCTTGAAGGTGTCACGCGGTCGTCCATCATGAAGCTCGGTGCCGAGATGGGGCTCACGGTGGAAGAACGACCGGTCGCTGTTGAGGAATGGAAGACCGGCGTGGCGTCGGGCGCTATCAAGGAAGTCTTTGCCTGCGGCACCGCCGCAGTGGTCACGCCGGTCGGTCGCCTCGTGTGGAAGGGGGGCGAAGTCGGCAGCAACGAAACCGGCGAGTTCACCAGCCGGATACGCAAAACGTTGATCGACATCCAATACGGCCGCACCCCCGACACCCACAACTGGATGCACCAACTGGTCTGACGTTGACGGATTCGCGACGTTCTGCGACACTTATAACGTGATCAACGCAACCGCTTCCGCCACGATCATCATTATTTTGTAGCGCACGTTCTTTCACGACGTGCGCCCTCCTACCGCCCCCAGGGGCGGTTCTTGCTTTTTCCCTACAACTTTGGAGACAACGATGGAACAGGTAGAGATCTTCGACACCACCCTTCGCGACGGCTGCCAGCTTGAAGGCGTGTCCGTCACGGTGGAGGACAAGCTGCGTATTGCCGAGCAGCTCGATCGCCTGGGCGTTACCTACATTGAGGGCGGCTGGCCCGGCGCCAACCCGAAGGACGAGGAGTTCTTCCGTCGTGCCGCTACCGAACTCAAGCTCGAGACCGCCACGTTGGTCGCCTTCGGTTCGACCCGTCGGGTGAAGGGCAAGGTGGACGAAGACGCCACGCTGGCCAACCTCATCGGCGCCGGCACATCGGCCGTGTGCATCGTGGCCAAGTGCTGGGACTATCACGTCACCGAGGCCCTCATGACCACGCTCGATGAGGGCGTTGCGATGGTGGCCGATTCCGTCGAGTATCTGGTCGCCAAGGGCAAGTTGGTGATGGTGGATGCTGAGCACTTCTTCGACGGTTACAAGCGCAACCCCGAGTTCAGCCTGCGAGTTCTCGAAGCAGCAGTGCAGAAGGGTGCATCCCATCTCGTGCTGTGCGACACCAACGGCGGCAGCCTTCCGCATGAGATCACTGCTGCGGTCACTGACGTGAAGGCGCACTTCGGAGCCGACGTCACCATTGGTATCCACTGTCACGACGACACCGGCTGTGCCGTGGCCAACGCGCAAGCCGCTGTCATGGCTGGCGCTCGCCAGGTGCAGGGTTGCGTGAATGGGTTGGGGGAGCGGACGGGCAACACCAACCTGTCCACCGTCATCCCGAACCTGACGCTCAAGATGGGCTTCGCCACGTTGCCTGAGGGTCGCCTGGAATTGCTCACATCGGTGAGTCATCACATTGCCGAGTTGGTCAATCGCCCGCTCAACATCCAAGCCCCGTACGTTGGCACGTCGGCCTTCGCTCACAAGGCTGGCCTGCATGTGTCGGCCATCGTGCGAGCGCGTGATGCGTATGAGCATGTGTCGCCCGAGTCGGTCGGTAACGGCGCCCGTTTCGTTGTGTCGGAGATGTCGGGCAAGGCCACCATCAAGATCAAGGCCGATGAGCTTGGCCTCGACATGGACGGCGCGGTCATCAACAACGTCATCGACGAACTGAAGCGACTCGAGCACGACGGCTACCACTTCGAAGCCGCCGATGCCTCGCTCGAACTGCTGATGCGGCGGTCGACGGGCTGGGCCCATTCGTTCTTCGAGATCGAGTCGATGCGCGTCATCACCGACGAACTTCCCAACGGTTCGTTCACCACCGAAGCCACGGTGAAGGTACACGTGGACGGTGCTCGAAGCGTGCACATCGCCGAGGGCAACGGCCCAGTTAACGCCATCGACACCGCGCTGCGTGCTGCGCTGTCGACCAAGTATCCGCAACTCGCGGCCATTCACCTGACCGACTACAAGGTCCGCATCCTCGACGGGGGAGCGGCCACCGGTGCCGTCACTCGCGTGCTGCTTGACGCCACCAACGGCGAGAAGTCCTGGACCACTATTGGCGTCTCCTCCAACATCATTGAGGCCTCGTGGCAGGCCCTGTCCGAGACCATCGTCTACGGCCTGCTCCACACACCCGCCGCGTAGTTCTGTAGGCGCCCGAGGTTGTAGGACAACTACGGGCGCCGACAAACCGTGCTTAGACCCCCAGTGAAGTCTTGATCGCAGTAACGGCGGCGGCCTCGGCTGAGCTGACAGGCTCGCCACCGAAGCCGAGGAAGCCACCTTCTTTCGCGGCCTCGGCCACGTGCTGGGCGAGCCCGGCCAGCCAGGTCTTGTAGCCGGCTGCATCGGCTCCGGCCTTCGCATCCACCAACACCGCGACGTCATGCAACTTGCCGGTCGCAGCGGCGAGCGCGTCCTCTTTCGTCTTGGCGCCGTTGTGCAGGTCGCTGGGGCTGGGGCGGTGTTCCTTCAACTCGGCTGCGACCTCTGCAGCGAGTGCTCCTGCTCCACCGCTCATGGCACCCGCGACTTCGCGAGCCAGTGCGGTGCCCTCTTTGATCATGCCCATCGGGCCACTGGCGTCGGCGACGCCGATAGCTGTTGCCACCAGGAACGGCGCCCGACTGACCGATGTCCACTCGTCGGCCGTGAATGCATCTTTGAGACTCATAACGGTTCTCCTTGTGTTCGGGGCAGCGACGGGGGTGCTACCCAGCCGGGGAGACTACACAGCTCATGCGGTGCCCCGTTTTCGCGAAGCGTTCACGGTTCGGTGAGTGGCTACCAAGAGTCCCGCTAGGCCGGCGTCAGCTATGACCGAGGCCTCTTCAAACGAGAACCACGCCACGTCGGGGCTTTCGCCCGCGGGTGGTTGCGGGTCGGCGTCGGGCCCACGCAACAGGTAGCGGAGGTCAAGATGCGTGTGACCCTTGGGTGCAGGGTGGACATCGACATGGATGATCGTCGGGGTTCCGTCGAAGTGCGTGGTGGTGAGGCCGGTCTCTTCCAGTACCTCCCGCAACGCCGCGTCTTCGGGCCGTTCGCCTTCATCGATGTGTCCGCCGGGCTGGATCCAGATGCCGAGCCGCTTGTGTTTATGCAGGATGACACCGCGCCCGCCCACCACGACCGCCGAGGCCGTTACGTGGATAGGGCCATCGTCTTCGGCGAAGGGACGATCGAGCCGATCAAGCTGTTCGATGAAGGCGACCAGCGACACCCGCTCCTGTTCATCGATCGGCTGATGTTGGGTCAGGAACCGACGAAGCGCTTCCCGTTGCGCCTCGCCGGAACCCATCTGGGCAGCGTAGCGATGGCAGCCGCGCCGCGCAGATGCGTTTCGGGCTGCCGATGCTGCTTCAATAGAGAACGCTATGGCTGCCCCTCAGTTCATCCCCGTGTCCCCAACCGAGCGCATCAAGGCCTACGAGTCGAACGACTACGTGCCGAAGACGTGGCAACCGACCCGCCCGGGCGAGCTGGACGGTCGACAGCCGGCCGGCGCGGGGCTGGGTTCGCAGGGCCCCGACCAGGGCTACGGCATGAAGCTGGCGAACCGCTTTCGGGACAAGCTGCAGCTGAGCAAGGGCGAATCAGCCGAGGATGCGCTGCAGGGCGGATTGATCGTTGGTCTGCGCCGAGCTTCGCTGTACGGCCGAGCCCCCGTCATCCACGACTTCACCATGGCGTTCACCATGTGGGGACTGCTCGACGCCAACGCCCCCGCCGACCTGGTGGAAACCCGGCGCAAAGCGTTCGAGGGAATCGCCCACATCACCGCCCATTACAGCGAAGGCCGAGCCGTGGTGGACCCCATCCCCGACAGCACCTTCCTCCAGACCCCCGAACAACTCGCCGCCGCCTACAAGGCCGACTGGCGCGCAACCCTCGGCCTGTCTGTCTAGCCGAGCAGCAGTTCGAAGCAGACGCTGGTGACGCTGCCGATGTATTGACCGAAGTGCGGGATGGGAGTGAAGCCGGCTTTCTCGTAGACGTGGATGGCTTCGGGCTGTTCGGGGCCGGTCTCCAACACCACTCGCCCACGTCCAAGATCGCGGGCTACGCCGCACAGGTGGGAAACCAGCGCTGCTCCAATCCCGTTACCGCGAGCGGCCGGTCGCGAGTACATGCGCTTCAGTTCGACGGAGCCATCATCCAGCGTGCGACATGCGCCGCAACCGGCGGGCAGCCCGTCGAGGTACGCGACGAAGAAGCCGCCGTGGTCGGGCCGTACATCTTCCTCTGTAAGCGTGAAGTAGTTGTCGGCGTCTTCGCGATAGCGCGCTTCAATATCGGCGTTCAGTTCGCGGATCAGGGCCTGGGCGATATCTGAACCGAGGTCGACACGTTCGATCGTGAGTACCGACGGCTTGTCGCGGAAGCCGAAACAGAACGCCGACGAGCCGTAGCGAGTGAGGTGATCGATGCGGACGCGCGCCTCGCCGAGGGTAGGCACGTGACGGACCGGTACGTGCCACAGCCCGACCGGTGGCGTCTCGATCTTGTCGAACCACTCACGACGTCGCCGCACGATCTTGGTGTGCTCACTCCTGTACACGAAGTCGCCAAATGCTTCGACGGTTTCCCACACGCTGATGTTCACGATGACATCGGGATTGGGAAACGGGCGAAGATCGGTGGCGTTGTTCCCTTCGCCGATCAGCCGCCAGACGAAGCCCGGTGACGACTCTGCGAGCGCGTTGATGCGGTCGAGGTTGTTGACAAAATCGGCCAACTGCGGGCTATCGAGCGGGGCGGCAAGATGGGCCACATTGATCTGCGCAAGGTGGGGCACGGCGGAGAACGCTACCGTTCGACCATGGAACCGCGCTGGCTCGACATCACCGATGCAGACGATGGTGTGGCGTGGCGATTCGACATCGACTTTTTGTCCAGTCGCTGGACGTGCATTTGGGGCATGGGCTGCCAAGGCATCCTCGATCGACTGGCGCCCGAACTGAAGCAAGGCTGTTGCTCGGTCGGCGCCGAGTGTTTCGACGAGGGCGACGCCCTCGATGTCGTGGCCAACGCAGCCTGCATTCCCGACGGCATGTGGCAGTTCCGAACCGAGGAGCCGCTGGAGCGTCGGGAGAACGGCCGCTGGCATACCAAGGTGGTCAACGGCGCGTGCGTCTTCTTCAACCACCCGGGCTTTGAGGCGGGGGAGGGCTGCGCGTTGCATCTCGGCGCGGTATCGCTCGGCGAACGACCGCTCGACTGGAAGCCCGACGTGTGCTGGGAAGTTCCGCTGCATGTCTCGGTGGAGGACGGCGTGAATGTGGTGCGCCCCTGGGCGAGGCCCGACTGGGGCGACGACCCACCCGCCTGGTGGTGCACCGAAAAAGACAGTGGCGCCTTTGTTGGCCATCAACCGGTGTACCTCTCTCTGGCCGACGAACTGCGGGAAATGTGCGGCGATTCGGTCTACGACGGCCTGGCTCAGTATCTCAGCCGAACAATGAAACGGAACCTTCTGTAGCGCACATCGGAACGACCCGTTTGCTGAAATCGGGCATCTTTGGCACCCTTACGGCATGGCTTCTTACGTCGCGCCCGTTCGGGACATTCGATTCGCACTTGATGTCCAGGCGGACCTTGCTGATGTCTTGGCACTGCCTGGCTTCGAACACGTTGATTCTGGAACCGTTGACGAGTTACTCGCTGAATACGGCCGCTTCTGCGAGGAGGTTTTCGCGCCACTCAATCGCAGCGGCGACACCGTTACTTCCACCTACGATCCGACCACGAGCAACGTTACGACCGCACCCGGATTTGTCGACGCGTACCGGCGCTACATCGACGCTGGGTGGAACGCAGTGCCGTTCGATCCGGCTCACGGCGGCGGCGGGTTCCCCTGGGTTATCAACCTGGCTATGCAGGAGATGATGAACAGCTCGAACCTGGGCTTTGCGTTGTCACCGTTGCTCACCCAGGGGGCGATCGATGCGCTCACGCACATCGGCAGCGAGGAGCAACAGGAGACGTACCTGCGCAAGATGGTCAGCGGCGAATGGACCGGCACCATGAACCTCACCGAACCGCAGGCGGGGAGCGATGTCGGCGCGCTGACCACCAAGGCCGTCCCGGCGGGTGACGGCACCTATCGCCTCTTCGGTCAGAAGATCTTCATCACCTATGGCGAGCACGACATGACCAGCAACATCATCCACATGGTGCTCGCTCGTATCCCGGGCGCACCAGCCGGCACGAAGGGCATCTCACTGTTCATCGTGCCGAAGTTCCTGGTGGACGACAGCGGCGACCCGGGTGTTGCGAACGACGTGCGATGCGTCAGCATCGAACACAAGCTCGGCATAAAGTCGAGCCCAACCTGCGTGATGGCCTACGGCGACGGCGGTGAAGGTGCGGTCGGCTACATGCTCGGCCAGGAGAACGCCGGTATGCGCGGCATGTTCATCATGATGAACAACGCTCGTCTGTCGGTCGGTGTGCAGGGCCTCGCCATTGCCGAGCGCGCCTACCAGGACGCGGTGCAGTACGCAATGGAGCGCGTGCAGGGTCGTGTGGTTGTTGGCGATGCGGGGGCCACCATCATTGGTCATCCCGATGTGCGTCGCATGCTGCTGCTTATGAAGAGCCAGATCGAAGCCGTCCGCGGACTGACCTATCTGAATGCCCAGGCGCTGGATACGTCGCACCACCATCCAGATGCCGATGTGCGCCAACGGGCATCCGAATTGGCCGACATCCTGACTCCGATGTCCAAAGGTTGGGGCACCGACCTCGGGGTTGAGATCGCATCGCTCGCCGTGCAGGTGTTTGGCGGCATGGGTTTCATCGAGGAAGCCGGCGTCGCCCAGCATTACCGGGACGCTCGCATCCTGCCCATCTACGAAGGCACCAACGGTATCCAGGCTCTCGACCTTGTGGGCCGCAAACTCGGCTTACGCGGTGGCGGTGTATTTGCCGATCTGCTGAGCGCCATCGAGGCGACCGTTGCCGAACTGAGCACGGCCGGACTCGGCGACATGGCGGGTGCGTTGTCCCTTGCAGCCGGTGAGGTGCAGAAAGCAGGGTTGACGCTGGCCGGTTCCGATCCGACCGCAGTGATGTCTGGCGCCACTCCGTTCCTGCGAGCGACTTCCATCCTCGTCGGGGGTTGGATGATGGCGCGTCAGGCCATTGCTGCCCAAGCAGCCAATGATCCCGACGAATACCTGGCAGCCAAACTGGTGACCGCCCGGTTCTATTTCGAGCAGGTCCTGGTAGGTGTTGACAGTCTCTGTCACCAGGCCATTGCGGGCAGCGCCTCCATTATGGCCCTCAAGCCAGAACAGTTCGCCAGCCGCTAGGTCAGACTCAAGCTGATGACTGCGCTCCCGCCGCTGCCGTCGTGGACGTGTACTCCCACTGACACCCGAGCAGCCATAGCCGAGACGAAACACGCGATCCGCCAGCGCCTGCACGCGGCCGGGCGCTCGATCGACGAAGTATTCTCCGTCATGTCCGACCGCGTGCTTGCGCAGGTCGAAGAAGTCGCGGCTGAACTGGAAGCCGGTCGCAACGTATGGCCC
This sequence comes from Actinomycetes bacterium, assembly GCA_031410595.1. Classification (GTDB taxonomy): domain Bacteria; phylum Actinomycetota; class Acidimicrobiia; order Acidimicrobiales; family Ilumatobacteraceae; genus JANMCE01. The sequence continues at coordinate 23,355 of JANNZM010000049.1, read as the reverse complement.
GTCGTGCAGTATGCCGATATCGAAGCGGGCACAGTACCTGCCGAGACGGTCGCGCTCTTACGCAAGCGCGGCTGCATGATCGTGCGCGGTCACTTCCCCCGTCAGCAGGCGCTCGACTGGGATCGGGGCATCCAGGACTACGTCGAAGGCAACCGATTCTTCGAGACCTACCGAGGCGCCGGTGACGACTTCTTCGCGAGTGTTGACTCGAAGCCGGAGATCTACCCGATCTACTGGTCGCCAGCGCAGATGGAGGCCCGTCAGAGCGACCGCATGGCGCGGGTGCAGGCGTTCCTGAACAGCTTTTGGACGAGCACGTCGAGCGGTAAACAGTGGTTCGACCCCGATCATGATTCGATGTATCCCGACCGCATACGCCGTCGTCCGCCGGGCACCACGTCAAACGGTCTGCGTCCGCATATGGACGCCGGCACGCTCGACCTTTGGATGACGCACGAGCATCAGACCGCGTTCCGCCACCTGTTCGACGGATCGGTCGAGGAGTTCGACCCGTGGAGTGCCGAGCACCGCACGGCCGGACCGATGTTCGTCGGCACAACGAAGACCTCGGCATTTCGCACGTTCCAGGGTTGGACCGCGCTGTCCGATATGGACCACGACCAGGGCGTCCTGCATTCCATCCCAATTGTCGACGTCATGGGTTACCTCTTACTTCGTCCGCTCCTCGCCGATGTGTCCGACGATGACATGTGCGGCGTGGCTGTCGGCCGCGCGTTCCCCGGAGGCACGGATTGGCATGCGCCGCTGCAGCCGGCCCTTGGGGGCATTCCCGATGTCCGTGCCGGTGACTCGGCGTGGTGGCAAACCGATCTGCTCCACGCGGTCGCTCCGGTGCAAGATCAGAAGGGCTGGGGCAACGTCATGTACATCCCGGCGGCACCGTGGTGCGAACGCAATGAGCGGTACGCGTCGTTGGTGCGCGCGGCGTTCTTGGACGGCTCGAGCCCCGGCGATTTTCCGCCCGAGCACTACGAACGCGAATGGCCCGACCGCTTCCCGGTCGAAGCGCTGAACCGCACCGGTCGGCGAGCGCTCGGACTGTAAGATGTATGACCGGTACCTGGATCGATCTGCCGTCGCATCGGCAATGGCTCGCCCGTCACGCCACCGACCTCCTGACCTTCGGCCGGAACACGGGTCGCTCGGGCGGGCGCGCGGTATGGCTCGATGAGACGGGCCAGCCGGACGAAAGCCAGGGTCTGCAGACGTGGATCACGGCGCGCATGGTGCACGTGTTCGGACTCGGTGCCCTGCTCGGTATTCCCGGAAGCGCGTTGATCGCGGAGACGGCGCTTGCGGGGCTGACCGGACCGCTGCGTGACCCGGTGCACGGTGGATGGTATCCAACGATAAAGGCCGACGGCCCAACGCCCCGTAAAGCCTGCTACGACCACGTGTTCCTCCAACGCCGAACCGAACGAGTGGCGCATCCCCGAGCACTACGACGGTTCTCTGAAGCCGCTACTGGATTACAACCACGACCGGCCCGCCGACCAGTTCAAACCGTACGGCGCCACGATCGGCCACGCGTTCGAATGGGCACGGCTGTTCCTGCATCTCGCCAACTCGCCGCTCCCCACCGACCGACCCTCGCTGCTGTACGCCGCCGTGCAGCTTTACGACCGCGCCGTGGCCGACGGCTGGGCGCCCGACGGCGCGCCCGGCTTCGTGTACACGACCGACTGGGACGGCAAGCCGGTCCTGCGTGATCGGCTCCACTGGGTCCTAACCGAGGCGATCAATACCTCGGCCGCGCTTCAACGCCAGACCGCCGAGGCTCGGTACGCCGCCGACTACCGCCGCTGGTGGGATGATGCAGCGCGCCTTCATATCGAAGCCGACGGCTCGTGGCGCCATCAGTTGGATGAGAACAATCAGCCGGCCAGCAGCGTTTGGACCGGCAAGCCCGACCTCTACCACGCCTTCCAAGCCGCCCTGGTCCCGACCCTGCCACTGTGGCCCATGGTCGCGGCCGCCGTATCAATGCCTCGGGTGGCATAGCATCTCAAGTAGCGGCCGCCAATGACGTCGGTTGCTAGTAAGGATTGCGCTATGGCCCCGGCTGATGTGTCGGTTCAGTTGCTCGTGCCCCAGGAGGGTAGCGATGCCATCTTTCGCCTTCAGGTCGGTGAGCGGCCAGCGACGCTTTCGGCGGTTGTGCCCCTGCTCGAACGACTCGGTCTCGAAGTGCTTGACGAGACGTCGGAACGCACCCTCGGTGCCGATGGGTCGATCCGATTTACGCACACCATCGGCGTTCGTCATCCGGAACCAGAGCGGCTCTCAGACGCGTCGGTCCGCACGCTTGCGGAGGAATGCTTTGTCGAGATGTGGACGGGTCGGCTGGAGGCCGACGGCTTCAACCGGTTGGTGCTCAACGCCGGGCTGACCGCCAAGCAAATCGACGTGTTGCGGGCCTACACCCGCTACCAGCGACAGATCGGTACTCCATTCACGCAGGCCTATGTCGAGGACACGCTCTGCCAGCATCCCAAGACCGTTCGTACCCTGTGCGCACTCTTTTCGACTCGCTTTGATCCCGCGCACGTCGGCGAGCGAACAGGCACGATGGCGGTACACGAGGCGGCGGTGCGGCGACGACTGGATGAGATCGAGAGCCTCGACGAGGACCGAATTCTGCGCGGCGTGCTCGACCTGATTATAGCCACCGATCGGACCAATGCTTACCGGGCCCAGGATGGGCGGTGGGGCGCGTCGGTGTTGTCGTTCAAGTTCGATCCCGCCAAGGTCTCGGACCTGCCCTTGCCACGGCCCCGCCACGAGATCTGGGTCTGCGCGGCGCACGTTGAGGCGGTCCATTTGCGCGGCGGCGACGTAGCGCGCGGTGGACTGCGCTGGAGCGATCGTCGCGAGGACTTCCGCACCGAAGTGCTCGGTCTGATGAAGGCCCAGATGGTGAAAAACGCTGTCATCGTGCCTGTCGGAGCGAAGGGCGGATTCTTCGTGAAACGAGGCGCCGGTGTTGACGCCTATCGGTCCTTCATCGGTGGCATGCTCGACATCACCGACAATCTCGTTGACGGCATCGTGGTGCCGCCCAGCGACGTCGTACGGCACGACGCCGATGACCTCTATCTCGTCGTGGCAGCCGACAAGGGCACGGCGCGATTCTCCGACGTCGCTAACAGTGTGGCAGCCGACTACGGCTTCTGGTTGGGCGACGCGTTCGCCTCTGGTGGCAGTCACGGTTACGACCACAAGGCCATGGGCATTACGGCCAAGGGGGCGTGGGAAAGTGTGCGTCGCCATGGGCGTTCGCTCGGTATCGACGTCGACAGGGATGAACTCACATGCGTCGGCATCGGCGACATGTCGGGCGACGTGTTCGGCAACGGCCTGCTGCGATCACCGCACACCCTGCTCGTCGCCGCCTTCGATCACCGCCATATCTTTCTGGACCCGCACCCCGTTGCCGCTGCGAGTTTCGCCGAGCGTCAGCGGCTCTACGATCTGCCTTCGTCGAGCTGGGACAGCTACGACCGCAATCTCATCTCCTCTGGCGGCGGCGTGTTTCCCCGTTCGGCAAAATCAATTCCGCTCAGCGTCGAGATGCGAATGCGACTAAGTGTCGCGGCCACGCACATGACGCCGACCGACCTGATTTCGGCCATCCTGCGCGCACCCGTCGACCTCCTGTGGAACGGTGGCATCGGCACCTATGTGAAAGCCGAGAGCGAACACAACAGCGAGGTCGGTGACAAGAGCAACGACACCATTCGCGTGAACGGGTCAGAGTTGCGATGCCGCATTGTGGGGGAGGGCGGGAACCTGGGTTTCACGCAGCTGGGTCGGGTGGAATACGCGCTCGGCGGCGGCTTGATCAACAGCGACGCCATTGACAACTCGGCTGGCGTCGACTGTTCCGATCATGAGGTCAACATCAAGATCGCGTTGGCCGATGCGATCAGTCACGGTCTGCTGGCTCCCGCACAACGTGACGCATTGCTGGCCTCGATGCAGGATGATGTGGGCCAGGCGGTGCTTGCCGATAACCACGATCAGAACATTGCACTCGTGCTCGAGCGAGCCAACGGTAAGTCGATGGTCGATGTGCACGCCCGCACCATTCGATCATGGGAGGCCGATGGTGTTCTCGACCGCGTTATCGAACGGCTGCCGACCGATAAGCGACTGACCGAACGGACCATCGATGGCGTCGGTCTGGTCGGACCCGAGTTCGCGGTGATGCTGGCCTACGCCAAGACCACCGCCGTCGCCGAGCTGTTGGAAAGTTCGTTGCCCGACGAGCCGTATCTCGAGTCGTTTCTCACGCTGTACTTTCCTCCTGCCATGCGGGTGTCTCTCGCACCGGCCATAAAGCGACATCGACTCCGCCGCGAAATCGTCACGACGGTGCTGGTGAATGAGATTGTGAACATTCAAGGGATCTCGTTCTTTCGTAGGATGGAGGAAGAGACCGGGGCCGAGTTAGCCGACATCGCGCGAGCCTGGCTCGTCACCCGGGACATCCTGCGGTTGCCGCGTTGGTGGGACGCCATCGACCAACTCGGGTCGAACGTCACTGCAACGTTACAGAGCGATCTGTTCCACGAACTTCGTCGGGTCGCCGAGCGGTCAACAATGTGGATGCTTCGTCGTCATCAGCCGCCGCTCGACATCGCCAAGACAGTGGACAAGTTTGCCGACGGTGTCGACCTGCTCGCCCGTGACCTCGACATCTGCGCGCCCGGTTCGCTCGGCCGCGAGCTGCATCGTGTGCATGCTGACTACGTAGCGGCAGGAGTTCCCGATGAGCTGGCCGATCGGGCTGCCATTTGGGGTCGCCTGCACTCAGCGTTCGACATAGTTGACCTTGCAACGAAATACAATCGAGCCGTCAACGATGTCGCTCGGGTCTATTGGGGTGTGTTCGATCGTCTCGACGTTGGCTGGCTGTGGGACCGAGTCGGTCAGCTGCCCCGCCAGACGCGCTGGACCAACCAGGCTCGCTCCGCCGTTCGTGACGATCTCATGGACGCACTGCGAAGCCTGGCTGAAGGCGTGCTCCGGCTCGGCGACGCGCTTGATGCGTCCGAAGTGCTGGTTCTGGGCTGGGTGCAGAACGACGCCCGGGCCGTCGCCCGGACCACCCGACTGCTCGCCGATGTCAGGGCCGAAGGCCTCTTCGACCTGGCGTCGCTGACCGTGGCTGTACATCAACTCTGGTTCCTGGCGCCCGGTCTGATCTCGGCCGGTCCGCTGGATCGACGCCTGTAATCAAACCTGCTGGTGGCCGGTGAGTCGTCCATATAGGCGATGGGAACCTCGTGGCGGCCGGAACGGCTTCCAACTCTCGTTGTCATGACGAAGTCGGTCGGCGACAGCGAGCAGCACCGCCGGGTTGAAGCCGAGCCCGGCATGACTGCCGAACACTTCGATTGATTCCCGTTGGCCGCCCGTCGCCTCTATGCAGGCGCGCCAGTCGACAATGCCATCGCTCCTCGAATAGATGGCCGTGGAAGGAACCTCAAGATCATCGATCAGGCTGATGCGGAGCTTGGCCAACTCGGGAGCGAAGCCGGGTGCTACCCGATTCCAGATCGGATCGAGTGCAGTGCGATCGCCAGCCTCAAGACGGAACGGTGAGCCGAGGGTAATGACCTGGCGCACCATGTCGGGGTGCTGTTGGGCAAGCATGCGAGCGTAGATTCCTCCGAGGCTCCAGCCGACCAAACTGACCTTGCGGTGGTGACGCTGGTGGACGTACTGGAAGCGTTCTTCCAGTCCGTCGAGCACCCGCGGTGTCGGTCCGAGATTGGTGCCGAGATGCCAGCCGTGCGCCCAGTAGCCCTGGCTTCGGAGGAACCAACGCAACGGCTCGGTTGAACGGTCGGAGGTGGTGAACCCGGGGAGCACAAGCACCGGGTGCCGATCGCCGCGACCAATGAGGCGCAGGGCAGGAGACGCGGCGAAAAAGGCTCCCAGCTCGAAGGCTGCTCGCCCCTCAGCCAGCGTGCGCCACCAGGGCGGTGCAACAACAGGATTTTCCACCGACACAAAGGCCAGCCTATCGCGCAGTCTGTGTCATTCGTCACTTACCCGAGGATGCTGTCGGAACTGTCGCGCACCCCCTGAGTAACGTGAGGAGTCTCATGGCCAATGACCGACCGTTTCGAGTTCGCTTCGCCCCTTCGCCCACGGGCTACTTCCACGTTGGCGGCGCTCGAACGGCGCTGTACAACGCCCTTGTCGCCAAGCAGGCGGGAGGTGTGTTCGTCCTTCGCATCGAAGACACCGACGCCGAACGCAACCGGCAGGAGTGGACCGACGGCATCATCTCCGCTCTTGCCTGGATCGGTATTGCCCCTGGCACCTACGAGGGGCCCCACTTCCAGAGCGAATACGCGGCTGAGCATTCCCTTGCTGCGGCCCGGCTGTTCGACCAGGGCAACGCCTACTACTGCGACTGCTCGCAAGAAGTGGTGCGAGCGAGAGTGGGGGAGAACAAAGGCTACGACGGCTTCTGCCGCGACCGCGGCCTCGATGCCGGCCCGGGCCGGCCACTTCGATTCAAGGTGCCGCGCCCCGGCTCCACCACCGTGGTCGACCTCGTTCGCGGTGAGCCGTTGTTCGATCATGACATCATCGAAGACTTCATCCTGCTGCGCGGCAACGGCACGGTCATGTTCCTCCTGGCCAATGTGGTCGACGACATCTCCATGCGCATTAGCCACGTCATTCGTGCCGAAGAGCATCTGCCCAACACCCCCAAGCAGCAGCTGCTGTGGGAAGCCCTCGGCCACGTTCCGCCGGTCTGGGCCCACGTTCCCCTGCTCGTCAACGAAAAGCGACAGAAACTCTCCAAGCGCCGCGATCCGGTTGCCCTTGAGATGTATCGCGACCAAGGCTACCTGCCCCAGGCGATGAAGAACTACCTCATGCTTCTCGGCTGGTCGCCCGCGGGCGATGCCGAGATCGTGCCGTGGAGCGACATTGAGCGAGACTTCTCACTGAGCGATGTGAACTCCTCGCCCGCATTCTTCGATGTGAAGAAACTGCGCTCGTTCAACGCTGACTACATTCGGGCGTTGTCGCATGACGAGTTCGTGGCCGTGTGCCAGCCGTGGGTGCATTCCCTCGATGCGCCGTGGCCAAGCGAGCAGTTCGACCCAGCCGCGTTCGATCGAATGGCGGATCACATACAGACCCGCGTCGAGGTCCTGGGTGACGTACCGCCAATGGTCGACTTTCTCTTCATTGAGGTCGTGCCAGCCGACAGCGACTGGGACAAGGTCATGAAGCCCCCGGCCGCTGAGATGCTCGACGGTGTCATTGGCGCCTATGAGGCCTGTCCGTGGCAGGCCGAAGTGCTGAAGGCTGAGCTGGAAGCGGTGGGCGCAACACTCGGTCTGAAGCCGGGTAAGGCCCAGGCTCCGGCGCGGTTGGCCGTGACAGGGCGTTCGGTCGGCCCGCCGCTCTATGAATCCTTGGAGGTGCTGGGGCGGGAGCGCACCCTTGCCCGCTTGCGAACCGCCCGTGCCCGTCTCTGAGAAGCTCCGGCACAAGCGAACGTGGGCGGAGCGCGCCCCGGCTCCGGCAGCGCCGGTAAAGCCGAGGCGATGGCCTCGGCGGTCGTTGTTCGTTGTCCTCGGGCTGTTGCTTTTGGGGCTGCTCTATCTGCTCGTCACCTACCTTCAGGTGCGCCGCCAAGAGGGAAGGGACGAGGCTCGCAAGGCCGACGCCATCATGGTGCTCGGCGCGGCCCAGTTCAACGGGAAACCATCGCCCGTGCTCGAGGCTCGGCTTTCGCATGCCTTCGATCTTTGGCAGCAGGGGCTGGCGCCCATCATCGTCGTGACCGGCGGCAAGCAACCGGGGGACAAATTCACGGAAGCCTCCAGCGGGGCCGAGTATCTCATCGCCCGCGGCGTACCGGATGCCGCCATCGGGCGCGAGGTGCAAGGCAAGACCTCTTGGGAGTCCATCGCGGCGTCAGCCCGCTTCCTGAAAGCCGAAGGTCGCACCAGGGTCCTGCTGGTGTCCGACCCGTATCACTCGCTGCGGATCAAGGGCATTGCGGCCGAAGTCGGGCTCACGCCCTACAGCTCGCCAACCCGCACCAGTCCCGAGCTTTACGTCCGGTCTCATGAGATCAAAGAGACCTTCGGGGTAGCTGTTGGTCGCATAATCGGTTATCGCCGCCTGCTGCGCATTACGGGCTGATCTGCATTTGGGCGTGCAGTGTTGGTGATTGGCCCGCTAACCTATGAAAGCCCTTCGAGGGTGGTGTAATTGGCAACACAGCAGGTTCTGATCCTGCTTTTAGGGGTTCGAGTCCTCTCCCTCGAACAAAGGAAACGACCGGCCCTCGGGCCGGTCGTTCACGTTTTTCCCAAATCCCGGTTGGACCGGAGGAGCAGGGCAGCTAATCTCTAACCGCTGCCTGGCCCCATCGTCTAGCGGCCTAGGACACCACCCTCTCACGGTGGCGGCGCGGGTTCGAATCCCGCTGGGGCTGCAAAAAATTCCGCGACGTCAGCCCGAATTCTGGCTTCCGTAGCTGGGTCGCACGCTGTGGCGGTGACCAGCCCCGCGAAAGCTAGGAGGAAGAGTTGTGGAAGGCGGAAGCCCACGGCGGCAGCGTAGGGTCTGATGCACCCCGAAGGGCCCTCGATAGACGACGCTGAGTGGTGACACCTCTAACTTTCGTCGGTTCCAACGAGAATTTAGTCGGTCGTGTCATCGGCAGACTTGTTGCGATCAATCGAAAGCCAAAACGCGTGGATATCGCCATCGTCATCGACGGAGGCGTAGACCGCGATTGTCGGGAAAAGAACGCCACCCGCCATGTAGGCCCTGACCTGAGGATCGGGTGTACCCATGGTGTTGACTTCGAAGTCCTCTGCCAGGCGATCGCGTATTCTTGGCAGCTCGTGCACAATGAAGTCTGTGACGGACGGTTCTCCGGACGCGCTTCGCTCCTCGGAGAGTAATGAATCGAGGCGGTTGAAGAACTGTTCGGTAAATCGAACGCGACTATCAGGCACGGGCCCGACGTTGTTCGCCGAGCATCAGTGCCGTTGCCTCGACTTCAGCGCGAAACGCCGGGCTCACATCGTCCCAACTGCGGATGATCGAGGCGTCCACGGCGTCGGCGCGCTCCTGCGGGGTCATCCGATCCATATCAGCGGCAGTGACTATCTTCACGGGTTTCGCCATGGCATCAGTTTACCGTACGAACGCCTGCGCGTCGATGACGTTCGTAGGGTTCGAAAGCGATTCCACAAGGGCTGGTCGTCTTTTCACCGACAGCGGACGCCCCGAATGCGATCGCCATCGGTACGCGACCATTGTCCCAGCAAATCTTGGTGTTGCGTGTGGCCAGGCACGGGTATCATTGTGCACGTGAGAGTGCGCCGACCTGACCTCAGTAAGTACGCCGGTCGATACGTCGCGCTTGATCTTGCCACCGATGTGGTTCTGGCCGACGCCGCAACCATGCTCGATCTCGTGAAGATCATTCGTGAACGCAGGCTGCGAGCGTCGATCGTTCGGGCACCGCGAGACGATGAGCCGGTGCTCGTCGGCCTCGGATGATCGAACGGCCCGTCGCTATCCGTTCTATGCCGAGGAACATCTCCGGCGTGGCAGAACGGTTCTTCGTCCGGTCGTCCGAATCTCAATCGCCGACACGGCCATTGTCGTCGACGCCCTGGTCGACACGGGGAGCGAGCACGTCCTGGCCGACTCATCGCTTGCTATCGCTGCTGGCCTGGATTTGAGCGACCCAATCGACATCGAGGAAATCGGCCTGGGCGGCGGGATCGCCGAGGCGCGGTTCCTGCGCGTTCCGGCATTCCTCCACCCGCCCGATCACGCGGAGATCGATCTCATCGAGTGGGAGATCGAAGTCGGATTCATTGACAACTGGCGGCCGCTGTATCCGTGCATCCTTGGCAATGTCGGCTTCCTCGACCACTTCACCGTGACGGTGAACCGGTTCGCTCAGGCGACAGCGCTTGAGCGTCGAACGGCGTTCGACGACCGGTTCGGCACGGCTCAGTGAACGGCCGCCAGTTGTAGATGCAGCGGCCTTGGGAATGCGCGGGGGATTGCGAGGTCTTCCGCACGCGCGGAGCGCTGCTCGACGTCGTAGACCGAGCGGTCGATCGTGATCCAGAACGCCTCGACGGCGTCACCCTCGCTCGCCGCATCGACGGCGAATGCGCCGATCAGTTACGGACGGTGTGCCGTCGGCCCTGCGCCGACCGGGTAGGAGCCAGTCGAGGCGGTTGAAGAACTGCTCCGTGAATTGGACGGGCCGTTCAGGCACGCTGCCGACGGCTGACCGAGTTCGGATGCGGTGGCGAGCACTTCTGCCCTGAATCGCTCCGGTACGTCGTCCCAACTTTTCGCTCGCGCGGCTTCGACGGCGTCGGCTCGCTGCTGGGGTGTCATCTTCTCCATGTCAGCCGCAGCTATCAGCTTCTGTCGAGGTCCCATGCACACAGTCTACTGCCCGCACGATCCGGATGAGGCCGCTTGAAAGCGACTCCACAAGGGCTGCAAATTTTGGGTCGATCCCGAACGCCTGCTTACGTGTGGCCGCTCTCGAAGCGCAGGTTCACGCCGAGGACAGCAGTTACGGAGGTATGCCTCCCTAGGGCTACGACCAGCTGCCGGTAGCCCAGGAGCCACCCGACCATGAACTGCCCGAGAACGAACTGCCGGACCAGGTGGATCCGGACCAGGTTGAGCCCGACCAGGTTGAGCCCGACCAGGTCGAACCGGACCATGTGGAACCGGACCAGGTTGAGCCCGACCAGGTTGAGCCCGACCATGTGGAACCGGACCAGGTTGAGCCCGACCATGTCGAACCGTTCCACAAGCCACCGGACCAAGTGCTGCCTGCGGTACCGGAAGCGAATGGCCTGCCGAAGATGTCCTTCTCACCGCTGAGGACGACGCCGTCGCGGGTCAGATGATCAGCCCCTCGCGATGCTTCGACCGAGCCGCTACCGTTGCCATTCGTGAACCTCTGCACGAACGAAATAGGTGTCTTCGTAGCGAGTGCCGTGAGATTGAGTTCACCGGCGCCCTGGGCTTGCGAGTCGGCGCCAGGCACCTTCTTCGCATTGTCGGTTATGAACCGCTTGACTTGATCGGGGGTGAGCGTCGGGTACTTCTGCAGGACAAGCGCCACTGCGCCCGACACCATTGCCGCGGCCTCGGACGTACCGCTTCCTCGGAAGTAGCGATCACCGAGCCGGCCTTCATTGTGCGTTGCATCGATGAATGAGTTCGGCACACGCAGACCTTGGACGTGCGATCCCATCGCCACGAAGTCGGGGTTCTTGCAACTTGCGCCGCAACCAGCCGAACTTGCCGAATACGTGCCCATCGTGTCGTCGTTCGGTAGCGACGTGCCCATGGAGTCATAACCGCCGACACCGATGACAAACGGGTTGTAGGCCGGATCGGCCATCCCGGGTGCGCCCTTACCTCGTTGATAGCCACTGTTACCGGCTGCGGCCACGACGACGATGCCGCTCTTCCAAGCCCGCTCGACCGCAAAGGACAACGGGTCGATGCCATAGGACTGCAACGAATTCGTGCCGTACGACAGGTTCAAGACCCGAATTGTCAGGCCATTGTCGTTCTTGTGGTCCACCACCCAGTTGATGGCAGCGATTACCTGGGTTACATCGACGCCGCCATCAGCCGTCGCGACTTTGAGGCTCACGATCCGCGCGTCAGGCGCCATCCCGCGGTACTGGCTGGCCGGAGCCGAGGCGTACGGGCCAGCGAGAGCGCTGTCCCTGCCAGCGATAGCACCAGCCATAAACGTACCGTGACCGTTGGTGTCGAGGTTCCTCAGGTTTGGCGCCTGCGATTCCAACGAAAGGTCCGGCCCGTAGACGACTTTGCCGACGCGGGACAAACCTTCCACCGGGGCGACGCCTGTGTCGATCAGCGCTACGCCGATGCCCGCGCCGGTGTAACCGCTGGCCCACCAGGAGGACGCACCGGTTTGGGCTGTAATGGACGCCATCGAATACGGATCCGGGGCGGGGTCGTAGGTCCCGGTTGCGTGCGCGTGCACCGCCACGAATGCCGGCGCAAGCGCAAGACTGATCAGGAAGGCGTTTCGAAACCTCGTTGCCGCGGGTCGAAGGTGAGCCCGACGCCGCGAACGTCGCCTGCTCGGCCTGCGTGCATTCGCGCTCTCATCGTTTCCTCGTCGCGTCACGGCTGGCAACCTCATCGTCCATTTGCGCCGGATCGGCACTTCTTAGTCATCGGACAGAAATCTGGCGATCTTGCGTCGTTAGACCAGACCCACACTCAACCGAGCGCGGATCTTGAGATTCAGAGGCTTCTGGATGGGGTGCCGAGCAGGCTCACCCCAGCGCGTTGTGCCCGTCGCGTCCGGTACTGCATCGCGTCCCGAGGTGGTAAGGGGCGTCAGCGCGCCCGGACAGTTACGGAGAGGGAATAGCTCCAAGGCGACGGAGTGCCGATTCGACCGTGAAGTAGGTGCGGTTGGTGTCGATGACCCGCGCCGACTGATTCAAAATGATCTCGACAATGGGACCGCGTTGGACTACGACCTGGTCTTGCAGAGCATCACCCGATTCGGTCGCGCTCGTCCTGCGGAGTTGAAACGCAAAGCGTGCGCCGGCACCGAAGTCCCTGTTGAGCAGTCGAACTTCGACCGGTGGCTGCGCCTTATCCACCAGAGCGCAGGCCGTCACCGCCTCGCGCCGAGCGGCTACATAGCGGTCGGCATCTGCAGAACTATCGAACACGAACACGAACTGTGCGAGGTCGGCGCCGACCGCACTCCTTGAGAAACTGACGGTCTCTGGCGCTACCGATGGCGCGCCGGGCACCGATGGTCCCACGCCACAGAGATCCAGTTTGGGTCGTCGTTCCACGGCGTCGGCCTTGAACCCGGCGGGAAAGTCATCAACGTTGAGGAGCAGTATTGGCTCGATGCCCGAAGGCGTCGTGACCACAGGTGCCGCTCGCGACGTCGAGCAGCCGCTGCTTAGCGCGATGGCGACACTGGCCCCAACCATCTTCCAAACGCGCATGCGTCCACTGTGCCATGACTCGCTCAAACACATCGATTCAGCGAGCAGATGGTGGCACCCGTTCCGTAACCCAGCGAGGGCCGGACGGATAGAGGAACGACACGGTGCACGCCGAGCCGACGGTTCCGTCGTCTACAAACCAACGTCGGTTGCGAGCGCAGGAAAAACCTTGGCTACCTTCGCCGTGATCCAGTCGCCGTAGGTGCCACCGAGATCGCGGACGTTGGCACGATCCCAGCGATCGTTGGCATCCTTTGGGACAACCCAGCCATCATTGAGGTCGAGAGGCGCAATGGACGCATCCCAGCCAGGGTCGAGGAAGAAGGGCATGGCGTAGCGATCCTGGTCGGCATGATTTCGGACGCGGTGGCGGGTGCTTCGGTAGCGGCCGCCAGTGAGCCGATCAAGCATGTCGCCCAGATTGCAGATGAGCAGTTTCGGGTCGGCTGGCGCGGCAATCCATACGCCGTTGACGTTGATCTCCAAGCCCGGCGTGCCGTCGGTCGCAAGAAGGGTGAGCAGGCCGTAGTCGGAGTGCTCTCGAACTCCCCAATTCGATTCGTCACCGTTCGGCTGGGTCGGGTACCGAAAGATGCGGAACAGCGGCGTGGGACGACCGGTGAGTGTGGTAGCAAACAAGTCGGGCGGCAGACCAAGCCCCTCGGCCATGAACGACAAGACCTGTTGGCCGAGTGACTGCATGTCGTCCATCCAGTTGCTGACAGCCTGGGCCAAGTCGGCGGGTCGATCCGGCCAGAGGTTGGCGCCGTGCATCGGTCTTGGGTCTGGTGCCAGTTCCTCGCCGAAGTAGAAGCCCTCCTTCAGATCGGGAATGCCGCTGGTGAGTTCTGCGCCGAGCGGAAACCACCCGCGCCATGCCGGTCCGCCACGATCCATGGAGACTCGTTCCTTGACGGGATCGGGCAGCGCGAAAAAGCCAGCTGCTAGCGCGATGAGTTCCTGTCGTCGGGCATCGAGATCATCGTTGAGCATGAGGGCGAAAAAGCCCACGTCACGACAGGCTCTATGAAGTTGAAAGGCAGCGTCGCCAGCGGTCAGGTCGATGATTGGCAGGGTCGTCATCGACTAGTAGATCGTCCGTTTCATTCGCTCGGGATACTCGGCATCGTAGGCCTTCCCGTCGAAGTCACCGGACAGGTTCTGCATCATCTGGCCAACCGTGGGCACGGCATCCTTCGAGACGTGCTCGGAAGGGTCCCACAGCTTTGATCGGACGATGGCCTTTTGGCACTGGGTGTAGATCGAATCGACGGTGATCACGATGACGCACGCCGGCACCTTGTCGCCCATGGCGAAACTCTCCCGCAGCGCAAGGTCCGTGGTCAGTTTGGCTCGACCGTTTACCCGCATCGTTGTGCCGATGCCGGGGATGAGGAACAGCAGTGCGATGCGCGGATCACGAACGATGTTGCGCAATGAATCGACGCGGTTGTTACCGCGGCGGTCTGGGAGCATCAGCGTCCTTTCATCCACTATGCGGACGAAACCGGCGGGGTCACCACGCGGCGAACAGTCGAGTCCTTCTGGTCCACTGGTTGCGATGACAACAAACGGTGACGCGTTGATCAACGTGGCGTAGTCGTCGGTGATGTGATCGAGTTCCTTCAGTATCGAAGTGGGCACGGGATCGCCGTAGATCGTGTCGAGCTGCTCGATGGTGGTGATCTGATCGCTCATGAAACCCAGGCTAGCGACGCGCTCGTTCGATGTGGTCTGCTTTACGGCCATGACCGTTCTTGATGTTGCGCCCGTCACCCTCTCCACCGGTGGCACGCTGTATCCGGCCGTCGAGTTCGGCTCCATCGAAGGCTTCCGCCCGCTGCAACTCGACCTGTACCTACCCGAGCGCAGGTCTTCGCCCTCACCCGCAATCGTGTACTTCCATGGTGGCGGTTGGGCGGTTGGCACCCGCCGTCGTTTCGGTCGGGCCTTCAAATCGTGGTCGCCCTCGGCACTCGCGCGCCTGGCCGCTGCTGGCTTCGCCGTCATCACGGTCGATTATCGGCTGAGCAGTGAGGCGACCTTCCCGGCGCAGATCGACGACGCGAAAGCTGCCGTGCGTTGGTTGCGCACCAACGCGGAAGAATTGCACGTTGACGTCGACCGCATTGTTGCGTGGGGTGAATCGGCCGGCGGCCAGCTCGCAGCGCTGCTCGGTTTGACGGGGCATCGTGATACCGCCGATGACGTGTGCGCCGTGATCAGTTGGTACGCACCGATGGACCTGCGCAACGGCAGCGATCCCGACTCGGCTGAGTCGAAGATGCTCGGCGGCACCGCGGTCCGCCAACCCGAGGTTGCGGCCGCCGCCAGCCCCATCACGCACGTGCACCCGGCGGCGCCTCCGTTCCACATCCAGCACGGAAGGGTGGACACGCTCGTGCCGCTCGGTCAGAGTGAGCGCATGGCCGAGGCGCTTCGAGATACAGGCGTACCCGTCGTGTTCAAAACCATCGAAGGCTCCGATCACTTCTGGACGGGTGCCCCCGATCTCGAAGCGATCTTCACCGATTCACTCGACTTCGCCATCCGCATCACGTCTTGGGAGCGCGCCACGTAGGAACGCGACGATCGTTGGCCAGGCACTTGGATCCTGAAGCAAGAAGAGGTGGCCGCCATCGCAGAAGTGCAGGACGGCGTTGGGAAGGCGATCGGCAAGCCGTTCGAGGTTGGCGGGTGCGGCCTGGCCATCAAAGCGACCTCCGATGACCAGGGTTGGGTGATCGAAGGCAGGCAACCGGTCCCAGGTGTCGTGAAACGCACGGGCCTCCAGTTGGAGGCGCGCTCCTTTCGCCGCTTCGTGCGACGGGGCAGGAGCCGAGCGCATCAACTGCACCGGGAGTTCCATACCGGGAGCGATCGTCCACGGCTCGGAGGTGGTGTCATTCCGGCTATCAAACACGGCGACGCGTCGGGCCAGTGCTTCGTCGCGTGGCAGATACTCCAGCTGCAAAAGTTCAAAGGACGAACCGCCTTCGCCACCCGACGAAGTGCAGCAGAGCACCAGTCGGTCGACCAGATGCGGATGACGAAGGGCGAGCTCCTGAGCCACCATGCCGCCAAACGAAACGCCGACCACATGACACCGCTCCCAGCCGACGTGTTCGATGAGCCGGGCGGCGTCGTCACCGTACTGCTGCATTGAGTAGGGCCCATCGGGGATCGACGTCTGACCGAGTCCTCGTTGGTCGTAGAACAGCACGTCGAACCAACGGCTGAGCGGATGCGCGTGTAGTTGGCCTATGAGTCGCAGGTCGCCGCCGGTTCCGTTGATGAACAGCACCGGGTCACCGGTGCCGTGTTCTTCCCAATACATCTGAAGGTCGCCGACGGGATCGAAGGGCATCGCCGCAACGTAGCGCCTGTAGTTCTGAAAGGATCGGGGTATGGATCGATCATTCCCCTTCCTTCACACGTCGGGTCCGAACGATGCCGAGGCCGACCCGGCCGTCATCCGTCGTACTCGCCAAGAGGAAGCGGTGCTTGGCTACCGTCTGTTTGGCTCGTTCGGGTGGGGTGACGATGGCGCCGGGCACATCTCGGCCCGAGACCCCGAGCGAACCGATCATTTCTGGCTGCTCGGTTACGGCATCCCGTTCCGGTCGGCCACCGCGGAGGATCTGGTGCTCATCGGGCCCGACGGCTCGGTGGTCGAAGGCGACCGTGACTACAACCCCGCTGCCTTCACGATCCACGGCCCGATCCATGAGGCCCGTCCCGACGTGGCCTGCGTGGCCCACACGCATACGCCGTACGGCACGCCTTTCGCCGCACTCGCCAAGCCGATGCGCATGATGAGCCAGGAAGCATGTGCGTTTTACGACGACCAGGGTGTCTTCGAGGGTGAGGAAGTTGACGTGCTCGACTATACGGTCGGCCGTCGTTTGGCCGCCTCGCTCGGGCGTGGTCGGCTGCTGGTGCTGGCCAACCACGGGCTGCTTTCCGTCGGCCCGACCGTGGCTGAGGCCGTTGGCTCGTTCATCATGGCCGAACGGGCATGTGAGGTACAGGTGAAGGTTCCGCACGGTCGTGTGATCAGCGACCAGGCCGCGGCGAACGCCTTCAAGTCGGTGGGGTCCCGTGAGAACGCATGGCACGTCTTCGAGTGGTGCGTGCGCAGTCGGCTGATGAAGCGATGACCGACTTTAAGGATCGGGTCGTTATCGTCACCGGGGGAGCGTCCGGCATGGGCGCTGCGTCGGCTGGTGAATTCGCAGCCGGGGGAGCGAAGGTCATCATCGTCGATCGAAACGCTGAGTTGGCTGAGGACGTTGCTACTCGCCTGGGTGGCGTGGCCGCGGCCGGTGACGTGAGTTCGTCTGAGTTCTGTGATGCAGTCGTTGCAAATGCAATCAACTGGTACGGCCGGGTAGATGTGTTGGTCAACGCTGCGGGCGTCATCGTCCGGGCCGCAGGGCAAGACACGACCGACGAGCAGTGGCACCACATCATGGGCGTGAACGTGAGCGGCACGTTCTTCATGTGCCGGGCCGCCATTCGCGTGATGAAGCCAGCCGGCTGCGGCGCCATTGTGAACTTCGGTTCCATCTGGGGCGACCTCGGCTCTTCGGGAGTCGCTGCCTACTGCGCGTCGAAAGGGGCAGTCCACAATCTCACCCGAGCGCTGGCCATGGATCATGCAGCCGACGGCATCCGGGTGAATGGGGTATGCCCGGGTGAGGTGCGTACGCCGATGTTGCAGTCGGAGCGGGCCGAACCGGTCACCGATGAGATGCTCGATCGCATCGCGGCCACGGTGCCGATGGGTCGCCTGGCCGAACCGATCGAGATCGCCCGCGTCGTCTCGTTTCTAGCTTCGGACGCGGCGAGCTACATGACCGGAGCGCTCGTCAGTGTAGATGCGGGGTACGGAGCTCGTTAGTCCCCGCCAACGACTGACAGCACTTCCGTTGCTTCTGTCGTTTCCAGCTTGCCAAAATGGGTCGGCAGGCTGGCCGCGGCGTCACTGTCACGGATCATCAGCGCCGCGCCTGCAGCGATCAGGGCGAACAGGGCGGCGGCTAGGAACGCGTCGTGGAATCCGGCGACTTTTGCGGCGATCATGGCAGAGTTGCCGCTCGCTCGTCCGACGAGGGATTTGGTGCGGCTGATCCAGACTGTGGCCAGGATGGCCACGCCGAATGCTGCTCCGACTTGACGTTGCGTGGAGTAAAGCGCCGATGCCCGTCCAGTATCGGCCCGACTGATGTTGGTGTAGGTGGCGGCCTGCATTGGAATGAACGCAGCCGACATAGCAATACCGCGCAGCAGCATGATTCCTCGGATCAGCCACAGGCTGGTATGTAGGTCGACGAAGAGGAAGCAGCTTGTCGTTGCCGCGACGGCCAACAGGCCGACGATCACGATGCGGCGGGGACCTACCTTGGGGTAGAGCTTGGCCACGAATCGAATGGCGATCATCATGCCGATGGCCTGGGGGAATGTAGTGAGGCCGGATTGCAGGGCACTGAGGCCGCGCAGGTCCTGCAGAAACTGGGGAAGTAGGAACAGCACCCCGATCAGCCCCGCTACCGCCAGGATCATGACGATGTTGGCGTTGCGAAACATTCGCTCGCGAAACAGTCGCAGGTCGAGCATTGGCTGGTCGGTCCTGAGTTCCACGATGACGAGTGCGACGAACATGGCGACGCCGACGATGCCGGGCCACAACACGGATGCCGAGCCCCATCCGGCGCTCGGTCCCTGCGAGAGGGCGTACAGGGAAAGGGCAAGACCGCCGCCGGACAGAACGAAACCGGGAAGGTCGAAGCGCCCCGCCGTTGGCTCCTTGTGTTCTTTCAGGAACAGCGCACCGAAGATGAACCCGGCCACGCCCACCGGCAGGTTGACGAAGAAGATCAGCCGCCACGACACGTCAGTCACCAGCCAACCACCAATGACCGGGCCGAGTGCCGGAGCTAACACCGCAGGGACCAAAAGCACGGCGCTCGCCTTGGCTCGCTCTGCCGGAGGAAATGCCCGGAACAACATGGCGGTGCCTACCGGGGTGAGCATGCCGCCACCGACACCCTGCAGGATGCGGAATGCGATGAGCTGCCCGACGCTCTGCGACAAACCGCAGAGCGCCGATGCTGCGGTGAAGGCGAACAGCGCGAAGAGAAAGGTCTTCTTCGTGCCGATGCGATCGCCGACCCAACCCGACGCGGGAATCCACACTGCGAGCGAGAGGAGGTAGCCGAGCACGACCCACTCCACCGTTGACGCAGTGGTATGCAGGTCTTTGACCAACGACGGGATGGCAACGTTGATGATGGTGGTGTCCATGATGTCCATGAACAGTCCGGTCACAAAGATCGCCGCAACGATCCATTTGTAGGGCACGCGTTTGAGTTCCATGAGTTCCTATCGGGGGGAGGTGGTCGTGATGCGTTGGTGCAACGCTGCGGAGACGACCTGGCGGACAAAAGCCTCAGCGGGAGGGGCGAGCAGTACGAGTTGGCGGTAGGTGATGGCGCCGAGGATCATGAGCGCAACAACGTCGGCATCGGCATCGATGTTGTCGGCGGTGATCGCACGGGCAATGACCTCGGCGACAGGTTGCCGGCGAAGTCTCATGAAGTCTTCGTACACACCGCGCATGCGTTCGCTGCGCCCGGCAAGTGCGATGAGGTCGGGAAACAACACCGACCACGGCGGCGTTCCAATCTTCTCGGCGAACCGCCAGGCAAGATGGTGGATCTGCTCGACCGGAGTGCCGGTGGGGACCTGTATCTCGGGCGCGATCAGGCTGGACAATGCGTCGAGGATGATGGCTTCACGGCTCGACCAGTGTCGATAAATGGTGGTCTTTGCCACGCCCGAGTGCTCGGCAATGCCGTCGATGTTCAATGCGTGGATGCCGCGCAGCACCATGAGGGCGACCGTGGAGTCGAGGACGGCCTTGCGAGAACGAATCGTTCGGGGATCCAGAGATTCATCGGGTTCGTTCGGCATACAACTACGCTACCGTAGCGTAGCGATGTTGCCAAACCGAGTCGTCCCTCAGTCATGACAGGATGGCGCCCATGACGGTTCTTGGAATGGCGGTATAGCGCTCGTGGAATACCGACGGCTCGGTCGCAGCGGCGCATTGGTGTCGGTGCTGGCGCTCGGCACCGACAACATTCTGAATCCGACTCCCGAGGACGAGTCGATCCGCATGATCCTTGCTGCGCTCGATGGCGGCGTCAACCTCATCGACACGTCCAACAGTTATGCGGCCGGCGAGGCCGAACGGGTTATCGGCAAGGCGCTTTCGCAGGGTGTTCGACGAGCGGAAGCCTTCATTGCGACGAAGGCTTTCTTTCCGACCGCGGCCGCCGGCGCGAACGATCGCGGCACGTCGCGTATCCATCTCATGCAGGCCTGCGAAGACTCACTGCGACGCCTTCGCACCGATCACATCGATCTGTACCAACTGCATCGCCACGACTTCCTCACCCCGATCGACGAAACGTTGTCGGCACTGACGGACCTCGTTCGTCAAGGCAAAGTCCGTTACATCGGCACGTCCACGTCGCCGGCGTGGCGAGTCATGGAAGCGATACTCACCGCTGAGTTGAAGGGTTTCGAGCGCGTGGTCAGCGAGCAACCGCCATACAACTTGCTTGACCGCCGCATCGAAAACGAAACGGTCCCGATGGCGCTGACTCACGGCGTCGGTCTCTTGCCGTGGTCGCCGCTCGCTATGGGGATTCTGGGTGGTCGATACGCCGATGACGACACTCGTGTTGATGGGTCGCGTGCGGCCGTGCGGGGCGGCATCTACGCCGAGCGAGTGAGTGAAGCAGCGGTGCTGGCGGGCAACCGGTTCGTGCGCATGGCGCGTGAGGCCGGGTTCGACGCCGCGCAACTGGCGATCTGCTGGGTGAAAGATCAACCGGGTGTGGTCGCGCCTTTGATCGGACCGAAATCCGTCGAGCAGTTGCAGCACATGCTGCCCGTGGCCGACATGCATCTGTCGCCTGAGATGGCCGCCGCCTGCGACGACATCAACCCGCCCGGCACCGCGATTGCCAACTTCCACAACTCCGCCGCCTGGATGAAACAAAAGCTCTAGTGCCGTGTCAGTCAGCGTTCGCCGCAATGCGTTCGCCGCAGATCCGGCGATACGGGACGCGGGCCGTTCTCCGAACTGCTGGTAGTCGTCGCCTGAGAAGGGTCGGTGAGTGTCGATCGCGAAGTGTCGTGGTCCGGGCTCGCTGCCGTTTCTGCAGGTCCGGCGTCGACAAGCCACCATGCCCTGAGTCAGACTTGCCTGCATGCGCTTTCGTCGTCGGACGGTGGTATCACTTGCTCGGAATTCAGGCAATCGACGCTGACCCGTGGACCCTGTTCGATTCGGTTCCGATCGGATCGATCGATGACGGATACGGTCGATGGCTGCAAGAGTTAGGGCTTGACGGCCTCACCGTCCACGCAGAGATTACCTGCGACGAGCAGGTCTTTGCCGAGTTCGACATTCGCACGGCGATCGCGAACAGAATGCTCGGCGGCACGCTGGGAAGTAACGAGACCCTCAATGAGTAGCGGGAGGAAATTCGGTTGGACCGATCCGGCCGATTCGGCAACACTGCCTGGCTCGTTCTCGATGTCGACGGCGATGACATCCGTACTTCGGACCCGGCGAGCACCCTGCACGACGAGCTTGGCGCATCGATCGAGGTTAAGAACTCGAACTCGATGTCGAGTCGCAATGAACTGAGCAGTGCGCGTGCCGCACCGTTGCACCACTATGTCGCCAGAGCGGTAATGCTCGCAGCCGGCCGGCCGACGTACATCTCGAGCGCAAGCACGGGGTGTTGGCACGTCCGCACGGATGGTGCCCCGCATTTCCGGTTCGCACGTCAGGCTTCGGCCACCACGTTTGCGAGCATGCCGCTGCGACCGCAGGCGGCGACTCGGCTGACCGACGTTCTGAACCTTGCGTCCTCGGACCCGCGCCTCTCGCAAGCGTTGGTTTCGCTGGGCCAGTCGCTGCAATGGGGACTCGCACCGTCGCTCCAGTTCCTGTCAGCGTTTACGGCGCTCGAACACCAACGCTCGTACCAGCGCGCCCGCCTGGCAGCCGAGAGGGAAGCGGGTCGGACTTGCTAGACGGCTCAAGTAACTCGCACAGGCAGACCCAGCCGACTGTGATCTGTTCGATCGGTTGTACGAGCTGCGCAACGACATGGCACATCGGGCGCAGCTCAACGGCTCCGGAGCGGAACAGGCGCGTGAGCTGCTCAACAAGTACATGAAGTGAATTGCGATGCGTCCTCACGTGCCGGTAGGCGGCGCGGCAAACGTGGCCTGACACGCCATTAGCAGGGTGCGGAAACAGGTTTGTGAGTTGGTGACGGCTCGTTGCCCCTTTCTTCGGCCCGTTCCTGTTGTTGTGCGTGCGCGGCGGGGTCGGGATGTCGACGGCTGGTATACGTGATTCATGCTGTTTCTGAGGCCGAGTTCTGTGTGGAGTTCTCCTGGCCGGTGAAGTCCGAATACCCAGCGGTCCAGCATGACAGGTCGCTCCCGCCAGAAGGCTATACAGCCTGGTCAACAGAATTTTCTTAACAAAGAAACGTAGTCATGCGTATAGTATTCCTATCTCATGTTGGGTACAATAGTTCGTATGTCGGCGGACACCAGCACCCACCAAACCGGGGCCGTCACCTCGGACCCGTCCGCCCGCGGGTTACGAGCGAATCTGGCACTGTTTGATCGTTGTTTGGCCTCGATTGTTCGGGACCTGTCGATGTTCGATCAGAACGCCGGGTGGGGTATCGACGGTTACAAATCGTTGAACAGCTGGCTCTGCCACGAAACCCGCCGCTCACCCAGTGACGCGGCTCGGATGATCCAACTCATGCGCCAACTGCGTTCCCTCCCAATCACCGAAGCAGCATTCGCGTCCGGTGTCTTGGCCGCTTCTCAAGCTTCGTTTATCGCAGCGAACGTGAACGATAAAACGATCGACCTGTTCGCCGATGCCGAGCGCGATATGGTGCCGCTCCTCGCGGAATGCACCGTGGATCAGACCGGTCGCGTGATGAAGGAATGGGCCGCACGCGCCAAAGCCATGGTTGACGCCGACAATGGGACTGATCCGGAACCCGAGACCGATCATCTGCACTTCTCACCGCTGATGGATGGTCGTTTCAAGCTTGATGGGCAAGTGTCGGGTGACGACGCGAAAGTGTTCGATGAAGCCCTCGGCGTCTGCCTCCCAGAACTGGTCGAAGGCGAACCGATCCTGCCGTTCTCGCAGCGGCAA